>JAYUKY010000049.1:0-14413 GCA_043764015.1 Raineyaceae bacterium
ATTGAATATAATGATGTTATTTTTATACAAAATTACAATAAAAATTTGATATATTACATTGTTATATTTTTATAAAATAGTTTCTAAACATACTCTTACGTCCATTTTCTTAGGCAACGGTTTTCCAAACATTTCAAGTATTAAATCTTTGTCTGGGTGCGCATTAAGCACTTTTTTGATGCTATTCAAAAAATTACCTTTCTTTTTCTCTTCCCCTAAAAACGACATTACATCTTCCGCTACTTCTCTGCTTGGTTTTCTGTCTATATTTCTAACAAAATGCTCATTTTGGAGTATTTGCGCCACTTCTTTCTTATTGGTAGTGGCTATATAATTCACCAAAGGCTTTAATCCGTTACTTTGATTAGGTTTTGCTCTCATTTTATAATGATTTTTTAGTTTTATACGCTTTTTGGGCGAATACGCTTTATACTAGCGGCTACGTTTTCCAAATCTTTTTTTACGTCTTGGCTTACGTTTTTGCACCATTACAGAACGTCCTCTGCTCAAATTA
This sequence comes from Raineyaceae bacterium, assembly GCA_043764015.1. GTDB lineage: Bacteria > Bacteroidota > Bacteroidia > Cytophagales > Thermonemataceae > JANYGM01. The sequence continues at coordinate 515 of JAYUKY010000049.1, forward strand.
GCTAAATCAACTTTGTGGCTCACAAATAACGTGAAAGTTACTTGTTCGTTGGCGTTGATTACAAAACTCATCTCGTCATTACCAGAAATATCAAATTTCAAGTTTTTAACCTCAATGATATTTGGCTGTTGGTACGTTGGACTTCTGCGAGAAGAAGGACGGAACGGCTGCGTGTTTTGCGAGCCACCAGCTTGGTACTGGATAAAATCTACCTGATTAGACAACTGTGCCGCATTGGCTACGAAAATTGTCATACCTGTTACAGTCATTGGTTGAGATTTTACCGTTTCCAGTAATTGACCATAACCAGCAACAGAATTATTAGACGTTACTACAATACCAGCAGGGTTGTTGTAGTTAGGTACATTACCGTTTCTGTTACCTGCAAAGAGTTTAGCAGACAAGGCTGCACCTGTACTGTTCGTAACAACAACATCAAGTACTTGCTCTGAAAGCGACAAACTTTGTTTTCCGTTGAAATCATCATAACCTTCATCATAACCTTCGTCATAACTTTCGTCATAATTTCCGTCCATATCATAGCCTTCGGCATCAAAACCGTCAGCATCATAGCCGTCGGCATCAAAACCGTCAGCATCATAGCCGTCGGCATCAAAACTTTCAAAATCTTTCTCTAAAAGCTCGTTTTCAAAATTTTTCAATGTATTTTTCATTGTTTTTTTATTTCGTTTTTGTGTTATTTGTTTCTTTGAAATTATCACATTGTACTCATTCCCACTTTATTTGCGCTTGGGCTTTGCGCTTGGCGTTTGCCACTTTGTTATTATGAACTTTATTTTTTTGTTGTACCCAAATTTACAAGTACGGTTTAAGCGGTTTATCTTGTGTGCGTGGGGGTAGCAGTGGCGTTTTTCAGCGGAGGCGACTTTTCAGTTTCTAATAAATTTGCATTACTATATATGATTAGCCTACTCAAAACAACAACTAAAAAATAAAAGAAAGATTGAAAAATACGCCCTACTAAACAGTAGGGGTATCTTTTTTGTCTAGTAATGGTGCTATTCCTTTGTGATAAGCAAGCAAGCTCACAATTACAATCAATGCAACAAGTGCCAAATCTCTCAAATTCATAATTTTGTACGTTTTAATTTACGTTTTGAAGAAAGTAGTTTTTACCTTCTTTTTGTTGCTGCAAGGTGCAAAAGGTTTTTAGAAGCATTGCAAGAAATCTAAATGAACGTAATAATAAAAATAAATACAAAACACTTAAAAAGTGCTTTAAACATACTGATTTGGGCGTTTTCTTATTCGTTTGGAATTTGGGAAAGTGGGTTTTTAAAGATTTGTCTAGTGAAATATTTGATACTATTGCAAAAAAACCAAATGAACTACCAAAAAAATAACCAAAACGCTATTTCCAGCGTTTTGGTCGTTTCTTTGGAGGGTTTTTTATTCGTTTGGATTTGTTTTTGAGTTACAAAAATAGTTTTGTATCTTTGTAAAAAAAATTACCAAAATGAAACCAAAAGATAACCAAATTGAAGAAGCAAGGCGTTATATTGCTAACGCTAAAAAAGTATTGCTTGAAAATACTGAAATGGAAGGCAAATATTATGACGACCCAAAATACGTAAAAATGGCTGGAAATACCGCTTGGAATGGCGTATTAGTTGCTATGGAAGCCGTTTTTACCATTAAATCAAAAGGTAGGCACGAAATCAAAAACTACATTGAGGAAGCCGCAAAAACTGATAAAAAAATTACGGCTGTTGTTCAAAGTGCTTATTTTGTACTGCATAGGTCAATGGGCTATGATGGCATCTTGGATAGTGCTATTATAAAAATTGGTTTTGCAGATGCAAAAACTATCATTGATTGGTGCGAAATCAGGTACAAACCACCTGTTGTAGCAAAGAAAAAATAACTAAAAAAAAGCCCTTAAATCAATGATTTAAGGCGTTTTTTGTGGTGAAGTATTTTTTACTTTTTCTTACTTAACTTTATTTGCAAAGCCGTAATTTGCAACAATGTAAGTTTTGTAAACTTAACTACTTGTTCAAGGGGCATTTTATCTAAGAGCATTGCCTCCGCAATAGCAAGTTTTTCTTGCTCCGCTTTCTGCTCCGCTTCTTCCTTACCAGCTTGATAAGTAGGTGTTTTTGTTATATCAATGTCAAATGGCATAATTTTAGGCATTAAAAGTTTTACTCTTTTTTCTTAGTTAATCTTAGATGTAATTCAGTAATTTGCAGTAATGTAAGCCCTGTGGCGTTCATTACTTGTTTGAGTGGCATCTTATCCAGTATCAACGCTTCTGCAATTTCTAGTTTACCTTCCAGTTTACCTTCTTGGAAAGTGGGCGTTTTTGTTATATCAATGTCAAATGGCATAATTTTAGGCATTAAAAGTTTTATTTGTTTTTCTAACCCACGCAAGGTACTAAATTTTTCAATATCTTGTTGCAATTCCAACAAATCTTTTCCAGTAATTAAAAACTTGTCCGCAGCCTTAAAAATATCTTTGAGGACTGTTTCTAGGCTATAAATACCAAATCTGCCCAAAATAGCAAAAGCAAGTGTATTTTTGCTTTTTAAAAAGGTTTCATAACTTAAATCTTTGATGTAAATTACTTTGTATTCATAATTAAAACCAATATTAGCCTTATTGACTGTTTTATTATTGCCCAAATAAAGCACTACTTGCGTAATAGGTACGCCATAATCATCATACAAAAAACCAGCATAAAGAAGCCTTCTTGCGAGCATTTTAGGGTCGTCTGCTGTTTGGATTTCAAGGTGAAAAACTTTTTTTTCACCATTTTTATCTTTCAAATAGACAAAATCCGCCTTGTATAGCTTTCTGCTAAATTCTGTTGGTTTTTCCTCCTGACCTGAAAAATCTTCTTTTAATTGCTTTTTTAGGACATCTAGGGCTTTTGCCGTCCATCTATCCTTAAAAATATTGTCGTAAGGGTGTTTTTCTGGGTTGTCTTTTTCTGTTTTATCAGCCATATTCTTTGATTTTATACATTCTTTTCACTTATTTTTCTCAAAGATAGCACTTTTTACGATTTTTCTTTTGGAAAGTACGCTTGTTTTTTCTCTTCAATAAAATATTTAAAGGCTTCTGCATCTGTTTTAAGGCTGTTTGCTCTCTTTATTTTGCTTATTTGAGTGCTATTTTCTTTCAGGTATTTGATACACGCATTGGTGAATTGTTTGCTCGTAACGCCGTGAATTTTAAGTACATCAGTAGCAACATAGCAATAAAAACGCTTTCCTTTTGGTGTATCTTTGCGGTACTCTGTATCTATGATGATACTAGCAATTTTGAAAACCTCGTATTTGTCAGACAAACGGTCTTTCATAGTGTCAGGGTTTTCCAAATCTTTGTGCATCCGTACCCATTTGACGTTTTGGAACATTCTCGTATCTAAGGCTTTTAGACTTTGAAAATGAAAAATAATATCCAAATTCTTGTGCCTATTGGTCGTAATAGTGCCTATCAGCTCTGGAATATGATTGACTTGCACCGCATAATTATTAAAATCTTCTATCACTATTAAAATCTTCTATCACCAAAATACCGCCACGAAAAACGCCCAAAATGTCTTTCAGCATAGTCAATTTGCCTTCTGCGCTAAGTTCTTGCCCAAACTTATCCACGCCCAAAATACGCCTTATTTCTGGTGTTTTTTGTTTCATAAAAGTGGGAATATCCTCCAAACGCAAAGGTTTGTAGTTGATAAGTTCTGGGTCTAGTGAGGCATCAAAAAGTAATGTTTTACGTCCATTTTTTACTGCATTTGCTACTTCTTTGCGTGTAGTGTAGGTTTTGCCTACACCTTTTCCGCCTATGCAAGCCTGTATAAACGGCTCTCTTTTCTCTTGTTCCATAAGGTTTTACCTATTTTTTAGCAAGTTTCATTTTTTTGATAGCTTTATTAAAAGCCGTTTTTTCTTTTACCTCGCCTACAAAAGCTAGCTGTATAGACTGGAAAGGCACATTTTCTAATACTTCAATTTCTTTGGTGTATTGTTCTTGGTCTTTTTTGTTGTTTATCAAATATTTTGCAATAATGATAGGCAAAAACATTGTATTTTTGCTTTTGTCTATTTCCATTTGTTCCACAGAAAAAGCCTTTTTTTCTCTTTCTAAGGTGCGTAAAAGCATTTTTTGTGTAGCAATGGCTAAACCTAAACTGGTAGTTTCTGATGTAAAATAAACATTTTTGTTACCTGAAAAATTATGCAGGTTATTTGCTGGGAACGGCTCTTTTTTGCTGATTTTCTCTAAAATAGCCTCGTTTTCTGGTGTTCTAGCTACTTTTACTAGGAGTGTTTGAAAGGTTTTCATTGTTTATTTTTTTGGGTTTTTGTTTGGAAATAGTTTTCATTTCGTATCTTTGCATCAAGATAAAGCTACCAGATAATGTGCTATTTTAGCTCACCTGTGCTGTTTTGCAACCTTTATCTTCTTAGCTATCCAACTAAGGTTAAAATATAGTTTTTACCTGATAGTTAGAGCTTTACAGTCGCCTATTAAGTAAGCACTTTTTTTAATTATAAATCATCATATCCGTATAATTGACCGTCCCTTTTTTGATTTTCTTTTCTATTTTTACGTTCTCAAAAAGATTAAACTTAGTATGCTCATTTAACCACTCACACAAATCAACTATTCCACTTTTGGAACTTGTAAAATAGATAAATCTTTCATTGTTGAGTTGTGTCAAAATATCCAAATACTCTTTTATTGTCCAAAAATTAGCACTTTTGTAACTGACACAATCCGTATTAAGATAAGGAGGGTCTGCAATAAAAACCACATTTTTAGTATTTTTGTGGCTATGAATAAGCGTTTTATAATCCTGCCTTACTATCTCCAAACCGTCTAAATAGCCGTTTGCATCATAATTAGAAATTCTACACCTGTTATATAATTGTGCTTTTTCTAGTTCTGAAATGCTTGTAAAGTAGTTCATTGTGAATAAAATACTTGTGCTAATAGTATAATAATCAATGTATTTACCTTCTATTTCTGCTTGTTTTAGTATTTTGATAATACGCTCTTTTTGCGCTTCATTCAAGCGTTTTTCTTTGGGTGCATCTTTGGTTATTTCTCTGATTTGCGCTAAAATTTCGTTGGTAGTCGCCACATTCAAAAGTCGTTTAGAATAGTTATCAAAATCATTATAAACCACCGTAGCAGTTGGATAAATAGTTTTTATGGTGTGAGAAAGTAAACCACTACCACCAAACAAATCCACAAAAACGGTATCTTTGGGATATTTTTTAATCACTTGCCTAAATTGTACTAAAAAATCTCTTTTTTGCCCCTGAAATGGGAGCGGTGCTTGTATGTAAATCATTTTTGAGTTTTTTGGAAAATTAAAAGTCATTATTGTATTTTTTCGTCCCTCGTACTTCTAACTTCCCACCTTATTTTTATCATTATCAATTTTCACGTCTCTCATACGCTCAATAGCATCTATTCCGTCCTGTTTGATTTGTCTGGTGGTCATAAACATAAAGCCTGCAAAAATGATAACCATAAAAATAAGTGCCGTTTCTGGTGAAACAGACATATTTTTATTGATAACCACTTTTTTGAGTGCATCTTTTATTAGTTCCGCTTTGCTTTTGGCGGTATCTTCTAGCTTTTTGTGGGCATTTTTATTGATTTCAATAGCGGTTTTAGTGCTTTGTTTTGGCACTTCACCCTCTTTTTCTAGCTTTCTTACCTTTTCCTCATCTATTTGCGAATAATGGTGGCAAATCTCCGTAGAGGCAACTTCAAGTAGTGTTACAATGGTTTCTGTTGTAAAATCTGCCGTATCATCATCAATAATGATTTTGGAGCTGTTGCCGCCTGTGCTACTATTTGTATTGCTTGGCAACTTCTCAAAAGTAGCGACTGGCACACTATCATCAATAGCACTAGCGTTTGGCGTATTGACTACTTTATTGCTACTTTTGGTAGTTACAATCGTGTCAAAATCTGCAAATGGGTTATCATAATCCGCACCTTTGCTGATAGCTTCTGCTTCTGCTGACGGCTTGTAATGGCTACCTAAATCACGAGTTACTGGTTCTTGTGCAAGTGGCGCATCTGTAATGGATAGGGTGTTTGGGGTGTCGTCTGTGCTATCTAAAATATCCTCCTCCTGTACCTGTATAGGCGTTTGCACCTCCTGTGTGGGCGCAAACGTGGGCGCAAGTTCACTAGCGGTTTCCACGTTTTCATTACTTATAGCATCACCATCAAAATGCTCAAAAACTTCATTTTGCTCATTTGTAGATGTGTTTATAGGTATTTCCAAATGATTAGAAATAGATAAGTAATTTTTAGAAAAATCTTTATATAAATCTTTTTCTAGCCACATTTTGGCTTGTTCATAGATTTTTTGTGAAGAACTTGAAGAGGTGCGTTGCATCACGCTGGCAACTTGCTGATAGGTAAGCCCCATTTCACGTAAAAAATATGTACACAATGCTCTTGCTTCGGCAAGTTCTGCGGCGGTTACGCCGTTTGATTTGGCTAAAATTTGCGCTTTTGTCAAATCATACGCCTTACAAACGGCTATAAAAATAGCATCAATAGCTTGATTATCTGGTTGTTTCATTGTGAATTTGTAGTTATTTAATTCAGACCTTATAGGTTTTTAAAACCTATAAGGTCTATTTATTTTCCTATAATCATCTCTAAAAATCGTGAAAATGTGTACTTATCAATGGCGGTGTTACAATCTTCACAATCAAAAGTATTGACTTGCAAAATGGTCTGTAAAACCTCTTTTTCGTCTATTTCTTTGAGTTCGTTGTAAATCAATATTTTGATGTAACCACCGTCTTTATTTTTGAACGCTTTTGCTATCATTGGAAAAATAGTCTTTAAAAGCATTCGTGCCTCAAAAGGTATGTTTTCCTCGTGTTCTTTGAAAATCTCCCAAAGTGGTTTTTTGTCGTATTCTGGGTTTGTGCTTAATTGCCACCTATCCTTGTCTGTATCACGTGTATAGATATATTGCGTAACGGTTGGAGTATCTTTTTTTGGCTGATTATGAAGTTCTACCAAAAAGCGTATTTTTAAGTCTGCGCTTTCCTGGTCTTTCATTAGGTTTGTGAGTGAGCTAATAGCCTGATTGATGTTATCTTCTCCTTGCGAGAGGATAAATGATTTAATAACTGGTTTTAAGTCCATTTTAAGGCAGTTTTTTATATTTTGGTTTGATTTATGCAAAGCTACGCCATAAATAAGCTCCAAAAACATACGCAAAAACAAAATAGTACCAACTTAGTCCCAACTTGGGACTAACTTAGTACCAACTTGGGACTAAAAAGAAAATAACCTAATTGTACGCCTATTTTTGCGCTAAAAACGAAATAGTACCAACTTGGTACTAACTTAGTACCAAATTGACATTTAGAGAAAATATGCTTGTTTTTGCGCTAAAAACAAAATAGTACCAAATTGGTACTATTTTGGTACTAACTTAGTACCAAATAAGATTTTTTTTGTAAATTTGTATTTGAAAATAACTCATAAATATCAAGAAATGGATACGGACAGACTAAAACTTGCAAAAGTACATCTTACTGAAAATAAAATTAACAAACTCAAAGAAATAGGCTTAAAAAAAGGACTTAGCACGTTTGCGGCAGTTTGTCGTTTTGCTTTAAATGATTTTATCAAGCAAAACGCCACACTTATTGCATAATCTCACCTAAAAAATGCGTTTATTTTTAGCAGTTTTCTAAAAAAATTGAGAAAAACAAAGAAAAAACAAAGAAAAAACAAAAAAGTAGCCATTACATTTTATTGTAGTGGCTACTTTTTTGTCTAATTCCAAATGAATAAAAAACAGTCCAAAGCAATGGATTAAACCGCTTTCAAGGCGGTTTTTGCTTTTTATTTTAAAAGCGTTCATTTGGATTATTTGCTATTTATCAAATAGTTTTTTACAATTTTGATAAATAAATCAAAGGAAAAATCAAAAAATAAAGAAAATAATGCAAGATATTGGAACAAGTAACGCCATTTTGATAAAATCAGACGTTTTGTGGGAAGCATTGAAGATAATTAAGGCGTTTGTATCTCAAAATGCTCGTCTTTATGTGTTGCAAGATGCTTTTTACTTCAATGTTGTAGATGAAAAAATAGAAATTATAGCAACAGACACAAATAACTGGATAAAAGTTACTTTTCCTGTGCAAATTGTGCGTAAATCTGGAGTTTTTTGCGGCATTTTAAACTTTTCTAAGTTACATAAGTTCTTAGACCCAAAAATATTGCCTATTCAGCCTATAACTATTCGTTTGGGCGTGGAAAGTTACACTTTGGAGGTAATATATGAGCAAGGAAAGACACACAGCGCAACAGAAAGCTGCGAAAACTACCCTGCATTTAGCTATCCTACTACAAAAACTAGCTTAGGTTTTGTAGAAATGAAAGATTTTTACAAAAAAATCAAAGATTTGCCCCAATATCGTACTTCTTATAATGAAAGTTTTAAACTACTTGCCAGCAAAACAGAACTAAAAGTCTTTTTTTTAAATGAAAAAGTAGAAAAACTATTACCTCAAAAGGGATATTTTGAGGTATTTGATAGTGAAAAAAGTCTTTTTATACAAGGTATGCTCAACAATTTCTACAAAACAGAAATATTCCTTAAAAAAGACGAAAAATCTAAAATAGTAACACAAGAAGAGCTAAAAAATGCACTAAAACAGAAAAATGCTGATGCAATAATGATTTTAGAAGATGTTTTACTCAAAAAAGAACAAGTTTTGCCTGCACAAAAGGAGAAAAAAGAGAAAAAAGAAGACGTTATTTTCCTAAATAAAGTAATTGAAATAGACGAAGACGCTTTTGAGCCTTTTGATAAAGGAAATTATAAAGAATTTTCTGATAAAGTAGATGCTTTTTTGAGGCAATACTGGCGTTCTGAAAATGATTTTGATACTATCACAAATACGCAGAGTGGTTTTGTAATAGGTTTTGATAACACAGGCATTGATGAGCTTTCTGGCGCAAGGCGTGGAGAAACCAAAATGAAGGCTTTGAGCCAAATAAAACGCATTATTGAAGATGGGACTCTATTTACGGTGAGAGAGGACAAAAGAAACGCTGACAATATTTTAGCTATTTATACTTTTATCACTTACATCAAATATAAGGGGCAAAGTTATGAATATCAGTTTGTTGTGAAGCACAAACCACACGGAAAATTCATTTATGCAGTAAATTTGAGAATAGATAAACCACTTAACTAATGTCCCATTTTCTCTAATTTTCCTAAGAAAAACAGACAATTGACGGGGATAGGCATAATCAAGTGGTTATATCTTAAAAACCACTCAACTAATCTCCTATCTCGCCTAAAAGACAATTTAGGAATGGGCATAGCTAAGTAGCTGATGCAAATATACAAAAAAATCTAATTCAATAGAAATTCAATGAAAGAAATATTTAAAGAAGATATACAAGCTGTAAAAACAGCCCTCAAAGGTAAAGATTTGCGCCCAAACGTGAAAATAGAACTACAAGAGTTGTTACAAAGTTTTGAAACGCAATTTAAAAACAACGAAAATACAGGGCTTTCTGCCGTTGCCGTTGGTGAGAAAGAAAAGAAAGAAGCATTTTCAATGGAGCTTTACGAAATTTCAGGAAAAATTAAAAATGCAACATTGTATTTAGCAAAAAATAAAGATGCTCAATACACCGACAAAAGTTTTTTGGAAGCAAGAATGTTGCTTGACAAACTTTTAATTAAAGCAGAAAAAGATGAGGCTTTAAAAGGTTATTTCATTGATTGGATATACAAACCAAAAGAAAAATCATATGCGGCATTTAAAGAAATTATAGAATATTTCCCAGAAGGTTTGGGTAAATATGAATATAGTTTATCAGGTAGTTTAAGCCAGTCAATGCAAACGCTAATCAGGTATGTGAAAAAGTTAGATAAAGAGAAAAAGAAAGAAGCACCACAAACCACGCCTGCACAAGAGAAAGAAACACCAAAAGGACAAATAAACACTTTTGAGGAGTTTAAAGAGTTGGTAGTGCGCTACAAAGTAGGAATTCATTATTTTGTAGGATACAAAAACAACAGAAAGTTTAATAGTGATTTTAGGTATCATCAAAAATTGGGCAAAGGATACCACACTGAAAAACCTTTTTTTGTTGAAGCAATGAGAAAAGAGGCTATTTTTTGGTGTAAAGACTTTGATGGAGCTAATTGCAATGCTAAATCTGTTTTACAAGAAGCATACAAAGTATATCTAGAGCAAAATAACCTTACTGAAACCACAAAAACGGCTATTGATAAGCCAAAAACCACGCCTGCACAAGAGAAAGAAACACCAAAAGGACAAATAACCACTTTTGAGGAGAAAGAAGAGAAACAAGCAGAAATAACCACTTTTGAGGAATTTTTAACGCATATTAAGTCGTATAAACGAGGGGCAAACCATAAAAAATGGGGACAACAATATACTAATACCTTCAAAAACAAGGTTATTTTATCAAATTATGGACGTTATCCACGTTTGGATATTTTGCAAGACGAATACCAAAGAATTATTGAGGGAGGGAAAGAATATTTTGATGCCTTAGATGATGTAAGCCCGCAAGATGCAAAAAAACATAATTTCTTTGAGGTAGAAAAAATGCTATCAAAAGTAAAGGAAGAACCAAAAACCACGCCTACACGTAGCCAAATAGATAAGGCTGCCAATAATAATATGACTTTGCAAGAGCGTATTGATGCCCTAAAAGCAACTCTAAAATATGCTAACAAACAACAAAAACCTGCAATACTAAGCAGGATAGACGGATTAAAAACTTCACTTAAATACTCAAAATAATGACAAAACTAGAAGTTCTGCAAAATGACAGAAAAAAAGTAGCAAGTTCACCAGACCTTAGAGAGGACGAAATGATTGAAATATTAGCTACCATTGACGATAAAATTGCCAAAGAAGAGAAAAAAAGCGGTAAAACCGTAGCTAAGAAAACGGTAAAACCTCCCGCAAAAGTAGCAGAAAAACCTACTGAAAAAGTAGAAAAACCTGCACCTGTTGCCGTTGAGCCAAAGGAGGAAAAACCACAGGAAACGCAAAAAACGACCAATAGCACCAGCGCAAGCACAGGCGTAGAACAATGTAAAACCATTATTGCAGACTTTAACGCTGCAAAACGTGCCAAAGAAGCTGACGAAGTCCGCCAAAAAATGGTAAAAGAAGCACCCACGCCCAAAGCTATTGAAGAAGTCAAAAAACTTTCTGATAGCCAAATACTGGCATCTGCAAAGCCAAAAGTACGTATTGACGTTTTGAGTAAAGAAAAAATTAGCTCTATTGTCAAACAAAATTTAAATCACTACTTGGAAAGGTTTAAAAGCAGAATAGATGCACAGAAAATCAAAGATGATAAAGAAATGATTGATAGATTTCTTGAAGACACATCAAATTTGATGTATGGGTGGATTGGTGAGGAAGTTCAAAAAAGAGCAAATTATTTTTTTTAAGAAAAATAATAAAATTACAACAGCGTTGTACGAACTTTTAGACAAAATGATTTACTTAAAAAATAACACCAAAAATGGAAAATACAGAAAGAAAAACAGATGCGAGTGCAGCCGCAAACAATAGCGCAGACCTTGCACACGAGGCATTTATGAAAGACAAAGGCATTGAAACAATAGACTTGCCTGAAAAGCTACAAGAAGCTGACGAAATTCTCAAAGAAGCCAAAAAAGACGACTTTGAGAGTGCCAACGAGGTTTCACGCTTGCTGGTGAACGCATTACAGGAAAGTATCTACGAAATCAATGAAAGCATTGAACAAATAGGAGAAACCCTCACCGACCACGAACAACGTATTGAAGCACTTGAAGAAGAAACGCCAACAAGTGAAACTACCCCTGAAATAGCACAAGAAGTGCCACAGGCGCAAGTAGTACAAGAAGTAGCACCACAAAAAAAACTAAGCAAGGAAGAGCAAATTTTAGCGGATTTATACGCTAGTGGCACACGTGAAACAAATAAGGAACAATTAAAGCTAATAGGCTTTAATGTAGGTTTTTTCTCTAAATTGAATATGAGGGGCGGCACGTATGGCGACTATCAACTCGCCAAAAAACCCTCTGAAAAAGTCTATCAAATTGTGAAAAATGAATAGTTTTTTGTATCTTTGGGAAAATAAACCCTAAGATAATGGAAACTTTAATAATTCACATAAAGGAGAAAAAAGACGTTATTACTATTAAATCTCTCCTTTCCAAAATGAAAAGTGTAGCTCTCATAGAGGATAGCTACACTTCTTTTGAGCAAGGAACGTACAAAACAGGTGAAAAACCTAGTGATTTTGTAACGCCAGACCCTGATATTGATAGAACAAAATTACTACAAGAATTGAAGGAAACTCGTAAAAAAGCGTGGAAACTAAAATGATTTTAATTGATAGCAATATTCTATTTCTTTACATAAAGAGAGATGGAATTGTCATTGACGAATTGACTAAAATAGGTTTTGATAACCTTGCCATTTCCACGACTACCGTTTGTGAGGCTTATTATGGAATGTTCCACAGAGAAAAACGGCAAACTATTGATATTATCAAAAAATTCAAAAAATTTCATATTGATAAAGAAATTTCTATCAAAACAGAAAGTTTGATTTTAGAGTATTTTGGTGGTGGTTTGTCTATGCCTGATGCTTTAATAGCTGCTACAACACTTTGTAATAGCCTTAAATTATTCACACTCAACAAGAAAGATTTTGATTTTATCAAAGGAATTGATTTTTACAAACCTACACAAAAAATTATTCCTTAGAAAAAAGCTACTGCAAAACCTTTGCAGTAGCTTTTTTTAATTGAAAAGTAATTTCACCTAATTGATTTGGGTAAAAGTAACAGAAACGAAACGCATCTATCCATTTTCAAAACGTAATAATTTAAGCCAATATGAATGTTTTTGTAGTAGATTTTTTTATTTTTACAATAATACTTTTCACTTTGAATTGACCAAGCCCCAATACCAAGTTTTTCTGCTAAAAACCATTTTTCTAATAATCTGCCTGCTCTGCCGTTTCCGTCCATAAATGGGTGTATTTTTTCAAATAGAAGATGTATCATTGCCGCATAATAAAAAATCTCTTTTGTAGATAAATCTCTTTTTAGAAGTTCTTTTATATCAAAAAAAAGTTTGTCAAACTCTTCTTTCAAATATTCAGGCTCAACTGCCATATATTCAAGTTTACCTTCACTAAATATGCCTACTTGCTGATTTCTTAGTTTGCCTTTCTGACTTTTAATGCTCAAAATGTTATTACTCAAAATCTTATGCGACTTCAAAAAATTACTTTTTGTTAATTTATTGTCAATAGCAAAATTATAAGCTGCTATTAGGTCGTCTATTTCGGTCATTTCTTTTGGCTTTGATTTGACTTTGAAAGTTTTATTTTTCAAATAAGTATCAATATCAATGCTATTTCCTTCAATATTGGAGGAATAAGTCGCTGACGACTGCACATAATACTCAAAATCTTCATTAACGAATACTTTTTTGATTTTTAGATTACTAAATGTTTCAAACCAATTAGCTTCTAAGGCATTAGCGTACTCTTCAAAATACGCTGACGTTAATAATTTTAGATGTTTTCCCATTTTATTTATAAGTTTTAGACAACCCAAAAATAGCTTTATTTTGGCTATTTTCCTACTTTTGTGGTGTGTTTTCTTCCTCTTCAATTATAGTGCAATCTTTGAAATAAAAGTTGCTGTAAAAGTTCCGTTGCAAATATATTGATTTTTGTGTAGCTTTACGAAAAAAAATCTTATGACTAAAATTAGAATAATACTAGAAAATGACTTAGGCGAATCTATTGACTTAAAATCTTATGAATTAGGTGGTAACTTCAACAAAATGTCTAA
>JAYUKY010000050.1:0-14295 GCA_043764015.1 Raineyaceae bacterium
ATGCGTGATGCGTGATGCGTGATGCGTGATGCGTGATGCGTGATGCGTGATGCGTGATGCGTGATGCGTGATGCGTGATGCGTGATGCGTGATGTGTGATATAAATACATTGTTTACGACAAAAAAATACTTCACACATCACATATCAATAAAACCTTCCTTTCCATTCTATTTTTCTTGGAATAATCCAATAAAAAATCAATAAAACTGACGTAAAAGCAACATAAAATTCATAGAAAATTAGATATTTTGCGGAAATTGTATTACCTGCTTTTTTGAGGACTGTATAAATAAAAATTGCTTGAATAATTATTTTGCTTATTAAGATAAAAACTACTTCTTGTGGCTCAAAAAGCATAAAAACTGCTATCACAGGGAAAAATAAACCTTGCAAAGACAACAACAAAAACATATAAATAGGCACTTGCAATACACCAAAAAGCCAGCGTTTGCGTTGTTCCAAAAGTTTTTTAAACGACAAAATAGGCATAGAAAATGCTGTTATTTGTTTAGAAATCAGATTTTTGAAGCCAAAATCTTTATCAATAATTGCCCTAAAAAGTGCAAAATCTTCTACCAAACTAAAACCAACTTTTTCATAACCACCACAAGCCTCATAAGCCTCACGACTAACCGCCATATTGTTGCCCATTGCCGTTACAGGCAGATTAAACGTCCCAAAAGCTCGCACCATTCCAAGTGCCAACGACCAATCTAGGCTTTGCAAATGATGAAAAATATTATCCCCTTCTATTAAAGTAAAACCTGTAATAATACCTATTTTTTTGCTTTCAGCGTTGTTTTGCATACTGCTCAACATTCCGTTTATCCACGTAGGCGGAACTGCAATATCTGCATCTGTAAAGAAAAAATACTCACCAGTTGCGTAGTGTGTAAGTTGCGCCAAAACATTCGTTTTTCCTTTTAAATCAGCAATATTTTGGGTAATATCAACTAATTCAAAATAAGCATTTTTTTTAATAAAATCCTCAATAATTTGTTGTGTATTATCATCAGAGGCATCATTTCCAATTAAAATCTGTAAATTTTCTTTCGGATAATCAAGGTTTTGGAGAGATTTTAGGCAACATAAAATATTTTTTTCTTCGTTGCGTGCCGCCACCAGAATACTGATTTTGGGGAGATAATCCGCCGTTGTTTGTGTCCCCACAAACGACTTCTTTGAAATAGCATCATCTTGGATAAATACAATTTTCAACAGGAAAATAATATTTACCAAAAAGAAAATACCAAAAAACATTTCTAAAAAAATCATTTTGAGTTATGAGTTATGAATTATGAGTTATTTTGATAAATAAAAAGTTCAGTTTGAAAACTCAAACTGAACTTAAAAAAAATTAGCAAAAACTCGTAATTCGTAATTGATAATTCGTAATTGACTAAATTACGTCTTTGTGGATAAAATCAAAAATTCTCTGACCTAATTTCACGTTACCAACTTCTACATTATTAGCCTTAGAACGTGCAATTTTGATGTTTTCAATGAGTTTTTCTAGGCGTTTTATCATATCTGTTTTTTGCGAAATAGCAAGTTTTCCAGACGAATAAGTTGTAACGTATTTCCCTACCTGAAAATCTAGGCTCAAAAGCTCCGTTTGTGCGGGGTGTTTGTCGGTTGCTTCGTATTTCACAATAACTTTTGGACGTTTGATACTCCTAAACTTAACTTCTTCCTCCGTTTTGTAGGTATTTGTTTGCTTATCAAAATTCCATTTTTTGGTAGATTCTAGCGTTGGAATGGCTTGATACAAATCCAAAATTTTGCTCACCTGCGACTCCAGCGCAAGCAAAGAAGTGGCGGAGAACATTCCAAAGTTGGTTTCTCCCACAATTAGTTCAGCTTTTGCAGCACCAGAAGCGTTGGTTTCTTCTTTTGAAATAGTGGCATCAATAGCCGTAACTGCATCTTCCAAAACCTCTTCTAATTGTTGTTTTACGGTCTTCACCATTTCCTTTGTTTCATCAGGAATTTGCTCGTTATCTTCTTCCAAAGATACGTATTTTTTCACCATACCATCAAAATAAGGGTCGTTTTTAGTGAAAGTTTTTTTTGCCTCTCCAATAGAAAGGTTAGATTTATTTTTGCGGTCTTGCTCAACTGCAAGCAATTCATAAAGCTTATTAGCCATAAGATTAGTTGTTTTTTTAGATGATCTGTTAGTTAATTCTCACAAATATAAGAAAAAAAGTAATTCTAACTACTAATTTTTTTCTTAGTGTTTTTCTTTGTGTTTTTAGTTAGATAGGGACATTGATAATTTGTACTTAGCCCCAGCGGGGCAAAATATTTATAGAAAATTGGTCAGAAAATGTATTCAGCTCCAGCGGAGCGGTATCAGCCAAAGTGTTTTATAAATATTTCGCTCCTACGGAGCTTAATACAAATAAAACCACAATCATATTGCTATAAATATGTCGTCCCGCTGGGACTGAATACAAACTAACAATGTCCTTATCTTAGTGTTAAAAAAATAGCCATTTAATTGATAACCCCAGAGCCAATAAGCTCATCTCCGTCATACCAAGCCACAAATTGCCCTGCTGCAATACCTTGCTGAAACTCCTCAAACACGACAAAAAGTCCCTGCTCACGCCTATATAAATGCGCTTGTACGAGTGGTTGCCTGTACCTGATGCGTGCTTGATATGTCCTATTTTCGTTGATTTTCATTGTCAAATCTTCTCTAATCCAATGAATTTCAGTATTTTTGACAAAAAGCCCTTTCCTGTTAAGTGCGGGGTGATTTTGCCCTTGTCCTGTGTAAACAATATTACTCACCACGTCAGTAGCAACCACAAAAAGAGGCAAAGGTTTCCCACCAACTTGCAAGCCTTTACGTTGTCCGTTGGTATAAAAATGCGCTCCTTGATGCTCACCAACTACTTTTCCATCTTTTTCAGAAAAAACAAAAGTTTTAGTAATTTCTTCTAATTTTTCTATTGAAATGTTTTCATTAGATTGCTCAATAAAATTAGTTTCATTATTATTTTCTTGTTGATTTTCAGAAAGAAGTGTACTTTTTGCATCAATTTCAATAATTTTTCCTGTTTTTGCTTTGAGTTGTTGCTGCAAAAAATCTGGTAAACGGATTTTTCCCACAAAACACAAACCTTGTGAGTCCTTTTTATCTGCGGTGATAAGGTCAGCAAGTTTTGCAATTTCACGTACTTGCGGTTTTAGCATATCTCCAATAGGGAAAAGTGCCATAGAAAGCTGTTCTTGCGTGAGTTGGCACAAAAAATAACTTTGGTCTTTGTTTGGATCTTTTCCTGCAAGCAACCTAAAAACCTCTTTTCCATCTTTTTGGACAACATCTTTTCTACAATAATGCCCAGTTGCAACAAAATCAGCCCCTAATTGCTTAGCAGCTTTCAAAAACACATCAAATTTTATCTCTCTATTACACAAAATATCAGGGTTTGGTGTACGCCCATTTTCGTATTCAGAAAACATATAATCTACAATGCGTTGCTTGTATTCAACGCTCAAATCAATGTTTTTAAACGGAATACCCAATTTTTCAGCAACAATAAGTGCATCATTGCTATCTTCCACCCAAGGACATTCGTTATTGATGACAACTGTTTCGTCGTGCCAATTTTTCATAAACATTCCTATCACTTCGTAGCCTTGTTGCACAAGCAAATAAGCCGCTACACTAGAATCAACGCCCCCAGAAAGCCCTACAACCACTCTTTTTTTTGTCATAAAAATTTTTCAAATAATTTCTTAGGAATAAAACCGCTTAAATGCTTTATTTGTTCCTTTTGTGTGAAATTTAGGCAAATTAGCAACATTTTTCTATACTTTTTCCGCTAATTCTTTGCCTTTGAGAACGCAATCTGCAATAGAAACGCCACCTTTCCAATTAGAACACACAAAAATATTATCATTTTCTAGTTTGTTGCTTGTTTCCAATGCTTCCAGTATATTTTTGTCGTATTGTGGCAATGCTTTTTCCCAACGAAAAATACGTTTGGAGGTAGCAGAGCCATTTATTTTATATATTTGGGCATTTTCTTTGGTGACTTTTTCTAAAATAATTTCATCAGAAAGTGCAAAATTAGCTTTGCCAGTCGTGCCACCCACAAAAGTAGTGAGCAAAACCTCGTCAGCAGGCACACGACCCACAAAAATAGCAGAATTCCAGACGCTCCCAAGCGCAAAAAGTCCTTCCACACGAGGATTAAGCACTCCAAAACCATTTAACTTATCTCCTACCTGCGCCCGTTTGTAGGTGGTATGCACCACTGCCATAGACGCATAATTGATATTTTGTAAGCTTTTATGAAAATCTGCATACAAATCAGCCAAAAAATCACTTGCATAAGCAGGCATTGCCAACACTATTTTATCCGCTTCAATTATTTGTGTATTTCCTTGATTATCAATAGAATAAATAATAAATTTTTGATTTTCTTGTTGATTATTTTCTTGATTATTTTTTGAAAGATTACTTACTTTAAAATTATTTTTTTTGTGTAAAATTTTCTCCGAAATAGCGTTTGTAAGCGTTTGAATACCATTTTTAAAAGAAATTGTTTTTTTTCTTGCACTTGCGTTATTGGTTTTACTCATTTTAGTAAAACCTTTAATAATTGAGCCAAATTCTGTTTCCATCTTCACAAGCGCAGGAAACGTAAGCCTTACGAGTAGTTCATCAGGATTTCCTGCATAAATGCCCGACACAAACGGAGAAAGCCCATAATCTACAATTTCTTTACAAAAACGGCGTTCAAAAAACGCTGATAAAGTTTCATTTGGTTGAGTTTTTGACTTAACAAATGTTTCGTTAAAAATACGAGTTTTGGCGTAAAAACTAAAAAAAGTATTCGTAATTAAGTCTGTAGGAGAGCTAGGCAATACATTTATTTTTTTATTTTTGTAGATGTACCTATTTTTACTAACATTATTAGCCTCTATTATTTCATTTTTAAGTCCTAATTCTTCTAAAAAATCAGTCATAAAATTATCTACCAAAAGGGAGTTTGCACCCATTTCAAAAAGATTTTTGTCTTCTTTTATAGATAAAATACTTCCATTAAAAGTGTTTTTTTCTTCTAATAAAATGTAAGGTTTGTCGGCTTTTTGTAGGAAATAAGCCAAACTAAGCCCAGAAATGCCGCCACCAATAATTGCAATCATTTTTTGAGTTGTGAGTTATGAATGAATACAGTAAATTCGCAAATAATACACAAAATTAGCGTTCTTTGTTTGAAAAGCAATATTTTTAGTTTGATTTTCAATATTTATAATAAATATTTGCTTTACTAATTCCAAAATGTTATATTCACGTTTCAAAATCTTATTTGCTTCCTTACTAAACTTTATTCACAATGAAAAAACTAATACAATGCACTAAGCCATTTTTGCTTATGATGCTTTTTACACTCACACTATTTGTGCTATTACTTACGCCAACACTCACACAAGCGCAAATATCAGCTAGTTATAATTTTGCTAACTCCACAGGCACATATACGCCCATCACAGGAGGAACAGTGTTGGGCATACCAGCACAAGATGACGAAGAACACAACGGGCTTATCTTGCCTTTTCAGTTCTCTTTTTCAGGAGCAACAATGACCCATTTTGCGGTAACTTCTAACGGCTTTATGACACTTGCTGGTTCTTCTGCAACTGCAGTACAACAATCTTACGACGTTTTTGCTAGTGGTGATAATACCAATACAATTGCCGCTTTTAGTGATGACTTGCGTGGTTCTCCAACAGGCGAACTTTCATATACTACATTAGGAGTAACACCTAATAGAACATTAGTGATACAATGGAAAGACTATGGAAAATATGCTTTCAGCGGAGCAACAGCAAGCTATAATTTTCAGGTGAGATTAAGTGAAACTTCCAATGTTATAAACATTGTTTATGGGGCATTTACTGCAGTACAAACTGATGATGCACAAATTGGATTGGGCGGAAGTTCTGCTACTGATTTTAATATTCGTGCTACTGCCACAGATTGGTCTGCCACAGCAGTAGGCACACTAGATACAGATGTCTGCCTTGTTTCTTCCACTATTTTTCCTACTGTTGGGCAAACCTACACTTATACACCAACAAACACTCCTTGTGTCGCATTGGGTGGTACAAACGTAACTAACCTTAATTCTACTTCTGTAACACTTAATTGGACGAGTATGCCACTTGCGACACTTGGCTACAACGTAGAATATCGTTTATCTTCTACTGCGCCTGCGGGTGCTTTTACGCCTGCGGCTGGTAATCCTTTTGCTGGTACAAGTGCCAACATCACAGGACTTGCGCTTTCTACGGATTATCAGTGGAGAGTACAAAGTATATGTGCAGGACCTATAACAAGTACTTTTACCTCTGCGTTTTATCAGAATGAATTTTCTACATTGTCTAATTGTGCGCTGCCAACAACACTAGCAGCTAGTGCTATTACAACTACTTCAGTTACACTCTCTTGGGTAGGAAACCTTACCGCATCATTAGGTTACACATTAGAATATAAGGAAGCAACATCACCAACTTATACAAGTATTCCTATTGCAGCAGGAGTGAATACCACAACTATTAGCTCTCTAACGCTTGCGACAAATTATCAGTGGCGTATCACAAGCAACTGCACAGGTACGCCTGCAACAGCAACAACAACAGTACAAACATTCGCAACTGCGTGTAATCCTGCTTCTATTCCTTATAATGAAAGTTTTGAGAGCATTGTTGCAGATGGAGATTTGCCTGTTTGTATGGCAACAAGCGATGTTGATGCTTGCGTAACATACGCAGGACCTCAAACATTTCCTACACGTACTGCACGTACAGGCACTAAATTCGCCTCTTATGACACAGGATTTGGTAACATTCCTGCGGGCGGGGCTTACTTTTATTCTGCACCCTTACAACTTAGTGCTGGGCAAAACTATAAGTTTTCAGTTTGGTACATTACTGATGGAGCTTCCGTTTGGGACGTATTAGAAGCATCATTTGGAACAAATCAATCACCTGTAGGGCTTACAGTTATACCTGGAGCAAGTGTTACCTTACCTACAAACACCACTTACCAAGAACTTACAGGAATATTTACTGCACCTACTACTGGGTCTTATTATGTAGCTTTGCGTTGTGTTAGTAGTGAATTTTTTGCTAATTTAGATATTGATGATTTTTCTGTAATACCTCCTCCTGCTTGTATAGCACCAATAGGCGTTGTTACTTCTGCTATTACGACTACAACAGCAACAGTTAGCTGGGGCGCAGTAGCTGGTTCTACTGGTTATAATGTACAATACAGAACAATAGGCGCACCTGCTTTTACGGCTTTTGCAGGAAATCCTGTGGTTGGTGCTACTGCCAATCTTACTGGTCTTTCAGCTAGTAGTACATATGAAATACAAGTACAAAATAAATGCTCTACACCACTTACAAGTGCTTTTTCTAATCTCGTAAATTTTAATACAGTATGTGGAACTATCACTTCTTTTCCTTATGAAGAAGGTTTTGAAGGAATATCTGTCAATGATGAATTACCTAATTGTATGGCTAAAAGTAGTGCAACTATCTGCAAAACTTATACATCAGCACCAGGTTCATTCAATAGAATACCTCGTACTGGCAACAAATTTGGTGCTTTTAGGTACGGAACAGCAACGGGAGGAGATTATTTTTACTCTGCTGCATTACAACTAACTGCAGGTAAAAGTTATAAATTTTCTGTTTGGTACACCACTGATGGTAGTACAAGTTGGGGAACGCTAGATGCATACGTAGGTAATGCGCAAACGCCTGCTGGGCTTGTGGCTATTCCTGGTGCTAGTGTAGTTGCGCCTTCAAGTTTAGCTTATAGTGAACTTACAGGAACATTGACTGTACCTTCTACAGGTGTTTATTATGTTGCTTTGAGATGTGCTACTCCAAGTACCTTACCTGATTATTTATCTTTTGATGATTTATCAGTAAGTTTTCCTTGTGCTAATGTCGTTTTTGCACCTGCAGCACTTCCAAGTGGAGATTTAACAACTGCATATAATCAAACAATAGCTGCAACTGGTGGAACAGCACCTTATGTGTATAGTGTATCTGCTGGTGTTATTCCTGCTGGACTTACTTTTAATACTGCTACTGGCGTTATTTCTGGTACGCCAACCGCAACAAGTATCACACCGCCAACTTTTACTATCAAAGTAACAGATGCAACAGGTTGTAGCACTTTCAAAACTTATAGTATTCCCGTTACGGCTATACCTTGTGCTACTATTACTATTACGCCTACGAGTCTGCCTGCAGGAACAATAGGCGTTTTATATCCTCCTACTGCTGTACAATTTGTGGCTACTGGTATAGCTGGCGCAACTTATAGCTACTCTGTTGTGGCGGGTAATTTGCCTTCAGGTATGACACTCACGGCTACAGGCGCAAATGCAGGAAGACTTACTGGTACGCCAACTACAAGAACAACTGCACCAATTACCATAAGAGCACGTATTGCAGTAGGACCTTCTGCGGGTTGCTTTGGAACTGTTACAATTAACTTCGTTGTTAATTGTTCTCCTATGACACTTACCCCTGCTATTACTGATGCGGTTATCAATATAGCCTACTCACAACAACTCACAGCAGGTGGTGGCGGAACTACTGGTTCATTTACTTATGCAGTAACTACAGGAACACTACCTGTGGGCTTCTCTTTAAGTGCCGGTGGCATACTCTCAGGAAATAGTGCTGTACTTTCTATACCTACAAGTATCACCATAACGGCAACACGCACAAATGGTTGTGATATTTCACAAACTTATACTTTTGGAGTTGTACCTGTTATTGCCGCACCCGTTCAGCTTAATCCTATTCAAATAAGTTCTGGCTCGTTTAGGGCAAGATGGGAGCCTGTAGCAAGAGCGGTAAAATACCGTGTTTATGTGGCTACAAGCAATAGTTTTGATGGGGGTTCTTTTGCCACTGGCTATATAGGTTTGGCGGTTGTACAGGATACTTCTATTTTGGTGCAAAACCTCAAACCAGAAACGAAATATTATATTCAAATAACGGCTATTAGTTCTGCTGATGAGATTTCTCCTTATTCTAATCTAAAAGATGCCACTACTTTGAGTGCTGTTACTGGTATTGACAATGCTCTTTCTAGTCAAGTAAAAGTTTCTCCAAATCCAAGTAAGGATAAGTTTTTGATTGATTTTGGAACATTGAACTTAGGCAAAACTACCGCTCGTGTATATGATGCACAAGGAAAGCAAGTTTTTTCTTCTGAAATAAGTGCAAATGTTAATCAAACCACTATTCCACTAGGAAATATGGCAAATGGTATTTATTTGTTAGAAATAATTTCTAGTAAAGGAAGAATTTTGAAAAGATTAGTAAAAGAATAGTTTTGAAAGTGTGAGGTGTGAGATGTAAAGTATTTGTTATGATAAAAGCCACTCAAATTTGAGTGGCTTTTATCTTTTTATGAGTTATATTTATTTCCCAGTTTTTGAGTGGACAAAAAGCGCAAAACGAAGCACTCCAAGATTTCCGCACCGTCAGCTAAAGCAGACGGCAAAGAAACAAAAATGAATACAAATATCTTTTTTCTGTGTTTTTATCCCCTTTGCCGTCTGCTTCAGCTGACGGTGCAGAGATTTCTGAGTGCCTAACTATGCGCTAATTTATATCCAAAATTGGAAAAGTCTATCTTAATTTTCAGATATTGAGCTTAGGATTAGAACTACAACGAACTCAATGCACCTGCAATAGCGGCAGTCATAAAACACGCCAAAGATGCACCTAATAATGCACGCATTCCAAGCCTAGAAAGGTCACCTTGTCTTTCTGGTGCCATACCACCAATACCACCAATTTGAATAGCAATAGAACTAAAATTAGAAAAACCACATAACGCAAAAGTAGAAATAAGGATAGCTTTCTGACTAATAGCGGCATCTCCTATGTTCTTAAATTCCGCTAATTTTGTGTAAGCAATAGCTTCATTTAGTGCTGTTTTCTGACCAATCAGACTACCCACA
Organism: Raineyaceae bacterium; assembly: GCA_043764015.1. Taxonomy (GTDB): domain Bacteria; phylum Bacteroidota; class Bacteroidia; order Cytophagales; family Thermonemataceae; genus JANYGM01. Next base: position 10,024 of record JAYUKY010000050.1, read on the forward strand.
ACTAGTGTATCTTTCCAATCAACGCCCATCAGCCAAGCTACAGGTTGCCCTATTAGCCCCAAAATATATTCCAACGAAAGTTTTGTAAACAAACCATTTGTATATTCTTTGATACTTTGGTTTATTCGTCCCATTCCTTCTTTTTCTGCGCCAATATCACCAACCCAACCTAACATACCGTTCAAAAGTGCCACTACTGCAATAAAAGCAAGCAACATTCCACCAACATTTAAAGCAAGTTTCAAGCCATCACCTGCCCCAATAGACATTGCATCAATCAAATTAACGCCCAAAGACTCTTTTGAAACTTCTAGTTTTACTTCTATTGCCTCCGTTTCAGGAAAAAGCATTTTAGACATTACAATAGCTCCTGGCGCATTCATTACAGATGCACTCAAAAGATAGGCTGCAAATTCTGCCTGTTTTTGTAGGTCATTTCCACCCAAAAGCGTGATGTAATATGCCAAAACACCTCCTGCAAGTGTAGCCATTCCGCCTGTCATCAAGCAATTTATCTCGGAAATAGTCATTTTTTTGATGAATGGACGTACCAAAAGTGGTGCTTCTGTCTGCCCTAAAAAAATATTACCTGCCGCAGAAAGGCTTTCAGCACCTGATAAGTGCATTGTTTTAGACATTACCCACGCAATACCAAAAACTATTTTTTGCAAAACGCCCAAATAATAAAGTCCTGCTGATACGGTAGAAAAGAAAATAATAGTGGGCAAAACCTGAAAAGCAAAGATAAAACCTGTACTTCCACCTGCATTATAAAGTTGTTCTCCAAACAGAAATTTAGTACCCGCTTGCGTATAATTGATAAATTGTGCAAATTTTTCACCTATTACCATAAAACCACTTTTAACAGTGGGAACTTCTAGCACCAAAACCCCAAAGATAATTTGAAGGGTAACGCCTGTCGCAACAAGTTTCCAATTGATGTGTTTGCGGTTGTTGGAGCAAAGATATGCAATGCTAAGGAACACAGTAATCCCTAAAAGACCTCTAAGATAATCCATTAAAATAGTTAGTAATTGTGAGTTGTGAGTTATGAATTGTGAATTGTGAGTTGTGAATAAAAAAAACGTAATTCGTAATTGTTAATTCGTAATTGACCTTAATTTTCCCAAAAGTAAACCCAAATTCCTTAATTACCAAATTTTAGGTAACTTTGTTAGGTATATTTTAATGATTAATTCAGCATTTGATAGTTCAAATTTGATACACAAAATTATGATTATCAGCATTTTGTATTCATTCATAATTCATAATTCACAATTCATAATTATTTAGATTTTGTTATCAAAAACCTCCTGCAATCTGTTTGATTCATAAACATTTATACCTTCGTGAGCCAGTTTGGTAAGATTAAACATAGCAAAAGCAACCGCATCAGCTTGTATAGCACGGTATTTTTTTAGTCCTCCAATCATCAAAAAGCTCAAACCTTTTGCAAAAAACTTGCCTATACTCTCTCCAAAACGAAAAGTTTTTCTATCTCCCAAAAGCAAAGAAGGACGAAAAACATTATAACTTTTAAACGAAAGTTTGGCAATACTATCTTCTATTTCTCCTTTGACTTGGTTGTAAAACACGCTAGAATTAGCATCTGCACCCATAGCCGTAACAATAGAAAACGTGTCTGTTCCATTGAATTTTGCTATTTTGGCTATTTCTAGCGGATAGTCAAAATCAACCTTACGAAAGTTCTCTTTTGAGCCTGCAACGGCAATAGTTGTACCCAAACAACAAAATACATCAGTTGCTTTGATAATATCTTTGTACTTTTCTATTGTATCAAAATTTATTTCAATTTGAACAAATTTTGGATTATTGATAACTGGATTATTTTGCACATTTTCTGATAATTTTTTTCTTAAAAGTGCCGTTACTTGTGTGTAAGTGCTATCTTTGAGTAGAATATGCAAAAGACTTTCACCTATAAGCCCCGTTGCGCCTACAATCAAGGCGGTTCTAGTTGTGTTCATTTTATTTATTTTTGTTTTATTTCATTTAGGATTAACTTCCCAAAAGTTAATCCATCATTTTAATGGCTATTTCGTATATTTTTTCTGGTAAAATATCTTTCATACACTTAAAATGCCCTTTTGGGCAAGCATTTTCTCCACTTTGTGAACAAGGACGACAAGCCAAATCTTCTTCTACAATCTTACTTTTTTCTAAAAATGGATAAAAACCAAAAGCCTCAACAGTAGAGCCCAAAATAGCCAAAACAGGCTTTTTTTGAGCTTCTGCAAGATGCATCATACCTGTATCATTTGTAATAACCACGTTGCTACGTGCCAAAAGTGCCGCAGAATCTAACAAATTACATTTTCCTGCTAAAATAATTAAATCTGTATTTATTTGGTTATCAACCATTTTTTTTATATTTTCACAGACTTCAATATCAGCTTTTCCACCTAACAATATAATTTTAACATTGTTTTGATGTTTATTTTGATTATCAAAATTATAGTATTCAAAAAGTTTTTTAATAAGATTTGCAAAATATTCTGGTAACCATTGTTTGGTAAAAGCACTTGCAGCAGGACAAACAGTGATAATTTGAGTATTATTTTCTAATAAATCATTGATTTTTTTAGTATTTTCCTCTCCAAAAAAAACTTCTGTACCATTATTATCATACTGAATATTTTTATTGACACTATAAAGCGCATCAAAATACTTTAAAAGTACCTTTTTATATGGTTTTGGATAAATATCTTTCCTAAAATTGATGAGTAATTTTCTTGCAATATATGGTTTTTCATAAACAGAAATCTCTTTTACATCTGAAATTATCTTTGAAAACAAACGCAAAAACCTACTTCTCAAACTATTATGCAAATCAATAATCCAGTCATATTTTTCTGCCATCAGTTGCTTTTTGAGGGCATAAAGTCCCGCAAACCCCGTTTTTTTATCATAAGTGATTACGTTAGAAATATGCGGATTGTGGCGCACCAAATCAGTAAATTCTTGGTTAGTGAGAAAGTCAATTTGTGCGTTTGGGTACGCCTGACGCACACAACGTACTAGTGGCGTAGTGAGAATAATATCACCAATAGAACTTTGTCTAATGATAAGAATTTTTTTGAAAGACATTTTTAATTGTTGTATTTTTGTACTTCGTATTAAGGTGCAAAAATAACAACTTATTTGTTATTTCTCAAATTTTGGTTACTTTTAACTTCTAAAACATCTAAACAACAATATTTACACAGTATTAAAACAAATGAAAATCATCTCTTATAATTTAAATGGTATTAGGGCAGCTTTGAAAAAAAACCTGTTACAATGGATAAAAGCAACTAATGCTGATATTATTTGTTTTCAGGAGATTAAAGCAACTTTTAAAGATATTCCTGTGAGTTTATTTGAGGAATTGGGCTATCATATTTATATTTATCCTGCTCAAAAACTGGGTTATAGTGGTGTGGCTATTTTGACAAAAGAAATTCCTAAAAACATCATTTTTGGCTGTGATATGGCTGATTATGACAATGAAGGGCGTATTTTGCGTATTGATTTTGAAGGAAACGACAAAAATAATTACGTTCCGTTTTCTGTAATGTCGGTTTATGTTCCTTCTGGTGCATCTAGCCCTGAACGTCAGGCATTTAAAATTCAGTTTTTGAAAGATTTTTATCCTTATATCAAACAAATTTTAGAAGATACAAAAAACCTTGTTATTTGTGGTGATTTTAATGTTTGCCACAATGCTATAGATATTCATAATCCTAAGGCAAATGCTAAAAATCCTGGTTTTTTGCCAGAAGAATGCAGTTGGCTAACAGAATTTTTGGAGATTGGTTTTATAGATACTTTTCGTCATTTTTCCGCAGAACCGCATAATTATACGTGGTGGAGCTACAGAGCAGGTTCTCGTGGCAAAAATTTAGGCTGGAGGATAGATTACCAGTTTGCCAGCCAAAATATGGCTTCTTATCTTACTAAAAGTCATATTTTATCAGAAGCCAAACACTCCGACCATTGCCCTGTGCTTTTGGAAATGGATTTTTATTACCACGTTCCGTAAGTACGACTTACGGCTATTAACATTAAGAAGTAAATACTTAGATAATGACATTGTTAGTTTGTATTACAGTCCAGCGGACTGATATATTTATAGGAAACAGGTCAAAAAATGTATTTCGCTCCAGCGGAGCGTGACTGCAAAGGCTAGTTTTATAAATATTGCGCTCCGCTGGAGCGAGATACAAACACTATCATACTTCTATAAATATGCCGTTCCGCTGGAACTAATAC
>JAYUKY010000051.1:0-14146 GCA_043764015.1 Raineyaceae bacterium
CTTCGGGCATATTTTCCTCCTATTTAGATATGTTTTGCAACACAAATATAGGGGGAATTTTTATATATCTTCTGAACAGCCTACCTGAAAGGGTTTAACAATCATAACCCCACGTGGAACGTGGGGAAATCCGTAACAATAACCGCCAACCAATGAACAACAAGGAGCTAATAGATTTAATTGATGAGTTGTTGCGTGCTTTGCCAAAAGAGAACGAATATACGGAGTTTAAGCGTGGTGATTTTACGGACAACGACAAAATAGGTAACTATATTTCTGGTATTTCTAATGCTGCGTGCATTTGTAAGCAAGATTTTGGTTATTTTGTTTTTGGTATTGATGATGCCACGCAAGAAATTGTAGGAACTACATTTAAACTCAAAACAAAAAAAGAGAGTAATCAAGATTTAGAATTGTATTTGCGCCGTCAGCTTACGCCATCTATTCGTTTTGAGCATTTTGTTTGTGAATATGGGGAATTTGGAGAATTTCGTTTGGAGATTTTCAAAATCCCTGCGGCACGAGGTGAGCCTACTAATTTCAAAAATGCGGCTTACACACGTATAGGTGCAAGTTTGACTAATTTGATGAATTATCCTGATGATTTGCGTGCTATTTATAATTCTGAAAATGATTGGTCGTCTAACATCATTGAAAGCGCAAGTATCAATGATTTGGAAAGTGAAGCCATTGCAAAAGCAAGGCTAAAATTCAAAGAGAAAAAAGCAGGAAGTAGCGTTTTTGATGAGATAGACAAATGGAGTGATGCAACTTTTTTGGATAAAGCAAAAATCACTATCAATGGCAAAATCACAAATGCAGCTATTATTTTGTTGGGCAAAAACGAGGCAATTCATTATATTTCACCTGCGGTGGCACAAATTACGTGGAAATTATCTACAGAAGAGAAGGCTTATGAGCATTTTGAAACGCCTTTTTTCTTGTCTGTAAATGATATTGCTAGAAAAATAAGGAATGTAAAGTACAAGTTTTTCCCAGATAATCAGTTGATTGCGGTAGAAGTAAATAAATATGATACAAAAGTAATTTTGGAGGCATTGAATAATTGTATTGCACACCAAGATTATAGCCAAAAATCTCGTATTATTCTGGAGGAGAAAGTGGATAAACTTATTTTTTCAAATGCGGGCAGGTTTGTAGATGGTAGCCCAGAAGATTATAGTTTGGGTGATAAAACACCAAAAAAATACAGAAACCGTTGGCTTGTAAATGCTATGTTTAATTTGAATATGATTGATTCTATGGGTCAAGGCATTCATTCTATGTATGTAGAGCAACGCAATAGGTTTTTCCCTTTGCCAGATTACACAAATTCTAACAGAGAAAATGTAGTTTTAGAGATTTACGGACAAATCATAGACGAAAATTATTCTAAACTTCTTATTGAGAATAATGATGCTTTGAGCCTTACGGAGGTTATTTTATTGGATAAAGTCCAGAAAAATCAAGAGATTACGGAAAGTGCCGTAAAATCATTAAAGAAAAAATGCCTTATTGAAGGGCGTAAACCTAATTATTATATTTCCGCAAAAATAGCGGAAATAACAGACCAAAAAGCACTTTACACCAAAAATAAAGGACTGAATAAAGAATTTTACAAGGAACTTATTTTGCAACACATCAGAAATCACGGATTTGCCACACGCAAAGAGATAGATGAGTTGCTTTTAGATAAGTTCCCTGCATATATGAGTGATACACAAAGAAAAGCAAAAATTCATAATATAATGTACGAAATGAAAGGCAAAATCCAAAATGATGGAAATAGGAGAACAACCAAGTGGGTACTAGCAAAAGATATAAAAGAAAATTAAAGCAAAAGAAAAGCTAAAAAAAAGCTAAACTAAGTAAAAGAAAAGCTAAACTAAGCTAAATTAAGTAAAAGAAAACCACTCAAAACCACTCAAAACCAAATAAAATTAAGCAAAATAAAAGCTAAAAAAGCAAAAGAAAAGCTAAATTAAGCAAAAGCAAAAAGCAAAAGAAAAGCAAAAACCATCCAACCAACTATGTCAAAACTCGCTTCGTCCCTTGTATTAAACAAATATATTTTAAGTTTGTTTGGCGTAACACACCTAGAAGCCATAGCCGTACATCTTAAAGATGCCGCACTTGAAGGCTATGATGAAAACAATATTTCTCGTTTTCATTATGCTTTGCAAAATCATTTTTATAGTACAGGAGCTATTTCTAAGGAACTTTTATTACAATACGACCAAAATATCTTTTCACATACGCAGGCTATCAATGCCAAGCGTACAATGCCTGTACGTTGGAAATATTTTCAATATTTGTGTTTGCTTTTTACAGAAATTTATTTAGATAAATATTTTACTAACAAAAATGCGCTACAATTTGAGTTAAACGTATTCTTAAAAACACAAAAAGAGAAGCAAAAAGATGCTAATCTATTCAAAACGACTACAAAAAATGATAATGATTTTGAAGCTATAACAGATTTTAGGTTTGATATTAACCAAAATGAAGATGATTTGAATAAATTAGCTTACTGGAATGCCACAGGGTCAGGCAAAACGCTGTTAATGCACATCAATATCTTACAATATCAATATTATCTACAAAAACATCAAGGCAAAAAGCTAGATAATATTATTCTTCTTACGCCTAATGAAGGCTTATCTTTACAACATCTTAAAGAACTTGCCTCTTCCAACATTTATGGAGAGATATTTACTAAAAGTGGGCTAAAAGATACATTTGCAGGCTTAAAAGTAGGTATTATTGATATTCATAAATTAGAAGAGCAAGACGGAGCTAAAACTATTGCAGTAGAAAATTTTGAGGGAAATAACCTTGTTTTGGTTGATGAAGGACACAGAGGTACAGGTGGCGAAGTTTGGAAAGACAAACGCAACCGTTTGTGTACTAGTGGCTTTTCTTTTGAGTATTCTGCTACTTTTGGGCAATCCGTTAATGCTATTGCTAACAAACAACAACGCCAAAAACTACTAGATGAGTACGGAAAAGCGACTATTTTTGATTATTCTTACAAATATTTCTTTAATGATGGCTTTGGAAAAGATTATCAAATCCTTAACTTAGACCAGCAATGGCACGCAAAAGGACAAGAAGAAAAAGTAACATTGTACCTTACGGCAAGTTTATTGACTTTTTATGAGCAATTACTTGTTTTTAGAGATAATCAAAAAGCCATAACACCATTTAATATAGAAAAACCTTTAGCTATTTTTGTAGGTGGAAAAGTTACGGCAGTACGTACTATTGGCGGAACTGTACAATCTGATGTAGTGGAAATTTTGCAGTTTTTGGCGGCTTTTGTCAAAGATAGTCAGGCATCAATAAATAGAATAGCATTGTTATTGGAAGGAAAAGATAGCCTCATAGACGACAAAGGGCTTTCTATTTTTGGTAATGCGTTTGGGCAAATAAATGATATGCAAAAAACACCTGAACAAGTGTTTGATGATATGCTCAAAGAGATATTTAATGCGGAACAAAAAGGCGCACATTTGCACGTTGATAACCTCAAAGGACAAACAGGAGAAATAGGTTTGCGCATTGGAAACGCTGATTATTTTGGGATTATCAATGTAGGAGATGATGCAAAACTTCTCAAAATATGTGCAGAAGCAGGAATGAGCGTGAAAGACCAAGATTTTTCTAAATCTTTGTTTGCAGACATCAACCGCAAAGACAGCAAAATAAATGTACTTATTGGCTCAAAAAAGTTTACAGAAGGTTGGAGTAGTTGGAGGGTTAGTATGATGGGACTTCTAAATATTGGGCGTGGAGAGGGTGCAGAAATTATACAACTTTTTGGGCGTGGTGTGAGATTGCAAGGTTATGGGCAGTCGCTTACACGTAGTAAGGCATTAGACAAAAGTACAAAGCCTGCACAAATACCAAAAGTTTTGCCTATTTTAGAAACGCTTAATATTTTTGGTTTGCGTGCTGATTATATGCTACAATTTAAGGCATATTTGGAAGAAGAAGGATTAGACAAAGACAAAAGAAACACAGAAATCATAGAAATACCTGTATTTTTGCCTGTTGTAGATATTGCAGGTAAGAGTTTGAAGTATTTTCAGGTAAAAAGCGGTGTTGATTTTAAGAAACAGCCTGCCGTAAATGTAGCTGTTTCAGCTAAAATAAGCCCTATTTTACTTAATTGGTATGCAAAAATCAAAGTGTTGAAAAGTGCAAAAACAAATGATATAAGCATTAGTACAAAACCAAATGAAGAAAGTCTAACAGAAAAACATTTGTCTTTCCTTGACTGGAACTACATTTACTTTGAAATTCAAAAATTCAAGAATGAACGTAGTTGGTACAACTCAAACATTGATTTTAAGGATTTAAAGGCTATTTTGCGTGATAATAGTTGGTACAAGCTTGAAATTCCTGCCACTGATTTGGAATTTAATGACTATAAAAACGTAAGTCTTTGGCAAGAATTGGCTATTGCACTTCTCAAAAAGTTTGTAGAAAGAGTTTATAATAATGAAAAGAATACATTTTACAGCAAAAATTTAGAAGTTACAACACTTAATCAAGAAAACAATGCTAATTTCTTTGATGCATATACTTTTGAGGTGCAACAAGACAAAGAACACCTTATTAAAAAGCTAAAAGAGCTTAAAACAAACATAGCTAATCAAAATTTCAGTAAAAACTTCAAAATTGGTACTGACTTTGAGGCTATTTATGCAGAAATGCACTTGTATCAACCGCTTATTTACATTGGTGCAGGCTATTCAAAAGATATGATTACTATTAGTCCTGTGGCACTTAATCAGGGAGAAAGTATTTTTGTAGAAGATTTGAAACGCTATTTTGAGAATAATAAGGCATTTTTTGCAGATAAAAAGTTGTATTTGTTGCGTAATATAAGCAGAAAGGGCATTGCTTTTTTTGAAACAAACAATTTTTATCCTGATTTCATTTTGTGGCTTGTTGTGGGAGATAAACAATATATTTCTTTCATTGACCCCAAAGGACTTAGGCAAGTGCAGGGAATAGACAATGCAAAAATAATGTTGCACAAAAAAATAAAAGAAATAGAAGCACAACTTGGAGATAAAAACCTCATTTTAAACTCTTTTATCATCTCAAATACGCCCTATAAAGAAATTACGCATTGGAAAGGACAAGAAAATATACAAGATTTCAACACTCAAAATGTCTATTTTCAGAGGGAACAGCAAGATTTTTACGTAAAAATGCTCTTAGAAAAGTAAGTAGTTAAGTAATCAACAAAAAAGCCTTTCAAAATCATTTTTGAAAGGCTTTTTATTGTATTATCCTAAAATCTTTAAATCCTAAAAATCTTAGTTAGATATGTATTGGTCTGTTTTCTGTTGCGGCAAGACAGGCTTCTTTCACTGCTTCCATATACGTTGGGTGAGCGTGCGACATACGAGAAACGTCTTCTGCTGATGCTCTATATTCCATAGCGACAACTGCAGCCGCTATCATATCTGCGGCACGTGCGCCAATGATATGCACGCCTAAAATTTCGTCTGTAACTTTGTCTGCAAGCACTTTTACAAGCCCGTCAATGTCCATACTTGCCCTAGCACGTCCCAAAGCACGAAATGGAAACTGTCCAACTTTATAAGAAGTTCCTTTTGTTTTTAATTCTTCTTCTGTATAACCTACAGCAGCTACTTCTGGCCAAGTATAAACAACATTTGGAACAAGTAAATAGTTGATATGCGGTTTTTGTCCTGCAATTATTTCAGCAACAAATGTACCTTCTTCTTCCGCTTTGTGTGCAAGCATTGCGCCTTTCACAACATCTCCAATAGCATAAATACCTTTTATGCTCGTTTCAAGATGGTTATCAACTTCAACTCTACCTCTATTATCAGGCACTAAACCAATATTTTCAAGTCCCAAGCCTTTTGTATAGGCAGAACGCCCAACAGAAATTAGGCAATATTCTGCCCTAAATTCTACTATTTCACCTTTTGGGTTTTCTGCTTTTACAAGCACTTCTTCTCCCAAATTTTCTACACTTATTACTTTGTGGCTAAAATGAAAATCAATACCAATCTTCTTTAATGACCTAAAAAGTTCTTTCCCAAGCGTTTTATCCATACTTGCAATCATAGAATCAGCGTACTCTATCATTGTTACTTTTGAGCCAAGTCTTGCGTGAACAGAGCCAAGTTCTGCACCAATCACGCCTGCACCAATCACAATCAAAGATTTTGGTACGGCTTCAAAATTAAGTACCTCTGTAGAGCTTACAATGCGCTTTTTGTCTATTTGCATTGAAGGAAAACTGGTAGGTTTTGAGCCTGTCGCAATAATAGTATTTTTGGTAGTAATTTGTTCTACTTTCCCATCTGCTGATGTGATACTTATGGTATTTTTATCAACAAATGCGCCAACGCCTGTATAGGTAGTAATTTTATTTTTATTCATCAAAAAAACAATGCCGTCAGAAGTCTGTCTAACGACTTCATCTTTACGTTTTTTCATTTGTGGCATATCCACAGCAAGGTCTTTTAGGCTAATTCCGTGTGTTTGGAAGGTGTGCGTAGCATTATAAAAATGCTCTGACGAATCTAAAAGTGCTTTTGAAGGAATACAACCAACATTTAGGCAAGTGCCACCCATAGAGTTATATTTTTCTATGATTGCGGTTTTAATACCAAGTTGAGCGCATCTAATAGCGGCTACATAGCCACCAGGACCAGAACCAATAACAGTTACATCATATTGCATAATAAGGGCGTATTTTGGAGATATTTGAAAAGTTGAAGTGAAATTTTTAGTCGTAATAACTCACTCAAAAATAAAGGATTTTCTTGTAAAAAAAAAATCTATTAAAAAAAGTCTTAAATTTGTCTATATTTGTACTAAAAAACCCTTGAAAAATTCAATATTTAGATAACGATATTGATAAATTATATTCTGAATTTCGTAGCCACTTGATTTATCAAGTGGTGTTTTGGGACAAAACAAATGAGGTAGAATAATGACGTAGCACAAATTATGTGAAATTTATCTGTTAAAAAGAATACTTTGCAGCACAGTTTGTTCTCTACCATTTGTTTTGTCTCAAAGCAGCGTTTTGATAAATCAAACGCCTACATAAAAATTTACAAATTATCAATGTCGTTATCTAACTAATGTTGCATAAAGGCTATATTGCAGGGTTCGTAATTGCCACGAATGCACGAATGAATACAATTATTTGTGTATTCGTGGCAACTAAATCAGATATATTGTCATTTATGGTACACTAATATCCTTTTCTGATTCTAAAAATATTATTTATTCAAAAAATATGAAATTGAACACACAAGAACTGAAAAATTTTGAGTTTGGTAATGCTACTGATGTGGGTTGCGTGAGAGATATAAATGAAGATTATTTGGGCTACTTTCAAGTGCCTAATGGGCATCTTTTTATTGTTTGTGATGGAATGGGCGGACATTTGGCAGGTGAAACTGCCTCACAACTCGCAGTAGAAACTTTTAAGGATTATTTTTTCAAAAAACATTACGACAACCCTCAAAAAGCACTTTTTGATGCTACTATTGAGGCAAACCGTATTATTTTCCAAGCCTCTCAAAACATACCTCAATGTGCTGGAATGGGAACAACACTTGTAGCTACACTTATAGAAAATAACGAGGTTTTTTATGTTCACGTAGGAGATAGTCGTTTGTACTACTTTGAAAATCAGACAAATACATTACATAGAATTACGAAAGACCATTCTTTTGTGCAACAATTAGTGGATAATAACGCCATCAAAGACCACGAAATGGAGTTTCACCCACGCAAAAATGAGATTTTGCAAGCCTTAGGCGTGAAATCTGTTGTTGAGCCTGATGTATGTAAACTGCCCATACTGCCCGTAAATGATGATATAATGCTCTTATGTTCTGACGGACTAAATGGTATGATAAATGATGAAGCTATCAAAAACATCATTATTCAAAATGAAATTCATCTGATAGAACGTACCCAAAACCTCATAGAAAGTGCCAAACAAGCAGGTGGAACAGATAATATTACGGCACAACTTATTAAATTTTATGCGCAAAATAGAAAAAAAACAATTTTGCCAAGTGTAAATCTAACCGCACCTACACCTGTATTTGCACTTGATATGCCTATGCCTACATCTGCACCTATATCTGAAATACCTAATATTTCAGTAAAAAATCAGCAAAAATCCCAATTTAATGCTAAAAAAATAATCATTTCTGCGGTTGTTTTAGTCGTTTTTCTAGGTTTTTTTGTATTAAATTTCTTTCAAAATAAGGCGGAAACAGAGAAAAAACAAAAAGAAAAAATAGCCAAATTTATGGCTGATAGCCTTCAACGTAAAAATGATTCTTTGGTAAAAATTGTAAAAGAAAATTTAGAAAAAGATACCAAAGATAGCCTTATTAAATTGGAAAAAGCACAACAAGATAAAAAAGATAGCCTAAAAAATGCTAAGAAAGATAAAATAGACAATAAAAAGCCCATCAAAGCTAAAAAGTAGCTCTGCAACATCAAAAAGTCCAAAAGAAATTATTTCTTTTGGACTTTTTGTAATCAAATTAGTATATTTCTATTGAATAATAATTTTTTTCACAAAAACATTGTTTTCAGAAACGGCTTTCATCACGTACACGCCTTGTGCGAGATTTGTTTGCATTGCTAAGGTAGCTTTATACTTACCAGAAGTATCTGTTTTGATGTTTTGAGAGAAAATTACTTTTCCTTCCATATTGCTGATACTCAATAAATAATTTTCTTCTTTTTCTCCCAAAAGCAACATTCCAATATTGTCCTGTGTCGTTGGATTAGGGAAAATATCCAAAGTAGCCGTATTTTTCTCGCCAAAATTAACACTTACAGACTTGCTATAAGAAATTTTGCCATCATTATCCGTTTGTTTTAATCTATAATAAGACGTTCCAGAAAGCGGTTTTTTATCTACCAAATTATAGGTTTTATTTCCTATTGTTTTCTTTGCCAAAACCATTCCTATACTCTCAAAACGAATATTATCACTAGAACGCTCCACATTAAAGAAATTATTATCCTTTTCTGTGATAGTTTCCCAATTTATATCTACTACAGCACCCGTAGGTGCGTTATTTTTTCTTGCTGAAAAATACAGAAGTTCAATAGGAAGCGGCGTAAATATAGGCACAATCACGTGTGGCGAGAATTTGCGTACATTCGTAGCAATTGTGGTTGATGTACCAGTTGTAACGCCTACTTTACTACTTGCATACGGAGTTTCCCAAACCCCAGCAACAGGGTCAAAATGTTGTATAGCCAGTATTCCTGTGTTTGATGGAGTTGGCGTTGTGTTTTCCAAACCTCTGTAAGTGAGTTCAATATCAGCCGCATCAGCCAAAGGAAGCGGATTGATGCTCGTATTGATGTCCCACCATCTATCCACCACGTTTTCACCATTCAAAAAGCCATAAATATTAAGCAAGTTTGCACCTGTCGCAATAGGCAAATTAGTACTTGGCGTGCCACGAGTGGACACACAAACGCTATAATTCGTAGCAGTTTTCTTATTGAAAAAAACAGGAATATAGCCAGTTGCAGAATTATCCACGCCAAAAGGGAATTCAAAATTAGCTGTTTTTGCGCCTGCATTCCAACAAACAATGTTATTGTTTGTACTAGAATTTGTTTCACTCAAAATAAAACCTGTACCTCTTGTAATACCTGCTATTAAAGGATTTGAATTATTGATAGTCAAAGTATTACCACCTAAACTTAATTGTGCATTATTTAGGCTTAAAGTATTATTGACAGTCACAGGCGCACCCAAAGTAACATTAGTAGTTTGATTTAAGTTGAAGAAAGTTGTTGGATTTGTACCTCCAATATTAGCAGGAGTTCCTACAAAATTAACGATACTATTATTAGGCGTAAAAGTGCCATTATTCGTCCAATTACCATAAATATTCAACGGATATGGTACTCCTGAGGAACTCGCAATAGTAAGCGTTCCATTAATAGTAATATTATTTGCTTCCGCAGTCTGCCCAAGTGCAGTAGTAGGGTCAATAACAGGCATATTTGGTACAAGTCCTACTGGAAAATTAGCAGGTATAGTCACACTTGTAGTAGCATCAGGCAATCCAGGACACCAGTTAGCAGGATCAAACCAGTTATTATTTATTGCCCCAGTCCACGTTGTTGTTAGACCTACTGATGGGGTAAAACCAATATTCAAAGCCCCAGACGACCCAATAATACCTTCATACCACCTAAACTCAACGACATCCGTAGGTCTAAGCAAGCCTGTCCAAGCATTTGGATGACTATCACAACAACCTACGTGGTCACTTACTTGATTACTATTGATAAAAAGTTGATAAGTATCATCGTGGTTGGGTATATCTATTTGATAATTTCCACAAGCAAATCCTGTTCTTATATATCTAATTGTATGATTATCAACAGGTACTTCACAACCTACATACGTAGATATAGGCACACCAGCAGGCGGAAAAGGGCTAGAAAGCACACCCCAACGGTTAAGAGAACTAAAAGCAGTAGCAGCTTCCGTATAATGTCCCTTATAAACTGACCCAAATAAATTATTACCATTTCCCGCATAACAAAACACATTCCAAACACCATCTCCTGGTGTTCCTGCTGCTATTGTAGGTCCTAAAACTGTAACTGTAACGGTTTGAGAAATAGTATTGCAGTTATTACTTCCTGCTACGCTATACGTGTATGTGCCTGCAAGTGTAGGCGTTGAATTAATAGTGAAACCAGTCATTGCAGAAAGCCCTGCAGCTGTAGCATTTGGTGATGTAACTGTCCAAGCGTAAGTATTTGCGCCTGACGCATCTAGTTTGAGGGTTTCACCTAAACAAATACTTGCTTTATCAGCCATAACTGCTGTAGCAGGATTTGGGTCAATATTAAAGTTAATAACTTTAGTAAAAGTACACCCCCCTGCTGTAGCCGTACAAGTTACAGAACCTGTACCTGTAGAACCTGGAGGCGCATATACATCAATGCTTGTACCTGTTGTTGCACTTAAAGCAAGCGTTCCTGTTGTAACAGCCCAAGTATAAACAACACCAGCAACTGTATTAGCAGTAAGTGTTGATGCTGAACTTGTTGTAGTAAGTCCTTCACACATTGTTACACCAGCAGGAATAGCACTAAAAAGGGCGGTTTGAGCATTAACTGTATTGAAAGTAATACCACCATAAGATTGCCCTCCACCTTCAGTCCAGCGTAGTTCTACTGTAGAGTTTGCACCCAAAAAGCCTGTCCAAACATTAGGACGCACCACACAGCAATTAGGATCAAAAAAAACCCTCAGACCATCAACAAGAACAATTACCGCATCATCGTGAATGACATCTAAGCTATAATATCCACAAGGAAATCCTTGTCTTCTATATACAACAGAGTGATTCTCAACCCCAACAGGACAACCTACGTAATTACTAACTGATGAAGGTGTGCCATTTACACCATTTATCCAAACGGTAGAAGAGTTGAAATTAAGCGTATTATGTGTATAAAACCCTTGATAGGTAGATATAGGAGGGTTTATGTCTGTAGTAGAATTGGTATTATATCCAGCACCAGAATAAACATAAGCATTCCAAACATTTGCACCAAATGTGCTAGGAATTGGCGGAACAGTAATTGTAACTGTTGCGGTGTTTGAAAAAAGACAATCATTGAAACCTGTAACAGTATAAATAGTAGTATTAGTAGGATTTGCCATAACGACTGCCCCATTAGTGACACTAAGCCCAGTCGCAGGTGACCACGTGTAGGTAGTTGCACCATTTGCGGTAAGCGTTACAGGAGTTCCACCACAAATACCAGTTATGGGTGCCGTTATTGTAACAATAGGATTTGTAGCCGTAAAATTCACACGAATAGAGGCAGGATAAATGCAACCATTCAACGTAGCGGTAACTATATAATCTTGGAAAGTTCCATTTAGACCATTAACAGTAGCTACATTAGCAGAAGAAGACACCAAGCCAGGTGCTGCAGTCCACGCATAAGTAGCACCCGCAAAAAAATTAGCTGTTACTGTTTGGTTGATAGTAGGGCAAACATTCACCGCAACTGTATTGAAAAGTACAGTAGGCAAAAGCACAAAATTAAGTGCGCCTTGTGAGCCACCAATGCCTTCTTGCCAGCGGTACTCTATAGTAGAAGTTGGATCTAGGTAGCCAGTCCAAATATTTGGACGAGGAGCGCAACAACCACCATTAAAAAACACTTGTATACCATTCACAAAAACTGTTACTGCGTCGTCGTGATTAGGAATATCTAACCTGTAACGCCCACAAGTGAAACCTTGTCTTTTATAGATAACAGAATGATTTTCAAGACCTACATCACACCCAATATAACCAGAAGCAGAAGAGGGAGAGCCTCCTCCTCCACCCACCCAACGTGGTGCAGAGTCAAAATTAAGGCTTGGCTCAATATAATAACCTGCATAAGTATTAAAGTTAGAGCCATTATAAGCATAAGCAATCCACTGATTTGTTCCAAAGACAGCAGGATTTCCACCAGCATTACCTACTCCAACTGTAACAGTTGCAGTAGAAGTAACACCACAGCCATTATCTCCAGTAACTGTGTATGTTTGTGTTGTTGCAGGATTTGCAATAACTGTATTTCCAGTAGGGGCACTTAGTCCAGTAGCAGGTGTCCAACTATAAGTGTATGCGCCACTAGCTGTAAGCGGAATACCCAAAACGACATTTCCACAACTTGCTACTGTACTTGGGATTACTGTCGTTACAGATGTACCAGTAACAATTACATCTACATTCATTGATTTTGAGCAAGTCGCAGGGTTTGTTGGGTCTGTTACGGTTACAACATAAGTAGTATTTATTGTTGGATTTACGGTTACGGTTGAAACGGGAGAAATAGGATTTCCTGCTTCTGTCCACGCATACGCAAGCCCTGCTTGGCTAGATGTAGCCATTAAAGTAACGGCTGCGACACTACATTTATAAACAATAGGAGAAGTCAAGATAGCATCAACGGGTATAAAACGTAAAGCAACATTACCTCCAGCTGTAAACTCTCTCAAACGCACTTCAACTGTAGAATTTGCACCTAAAAATACTCGTGCCACATTAGAAATATTAGTTGATGGCGTGTTATTGGTGTAAACTGACGTTCCGTTAATGATAATTTCTATTTGGTCATCAAGGCTAGGAATATCTATTTGATAAAAATTACAAGGAAACCCACGTCTTTTAAACCAAACTGAATGATTATCAACAGGAACGGGACAACCAGAATAACCTACCACACTTGAAGGAGAAGCATTGGCATTATAAAAAGTTTGTGTATTAAAATCTACAGGTGCAATAATAAATGAGCCTGCATAATTGGTAAAATTATTATCAGAAAACGCATACGCATTCCATTGATTTGTACCAAAACCCGCAGGATTACCTGCTGGAAGTTGTACTGTAATGAGATTACTGACATTTCCACTTGTAACAATAGGATTATTAGAAACAGCTCTAAATACGTATGAACCACTTGTAGGTGCAGTAAGAGGTATTGTACACGAAACAGTATTGCTTGTAGTAGTAATGATACTTCCTACAAATGGAAATGGGGAAGGGAAATTACCAGATGGGTCAGACATTTCTATAAAAAATGTGTTGCTTGGAGTTGTATTAAAAGTGCC
This sequence comes from Raineyaceae bacterium, assembly GCA_043764015.1. GTDB lineage: Bacteria > Bacteroidota > Bacteroidia > Cytophagales > Thermonemataceae > JANYGM01. The sequence continues at coordinate 13,691 of JAYUKY010000051.1, forward strand.
TGTTGCAGTATAAGGCACACTAAAACTAGCTCCCCGACAAAACGGAGAGCCAGTAATAGTTCCCATTGTGATAGTTTGGGCGTGTATTTTCGTGTAGAAAAGTGATAAAAACACTATAAAAAGTGTCGTTATATAAGTAAATTTCGTTTTCATTGTGTATTTTTGAGTAAATGATATAATTTCAGTTGTATTTGTAGTATATTCGTTAATATGATAATATTAATAAAAGTAACCAAAAAATTTGTAATAATAGAATTTCTTGATTTTGTACTACTTTTTATTATTTTAGTGCAATAAAATGAGTTTTAAGATTACATATATACTGCAAACGGGAAGGATTTCGGAAAACGAATTTTGTATTAGTTCCAGCGGAACGGCATATTTATAGAAATATCATTGTATTTGTATTAAAGCTCCAGCGGAGCGAAATATTTATAAAACTAGCCCTTGCTAGTG
>JAYUKY010000052.1:0-51722 GCA_043764015.1 Raineyaceae bacterium
ATAATGGTATGTCGTGGTCTTCAAATGGGTCATTAGCAATTACTTTGATAGCTGCAAGTTATTACTAAATAATTTGCAACGGAACTTTTACAGCAACAACTTCTTTTCATAAAGGGGTTTTGTTTAGAAATTTGAAAGAATTGAGAAAATTTTGTACTTTTTTTAAAATATTTACTCTCAAATGTTGTTTATTTTGATTTAATTTCCTAATTTTAGGCAGTAATAATTATTACTTGTGTGCATATTCAACAACATAAAATATAACTAATCATTATGGAAGTAGGAGAAAAAATCAGAAAACTGCGTGAGTTTCGTCAATATTCTCAAGAATATGTGGCTAAAAAACTGAAAATTACGCAAGGAGCTTATAGCCGTATGGAGCAGGGAGATATTGATTTACCGTTTTCTAGGCTAGAAAAGGTGGCTGAAGTGCTGGAAATGCCTGTTGAAAAACTGGTTGGTTATGATGACAAACAAATGATGATAAATTACATTGCCAATAATTGTAATCTTACAGCTACTGGTAATATTCTAAGTAATAATTTATCCGTAGAAGAGCTAACAAAGCAGTATGATTTGCGTATTTTGTCCTTAGAAAATGAAACAATACGTTTACATTCGTTGCTAGAAAAAGCATTATTACGCTAAAAATCTAAGAAACAAAAAAAATCCCTTTGAAATTATCAAAGGGATTTTTTTATTTTTGGTTTAGCTTCCCTAAAATCTGAAAGAAAATACAATTTCATAAAAGAAAAATTAGTATTTTTGTATAGAATTTATTTCAATAATATTATGGCAAAAAAGCAAAGAAAAGAAATTAAATATGCAGAAGCAGATTTGATTAAATTGTTCAATCTCAAGCGTTTGGTAGGTAATGAGGAGCATCCTCTTATGATAGAATGGACAAATATTACTATTCCAATACTTGATGAATTTGAAAAAAACAGTTTTGACAAAATATTAAAGAAAGCTAAAAAAAATATTGAAGGTTGGAATGAAGAAGAATTAAAAGTAAAATTCATAGCCACAGTAGTGGATTTGGGCTATTTGGAAGAAGAAGACGAAAAATATAAAACTTACTATGAAAGAGAACTTTATACAACCATCAATGATAATTATTTGTATCTCAAAGCTGATTTTATGATTGCAGAAGGCATTTTGGATAAGCCAAGCACGCCCTATTTTTATTTCCAAGAATACAAAAAACTAAAAGACCCAAGTGGCGACCCTGTACCACAATTATTAGAAGGTTTTTTGATTGCACAAGAAAAAAATAAAAACGGAAAACCTTTGTATGGTTGTACTGTAACAGGCAAACTTTGGGATTTTTTTATTTTAGAGGATAAAACTTATTGCATTTCAAAATCTTATGTTTGTACTGATAAAGATGATTTATTGGAAATAATAGCCATTTTACGTAAGTTTAAAGAGATTTTGGAAACTAGATTATTGGATTAAAATTATAGAAATAAAAAAGTCCTTAAAAAGAAAGCCTACTTTTTCTAAAAACGCTTTTGCTTATTGTCTTTTCTTTGCCATAAAAGTATTTTCATTCCTTGTTTATAAGTAATATTAGCACAAAAGATTTTTTTTGATTAAATTATTATTTATATTTGCGCCACCAATAAAAACTTCAAAATTAAATTTCAACTAATATAAAATGAACATCAAATTATCAATAATAGGCATAAGCATAGCAACAATGCTATTTGCTTGTGGCGAGAAAACAGCAGAAAAAACAACAACAGAAACTCAAAATATACCTCAAACCACCCAAAAAGAAACTAAAAAACAATTAGCACCTGTTTTTGATATGCTCAATGGCGGAGAAGATAGTGAACTTGCTTTTTTCTTTTCTTTCGTGCAAGCTGCCAACATTGCCAATGAACTCACCAAAGATAATTATACTGTTTTTGCACCCAATAAAGCCGCTTTTACATCACTTGGAGAGGCAAAACTAGAGCAATTAGTTGCTAATCAAGGACTAATGACCAAAATTGCAAAAACGCATATTGTCAAAGGGAAATATAAAATTTCTGACTTAAAAGATGGGCAAGTGCTTACGACTATTCAAGGTAACACTTTGACTATCAAGAAAGATGGAGATAAAACAAAGGTTGGAAATGCCAACGTCAATACTGCAGATATTGAAGCAACAAATGGTTTTATTCATATTTTAGATAAAGTTTTATGAGGTATGAGATGTGAAGTGTAGGGTGTGAAGTAAATACAATTTAATGTATTTTAATTCATAAATTATATTTATTCACAATTAAAAATTATTTATGGAACTCAAATATACACCTGCTTTTCTGACGAAATTAGAAGATATTTTTGCTGAATCTGACTACTTTTTGCGCTACGAAAAAGGCAATTTTAAGTCAGGCTACTGCATTTTGAAGGAAAAAAGAATAGTCATTATCAACAAATATTTTACCACAGAAGGTAAAGTAAATAGTTTGGTGGAGATTTTGAAACAAGTAGAAATTCAAACAGAAAAACTATCAGAAAAAACGCTAAAACTCTTCTTACAAGTGCAACAAGGCATAAAAGTAGATATAATTGACACATTAGAAGATGCTTTGGAAACAACAGAAATAAAAAATGAATAATAAAACAGAAACAGAAGATTTTGAGTTAGAATTTCGTTGGGGGCAACTGCTCAACCGTATTCAAAAAGCACTTAATGCACGTCCAAAAGACGTAAATGGTGTACTTTTGTTGGTTGGCGTACAAGAGCTTGGGCAAGGTTTTAGGAATTTTTCTAAGGAAGAAAAGCAAGATTTGATGCATATTGCTGTTTGTAGAGTGCTTAGTAAAACTGGTTTTTATACCCTTGATGGACTTGACAAAGATGGCTGGCCTCATTGGACACTCGCCAAAGAACTTCCTCATTTTGACCTTTTTGAGCAAGAAAAATTACTCAAAATCAATATTATGGAGTATTTTGAAGATGAACAAATATTTTAGTAGTTGTGAATTCTGAATGAATACAATGTATTGATAATCAATTCACTAAAAAATAAAGCATAATTGCCACGAATGCACGAATAAATACAATTATTTGGTATAAATTTTAATTCACAAGTTACAATTCTCTAAATGGAAAATCCTGTTATTATTTTTGGTGCAAATGGGCTTGGTGCGGTTGCCTTAGATATTTTTACAAGTCATAACGTAGTTGTTTATGGTTTTTTAGATGATGATAAAAAGCTTCATCATACAGAAATAAATCTTATTTCTGTGCTTGGAGATACTGATGATGATGGTTTTTTGAAACTTATTGGCAAAAAATGTGAGGCTTTTGTAGCTACTGATGATGCGAAATTGCGCAAAAATCTAGTTGGAATGTTGCTTGAAAAGCGCAAAATGATGCCTGTCAATGCCATTCATAAATTGGCTAATATTGCTGAAAATGCCCTTATTGGTCACGGAAATCTTATTGCGTTGGGTGCAAGCATCAATACAAATGCCATTATTGGCAATCATTGCATCATAAGTGCCAATGCTTGCATAGATTACAAGGCTAAAATAGCTGATTTTGTGCAAATTGGTGCGGGTGCAGTCATTGGTGCAGATGTAGAAATAAGCGCAAACGCATTCATAGGTACAGGCGCAGTCATAGTTGCAGGCGTGAAAATAGGCGCAAATGCTCGTATAGGCGTGGGTAGCGTGGTTGTGGCTGATGTAGAAAAAGCCACAACCGTTTTTGGAAACCCTGCAAAAAAAGTGAACTAAGATTTTTAGGATTTCAGGATTATAGGATTTTTTGTTTCCTTTTTTAGTTTAATTTTTCAAAAAGGTATTTATCTATTATGTAGGCATTCATATAAGTACCTTTTGAGGTTGCTACCAATAAATCATCATAGATATTTTGAGGAACATTGAGGTATTTATATCTGGTTTGAGATGCCAAATAACGTACTTCTAACACTTTTTTCTCTGCATCATAGCCGACTAAATCTATCATAGAAGATTCTACTTGTATGTATTCCATAAGTTATTTAAATTTTTTAATATTATGATTTATTAGGATTATAAAATTTTTCCAAAAAGTTGTATCTCCTATAAAAACCTTCAACAAAGATACAATTTATACTTATATTTTACCTGATTTTCAGATATATTATTGTAAAAAATATTTTATATCATCTCAAAACACTACTCTTAGTTTAGAACAAATATAAATTACAAAGATATTTCAAACAATTTCACAAAAAATTTGTTTATAGAAATTTTTTACTATATTTGTGCCATCAAGTTCCTACAAAATAACAGAAAAAGTAGTCAAACGCCAATGAAACGCAGATTTTTGCAATATTGTTCTATCCTTATGATAATGATGTTTATCTCAAACATCACCTTAGCAAATTTCTATACCCCTTCCATAAAAACATCACAAGAAAATTCTTACACACAAAAACAAGAAAGTAGTTTTTGGGCTAAGTTTGTAAGTTCATTAGCGAGTGAGATAGAGAAAATTGAAGAAAAAACTGAACAAGAAAATGAAGGAAGTACAAAATTATTTGTTGATAATGGTAATTTTTCTTTTGTTTATTCTTCCTACGCATTCCAAAAAAATCTCTTTCATTCCCAAATAACAGAATGGCTAACTTGCCATTTTCCTAATCTCAAAGCAAAAATCAGTAAAAGCATCACGCTTTCCCTCCACCGTTTTAGACTGTAACTATTTATTAAATTTACGTTTTTACTCAAAATAATGTGTTTAACACTATTTTTGAGTAGGATTTTTATTTTTAAAATATATTACTCTAAAATCTACAATTATGCTTTTCAAAAAAGTAATTTTGTTGGTATTGGGTGTGGTATTGGGTATTAGCTTTGCTTTTGCTCAAAATATCACCCAAAATAATCTTCAAAGCAAAGCAGTTTATGACACTATTCCTGTGGTGGTTGCACCAAAAATAACAAAACCAGAAATCCTTAAATTCAATCTTAATGAGTCTGGAACGCATTATTTTCAGGCGACTTTCCTAAATCAGGTTTGGTTGCGCTACGACCAAAGCAACCCAAATACCCTCGTACAAGGCGCAAAACAGCCAGAAACTTTTGATATTGGGCTTAGAAGGACTCGTATTCAAATGTTTGGGCAAATAACTGACCGTACTTTTGTGTATTTTCAGTTTGGGCAAAATAATTTTAATTCTATGTATAATACGACCATCAATGCCAACAGAAAACAAGCAGTTTTCTTTCACGATGCACTTGGTGAATACCGTATCAGCAAGAAAAATGAGCTTAAAATAGGCGCAGGACTAACAATTACTAACGGACTTTCTCGTTTTTCACAACCAGGAATAGGTACAATTATGACAACAGATGTACCTGTTTTTGCGCAAGCCACCGTTGACCAAACAGACGAATTTTCTCGCAAATTAAGCATTTATGCACGTGGGCAAGTAGGCAAATTGGACTATCGTGTTTCTATTTCTGACCCTTTTCCTATCAATACCAACGGTTTTCCTGTGCCACCACTTACTAAAAATGCCTCTTTTGCAGGCACAGGGCATACAAAGCAGTTTCAGACGTATTTAATGTACCAGTTTTTTGACCACGAACAGCACAATATAGCTTATATGACTGGTACACATTTAGGGCAAAAAAAGGTTTTTAATGTAGCTGGAGGCATTATTCACCAAAAAAATGCTATGTGGAGAAAAGAAACTGCTACAAGTGATAGCACTTTCCAAGATATGACGCTTTGGTGCGTGGAAAGTTACCTTGATATGCCTTTAAACAAAGAAAAAGGAACGGCTATCTCTGCTTATGCTGGTTATTTTAATTATAATTTTGGAACGAATTATTTGCGTTTTAATGGCATTATGAATCCTGCAAACGGCATTACAGGCGCAAATAACATTACTGGTGCAGGTGCTGCCTACGGAAATGCTTATCCAATGATGGGAACAGGAAACGTTTTTTATACGCAAATTGGCTATCTTTTACCCAAAAAACTACTAGGAGAGAACGGAGGACAACTTTTGCCTTACGCTTCTATGATGAGTGCTAATTATGATAGGCTGGGAACGCCTATGCGTGTATATAACGTAGGTGTGAACTGGCTCATAAGTGGACACAAATCAAAACTTTCTTTGGATTATCAAAACAGACCTACTTATTTCGTCAATACTAGCAATATTATTGAGCAAAGCATAAGACGTGGCACTTTTACGCTGCAATATCAAATATTTATCTAAAATCAATTTCAGAATCACGGATTTTAATGGATTAAAAGATTACACAGATTTTTTGAAAGAGAAACATAAAAATCTTTATAATCAACTAAAAATCCAATCCGTGTAATCTGTGTAATCATTAAAAAATCCGTGATGAATAATCTAATTTTTCTTTTATTGCTTGGCGTGTGTTTAGTGCCGTTTGTGGTACTTGTTCCTACGAAAATGAAAACAAGTTTTTCATTGATAACGGCTATTTTGATGGCTACGACGGGCGCAACACTTGCTATAAACGTCCTTGTAAGCAACCAAACGTGGATTTATACACTTGCAACAAGTCCAATCTTTGGTAAAATAATGCTAGAAATAGATAAACTTTCAGCTATTTTCTTGCTGATTTCTTGTGTAATGTCTGTTTTGGTAGCGTTTTATGCAGTTGGTTATTTGAGCAAAATACAAGACAAATCTTCTCTAAATCTGCATTTAATTGCATTTGGAACTACTTTTTTTGGAATGATTGCTGCGCTTATTCTTCCAAATATGATGACGTTTTTGGTGGCGTGGGAGATAATGTCAGTTTCTTCTTTTTTGTTAATTTTGCTTGGCTACAATAATGACGACAACGAGCAAAAAGCAGAATTATTAAAGCAAGCCGTTAATTATTTTATTCAAATGCACGTGGGAGCGGTTTTTTTGCTCGTGGGTACGCTTGTGGTGCAGACAAATACAGGTAGTTTTGATTTTGCAAGCATCAAAAACTATTCAGGGTCATCTCTGATGCTGTTTTTTATGTTTTTTGTAGGATTTGGAATGAAAGCAGGATTTTTACCAATGCAGTCGTGGTTGCCAAAAACGCATAGTGTTGCACCTTTTAATTGGAGTTTAATGTCCACTATTATGATAAATATGGGCATTTACGGGCTTTTTCGTATTTTGCTTTACACGCCTTCCAAAAAACTAGAAATAGGTATTTTCCTACTTATTATCAGCGTAATGACTGCTATTTATGGCATTGTGAATGCGGCTATGCAGAAAGATTTAAAGAAATTGTTGGCTTTCAGTAGCTCCGAAAATATGGGAATTATTGGTATTGGAATGGGTTTAGGCACTTTGGGTGTGGCTTTGGGCAACAATTCTATGGCATTTTTGGGCTATATTGGCGCACTTTTGCACGTTTTTAACCATACTTTATTCAAATCTTTGCTTTTTTATAGTGCTGGGGCAGTTTATTTCCAATTAGGAACAAAAAATATAGAACAACTAGGTGGCGTTCTCAAAAAAATGCCTTATTCTGGCTCATTTTTCCTGCTGGCATCTATGGCAATAGCGGGTTTGCCGCCATTCAATGGCTTTATTTCGGAGTTTTTGATGTATGAAGGCTTTTTAAAAGGAATGAAAGATAGTTTTGTTTCCGTTGAGGTGTTGCTTTTGATAGGAATGGTTGGTCTGACACTCACAGGAGGGCTTTCTATCTATACATTTACCAAAGCTTTTGGACTTGGTTTTTTGGGTGTTCCTCGTACTGAAAAGGTCAAAGAAGCAAAAGAAGTGAACTTTTTGATGTTATTTCCGCAGATTTTGGTAACAATTCTTATTCTTTCTGTGGCACTTGCACCAACTATTTATTTTCATATCTATGCAGACCTTACGCATATCTTCGTACCACCAACAGAAAGTCTAGAAAAACTAGAAATCTACGCTCTGGAGCGTGATACTATCATTACGTTTGTGTTCTTGGCACTTATTGCCGTGATTTTTGCTATCAGAACATTTAAAGTAAGGCAAAATAAAGAAAGTTATAATGCTACTTGGGGTTGCGGTTATCTTGGAAAAAGCCCTAAAATACAATATACAGCGACTTCTTATGCTAATTATCTTGTAAAATTAGCTGCACCAATCATTGGCTATAAAGAAAAAACACGCCGTATTGCGCCTACGGATATTTTTCCAACTAACCGCCATTTTGAAAGTGAGGTTTACGACAAAATAGAGGTAGGAATCATCAATAAAATCATCAATGCGCTCAAATGGCTTCTAAGAAAAGTTGCCATTATTGAAACAGGAAAAACGCAACATTATATCTTGTATGCTTTTATGTTTATGCTTTTGCTGTTTTTATTGACGTTTTTCAATGTTTTATAAGTTGTCTAAAAATCCGTGTGAAGTCAGGTGGAAACACCTGACTTCACAAACTATAACTCATAATTCATAACTCATAATTCACAATTATTATGTTTCCTTTCTTATTGATATTTATTAGTTCGTTATTTTTCGTGGGCATCATCAACAGGGTGCGTAGTCGCTTGTGTGGCAGGCAAGGACCTGGTATTTGGCAGGCGTTGTTTGATATTTGGCGACTTTTCAACAAAAGTACCATTTATAGTAGAGATACATCTTTTATCTTCCAAATTGCGCCTACGGTGTCATTTGCCTCTATTATTTGCGCTATTTTGGTCGTTCCTTTTGACGGACACGCTGGTTTTCTCTCGTTTGAGGGAGATTTTATTTTCTTTGCGTATATCCTTGCGACAGGTAAATTCTTTATGATTTTGTCTGCATTAGATACTGGAAGCCCTTTTGAGGGAATGGGCGCAAACCGTGAGGCGTTGTATTCTATGCTGGTTGAGCCTGCTTTTTTTATCTTAATTGGTTCGCTAGCAATGCTTACAAACAATACTTCATTTTTTGAAATTTTTAATGCTTTGCACGCTGATTCTTCTGTTTCTGCCTTTCTGGTGATACTTGCAACGTATTTGATTTTTCAGATAACGCTTATTGAAAATAGTCGTTTGCCTGTTGATGACCCAAAAACACACTTAGAACTGACAATGGTTCACGAGGTAATGATTTTGGATAATAGCGGTTTTGATTTGGGGCTTTTGTTGTATGGAAACTCGCTCAAATTTGCTATGTACGGGCTTTTAATAGCTAATTTCTTCCACGACTTGGTTATTCCTGCTGATAATTTCTTTGCAAATGCAGGTGTGCCTTGGTTGGCGGAAATTCCTAAAATATTGCTTTGTCTTACCGTACAGGTAATTTTTGCGGCTGCGGTTGGTTTTTCAGAATCTTTCCGTTCACGTGCGCCAATGCGCCACAATCCGCAAATAATTTTTACACTAACAGCTATTGCACTTTTGGTATTCTTTAGTGTCTTGATTATCAGTAATAAACTTTAATTTTAGTGTATTTTGTAGGGTGCGCCCCTTGTGGTCGCCCTAACATGCGAAAGCAACACGACAAACAAACACGACAAACAAGCTCAATAAATAAACATTAAAAACACATAAAAAATACATTTGACGTATGGGCGACCACAAGGGTACGTCCCTACAAATACAAAAAAACAAAATTATGAAACCAGATTTGCTCGTGATATTATTCACAATGACTTTGCCTTATATGGCTATTGCTAACCGTTTTGACACGCATTTTCGTATGTTGGGCTTGCAGGGTTTGCTTCTTTTTGGTGTGGCTTTTTTGAAGCTCTACGGACACGTTTCTGTTGCCAATATGGGCTTTATTTTGGTAGAAACGCTTGTTTTTAAGGCTATTTTAGTGCCTTATTTTCTATTCAATATCATCAAAAAAAACAAAATCAAAAGAGATTTTGAAGTAAAAAAACTTAGTTTTTACGTAATTTTTACTGTTTTATTGATTATTGTGTCAAGTTTTGTTTTTGCGCACCAGCTCAATGACGAACATTTAGAAATAAACTTCTTTACAGCCTCTATTTCAGCTCTTTTGGTGGGTGTTTTGCTGATTGTTATCCGCAAAACTATTATTACGCATATTGTTGGTTATTTGGTGTTAGAAAACGGTATTTTCTTGTTTTCTCTGGCACTTGGTAGCGAAATGCCAATGATTGTAAATATTGGTATTTTGTTAGATTTGTTTACTAGTGTACTTCTTTTGGGGGTTTTCGTGAACAGAATTAACGAAGTTTTCCATACAGTAGAAATTGATACATTAACAGAATTAAAAGACTAAATAAATGTGAATTTTAAATTGTGAATTGTGAATGAATACATTTTTGTATAAATTTTACATCACATCACACATCACACATCACATATCACACATCAAAGCAATGGAAGCAATATTTATATACTTTGGAGGAGCTGTTTTGATAGCAGCTACAACGTATTTTATTCATAATAAACTGATAGACCATCTATTATTTGTGCCTTTTTTGCTATTGCAGGTAGGTTTTAATGCCTATGCAATGATGAATATAGGAAACCCTATCAACGAGTATTTTCGTTTTGATGAATTGGGCGTACTTTTTATGACTGTTTTAAGCATAATAAGTGTTCCTGTATGCGTGCATAGCATTATCAGCGCACACAGAAGGCAAGAAGAATGTAAAGAAATCCGTATTCATAATGCGGCTTTGATGATATTTATTACAATGATGACTGGCGTGCTTATTTCGGCACATTTGGGCATTTTGTGGGCGTTTTTGGAGGCTACAACGCTTTCTGTGGCAGCTCTTATTTATCACGAAAGAAATTCTATGGCACTAGAAGCCACTTGGAAATACGTTTTTGTGGCTTCTATTGGTATTGCAATGGCTTTTTTAGGAATTTTATTTTTGGCGGTTGCCTCCAAAGATGCTGCAGAGGCGCATCTTTCTATTAGCGAATTACTTACAAATATCAAAGAAATGAACCCTACGTGGCTCAAAATGAGCTTTTTGTTTATTTTGACAGGTTTTAGCGTAAAAATTGGTATTGTGCCACTTTTTACGGTAGATATTGATGCAAAAGATGCCGCTCCTAGTGCTATTGGCGCACTTTTGTCTGGTGGTTTGCTGAATGTCGGTTTTGTGGCAGTTTTTAGATTTTATCAGGTTTTTGCACAAAGTGATATTTTAGCGTGGATGAATAATGTGCTTCTACTCGTTGGAACAGCATCTATTTTGTTTGCGGCGGTGTATTTGATGAAAGTCAAAAATTATAAACGAATGTTTGCCTATTCTAGCGTAGAACACGCAGGAATAGCGTTTTTGGCACTTGCAAGCGGTGGAATTGGGTATTTTGTTTGTATTTTTCATTTGGTTTTGCATTCTTTCGTAAAATCTGGTATTTTTCTGCAATTAGGGCAAGTACAACATATTTTTAGGATAAAAAATACAGACCAAACAGGCGAATATATGCGTTTAAACCCCTTTGGAGCAGGTGTTTTGGTGTTAGGTTTTTTGAGCATTACGGCAATGCCTCCATCAGGGCTTTTTATTACTGAATTTTTAGCGTTTAAAGCACTTTTTGTGTCAAAACATTACTTTATTGCTGGTTTTTCTTTGCTTTTGCTGACTTTTATTATCTATGGAATAGGAAAAAATATTTTACATCTTTTATTCCAAAAATTACCTCAAAATAACAAAGAAATTAGCATAGAAACCAATGCAGAAATTGAAAGAAATGCTAAACATATTAGCCCTTTGGAGAGTGTGAGCCAATATATTTTAATTATTTCAGGAATTTATTTAGGATTTTTTCCGCCTGATATTTTGGTAGATTGCATCAATAAAATTGTGGCATTTTTGCCAAATGCGGTTTTAATGTAGTTTTTTGCGAAATTGAATATCATTAACATTCATAGTTTAGGCACTCAAATATCTCTACACCGTCAGCTAAAGCAGACGGCAAAGAAAAATCTAAAATATTCAAAAAATAATTTACTACTACCAAAATTCAAAAATAAATAACAAACATAAAAAATCAACTTAAATGTGTTTATTATTTCTTTGCCGTCTGCTTTAGCTGACGGTGCAGAGATATTTGAATGCTTGATTATCAATATTTTGTATTCATTCATAATTAAAAATTCACAATTACTCCAAATGAATCTAACAATAAAAAACAACCAATCAGTAGCCATAAATGCCATTCCTATCTTGGAATATGACATTTTTTATGATACTTGTGTGGGTCTTTGTAGAGATATGAGCAATCATTGTGTGGCTTATTATGCTTTTTCTTATCAAAATAAGCTAAAATTCATTGCAGGCATTGCCATTGATGGAAAAGAAGAAATTATGCTTATTTCTCACGAAGAAAATCCAAAAGAATTACGTGGACTGATGGCGTTATCTCAACAAATAACGGCTTTTCACATCTACGAAAGAGAAATACACGAAAATTTTGGTATTGACTTTATACGTCACCCTTGGCTAAAACCTGTCCGCTACGCCCACGACAGAACAGATAAAACTAAAACACTCCAAAATTATCCGTTTTTTGAGATTACAGGGGAAGAATTACACGAAGTTGGTGTTGGTCCTATCCACGCTGGCGTGATTGAGCCTGGTCATTTCCGCTTTGTGTGCAACGGTGAGGACGTTTTGCACCTAGAAATACAGTTGGGTTATCAGCACAGAGGCGTGGAATATATGTACCTCAAAAAACCCAAACTTTTACAAAGAACAGTTTTATCAGAATGTATTGCAGGAGATACTGTTGTAGGGCATACTTTGGCATTTGTGCAAAATATTGAAAGTCTGCAAAACATCATTCCTACACGTCAGATGCACTTGCAACGCACTATTGCGCTGGAACTTGAGCGTATGGCTATACACATGGGCGACTTGGCAAACCTTAATATTGGGCTTGCTTATCAGTTGGCTTCGTCTGTTTTTGGGGTGATAAGAACGCCACTTATCAATTATTTTCAGTTTTGGTGTGGCAACCGCTTTGCAAAAGGGCTTATACGTGTAGGACACAACCCTTATCCACTCACAAAAGAGCTTGTGGATAAGTTTAAAACGGTGCTTAATGATGTAGAAATGCGTTATACAGAAATGGCAAATAAGATGTTTGAACTGCCTTCTGCGCAATCTCGCATAGAAAAAGTAGGAGAAGTAAGCAAAGAACAAATGCAACAAATTGGTGCTGTGGGTATGTCTGCACGCATTACGGGCTTAAAACGGGATATTCGCACATCTCACCCTTTTGCTTTTTATGCAGAAAAACCTATTATTTCTGATACTTGTGAGGGTGGAGACGTTTGGGCAAGGGCTTATTTGCGCCATTTGGAGATTTTGAGTGTGATTAAGTACATTAGAGAGCTTTTGGTAGAGGTTGATGTAAATGATAGTGGTTATGGAAGTATGCAAAATGGCGTTCCTGTTTTTCAGCAAAATGCTGATATTCAGCCGACTGCCACAAAGCTAACACCTAATATGTTTTGTATGTCTTTGGTGGAAGGTTGGCGTGGCGAAATTTCGCATTGTGTCGTTACAGACGAAAACGGAGATATGGCACATTATAAGGTAAAAGACCCTTCTGTGCATAATTGGCTGGCTTTAGGGCTTTCACTTAGAGATAACGAAATCTCTGATTTTCCTATTTGCAATAAAACTTTTAATCTTTCTTATTGCGGAAATGATTTGTAATTGTGTATTTGTAGGGGCGTACCTTTGTGGTCGCCCACACATGCGAAAGCAACACGACAAAAAATAATCCGTAAAAAATACATTTGACGACAGGGCGACCACAAGGGTACGCCCCTACAAACCAAAAAACTATGTTTGACGAAATAGATATTTTAAAACATCACGGAAAACAATTTATCCCTGACGTTACAAAGGTAAATTTGCCTGTTTATTATAAAATTGGGTTGCCTGTTATTTCCACAGAAAAAATAGACGAAAAATTACTTTTAGATGCTGAAAATGCCTGTCCAACTGATGCGTTTAAGGCTTTTCCTACAAGTATTGATTTAGGGAAATGTGTTTTCTGTAATCAATGTCAGAAGATTTGTGGAGAAAAAAAGGTCAAATTTACCACAGATTACAGAATTGCTACCAACACTCGTGAGGCACTTATCATCAAAGAAGGCGACAAAAATCCGCTTTCTATTGACCAAAACATTGTCAGAGAAGAGATAAAACGGCTTTTTGGGCGTTCTCTCAAACTTAGACAAGTGTCCGCAGGTGGCGACAACTCCAACGAGTGGGAACTAAACGCAGCAGGCAACCCAAACTTTGATATGGGACGTTTTGGCATAGATTTTACGGCATCTCCACGTCATTCTGATGGTATTGTGATTACGGGACCTATCACAGCAAATATGGCAGAAGCCCTGCAAATTTGTTATGATGCCGTTCCAAATCCTAAAATATTAGTTTTGGTAGGAACTGATGCTATTTCTGGGGGAATTTTTGAGGGAAGCCCTGCCCTTGACCGTAGTTTTTTAGATAAATATAAAGTTGATTTATACGTTCCAGGCAATCCAATTCACCCACTTACGTTTGTAAATGGCATTTTGGATTTGATTAAAAAAATGTAAATAATTGTGAATTGTAAATTGTGAATTTTGAATGAATGCAATCTACAATTCCTTTCCAAAATACAAATATGCAATAAATGTTTTGTAAATGAACGTATTAAATCATTCACAATTCAACATTCACAATTCACAATTATTAAAATGTCAAATCAAAAAAACAACCCCAGAGATGGTTTTGCAGGGCTAAAAGAAAATTGGAAAGATGACCTTACATCAGGTATCTTAGTATCATTTTTGGCACTTCCGTTGTGCTTAGGTATTGCGGCAGGAGGCAAATTTCCGCCTATTACAGGCGTTTTTACAGCTATTATTGGAGGTATGCTGGTATCTATTTTAAGTGGTAGCAAACTCACCATAAAAGGACCTGCAGCAGGGCTTATTGCTATTGTTTTGGGTGCTTTTGAAGAACTTGGCTACGAAAAAGCATTGGCAGTTATGGTTGTAGCAAGCATTATTCAGGTAGTTTTTGGGTTAGTAAAAGCAGGCAAATTGGGTGATTTCTTCCCTGTTTCTGTGGTTCACGGTATGCTAGCGGCTATTGGTGTGATAATTTTCTCTAAGCAAATTCACCCTCTTTTGGGCGTAAAACCTGTCGCAACAGAGCCATTTGCATTACTTGCAGAAATTCCTAATAGTATTGCAAATGCTAAATGGGAAGTTGCGCTGATTGGTCTTTTGGGGCTGATTATCATTTTTGGTATGCCTTACATCAAAAATAAACTTATCAAAAAAATCCCTGCGCCAATGATTGTTTTATTGGTTGCAATACCTTTGGGAATGGTTTTTATGCTTGATAAAAAGTTTTTGGTTAATATTCCTACCACTATTTTTGAGGGAATAATCACGCTTGACATCAAAAAAATAGGTTTTGCTTTTCCTGATTTTTCAGAGATTACAAGTCTTGCAAGTATCAAATTTATTGCTATGTTTGCGCTTATTGGCAGTATTGAATCACTTTTGACAGTCAAAGCCATTGACGGACTTGACCCTTTCCAAAGAAAATCAGATATGAATAAAGATTTGGTAGCGGTTGGTTTAGGAAATACTTTGGCGGCTTTTATTGGCGCATCTCCAATGATTGCAGAAGTAGCTCGTAGTTCTGCAAACGTGGCAAATGGCGCAAAAACACGCTGGGCAAACTTTTTTCACGGTTTGGCATTATTGATTTTTATCTTGTTTTTGGCAAAAGTAATTGTTTTGATACCTGTGAGTGCGTTGGCGGCTATGCTTATTGCGGTGGCGTACCGTTTGGCATCTCCAAAAGAGTTTATTCATACCTACGAAATAGGCAAAGAACAATTAGTTATTTTCCTTATCACACTTATTGTAACTCTTGCTACAGACCTTCTGCTGGGAGTTTTTGCAGGGATTGTAGCGAAATTTGCAGTAGAAATTTACTTTGGTGTTAGTATAAAACAAATATTCAAGACTGATATAGAAATAACAGAAGAACACGACAATATACGTCTTAAAATCAAAGGAGCAGCTATTTTTAGCAATTATTTGGGTATAAAAGCACATTTGGATAAGATGCCTAAAAACAAACATCTTATTTTGGATTTTAATGATGTAAAACTTATTGACCATACTTTTATGGAAAACCTGCATCATTTTGAACACGACCACTACAAAGGTGGGAGTTCTGTTGAAATTCAAGGTATGGAGCATCAAAACCCTATCTCTGACCACCCACTTGCTATGCGTGTGTATGATGCAAGCTACAAAGAAAAACAGAAAACTGTGGCTTTAGATGCACGTCAGACTACTTTGCAGGAGTTTGCAGATATTTCTGATATGGGTTTCAAACCGTTAGCTATTTATGATAGTTTCAAATTTTTGGATTTTAGGTATTTCCAGGGTAAAAAAATACGTACAAGAGAGAATAGACTTATAAAAACCATTGATGACACTCGTTTTGAGTATTCAGAAATGAACATCAAAGAAACCATTAGTTTGGCAGGAAATAACTACAAAATGGGAGTCGTGGCTATCACCAACATACATCATCATTTGCCTTCTTTTGTTTTGGAGAAAGAAGTAACAATGGACAAAATTTCGCAGGCTTTGGGCTACACCGACATCAATTTTGATGCGTTTAAAGTTTTTTCTGATGCTTATTTGCTAACAAGTGTAGAGGAAGAAGATGTTAGAAAACTTTTTACTGCTGATTTGATTACATTTTTTGAAAAATATGTAAATGTAGGTTTTACTGTACGTTCACGTGAAAGCCGTATTATTATTTTCAAAGATACAAGAGTAATGACTGTTGATGAGATAAAACTTGCTTTAGAAATAGCTATTGGAATGACAGAAATTATCAAAAAAGTAGTTGTCCTAAAATAATACATCATAAAAATAACATTTGTGTAAACAATCCTTTCCAAAATTTGGAAAGGATTGTTAGTGATACATATTTTTAGTTTTCTAATTGTACTTTTATCCACGCTTGTGCTTCTCGTTGGTCACTGCACACTAAATAAGGTACAGGTTGTTTCTGAAAGGCAAAAATAGCTTTCAACACATTTCTGATAATGATATTTGGGATAATATAAGCCGTGCCTTTGCAAAAATCTTTCATCATTTGCTCATTATCTTTGAGCCATTGTGCCTGCATTTGTTGGTAAGCTATGCCTGGAAAAACGGCGTTGGTTGCATCAAAAATAATAGCTAAATTATTTTTATGGTCGTAACTTTGCCTAACTTCTTCAAGATAGGCAGGGAAATTATCATCTTTGGCATCATTTCCCGTAAAAGTAACTTGAATGATAGGAAAAGCACTTTTGTCTATTTCTGCGTATTTGTCCATTGCTTTGTATTTTGTTGATACCCTATTTTTTAAACTGACATTTTGAAATAAAGTTTTAAAATCTGCTTTGAATTGTTAAATTTATTTACTTACATAAAAGTGACTAAAACCGTTTTTTTAGACTTTCTGGCACGATTTTTATACAAAATAGGAAGTAACTTTAATACACTAAAAAAGTTTTTTTTAATAAAATTTTTTTTTTCAGTTTTTTTTCCTTAAAATTGTACCTACTAATTAAAATTTAGTGCCTAAATAAAAAACAACAGATTTAAGTATCAAAAGATAGTATCAAAAGAAAAGTGTCATTGTTAAACACAACCGTATTATGAATAAAAGTATGCGCATAATCAAATACGCACTCCTACTTACCATAGGAATTAGCCTACTAGGAGCTTGTAAGAAAAAAACACAAGACTCTTCTTCATTCCAAATGCAAACGCAATCTAGTACAAATGCGCATCAAAAGGGAATGTTTAGCCAAGCAACAGGTATTCCTTATAACTTGGGAGATACATCTGGTGTGACGAGTTTTGCAGTAAGAGAATATTTGGGGCAACCTGATGGTCCTAATCTTGTATTTATTGAAGGTGGACGTTTTATTATGGGTTCTGGTGAAGAAGATGTTGTTTACACTCGTGATAACCGTGAGCGTACTGTCAGTGTTCAGTCTTTTTATATGGATAGAACAGAAGTCAAAAACATTGATTGGTTAGAATTTTTGAATTATTATTCTAAGCCAGCAAACGCTGCGGCTATTCCTGATAGTTTGAAATTCAAACAATTATTACCTGATACTACTGTTTGGGCAAGTGAGACTGCTTTTAACGACTCTTATGTAATTAACTACTTACGTTACCCTGGTTTCCGTATGTTCCCTGTAGTTGGTGTTTCTTGGATACAAGCACAAGCTTTTTGCAAATGGCGTACAAAAGCCGCTAATGATTATCTTTTTGCAGAAGCTAAGAAAAAAGATAAAAACGGTAAACTTGTTGAATACAAAGACTTGAAAGAAGCACCATTAGAAAGTGGTGTGGTACTTCCAAACTATCGTCTTCCAACAGAAGCAGAGTGGGAATATGCTGCAAAAGGTATGATTGAAACACAATATGATGATGAAAATCAATCCAACGGTCGTGTATATCCTTGGGACGGACACGCTCTAAGAAATCCTTATGGCAAGCAAATGGGTACATTTTTAGCTAACTTTAAGCGTGGACGTGGTGATTATGCTGGTATTGCAGGTAAGCAAAATGATGGTGCACTTATTACAGAATATGTTTATAATTATCCTACAAATGGTTTCAATTTGTATAATATGGCTGGAAATGTGAATGAGTGGGTAGAAGATGTTTACAGACCTCTTTCACACGAAGATATGAGTGATTTGAATCCTGTAAGAAGACAACAATTAGATAGTACAAAACTGAAATCTGACCCTAATAAGTCTGTTTATGCTGATAATAAAGCACCTTATAATACAATAGATAAAGTTGTTATGTCACTTGTTGATGATAATGCCCGAGTATTTAAAGGTGGCTCTTGGAAAGATGTTGCTTACTGGTTGGCACCTGGTACAAGAAGATTTTTAGATAAAAATAGAAGTACAGATAACTTAGGCTTCCGTTGCGCTATGATTCTTGCTGGTGAAAGATCTGGTGAAAAGCGTAGGGCTAACAGAGGTGGAAAACAAGGAAGATAGTTTTAAATAAACTCTGATACATACTAAATAAAAAAGGCTTTGCAGTTTCAAAGCCTTTTTTATTTAAGAAATAATTAGAAAAATAAATTTCCTAAGGTTTTTTCGTAAAAAAGTATTATTTTGCGGTTGCTTTAACCTATGAACAAAAAATTTCTTACATATTTATTTACTTTACTGTTATTTAGTAGTATTGTTAGTGGTTTGCTTTCGTCTTGTGGAATGTTTAAGAAAAAAGACAGAGACAAACAAACTGCTGAAGATGCTACTGCGGGTGGTGTAAGTGGTACAACAAGTGGTAATGCCAACAATGGTGTTAGCACTGCTACTGGCGTTCCTTATAATGACACTACAAGTGTAAACAGTTTTACTGTAAAGGACTTTGAAGGGCAAATTGCAGGTCCTAATCTTGTTTACATTGAAGGTGGTTCTTTTGTAATGGGTATGCTAGAAGAAGATGTTATCAATGCGTCGCATAGCCAGCTCACGAGAGTTTTTGTGCCTTCTTTTTATATGGATAGAACAGAAGTTGCTAATATTCACTGGTTAGAATTTATGAATTTTTATGATAAAAACCGTGAACAAATTCCTCAAAATCTTACTTATCAAGAATATTATCAAGAAGTTTTAATGCCTGATACGCTTGTATGGGCAAGTGACGCATCTTTTAATGATTCTTATATTACTAATTACCTAAGACACCCAGGTTTTAGGCTCTATCCTGTTGTAGGCGTGTCGTGGGAGCAAGCACAAGAGTTTTGTAAGTGGCGGACTTCTACTATTAACAAGTTTTTGGAAGGCGGTGGACAACGAAGAGTTACAGGACTGCGTAGAAATGGCAAAATTGATACAGATATAAAAGTAATAAATCCTACAAAAACTTACACTGATACTATTGTTTTACCTGATTATAGGCTTCCAACAGAAGCTGAATGGGAATATGCTGCCAAAGCTATGGTAGCTATTGAATATGAAACAACTAAAAAAGAAAAAACAAGAATTTATCCTTGGGACGGACGTGCTATGCGCAACCCCTACAAGAAAAATATGGGTAAGTTTTTAGCTAACTTTAAGCGTGGACGTGGTGATTATGCAGGTATTGCAGGAAGACAAAATGATGGTGCAATGCTTACAGAGTGGATTTATGCTTATCCACCTAATGACTTTGGGCTTTATAATATGGCTGGTAATGTCAATGAATGGGTAGAAAGTGCATACGCAGTAGAAGATTTTGAAGCCTATGATGATTTGCAACTCGTAAAACGTGCTAATGCCTATAGTGATACTTCTTTTAGAACTAAAATGCTTCCCAATCAGTTGTATTCTTCAACTGTTGCCAAAGACAGTACCAAAGACATTAAAAGAAAGCCTTTTGCTATCAGAGATAGTACCAGTATCAATATTGATAATTTATTATCTTTTCCTAGTTCCTTTGTACACTCTATTTATGAACGTAACGAAAATGCAAGAAAAAGATACAAAGTTTATAAGGGCGGTTCGTGGAAAGATATTGCTTATTGGCTTGCACCTGGCGCACGAAGATACCTAATTGCAGAGAAAAGCACTTCAACCATTGGTTTTCGTTGTGCTATGACACTTGGAGGTAAAAAGAAAAAAGAAGTCGGAGTAAATGATGATTTGCAAAACCTTGTTCCTGTAAGTAAAGGGAAAATTATTAAAAAGAAAACACCAAAAGTAAAAAAAGTAAAACCTAAAAAAGAAAATAAAGCAACAGATGAGACAATAATTGTTCAGCCTGATGATGCAAAAGATAAAAAGAGCAAAGATAAACCCGTAAAAGAAGACAAAATCAAAGAAAGCCCTAAGAATACACCAAAAGAAGAAAAAAAGAAAAAAAAATCTAAAAAAGATAAAAATAAAGATAAGCCAAAAGAAGAGAAAGAAAAAGAAGATGAAGGCGGATTCTAAGTAAATGTTAGCAACAAAAAAGCTTTTCCAAAATTTGGGAAAGCTTTTTTTGCTATAATTTGCATCTATTTACGTGATATTTTGAATAAACAGATTGGAAGTAACTACATTATAAAATTGCATTATACGAAAAGGTTTCTATTTTTTGGCAATTTTATTAACAACTTTTAATCATAATTTATTCTACTCAAAATACTGCGCCCAAGCGTGATTTCGTCAGTATATTCCAACTCACCGCCTACAGGTACGCCACGAGCCAATGTAGTGATTTTCAAGTTGAGTTCTTTGAGTTTTTTGGTGATGTAAAAAGCGGTTGTGTCGCCTTCCATAGTGGGAGAAACCGCCAAAATAACCTCTTTTACCTCTAATTCTTTGATACGTTCTGTGATGCTGTCAAGATGCAAATCTTCTGGCGCAATGCCGTCCATAGGCGAGATAAGTCCGCCCAAAACGTGATAAACACCACGAAATTGTGCCGTATTTTCAATAGCAAAAATGTCTTTAAAACTCTCTACAATACACAGAATACTACTATCACGACTTTTGCTGGCACAAATACTGCATATTTCGTCATCAGAAATATTGTAGCATTTCTTGCAATATTTGATTTCTTTTCGTAGGGTTTGCAAGGCAACACAAAGATTTTCTGTGCTTTTTTCTTCTTGTTTGAGAAGGTATAAAATAACTCGTAATGCAGATTTTTTGCCAATTCCAGGAAGTTTTGAAACTTCATTTACTGCATTTTCTATGAGTTTTGAAGGAAAATTCATTTTAAAAAGTTGTGAGTTGTAGCCCCTAAATCCCAAGCGTAGCGCAAGGGGACTTTAATACAAAGTAGCTGTATTGTTCCCCTTTGGGGTTAGGGGCTTTTACTTAAAATTTATTCTTTCAAATCTAACCTTTTTTTGATGTATTCAAGCATTTTCTCCTCGTCATCACTTATGCCTGCAGAGGCTTCCGCAAACAGATAAACAGTATCAATAATAGCTTCTTTTTGGTCTGGATTATGCTCCAAATGTCCTCTAAGACCATCAAGAAAGGCATCTTGCCAGTCATCTAAGTTAAAAATCAGAAAAGCAAACTCTTCTTTAAAGACTTTTTTGAGTTCCAAAACTTTCACATCAGCCAAACCTTCTTCCTTAAAAATATTACCCAAACTATTAGAAAGTTTATTGATATAAACTTCTTCTTCTTCATCTACAACACCATCAGCCGTTACGACCAAAATAACAGGGAAAAACTCTGCAAAAAGCACAAATTGTTCTTTAGAAATGGTTAAATTTCTTTTCTCTTTGTAGGTGCTATAAAGGTCGTCTAAATTCTTAATTGTCATAAAATTGGGCTTAAAATGCGCTAGTTTGTAGTTTTTATGTAAATATCCAAACACTAAATTAAGGTTTTTTCTTAATAAAACCTATTATTTCCTACAATTATTTTATAGAAAAACAAGAAATAATAGGACGAAAGCTAATAAATCATTGTGTTTGGCAATGCTTTTTTGATACGTTTTATTTCTTGTTCTGGCATTAGCGTACCTGCAATATAAAGATATTCTAGGTTGCCTAATTGATGTATGTTTTTTGGCAAACTTGTTATTTTATTATTACTCAAACTTAGCGTTCTTAGGTTAGTCATTTGGCAGATTTCATCAGGAATTTCGGTAAGTCCCGCAGTATCTAAGTACAAATATTGTAGGTTTTCCAATTGACAGAAACTTTTAGGAAAATTGCTTAACTTGACACTATTCATAGAAATTGTCTGTAATCTTTCCATTTTAGAAAAATCACAGCTAATTTTTTTGATAGGATTATACGAGAAATCAATGTTTTCAAGCATCTCTAAATCACCCAAACCTGCAGGTATTTCAGTAATTTTATTGTTGCTACAATACAAATTTTTCAAATTGGAAAGTTTTTTTATTTCCTCGCTAAGATACTTGATTTTGTTATAACCAATATCCATATACGTAAGGTAATACAAGTCAAAAATACTCTCTGGAAGCTCTGTAATCTGATTAGACCCCACATACAAACTCGTTAGATTTATTAGGTTACCCAAACTTTCAGGTAGTTTAGTTAGTTTGTTACTTGCAATATCCAATGTTTGCAAAGATGTAAGGTTTTCACAAAAAGATGCAGGAATTTCTTTGATAAGGTTATTACTCAAACTCACATAATTAAGCGCACGAGTATCTTTGGAGCTTTCTGGGATAGTTTTTATTTTGTTATTACTAGCGTTCAAATTATTCAGATAAGGCATATTGAGAATATCTTTTGGAAGTGTTTCCAAAAGATTATTTGTAATATCAAAATAGTTCAATTTTGGTATATTACTGATGCTTTCTGGTAGCTTTTTGAGTCTATTATTACTCAGATAAATATTATTCACGTTGGTCATTTCATGGATATTCTCTGGCAATTTGCTAATCCTGTTTTGCCCAAAAGAAAGCGTATTGAGTTTTTTAAGATTGCTCATATCTGGTAAGGCTTCCAAACGGTTGTTTGTGCAATCCAAATAGGTTAATTCTGTCAAATTGTTGATACTTTTTGGCAACTTTTTAAGATTATTATAACCCACATACAACGTACTAAGATTAGCAAGGTTTCCAAAAGTTTCTGGCAATTCTTTGAGTTGGTTGTTATTTATATCAAGCGTCATTAGCATTACTTGCTTTTGATTGATTTCAGGCAGGCTTTTGAGCAAATTATAGCTCATATAAAGCGTGCTTAATTCTTTCATATCAAAAAAGTCAGCAGGGATTGTTTTGATATTATTATTAGAGAAACTAAGGGAATTAAAGACCGTTTCAGACCATTTTATGGGGGGAAGCGTTGTAAGCCTGTTGTTGTTTATGTCCAAACTAGTCAAAGCGGCGGCTAAATGTAAATTATCAGGAAGGCTTTTTAGCTGGTTGTAGCTTGCATAAATGCTCGTGAGCGTTTTTATCTCACAAATGGCATCTGGAAATTTTTGCAGTTGATTGTTATTGATATTCAAAGAATTAAGCATTTTGAACGCTGAAACATTTTCAGGTAATTCTTTCAAAGCATTGTTCCCAATATAGAGATATTGTAATTTCGGCATATCACAAAAGCTACTTGGCAGGCTTTCTATACGGTTAGATTCCAAATAAAGCATATTCAGTTGCTTTATTCTAGACATATTTTCAGGCAACTCACTAATCATATTACTAGACAAAGTGAGTGTATTAAGGTAACGCAACTTCAAAACCGCCTCTGGGATTTCTGTAAGCCTATTTCCCGAAAAATCTAGCCCTGTAAGCCCTGTGAGCAGTCCAATACTTTTATCAATTTCCGTGAATAGATTTTGCCCCATATTGAGTTGTGCAAGGCGTGGCAGTGAGGTAAAAGTCATTTCTTTAATGCCACAATTAGTTACATTAAAGTTATCCAAATCAGGGAGTTTAGGCAAAACTTTAAATATATCTAGAGAATTTTTGTTATCCAAATACAAATAAGTGACATTTTGAGCAGCAATGATTTCGTCAAAAGTAGATAAACAATATATCATAAAATCATCTCCTGCATTTTGCAAAATATATTTAAAGAATGTATTTTTATCTATTTCGTCCAAATTAATGATAGCCTTTGCCCAGCGTGCCACTTGTTCTTGATTATACATATCAATAATTTTGTGGCTCTCAACTGTTTCTTTAAGTTGCTTTGAAGCATATTTTTTTAGTAATCTCTTGGCATCTTTTTTTACCTTTTCATCAAAATAATAGTAATTAGACAACATATCACTATTTGCTAGTGCCGCAATATGTGCCATCATAATAGGCGTAATAGGATAATTAGGAATAAGCTGAAAGCCTAGCAAAATATTGTTAGTGTCGTCACTAGCAAGCAAATCATAAAGATTATCTAATTCTTGTTGCATATTTTTTGATATGTAATGTGTGATGTGTAATGTGTGAATGATACATGTATTCACGTAATTTTACGGCTTAAATATAATTTTTTTGTTGATTATTTCATAATATTTTGAGAAAATATTGCAAAATATTATTTCTGAAAATACTTCACACATCACACCTCACACATCACACCTCAAATCTCTCCCCAAGCGGTTTTATTGTCATAATAAATATAGCCATTTTCAACTTTTAGAGGAGAAATTATATTATTTTCATAGAGTTGCCCTGTGCCAAGCCCTTGATAACTAACATAATTTTTTGATGCTGTCCATTGTGCAATGGCATTTAGTCCAATATTTCCTTCCAATGCAGATGTTGCCCACCAACCAATACAATTTTCTTCTGCAATATCTACAAACTCATCTGTTGCTTCAAATCCACCCAAAAGACTAGGTTTTAGTACCAGATATTTTGGTCTGATGTCCTGTATAAGTTTTCGTTTTTTGCGGTAAATCCCCGCACTAATAAGCTCTTCATCAAGGGCAATAGGCACAGGAGAATTCTGACAAAGCATAGCCATTTGTTCTATTTGACCATTTTTGATAGGTTGTTCAATAGAATGTAGTTCAAATTCTGATAATTGTTTGATTTTTTCTAGTGCATTTTCAGGTGCAAATGCTCCATTAGCATCAACACGCAAAATCATATCATCAGCCGTGAATTGTTCTCTAATGTATTTGAGAAGGTTTAACTCTTCTTGGAAATCAATAGCACCAATTTTCAACTTGATACAAGTATAATTTTCTTTGATTTTCTCTTTAATTTGTTGGTACATAAATTCTTTTGTTCCCATCCAAATCAGTCCATTGATAGCAATAGGAGCTTTTCCCGCTGAAAAATCATTTTTAAAAATTATTTTTGTTCCTTTTTGTGCCATATCCATTAGTGCAGTTTCTAAACCAAAAGCTATTGCAGGAGTGCTTAAAGCACATTTTTTAATAATCTCATTGAAAGAATAAAAATCTTCTATTTTATTGATTTTTTCACAAATATCATCTAAAACTTGTGAAAAATCTGGGCGGTCATCTGGGCTAAGACCTGCCAAAATAGGAATTTCTCCCACGCCTACGCTTGCGCCAGCACTATCACGTACTTGTGTATGCGTGAGATACACATAAAAACCTTGTTTTGTCGTGAGTGTGCCACGTGAAGTAGTGGCATCAAAACGAAAATTGAGCGTATAGGGTTTTATTTTTATATTAAACATTGTTTCTAATTGCTAAGTAATTGCCAATTTTGCTACCAATTTACTGAAAAAGTTGTATAAAATCCATACAAATTTTGTTTTTATCAAATTTTGTTTCCGCCAAGTGACGAGCATTGTGTTCGTATTTTTTTAACATTTCTACATCATTGATAAAAACGTCTAACTGTTTCCAAAAGTCTGCTGGATTGTGCGGAGAAGCATAAAAGCCGCATTGATTATCTTCTAAAAGAGTTTTTAGCCAACCTTTTGTATTCGTAATACAAAGTTTTCCTGCTGCGAGAGAGTCAAAAAACTTGTTTGGACTACAACTTTCAAGTACAGGAATATCCAAAAAAGATACATAAACAGCAGACATTTCACCCAAAAAAATATTCATCAAATCTTTTTGAAAAGCCTTGATAAACAATACATTAGGCAAATCATAAGCAATATTTTCTAATCTTTTTTTCTCTGCACCATCTCCAACAATAAAAAAATCAACTTTTTTGCCATTTTCGTAACCAAATTTAGCAATATTAAGTAGGTATTCCAAATGGTTTGCCTTGCCAATAGTACCAAAATAAACAACTGAAAAATTATCTAAGACTTTTTTGCCCGTTTTGTGTGAGAAAAACTCATTATCAGACATATTAGGAAACATTCGTATTTCTTTTTCTATTCCCCTACTTTTTAAGGCTAGCATTTTGCTAGGGTTAGGGGTGGTTTTTATTTGTGAAACTTCCTCTACGTGTGTTTGCATAGCAGGTGAGAGAGTGATTATTTTGCTTGCATTTTGGTAGATTTTCTTCTCCAAAAACTTTAATAATTTTATCAAAACAGGATTTTTGATAACTTTCATTTGAATTGGAGCTTCTGGCCACAAATCTCGCAGTTCAAAAAAATAGGGGATTTTATAAAATTTCTCCAACAAAAATGCCGTAATTCCTACTGTAAGTGGTGTAGAAGTGGCGTAAATGATGTTTTTTTCTGATTTATTATTTTTCTGATTTTGTTGTTGATTTTCTTTAATAAATTTTCTTACAAGAAAAAAACTTTTCCAGAAAAATGACAAAAACGCTAAGATTCTTTTAAAAAAGCCAAAATCATTATCATAAGGCACATTTAGGTAATGAACCGTAAAATTTTCATTTATTTTTTCTGTTTTGTTAGGGAGATTATGTGCCGTAATCATTTGTACATCAAAACCTGCGCTGGATAATGCATTAGCCAAATACCAAGAACGGTGAGAACCGTTTTCAATTATTTTTTTGAAATATTGATGAATGTAGATAATACGCATTTTTAAATTAGGTTTTCAGAACTTGTCAAAGAATACAAAAACAATTTTTTGATTTTTTTTGATACCAATATTTTTTGTGATCTTCAAAAAACACTTCTCAAAAAGTACCATAGAGGTATGTTTATGCAATGGGACATGTCCCATTGTCTATTTTGAGATAATCTTAATTTGATAATAATCAATATTTTAGACAAAATAAATTTCTACTCCACAAAAACATTAGTATTAGGATTTTTCAAGTTGATTGCGCATTTTGAGCATTGGCAAATATACACAAAATCCTTTAATAGGCAAATCAAAGAATTTTAAGCAAAAAAAGCAAAAAAATATCAATATTTTTATTTATTTTTGAATGAAATAACCTTTTCAAAAAATGACACAAGAATTTGAAAACCTACTAGAACTTCTGCAAAGCCCTGATGAGGCAAACGTAAATTTAGGCTTAATTTTGCTGGAAAACTATAAAGAAGAGTTTGAGAACTACTTTAAAATGAATTTAGAAGAAGATAAAGAGCTTTTTGAGTTGCTTAAAAGAGATAAATATTGGCAATTCAAAACGCCCTTTGATAAAATAGAAGATTTGAATTTAGCCAGTAAACATTTGGAGAATATACCGCATTCAATAGCATTGATGCATAATTTACTGCGTTTGCGTTTGGCAAACAACAAACTCAAAACAGTTTCCAAAACACTCAAAAATCTACAAAATCTAACAAATTTGTACTTAAATTCTAATAGTTTTGATCTATTTCCAATAGAGGTATTGGATTTAAAGTTACTAAGAACATTAAATTTGAGTGAAAATAAATTTGAAATTGTGCCGTCTGAAATAGAAATGCTCCAATTTTTGCAATTTTTGCGTTTAGATAGCTGTATGATAAAGTCATTGCCACAGTCATTTGAAAATTTGTCTATTTTACAAGAATTATCTTTGGCAGGCAACCAAATAGAAAATCTACCATTAGAAATAAATAATCTAGCAAATCTAGAAGTTTTATCACTTAATAATAACAAAATCAAGGTATTACCCAAAGAAATTGGAAAATTTAAAGCATTAAAAAAATTACTTTTAGATAACAATTACCTCACGACTTTGCCCAAAGAGATTTCGGAACTTCAAAATTTGGAGTTTTTAGAGCTAAGAAATAATAAATTAACAAGTTTACCAAAAGAAATAGGAGAACTCAAAAATCTGAAAACTTTAGATTTAACAGATAATTTTCTTAAGACTTTGCCTGATGAAGTGGCTAAATTAGAAAATATGTCTAATATAAGTTTATTTCAAAATGATTTTTCCGAAGAAGAACAAGAAAAAATAAAACAAATGTTTCCTGATTGCTATGTTTCATTCTGAAAAGCACAAAAATATTTTTAAAGAAAATTGTTTTTTTATGCTAATTTTGTGTTTATTCCTATTTCACAATTAGAAATTTATAACTATTTCAATATGAAAAATATACTTTACTTTGTTCTTTTTTGCATAAATACGGCACTTTTTGCACAATTTCCGCCTGTAACACTACCTGACGTAAGCGCAGAAGCAACCGTAAGCCAAAAACTTGGGCTTTCTGATATTTCTGTGCATTATCACCGTCCTAGTGTGCGTGGGCGCAAAGTTTGGGGCGAACTTGTACCGTTTGCCACAGAAAAAAACCAAATTACTTGGCGTGCTGGCGCAGACGAAAATACTATCATTACATTTAGCCACGATGTCAAAATTGAAGGGAAATCTTTGCCCGCAGGCAAATATGGTTTTCACGCTTTGGTTACACCTACAGAATGGACATTGATTTTTTCTGT
Source organism: Raineyaceae bacterium (assembly GCA_043764015.1). Taxonomy (GTDB): domain Bacteria; phylum Bacteroidota; class Bacteroidia; order Cytophagales; family Thermonemataceae; genus JANYGM01. Next base: position 29,144 of record JAYUKY010000052.1, read on the forward strand.
CAATACGTCTTCTTGGGGTAGTTTTTTTTATAAAGAGGCTGAAGATGCTTTGCGTATCAAAGTCAAGCCAACTGAAATAATGCACCAAGAACTACTTGCGTATGAATTTACTAATCAAATGCAAAATAGTATTGATATTGCTTTAAAGTGGGAAAAAGTGCAAGTTGCGTTTAAGGTAGAAATAAATATTCACGAAGTAGTGCTTAATAATATTCGTAATGAATTGCGCTCAACGCCTGCATTTTCTTGGGTTGGTTGGCATTCTGCGGCACTTTATTGCCTGCAAAATAATGTAAATATGGAAGAAGGTTTGGTTTGGGTAAATCAGTCTATCAACAGACAGGCTAATTTTGTCAATCACTACACTAAATCTCAACTTCAAACCAAAAAAGGTGATGTGGCAGAAGGTGAGAAAACCTTTAAAAAAGGCATTGAAATAGCCAATATAACAGAATTACATAATTATGGCAGGCTTTTATTATCAGAAAATAAGGCAAAACAAGCATTAGAAATATTTTTGCTCAACGCAAAAAGAAATCCTAATCAATGGCCCGTTAATCTTGGTGTGGCTCGTGGTTATATAGGTATGAAAGATGACAAAAATGCACTCAAATTCCTCAAAATAGCCTTAAAAGAAGCTCCAAATGAAAATGACCGCACAAGTGTAGAAACAATGATGAAAGAAATTGAGAAAAAATAATTTAATTGTGAATTGTGAATTGTAAATCATGAATGAATACAGTTCAGAGCGTAAAAGATAAAATCTTATTTTTATGGAAAACATAGCACAAAAACCTATAATGTTGTTTGATGGCGTATGTAATTTGTGCAATGGTGCAGTGCAATTTATCATCAACAGAGATAAAAATGCTAAGTTTATGTTTGCCTCTTTGCAGTCTGATTTTGGGCAACAATTATTGGAAAAGCATCAACTCAATAAAAAAGATTTTGATTCTTTTATTTTGCTGGAAAATGATATAATTTATAAGAAATCAACGGCTGCAATAAGAACTTTTGGCGGTTTGGGTGGCGTGTGGAAACTTTCTTACGGATTATTTATTTTCCCTGCTTTTATCAGAAACTTCGTTTATGATTTTATAGCAAGGAATAGATACCGTTTTTTTGGCAAAAGAGATGCTTGTATGATACCTACACCTGAGCTAAAAGCACGTTTTTTGAAGTAAATTTTGATTAAATAAGTGCTTTTTTAATTCCTAAAAACAAGAAACATAATCCTACAAATCCTAATTAAGTAAGTAACTGGACGAAGTTAGCACTAATTAATTATGTACCCTTACTTATGAAAAAAATGACTTACACCATAACACAATACAAAATCCTCCAAAAAACTAGCATCAAGTATATATTTTTGATGAAAGCTTGGCATTTTTATTTCTGCTGATACTTTTATATTAGTTTCATCTTTATAAGGGAACACAAACAAATTTTCTTTGAAATTCACTTCTCCTTTACCATAAATTTTATATAAAACCTCTTTTGCACACCAAAAAACCGTATTTTTTTGTAAATCTTTTTCCAAAAAAACAAGCTCTTTCTCAGAAAAAACTCGTGGTGCAACACGCAAAATCTTTTCTTTTGGTTGTTCTATATCCACGCCACACGTCCCCAACCTACTCACCAGCGCACCCACAAATGGATACGAATGAGAGAGAGAAATATGAATATTTTTATCACTATCTTCTTTATAATCAATAAGATATGGTTTTCCATTTTCATCTTTTTTGATACCTTTATAATCATATTCTAATAGTTTTAATGCTTTTGATAAAGCCAACCTACCAGCTAAAAATTCTTGTTTTTTTGTTGGGTGATGCAAAAGCTCGTAGTCTTTTTTGTCAGAATTAGGCATTTCATCTAAAAAATCAGCTAAATATATAGAAATATTTTTAGGTTTTGACTTGTCTTTTATCTCATTATTGATTTTTAGGATAACCAAATGCGTATTTTCATTTGGACTTATGATTTTAAAAATGCTATTGATATGCTCCATTTAGGTTTTTAGAAAATTATTTTTACAAATATAGAAAAAAATAATTATTTTTTGTTGCGCATATCAAAAAAATGACTACCTTGCACTCGCTAAGAAGAAGGTCTTTTTAGTTTAGTATATTTAAAAAATAAAAAAAAACATGGAAAAAGGTACAGTAAAATTCTTTAATGAATCAAAAGGTTTTGGATTTATCACTTCTGAAAACGGAACAGAAGTATTTGTACACTCTACAGCTCTTGGTGGTAAAACTATTCGTGAGAACGACAAAGTTAGCTTCAATGTAGAAGAAGGCAAAAAAGGTCTTAACGCTACAAACATCACACTTTTATAGTCTGACTTTGCGAGTTTTTCGTGAGAAAAACCTTATATCTAATTTACTTTAGATAACAACAAAAAATCCTCAATAAACTTATTGAGGATTTTTGTTTTAGAAAACTATATTAAACTGAAAAATAAAACTATGATAAAGAAAAACCTTTTTTTTATATCCTTAATAGCTATTTCTGGCTTACTCTTGGGTTGTGGAAAATCCCTTTTCACAAGTATTCCGCAACAAAAAGAAATGGGAATGAAAGTGCGTGACGAAATTCTTTCAAAACCTTCAGAATATCCCGTTCTTGACGAAAAAACGCACTCACAAGCCTACGCCTATTTGCGTAAAATCACGAGTAACGTGCTTAATTCAGGTAAATTAGCACACCGCAACGACTTTGACTGGGAAGTACGTATCATCAATGACGACAAAACGCTAAACGCTTTTTGTACACCAGGAGGCTATATTTTTGTTTATACAGGTCTTATCAAATACCTTGATAATGAAGACCAACTAGCAGGCGTAATGGGACACGAAATGGGACACGCAGACAAAGAACACAGCGCAAGGACAATGGAAAAACAAATGGGGCTTGGCATAGTAGCGCAACTTGCAGGAAAGGTAGTTCCAGAGCAACTTTCACAACTTACCACTACTTTTCTTGGGCTAAAATACAGCCGTGATTACGAAAAAGAAGCAGATGCATCTTCTGTTGATTATCTTTCTGCCACAAAGTACCAATGCAATGGCGCAGCAGGCTTTTTTGTAAAATTAGAAGCAGCAGGCGGAGCAAGACAACCAGAGTTTTTGAGTACACACCCTGCACCAGAAAACCGTATTAAAAATATCAACGCAAAAGCAGAAGGTATGAAATGTACAACAAAAGCAGCTACAATTACTGAATATCAAGCATTTAAAAAAATGTTGCCAGGTACAGTAAAATAATTTTTGAAGTTTTTTGAAAAATATAGCCTAAAAAATTTGGTAGTTCTAAAATAATTATCTACTTTTGCCATTGCAAGTCGCAAATTTTGCTCCTTACGAATCCCCCAGGGTCGGAAGACAGCAAGTGTAGAAAGTTGAGCAATTGTGTGGCTTGTATTTTAAAGACTTAAATAATAAGATTTATACTAAACCCCAGCCAGAAAATTTTTTTGAATGGGGTTTTTCTTTGAAAAAAGGTTCTACTAACATTTACACGGAAACCTTATTTTGTAAATTGTTATTTTGTATTCAGCCCCAGCGGGGCGAGATATTTATAGTAATGAATATGCCGACCCGCTGGGGCTGAATACATTTTTCGTGTTTTGTTTTTCTATAAATATGCCGTCCCGCTGGGACTTTGAAAACTTGTCCATATAAATCTTAGTAGAACCAAAAAAATCCAGTACACTTTGATTAGCATACGCTACCTAAACCATTTTATTATTAGGAAAAGCAATAGTAAAAGTAGTTCCTTCGTCTAATTTGCTATCTATTTTGATAGTTCCACCTAGCGTTTCTATTTGAAGTTTTACAAGATGTAGCCCCATACCCTTTCCTTCTACGTGATTATGAAAGCGTTTGTAAAGGCTGAATATTTTGTCGCCATATTTTTGCATATCAATCCCCATTCCGTTATCTTTAATGGTAATAATAGTCATATTTTTATCTTCCCTAGAAGAAATTTGAATATAAACTTGCTTATCAATATTTCTATATTTGATGGCATTACTGACAAGATTATAAAAAATACTATCAATATATAAACTTACAGAATGAATAGTTTTTACCTGAAAATCAACATCAAAAGTTACCTTATTTTCTCTTATTTGACGCTCTAGCGTAGTACAAACGTGAATAAATTTACTTTCTAAATCTACATCTTCTCTAAAATCTTTAAGATTATTTTTGATTTCAAGCAGTTTATTGAGGTCGCCAATAATTTCATTAAGCTCTTTAGCAGATATTTCAATTTTCTCTATATAAAATCTATTCTCGTTGTTGAGAAGTCCACTTGCTTTAAAAACATCTAAAAGCCCCAACATACGTGCTACTGGCGCACGCAGGTTATGTGCAATGATATAAGCAAACTGTTCTAACTGCCCATTGTAAGAAATAAGTTCGTTATTGGCGTTAGAAAGGTCTTTTGTGCGTTCTGCAATCTTAATTTCCAGTTGTGCATTTGAGAAATTAAGGGTTTTATTTTTTGCTGCAATGTCATCTTTTTGTGTCGTAATCTCTTCTCTTTGTTGTTGTATTTCTTCTTTTTGGAGGTTTAGAATAGCATTGGCAATTTTTTGTTTTTTATTGGTAAAATAGAAAGAAAAAAGTAAGACAAGCAGAAAAATAATACTCACACCAAAGGCAATAGTTCTAAAAAAGCTAGATTTATCCTGCAACTCTTGTTCTTGTCTAATAGAAATAATTTCTTGATTTTTGGTTTTGAGTAAATCCTGCATCTGAAACTTACTGGTTTCGTTACTTTTCTTATATTTGTAAAGTGTATCAAGTATTTCTTCTTTTTTCTTTTGGTATTCGTAGGCTTTTTGGAAATCATTTTGGACACTATAAAACTCTGTATAAGAGGAATAAATAGAAGATTTGACCAAAAAATCTTTTTCCTTCATTTTCTTAGCAAGTTCTACAGATTTAGTAAGATTTTCTGCTGCGTCTTTAAAACGTTTTTGTTCTATATAAATATTGGAAATGGTATTGAGCGAAATAACAGCATTGGCTATTTCTCCAAATTGTATGCTATAAGCTACATCAATTTTTAGGAGTTCTTCTGCAATATCAAATTTGTCCAAAATTCTATAAATTTCTCCCTTATTGCCAGAAATAATACCTACCCAAAGTAAATCTTGATGCTTTTTAGCAACAGTCAAAGCCTTTTCATAATAGATTAGGGCAACGTGGTTGTCTTTTTTGTGTTTGTGAATAAGCCCAATGGCATTCCAAGTATTGATTTGATAACGCACAGGCAGCAGCTCAAATTCTCCTTCTGTTATTTCCATAAAACATTTTCTAGCATCTTGATACTGGAAACCGTTATAAAAAATCATAGCCGTTTCATACATTGTGATGATAGCATCTAGTTTATAGCCAAGTGCCAGAAACTGTTTATGTGCTTCTTTATACTTTAAAAGAGCTTTATTATCTTCTCCTGCTTGGTTAAACATCTCTCCAAGACTTCTATTAGTCACGGCTATTTCTAGTGAAAGATTACTTTTATTAGCAAAATCAACGGCTTTTAGTAGATATTCTATATTTTGGTCTTCTATTGTTCGTGGTAGTCGCCAAATACTAAGATAAGCGTGAGGAATAAGGAATAAATTATTGCATTGCTTAAAGAGTACAAGGTTATTTTCTGCTATTTGAGTAGCAGTTTTTAGGGGTAGAAGCAATAATTTTTGGTCTAGTTTTTGATATAAACTATAATAGTTACTATTGATATTGATTTCGCACAGTTCTTGACATAGTTTTTTTACTTCCTCTATTTCTTTTTCTTCTGTACTCTGCGCTACAAGCACATTATTAGTCAATAAAAAAGTAAGGAAAACAAAAAAGATATTTTTAACAGAATAAGTAAAATAATACTTAAAATAGTAATTTATGTTGTTTTTGAATGATATTAACATCTCTAATTTAATTTTCAATTCAAATATACTTTATTATTTTACATTATTCTAAAAACACAAACTTTTTTTTATTATCTTTGGTTATTCATTCAAAATATACGACAAATAAATCAAATACACCCACGTATGCAAGCCTTTAAAGTTAATTATATCAATTATCCCAGCAAAAAGAAATTTTTTCTTTACTTTATATTTGTTTCTTTACTAATGTTTTCCGCTGATGTTTTTGCACAAGGAGACAGGCTTACGCTGCGTTTGTCAGGAACAGTAATTGATACAGATACAAGGAAACCAATGCTTTATGCTCACGTAATATTGCCTTCCGCAGGCGTAGGCACAACAACAGACGAAGATGGCAAATTTTCTATGGTAGTAATGCCAGGAGATAGTTTAGTATTTTCTTTCGTATCTCACAGAACCATTTATTACAAAGTGCCTGCTGATAAAACAGAAGATTATAATGTTTATGTCGGTATGAGTGAGCAAACACAAATGCTAAACCCAGTGGAGGTATTTCCTTATCCAACAGAAAGAGATTTTAAAGAAGCTTTCCTAAAACGTGAGCTAGAGAGCAAAGAATTAAAAGAAATAAAAAAACGTCTTTCCCCAGAAACCATTGAAAAACTTGCAATGCGCACACAAGCAGATGGAGGAACAGCAGCACAATACAATATGCGCTCACAAGAATACCAAATAAATAACCAATATATGTTCCCTACATTGCAATTACTTAATCCTTTTGCGTGGGCGCAATTCATCAAATCTGTTAAAAATGGTGATTTGAGTAAAGAAAAATTTAAAAAATATAATCAATACAACAAACCATAGGAAGAAGTACGAAATAAGAAGTACGAGGTACGAATGTAACATATTCAAATCAAAAAAGCCTTTCCAAAGTTTGGAAAGGCTTTTTTGGTTTGTAAAATTTTCATAATTTTGTATTTATCTCACACTTCACACCTCACACCTCATTAGTTTTTGCCAAAAATCTCATTAGATTGCTGACTGACACGTATAAATGTCGTACATTTTGGAATATCTTTCAAAAATTTTGCGCCTATGTACGTGCAAGTTGAGCGCAAACCACCCAAAAATGCCTGTATAGTACCGTTTACATCACCTCTATACTTTATCTGAACAGTTTTGCCTTCTGCAGACCTATAATGCGCCACTTCTCCATAATATTGGTTCATTGCCGTTGCTGAACTCATACCATAAAAAACTTTATACTTCTGTCCTTCTATTTCAATGAGTTCACCTGCGCATTGCTCGTGTCCTGCAAGCATTCCGCCCAACATCACAAAATCAGAACCGCCACCAAAAGCTTTAGCAATATCACCAGCCACCACACAACCTCCATCAGCCATTATTTGCCCTCCAACTCCGTGAGCAGCATCAGAACATTCAATTACGGCAGAAAGTTGTGGATAACCCACGCCTGTTTGTATGCGTGTGGTACACACAGACCCAGACCCAATACCAACTTTAACAATATCAGCACCACGCAAAATAAGTTCTTCCACCATTTCACCTGTAACCACATTTCCTGCAATCAGCGTGATGTGAGGGTATTTTAAACGTACTTTCTCCACAACAGAGGCAAAACGCTGTGAGTAGCCGTTAGCTACATCAAGGCAAATAAAACGGGTATTTGGATAGGCAAGAATGATTTTATCCAAATATTCTAGTTGATAATCTTTAATACCACAACTTATAGCTACATAATCAGCATTTGGAGAGTTCATTATGTGCGCAAGTTCTTCTATTTTATAGAATTTGTGCAGACAAGTGAGCATTTTGTACTTTGCAAAAGCCTCTGCCATAGCAATTGTACCAACAGTATCCATATTTGCTGCCATAATAGGAATACCTTCCCAATGTGCGCGAGAATGTTTGAAACTGAATTTTCTATGAATATCCACCTCTTTACGAGAGCCAAGCGTAGAGCGTTTTGGGCGGAAAAGGACATCTTTGTAATCTAATTTAATTTCGTTTTCTATGCGCATTTGTAGGAAATTTTTAAATATTTTGGTGATAATTTTTTGATGAAATATTGAATTTTCCACAAAAATAACATTATTTTGAACATTATCTGAAGATTGTTGAAGGATTATTGTAGTTTCTTTTTCAAATTAAAAAAATATTCTCCAAAAAATTTGATTATCAAAATTAAGTTCGTATATTTGCACTCCAATATGAAAATTCATAAGAGATAATATAAAATAGCATAAGAAATAATAAATACCAACAACAATGGCAAATCATAAATCTGCAATAAAAAGAATTAGGTCTAACGAAGCTAAAAGACTAAGAAACCGCTTCTACCTTAAAACTACACGTACTTTTGAAAGAAAAGTAAAAGATAGCACCAACAAAGTGGAAGCTACTGACTTACTAAGAAAAGTAACTGCAATGCTTGACAAATTGGCTAAAAAGAACATTATTCACGCCAACAAAGCAGCTAACCATAAATCTAAACTTGCTAAATACGTAAACCGTCTAGCAGCATAGTTTTAGTTATTATTGCAATAACAATACAAAACCTCACCTAATTATTTTAGGTGAGGTTTATTTGTGTTTAAAAAAGATTATGGTCTGCACCGTAGAGTAACGAAGGTCTGACCATAATCTTTTTTTAAATGGAATTTATTTTTTATTATTGGTCAGACCTCCATTCTTACGATGCAGACCAATAATAAAAAACAAAACCAAAAAAAGATTATAAATATTTTGAGAAATTGTAGCATTTTTCCTATTTTTATGAAAAATTTGCTAATTTTAACAACCAAACATAGACAAAATATTCAAAATGAGACAAATCCAATTCAGAGAAGCCCTAAGAGAAGCTATGAACGAAGAAATGCGCAGAGATGCAAGCGTTTTTTTGATGGGAGAAGAAGTGGCAGAATATGACGGTGCGTACAAAGTCAGTCAAGGAATGCTAGCAGAATTTGGTGCAAAACGCATCATTGACACGCCCATTGCAGAGCTTGGCTTTGCGGGTATTTCTGTAGGAGCTGCTATGAACGGTTTGCGTCCTATTGTAGAGTTTATGACCTTCAATTTTTCTCTTGTAGCTATTGACCAAGTGATAAATTCTGCCGCAAAAATGATGTCTATGTCTGGTGGGCAGTATTCTTGCCCAATGGTTTTTAGAGGTCCTACGGGTAGCGCAGGTATGCTAAGTTCTCAACATTCACAAAATTTTGAAAGTTGGTATGCTAACACACCAGGACTTAAAGTAGTTGTGCCATCTAATCCGTATGATGCAAAAGGTTTGCTAAAAACGTCTATTAGAGATAATGATACGGTTATTTTTATGGAATCAGAATCAATGTATGGCGACAAAGGAGATGTGCCAGAAGAAGAATATCTTATCCCTATTGGTTTGGCGGACATTAAGCGTGCAGGTACAGATGTTACTTTGGTTTCTTTTGGAAAAATGATGAAAGTGGCTTATCAAGCCGCAGATGAACTTGCAAAAGATAATATCAGCGTTGAGGTCATTGATTTGCGTTCTGTGCGTCCTATTGATTATCTGACTGTGGTTAATTCTGTGAAAAAAACCAACCGTTTGGTTGTTTTGGAAGAAGCTTGGCCTCTTGCGGCTATCTCATCAGAAATAACTTATCATATCCAAAGAAATGCCTTTGATTATCTTGATGCGCCAGTTATTCGTGTTAATAATATGGATTTGCCTTTGCCTTACGCACCAACACTTATAGATGTAATTTTGCCAAATGTAAAACGTACTGTTGCTGCAATAAAAGAAGTTATTTATAGAAAATAAATTTATTTTGATAATAAATAAGCCAAAACCTTCAATATCTTTAAGATTTTGAAGGTTTTAATTTTTAACAAAATCTTAAAAATTTAGAAAATCTATTACATTTCTTAGGCATTTTTTGATTTTTAGGAGATTTTTTTTATCTTGCTAGCCAAAAATAATAGATATTACTTGACTTAGTAATAAGTTGTTAATAACTTCTTAGTCGGTGGCGTAAACGCCACCTCTTTATATCAAAGGCAAAAATGGTTTTATGTATAACGGTGGCGTTTACGCCACCGCTATACATAAAAATTAGTTTTTTGAAATTAGGAACTTATTTGCAACACGTTACTTAGTTACTAAGTTTTAGTAACTAAGTCAGCCAGTAACTAAATGACTTATCAAAAGATACAAAAAACGAACAAAAAATGAACGAGGATATACTTTTGGAGGTTAAAGACCTCACTGTAGAATTTACTGCCAACAAAAAAATCACACAGGCAGTCAAAAATATTAGCTTTACTATCAAAAAAGGGGAGTCTATAGGGATTGTAGGTGAGTCTGGGTCGGGCAAATCTGTTACTTCATTGGCAATTATGCGTTTGATACAACAGCCTGCAGGCAAAATTACGTCTGGTGAAATATGGTTTAATTCTCCTACATTAGGCGCAGTTAATCTGCTAGAACTCACCAAACAGCAAATGCAAGATGACATTAGAGGCAACGAAATAGCTATGATTTTTCAAGAGCCTATGACTTCCCTCAACCCTGTCTATACCTGTGGAAATCAAGTAATGGAAGCTATTTTGCTGCATCAAAACGTAAGCAAAGCAGAAGCCCGCAAACGTGCTATTGCCACTTTTGATAAGGTGCATCTTCCTGAGCCTGAAATTATTCTTAATAAATATCCTCACGAGCTTTCTGGAGGGCAAAAACAGCGTGTAATGATTGCTATGGCACTTGCTTGCAACCCTGTTTTGCTCATTGCAGATGAGCCAACCACCGCCCTAGATGTAACGGTACAAGCGGCTATTTTAGAGATTTTAGAGGAATTAAGAGAGAAAGATGGCGTTTCTTTTATGTTTATTACACACGACTTAGGCGTTGTGGCAGAGGTTTCTGACCGTGTGATGGTGATGTACAAGGGAAATATTGTGGAGAAAAATGAAGTTTGGGATATTTTCAATAGCCCACAACAGCCTTATACAAAAGGGCTTTTGGCGTGCAGACCACGTTTGGACTTCAAAATGAAGGTTTTGCCTACTGTCAGCGACTTTATGAAAACTGACGAAGACGGGAATATGATAGAAATAAAACGTTATCTTTCTGTTGGTGAAGCACTTATGCTTAATTTAGAAACTGATGATGAAATAGAAGACCGCAAAAGAGAACTCACAATGAAAAAGCCCGTACTTGTTGTGGAGGGGCTTAGTAAGTGGTTTCCTATTAAAAAAAGTTTTTTGAGTAGAAAACCACAAGAATATATTAAAGCAGTTGATGAGGTGAGTTTTAATGTTTATCCTGGTGAAACGCTGGGGCTTGTTGGGGAATCTGGCTGTGGCAAAACCACGCTTGGTAGGCTGATTTTGAGGTTAGTTGAGCCTACGGCAGGAAATGTTTTTTATGAAGGAGAAGATATTTTACAAATGAAAAATAAAGAAATGCAACTTTTAAGAAAAGATATGCAAATTATTTTTCAAGACCCTTATTCGTCCCTAAACCCACGCCTAACCATTGGAAACGCCATTATGGAGCCTATGGAACTTTTTGGCATTGGACGAAATAGGCAAGAGCGTAAAAATATGATTGTCAATTTGTTAGAAAAAGTTAGTTTAGGCTCAGAGCATTTTAACCGCTATCCTCACGAGTTTTCTGGGGGGCAACGTCAGCGTATTTGTATTGCACGAGCTTTGAGCGTAAATCCTAAATTTATTATTTGTGATGAGTCTGTTTCTGCCTTAGATGTGTCTGTGCAGGCACAAGTGCTTAATTTGCTCAATGATTTGAAAGAGGAATTTCATTTCACCAATATTTTTATCTCACACGACTTGTCTGTTATCAAGTTTTTGGCTGATAGAATGATAGTAATGAACAAAGGAAAAATAGAAGAATTTGGTTTTTCTGAAGATATTTATGCAAGTCCCAGCTCTGAATATACCAAAAACCTCATCAAAGCTATTCCAAAGGGAGAATTAGACGACATTCACCGCAACCAACTGCGTAGGAAAGAAGCGGCAGCAATGCGGTAGTACTAAGTATTATGTTACGACAAAAGTCACTAAAATTTGAGTGGCTTTTACTTTTTAATTATTTGATTTTCAATAAGTTACTTATTGAATAACTTATTCAATATTTTTAAATAATTGTGTGTGTTGTTTTCTAAAAATACTTTCCATTATTGATTTTACAGGCAGTAGAGATTTGAAGGTGATATCTTCCTCAATAATAGTAAATTCATCAGGAAATTCTGTATCTGGTTTTATCCTAATAGTTATTTCAATTTTGATAAATTTCATTACTACGGCACGCATAATGACGTAATTTCCAATAGAATTGCTTTCTACTGAAACAGGATAAGTAAATGAAAAAGAAAGAAAACCCAATTTCAAAGTTTCGTAAACCAAATAATTATTAGTATTCGTTTGTACTATTTTGGTTATTACTGGATGTACAGACGCAAATTTTTGCATATCTGTCAGGTAATCAAAGATAATGTCTTTTGTTTTCTTCACTGTAAATGAAAGTTGCATTAGAGAATTTAATAAAAAATGCTTGTTCAATCACTAAGAAATCACTTCAATAGTTTTGGTATTACTTGTTTGGTTGATTTTCTCTTCAATTTCCCACATACGTTTGCGTAATGTGGTTATCCAACCACCCATAAGTATCCACGCTATCACGCTGGGATAAAAAATTGGGCGCATTTGTGCCGCCAAATCATAGACATTAAAGCCAGGATTTCCACCGTTTCCTGGGTGCATAGAATCCACCAAACGAGGCAAAACGTAAATAAGCGGAATATAAGTAAAAAATGCCAAAATGTTATAAATAGCCGCCACAGTAGCACTACGCTCCTTGTCTTCCATAGCACTTTTTAGGACAAAAAATGCCAAATAAATCAGCATTGCAATAGCTGCACCTGTTTGTTTTGGGTCTCCGTGCCAGTATGCACCCCACGTAAATCTTGCCCAGACAGCCCCCGTAATCAGTCCCAGCGCACCAAAAATCATAGAAACCTCTGTTGCGGCAGTCATCAGAAAATTATATTTTGCATTGCGAGTGCGCAAATACATTATTGCAAAACCACAAGAAGCAAGCAACCAAAACGACATAGCAAACCACATAGGTACGTGGAAATAGAGATTTCGGGCAGTTTCATAGAGATTTCCTGTTGGCATTGTCGGAATACTTCCCAAAAAGCCCGCCAAAAGTGAGAATATCAATAAAATAATGGTGAGGATTTTCCACCAAGAAAGTTTCAGTATCATATCTTTGTTACATTTCATGCAAATATACGGTTTTCAAGGCAATATTTTCAAATAATTTGTTGATTTTTATTGAGAATATGCCCTAAAACCAAAAAAATAATTAACTTGCATAACAAAATAAATGTTTAAAATCATTCATCAAAATTAAAAATCATTTTTTATGTTCAGAATAGCGTTACTTTTTACAGTTGTTTTCTTAGGATTTGTAGCTTGCAAAGGCTCAAAAGTTAATAATACTGTCAATAACACGGACAAATTTTTAGGCACTTGGATGCGCTCACAGGAGGAAGACAAAGGTGGAGAAGTGTTTTTCTACCGTTCTACGGCTGATTTTCAATTTCCTGCGGCACGTGGTCGTACAGGATTTATGTTTGAAAAAGATGGCGTATTCACAGAAATAGGTATTGCACCAGCAGATGGCGCAGAACTTAAAAAAGGTAAATATACTTTTTCAAAAGATATGAAAAGTATTGCCATCAAATTGGATTCAGGTGAGGCTTATACATTAGAAATTATTTCTTTTGAAGATAAATTACTTAAAATCAAAAGAAAATAATTGTTTTTAACTAACGAGGTGAATTTTATTAAAATAAAATTCACCTCGTTGTTTTTGTGTAGTTATACTGTAAACGGGAAGGATTTCGGAAAACAGATTTTGTATTAGTTCCAGTGGAACGGCATATTTATAGAAACATTGTTGTATTGGTATTTCGCTCCAGCGGAGCGCAATATTTATAAATATGGCGCTCCGCTGGAGCGAAATACATTTTTTACATGTTTTTTCTATAAATATATCAGTCCGCTGGACTGTAATACATTTTCCGAAATCCTCCCCGTTCATAGTATAAGTACCAAATACTAACTAAGATTTTTAAGATTTTAGGATTATTTGGCTTGTAATTTGAGGATTTATAAATTTTAAAATTATAGTTTTTTGTAAAACTTGTATTAAAAAAATCCTAAAAATCTTATAATCCTTAAATCCTAGTCATTTTTTTGTAGAGAGGAACGGTGCTACAAGGCTCACCAAACATCAAACTAGCTACGTGAGGACGTAATATACGTGTAAGTTCCACGTAGGCGTAGGTAGGAATGGGATTATTACCACAACCTTTAATAACAATTTTTTTGCCTGTATATTCATCAATATTGATAGTGGCTAATTTGCGTTGAAACAGGCTTTTTCCTAAATCCTCTACATCACCAAAAACGAAATAATTAGCAACATTTTCTAAATAAACTGCCAAAAGCATATACGCCCAAGTGGGTACAATGGCATCAGCAGAGCAGATAATGGCTATATTTTTATCTTTGTAGATGCTCCAGTCGTGGTTTTTTAGAAATTCTCTAAAATCTTTTTCCCTCAAAATAAGTTCTTGAAAAAGATTTTGTTTGAAGTCGTAGATTATTTGAGGTCTTTGGTCTTGCCATTCTTCCAAATCAATGGTAATTAGGGTACTTTGTGCTACTTTATTGATAATTTCTTCTTGCATAATATTTTGAATGAGATTTGGTGAATATTAGGTGGGTTTTTCAGACGGCAAATGTACTATTTTTTAAAATCAAAATTGCTTTTAAGATTAAAAAACAGTAATTTTGAACTTCCTAAAAAAACCCTTTCCACAACACAAAAAGTGCTTTCACAACAAGATTTTTCAGAAAAAATAATCACTTGGTACAACGCAAATAAGCGTGATTTGCCTTGGCGAAATACCCAAAATCCGTATCATATTTGGCTTTCAGAGATTATTTTGCAACAAACACGAGTGGCACAAGGACAGCCTTATTATGAGCGTTTTGTAGAAAAATACCCAACCCTCCAAGACCTCGCAAATGCCCCAATAGATGACGTTTTGAGGCTTTGGCAAGGCTTAGGTTACTACTCTCGTGCCAGAAATATGCACGAAACCGCTAAATACATTTTTGAAGATTTGCAAAATATCTTTCCTTTGAATTATAAAGCACTTCTTTCTCTAAAAGGGGTAGGCTCTTATACTGCTGCCGCTATTGCTTCGTTTGCATATAATGAGCCTGTGGCGGTGCTTGATGGCAATGTTTTTAGAGTTTTGGCGAGAGTTTTTGGCGAGAGTACAGACATTTCTAGTCCTACTGGGGCTAAAGTTTTTAGTAAATTAAGCAATGAAATGTTAGATAAAACTAACGCAAGCATTCATAATCAAGCTATTATGGAATTTGGAGCTTTGCAATGTACGCCTGCAAAGCCTAATTGTATGTATTGCCCTCTCGTGGACGAATGTGTGGCTTATGCGCAAGGAAAACAAAATATTCTTCCCATAAAAAATAAAAAAATAAAAGTAAAAGAACGCTTTTTTGATTATTTCGTTTTTGAATTTGAAGGCAAAATAGCACTCAAAAAACGCTTTGATAGTGATATTTGGAGTGGCTTGTATGATTTTTATTTGGTTGAAACCACCCTCAGCCCCTCCTTAGAAAGTAGGGGAGTTATATCCCCCTCCTTAGAAGGAGGGGTTAGGGGTGGTTTTGATGAAAATAATTATTTAGAAGACGCTTTTTTGAAGGATAATCTTAGTTATTTTTCTATCAAAAAACCTTCAAAAACATACAAACATATTCTAACGCATCAGAAAATAAAAGTACGTTTTTTTGAGATGAAAATAAAAGAAATCAATGATAAAATAGCTTCTATGCTAGTTTTTTATGATTTGGAAGAAATAAAGAACCTCCCAAAACCCATTTTAATTGCAAATTATTTGGAAGAATATTATTTTTGATTATCTTTACATAAACAATAGAAATCTAATAAATATTCAACCAAAAATAAATAAAAAACTATTATGGCAGGCGTAAATAAAGTAATTTTAGTGGGACACGTGGGCGCAGACCCAGAAGTACGTGATTTGCCAAGTGGCTCATCAGTAGCTACTTTCAGTATTGCAACATCAGAAAAATATAAAAATAAAGCTGGTGAAGTAGTTGAACAAACAGAATGGCACCGTTTAGAACTTTGGGAAGGACTTGCCAAAATTGCACAACAATATGTCAAAAAAGGAAGTCAGGTGTATGTAGAAGGCAAAATAAAAACAGAGGAATGGGTTGATAAAGACGGCGTGGCTAAAAAAGGTATCAGAATTCGTGTCAATACAATGACTTTATTGGGTAGCGCAGGTGGAAATAATAACAACAATAATAGCACTCCAAACACAAACAACGAACCAAAACAAGCAACAGCAAATGAATATGTTTCTGACAATTCTCCTGCAGTTGATGATGATTTGCCTTTCTAAAAAATAATTTTCAGTTTTCAAACCTTCAAAATAAAATTTTTTGGAGGTTTGATTTATTTATTTCTACCCATTTATATGAAATTTATTTATACTGCTTTCTTGTTGATTTTTCCTATATTTTTTGGCAAAATGTATGCTCAAAACACTAATAGTGCCGTTGGCGCACGTGCTTTGGGTATGGGAAATGCCACCGTTGCCCTGCGTGATAACTGGGCAACAGGTAATAATATTGCAGGTATTGCAGAATTAAAGCAACATAGTGCTGCACTTTCATATCATATTCCGTTTGGAGAAAATGAATTTAATACTGTTGGCATTGTCGGAAACTACGTTGTCAATGCAAAAAGTAACTTAGGACTTAGTCTTACACGTTTTGGAGATAAAACTTATAGCGAACAACGCATTGGTTTGGGTTATGCCCACAAATTGAGTAATGTCAGCATTGGTGGCAAGATAAACTATGTGCAAGTTGCTATAAATGATGGTTCTGTGGGACTTACGCAAGGAAGTAGGTCTGCTTTAGTTTTTGAGGTGGGCGGCGTAATGGATATTTCTGAAAAACTTTCTTTTGGTTTGCACGCTTACAATGTGAGTACCGCAAAACTACGTTCAGACAATGGAGAAGACCGTTTACCCATTATTTTGAAGGCGGGCGCATCTTGGAAACCAATTAAAAAACTCTTCGTTAATGTTGAGGTAGAAAAAGATGTAGATTTTAAACCTAATTTTAAGTTTGGACTTGATTATGAAGTTGCAAAAACTGTCTGGGTGCGCACAGGACTAAATACTTTGCCTCAAACCAATTCTTTCGGCATTGGTTTTTCTCCCAAAAATCTAAAATTTGATTATGCACTTGTTTTGGCTACAAAACTGGGACTTACACATCAGTTTTCTTTGGTTTATTTGTTTAAAAGCAAAGAAAAAGAAGCAGTTACAGAATAATTTAGACAAATATATTATTACCACATTCTGTAAATACGACTTACGGCTATTGACATTAAATCCTTTCAGAATTTTAATACAAATGAACAAGTTTGTAAATATATTTTATCAATATTAGATTTTTAAATTCGTACCTCTTACCTCTTATTTCGTACCTATTCCCTAATTATCCAATTCCAGCCCCAAACGCAGGCGCAATTCCACCAATAGGGGATATTTTTCTGTAAATAAAGCTACTTTATCTGTTACACTTATTTTTACTTCTTCTATTACTTCTGCAAGTTCTGCCTGCATCAAAATAGTATCATTTTGCAAAACTTCTCTTAAAAATGATGTCCATTCATTCCTAGACGCATTAAAAGTAAGCATCAACAAATTACTTACTACAAAAAAAGTAATTACATTTTCTTTGATTTGTGTTTTTGAATTAAGGATAATTTGTTCTTGTGAAAACTTTTCTCTTTCCTTAATAAGCCTTTGCAGGGCATTTTGAATATCATTTGAGGTAAAATTTTGCTCTCTTGTACCAATTTTTTTGTTTTCCTCTAAGATTTTTTTGATTTCTTTTGGAGGATTTTTAATCTCTTCTTTTATTTCATTGTTTGTAGGAACTTTAATAGTTGATTTAAAAACAGGCTTTATAGCTGAATTAACAGCATTATTTTCGTTATTTTGTGCCGTAACTGCGCCATTTTGGGCAGCTACGGCATTACGCTTTTTTACGGTAATTTCCTCTTGTGCTAAGCGTGCCAAATTGATTGCTTTATTGATATGCGCCATTTTGAGCAAAGAAAGTTCTACGTGTAAGCGTTGATTTTTGCTAGATTTGTATTGAATATCACACAAACCAACAATATTCATAGCTGAAATAAGGAAACTCATTGTAGCAGCTTTGGATTGTTGCAAATACCTGTCCTGCACGTCTTTTGACACTTCCAAAAGTGTTATTGTGCTGGCATCTTTGCATACAAGTAGGTTGCGCAAATGCTCACAAAGCCCTACCGTAAACAAATGACCATCAAAACCTTTTTTTAGTATTTCATTGAAAATCAAGTAACTACCTGCCACATCTTCTGCCATTAAGGCATCAGTTATTTTAAAATAATAATCATAATCCAAAATATGCAAATTTTCTATTGTTTTTGCATACGAAATAGCATTATTAGAAGAAAAAGTAACAATCAAATCAAACATAGAAAGGGCATCTCTAAGTCCTCCGTCTGCTTTTTGAGCAATAAGTCTTAGTGCTTCTGCCTCTGCATTGATGTTTTCAGCAGTCGCAATTTTTGCAAGATGCGCCGCAATATCATTGACCTGAATTCTGTTAAAATCAAAAATCTGACAACGAGATTGTATAGTCGGAATGACTTTATAACGTTCTGTTGTTGCCAAGATGAAAATGGCATAACTTGGTGGCTCTTCCAACGTCTTCAAAAAGGCGTTAAAAGCAGCATTTGAAAGCATATGCACCTCATCTATGATATAAATTTTGTATTTCCCTAGTTGTGGAGGATAGCGCACTTGCTCCACAAGGCTACGAATATCCTCTACAGAGTTATTAGAGGCAGCATCTAGCTCATAAATATTCAAAGAAGCGTTATTTTGAAATGCCGTACAAGAACTACACTCACCACACGCCTCTCCCTCGCTGGTGAGCGAAAGACAGTTGATAGTCTTAGCCAAAATACGGGCGCAAGTAGTCTTGCCAACGCCACGAGGACCACAAAACAAAAACGCCTGCGCCAAATGATTATTTTGGATAGCGTTTTTGAGTGTAGTAGTAATATGCTCTTGCCCCACAACTGTATCAAAAGTAGCTGGGCGGTATTTACGAGCAGAAACAACGAAATTTTCCATACACAAATTTAGTGTTTTTTTGGAGATTTGGAGAAAAATTAAGTGAATTTCACCAAAAAAAATTAAGAAAATAGAAATATTTGTTACTGTAAAAATTCTGTCTTGTTGTTTGGTGGGGACACCAAACAAGGTTATAACCCACGTCTGGTGTCCCCAAAAAACATTTTTTCTAAAAACTGCAATAAATAATTTACAGTAATAAATATTTTCACTATGTTTGTTGGGAAAGTACGCAAGTTATGTATAGTAATCAATTATAAAAAACAATATAATAGCAACACTTAGATAACGACATTGTTATTTTGTACTTAACCCCAGCGGGGTGATATATTTATAATACATTCTGTGTTTAGCCCCAGTGGGGCGGCATATTTATAAATATGTCGTCCCGCTGGGGCTGAATACAAATTATCAATGTCCTTATCTAACTTAAAAATAAAAAAAGATGTCTAATATACTTCTTTTTTCATAATTATTTTTTATGGGATATACAAAGCTATTCAAAATTTCCAAAAATAGCTTAAAATTCAATGCTAAATGTGGTTTTTAATGCAATATTATTGCGTAATTCTCTGTCTGCGTAATAACCATATTTGCTAAAGATACCTATCCCAAAATTAACATAAGCAATGTCTAAATAGCCAGTTCTATAGATTTTATCTATCAAAATACCGCCTTCTAAAAAGATGTCTTTGGGTGTCTGAATGCCAATATTAAAATGTTGAGAAGGTTTGTCAAATTCTCCCCAAAACATATTATGGTGTAAAGAAAATTCGGGCTGTACTTTTTTATTGTTAGATTTGAATATTCTACCTATATAATGGCTCAAAAATACACCTGCATACCTATCCGTGAGAAACTGATACAAGTCTGCTGTTTGCAAATAGCCTTTTATCCAGCCAGGAAAGCGTAATGTAGTAGCAGGAGCGTGCATTAGGCGCATATAAGGCACATCACCCCATAACATTCCCCCTTTTAAGATAATTTGTGTCGTTCCTATGTACCTAAATTTATATTTATACTCTATTTGTGCATCCAGACGTGTATAATCATAATTTCCGCCATAAGCTGATACGCCACGCACAAAATTAACATTAAATACAGGTGTACCATATTCCAATAGCAATCTTTGCCCTAATCTCCTTGTATAAACCTGCCCTTTGGCATAGTTCCATTTGATACCAATTTCTGCAAATTCATACAAGGCATTATTTCCTATATTAGTCAAATCATTTCTGGTAGCTGCAAAAATATAATCATATTGAGGCTGGTATTGTGTACGTGCCACAAATAAATATAATTGATGATTGCGAATAGGACGAATAGTCGTAAAAACTTCTAATTTGCGTATTCTATCCATACGTTCCGCCAAAAGCGCACGTGCAGCTCCTCTTTCAAGCAGTGCGTCAGGCGTGAGGAGGTGCGTTTGGGCAGGCTCTTCCAAATCACTCATAATGCTAGCTCCTAATTGCCAATCAGAACGGTTTTTGAAATCAATTTTGATAGTTCCGCCATATTTAAAAGCATTATCTCTAATGCCATATCCTATGTAAGCACTTGCAAAAATAGGCTTGCCAAATATAGCACACTTTTTCATCAACTCATCACTTGTCTGTATGCCTATACCTATTCTTACTGACTCATAACGGTTGACTTTCAGTATTTTATTAAGGCTAATATCAAAATTTTTGCCTATTCCAATACGGTTTAGGCTGGCTTTTTCTACAAAATTGACTATTTCATCAAGCTTTTCTTTTTTTCCTATACTATCCAAAGTTTTATAAGTAGCTGTATCTTTGCTAGATAGCGTTTCTAGTCGCATTGTTCGCCAAAGGCTGTCTTTTGCTTTATGTGCATTTTCAGAAATTTGTTGCAATTCATCAGAAAAATCCTTCCTTCTAAGTGGTGGATTGAGGGCAATATCTTGGATATAGGTTTTGCTGATATACATATTGCGTCTTTGCCTACTTTTCTGTTTGTCTTTCTGCTTGGTAGTGTCTGTATTAGGTGCTCCTTTGAATAGGTATTCACCTGTAAGTTGCGCAGGAAACCATATTTGTATGTCTCCCTTTTGTTGTAATGTTGAATATTGTTGAAATTTGAAAGAAATAAAATTTTCGTCCTCTGGTACGCTATTGATACGTATGCTTTGAAGCCCGTAGCCCTTGCTATGTATGTACATCACGCCAGCGAGTCCAACAATATTTTTATCTTTGCGAGGCACAAAAGAGATAACAAATACTGTATCAGATATTTGTTCTTGTGGAATACTTTGTTCCAAAGAAAAATCATATTTATTGATGCTCCCAATGGCAAGAGGGCTTAAATAATCTTTTCTTAGCACTTTGACAAAATCTTGGTAAAAACTAAATGGCTGTGTTGAAGTCGCCCCAAAAGCAAAAGGAGATTTCTTTAGCCCAGAAATGCGGTTAGCTACTACTATTTCGTTATAAAAATCAGGAGCAAGAAACTGACGTGTACTAATATTTTCACTAATAAAAAGATGTTTGTTAGCAAAGAAATCATTTAATTTAGTGTTAGTAGTATCTATTTTTGATAAGGTGTCAAGGTTGATGGAAGAGATTTTGTTGTCGGGTTCAGGCGTGAAAACGCTTTTATGATATGCCTGATATTGGTATGCTTTGAGGTTTTGAGGGTGATTATTATTCCTATTTTTGACTGCTGCCTTAACAATACGGTGAGCGGGATTTTCGCCAGATAGTACAAGCGCACCTTCTACTTCTGCTATATTCTCTAAAAGCGAAATGGTTATCTTTTTCAGAAGGATTTTCAAATCTTCCGCTTGTTTAATTGTGTAAGTAAATGTATAATAACCCATAGCACTAAACTCTATTTTTTGGAGTGTGCTACTTTCTGTATTGATAGAAAAATTACCGTCTAAGTCTGTGATAGCACCCAATTTGCCTCCATTGATACTAACGGCAACAAAAGGTAGCGGTTCTTTGGTATTTTTATTGATAACAACACCACTTAGATTGATTTTTTGGGCAAAAATAATAGTAGGTTGAAACAGTAGGAAAAGCAGAAAAAAAGAGAAATAAATTATTTTTTTGGTTATCTTATATGTTTTGGTGTGTGCTGTATGCATATTTGAATGATATTTTGAAGGGTATTTTTTATTTTCTGTTGTATCAATTTTGATACCAATAAGACAAAAGTTAGATAACGACATTGTTAGTTTGTGTTACAGTCCAGCGGACTGATATATTTATAGAAAACAGTTTAAAAAATGTATTTTGCTCCAGCGGAGCAGCACTAGCAAGGGCTAGTTTTATAAATATTGCGCTCCGCT
>JAYUKY010000053.1:0-3834 GCA_043764015.1 Raineyaceae bacterium
TATTCTGTACATTTCATTATTTTTAGAAAGTCTTTAAAAAATATAAAAACGCAAACTTGTTAATATATAGTGGTGGCTTTTATGCCACCATTGCGAAAACAAACAAATATGTCTTATCACAACATCAGAGAAGAAGAACTCAAAAATAAAATTGCACAAGATTATTTTTGGTTATTGGATTGTACCAAAATAGTGGGCAATGTGGATTTTTGTGTGTCTTTGCACAGCTCAAACGACCTTTCTGATACTGCTCCCCTCCTTTGGGCAGAAGCAAAAAAAGGCGTGGCAGATATCCAAAAATCTATTAGCCAGCTCGTACTTACCATAGGCAAAGCTCGTACTTTTGATAAAAGCTTCCCCCCTGCTTTTTTGGGAGCTTTTGATGCTGAAAAAATTGCTTTTGTGCCTTATAGTGAAATTGTTGAGGTCTTTTATCAAAATGATTTTAATTGGAATGTTACGCCTTCCAACCACGAAACCAAAGAATTTAAACTTGTTCATACCAAAGTGAAAAATACACTTGATGCACAAGCCCTTATTTTTTATTTTGGAAAAGATGACAAAGAACTCAAAAATTTTATTCAACGCAATTTTATTGCAGGTAAATACGGTATCACAAAAACCAGAATTGATAAAAATAACTTTATGGTCATTTATAATAAATGGCTTACAGCAGTAAAACCAAGCATTAGTGCGGATTGGGACGCTGCCAAAAAAATAGGAATTATTGATGGTGATTTTTATCTTGCTGATTTGCTTTCAAAAGAAAATAATACGCTCAAAGACAAACTTTTTGTACTCCTCAAATCTGATACCTATCATTTGGATAGGAAATTAGATGACGCAGGGTTTTTTAGTACAAAAACCGTTTCTTTCAAAAAAAATGACCAAACCGCTCACACGCAATTTTGGAACAAATACGAAAGACCGCCCAAAGAAGAATATTGGGATTATATCGTAGGACGTAGGGATTTGCTTGTGCCACAAGATGTACGTGAGCGAAAAGGTAGTTTTTTTACGCCTCAAATCTGGGTAGAACTTTCTCAAAAATACCTCGCTGATACGCTGGGCGAAAATTGGCAAGATGAATATTACATCTGGGATTGTGCCTGTGGTACAGGAAATTTGCTTGCAGGGCTTACCAATAAATACAATATTTTTGCTTCTACTTTGGATAAGCAAGACATTGACGTAATACACGACCGCATACAAAACGGTGCAAATCTTTTAGAAAATCACGTTTTTCAGTTTGATTTCTTAAATGATGATTTTGATAAATTGCCAAAAAATCTACAAGAAATTATTAACAATGAAGAAAAAAGAAAAAAATTAGTCGTCTATATCAATCCGCCTTATGCAGAAGCTGGAAGTGTATCAGTTAATGAAGAAAGGACTAATAAATCCAAAGTAGCAACTGACACCAAAATATGGGAAAAATATAAAGGAAAATTGGGATTAGGTATTAGAGAATTGTATGTGCAATTTTTTATAAGAATACATCAGGAAATTTCTAATTGTATTTTAGCGTCTTTTAGCACTTTAAAATATCTCAGCGGTGATGGCTTGAGTGATTTTAGGAAATTATTTAAAGCAGAATATAAAAGTGGTTTTGTAGTTCCTGCTAATACTTTTGATAATGTAACAGGTAGTTTTCCAATAAGTTTTTTAATTTGGAATTTAGGAAAAAATGAGCCTATCAATGAAATAAAAACAAATGCTTACAACAAATTAGATGAGTATTTGGGTGAAAAAAGTTTTTTTGCAAATGATAATGTTAAACGTATAACTGGATGGATAACACAATTTGATACAAAAAATAAAATTGATGTAATTGGTTACACAGGAAATAACGGACCGGATTTCCAAAATAATAATTATTGCCACATAAGCAGTATTCAAAAAATAAATAGCAATAAAACTTTAAATAATGCTACAAAATACAGCATTACAAAGAATAATCTTTTTCCAATTTCTATTTATTTTGCAGTACGTCAAGTAATAGAAGCCACTTGGTTAAATGACCGAGACCAATTTTTATTTCCAAATGATAGCTGGAAAACAGACCTTGAATTTCAAAATGATTGTTTGGCTTTTGCGTTATTTCACGGACAAAATAAAATCACTACAAAAGGTGGCACAAATCATTTTATTCCATTTTCAGAGCAAGAAGTAGATGCAGGGGAGAAATTTGAGAGTAATTTTATGGTTGATTTTATCAAAGGGAAATTAAAGCAAGACAATACAAGTGATATTTTTGGGAATGTAGCCACGCCACGCACTACACCGCTTGCATTTTCAGTAGAGGCAAAAGTGGTATTTGATGCAGGGCGTTTGCTTTGGAAATATTACCACAAAACTATCAACAATTCAAGTAGTTTTTTGAGTACAAAACCCAACGCAAATGCGAGTTTGTATGATATACGAGAGTATTTTCAGGGCAGAAACGCAAAAGGCACAATGAACCACAAAAGCGAGGACGAAGAATATACAAAATTGATTACAGATTTGCGTGGTGCGCTGAAGGTTTTGGCAAAGAAAATAGAGGTAAAAGTGTATGAATATGGCTTTTTGAAATAGGAATAGGCATAAATGCCTATTCTATACATAAAAAATGTAAAGCGGTGGCATTTATGCCACCAAATATGCGAGCAAACGAAAAAATGTAAAGCGGTGGCATTTATGCCACTAAATATACAAGCAAACGAAAAAATGTAAAGCGGTGGCATTTATGCCACAAAATATGCGAGCAAACGAAAAAATGTAAAGCGGTGGCATTTATGCCACTAAATATATAAACGCAAATAAAACAATCACAAAGATTATGCAATCATTAGTAAATGTATGGATTCATTTAGTTTGGACAACCAAAAAACGTGAGCCTTTCTTGTATCCTGCTTTAAAATTCAAGGTATGTGAGCATATTTTAGAAAATGCAAGAGAAAAAGGATATTATGTAGATTTTATAAATGGTGTTGAAGACCATTTACATTGTTTAATAAAACTTTCGCCTCTAATGAATTTGAGTAAATTAGTAAATGACATAAAGGGAGAATCATCACATTGGATAAATAAAAATAAATTTTTAGATATTCCATTTGGTTGGCAAGATGGTTATGGTGCTTTTTCTGTCAGCCCTCAAAATATAGATTTGGTAAGAAATTATATTGCAAATCAAGAAGAACATCATAAAAATAAAAATTTTGATGATGAAATAAAAATTTTTGAGGAAATAAGCAGTGTAAAATGATTTTTTGTATGTATAAATGGAAATAGGCATAAATAGAATAGGCATAAATGC
Organism: Raineyaceae bacterium; assembly: GCA_043764015.1. GTDB lineage: Bacteria > Bacteroidota > Bacteroidia > Cytophagales > Thermonemataceae > JANYGM01. Next base: position 3,299 of record JAYUKY010000053.1, read on the forward strand.
CTATTCTATGCATAAAAGATGTAAAATGGTGGCATTTATGCCATCAAATACACGAGCAAACAAAAAGATATAAAGCGGTGGCATTTATGCCACCAAATATACGAGCAAATGTACGAGCAAACAAAAAAATGTAAAGCGGTGACATTTATACCACCAAATATACGAGCAAATGTACGAGCAAACAAAAAAAGTAAAGCGGTGGCATTTATGCCACCACGTATACAAGCAAATATACGAGCAAATGAAAAAATGTAAAGCGGTGGCATTTATGCCACCAAATATACGAGCAAACAAAAAAATGTAAAGCGGCGGCATTTATGCCACCAAATATACGAGCAAATGTACGAGCAAACAAAAAAATGTAAAGCGGCGGCATTTATGCCACCAAATATACGAACAAATGTACGAGCAAACGAAAAAATGTAAAGCGGCGGCATTTATGCCACCAAATACATGAGAGTTTATATGATAAACGTGAAAAGACAATAGGCATAAATGCCTATTCTATACATAAAAAATGTAAAACGAGGGCATTT
>JAYUKY010000054.1:0-49122 GCA_043764015.1 Raineyaceae bacterium
TTTGACTGTGGCTTCGGGCATATTTTCCTCCTATTTAGATATGTTTTGCAACACAAATATAGGGGGAATTTTTATATATCTTCTGAACAGCCTATCCCATCAGGGCTTGTCATCACCCCTACACCGCTATAACTTACTGCTACAAATAATCCATTGCCATACGTTACAGATGTCCAATAAGAAGAAGGAGCGGTGCGTGCTGTCCAAGTAATGCCATCAGGGCTTGTGGCAGGTGCTGCACCATTTTGAACTACTACAAATGTACTACCTCCGTCGTAGGCTACTGAATTGTAACTACTAGCAGGGGCGGTGCGTGGTGTCCAAGTACTTTGTGCAAAGGCATTATTCAAACCAAATAGTACTAAAAATATCATCATTAGATATTTTTTTAGGTCTGTGAGACCTTTTTTTATCCTAAAAACAGGATTTGTGTGTGTGTAAAGAATACATGATTAGTTTTTTAATTTTATTAAAATAATGATAAAATAAGCTACAATTTTTCTTGTGGATTTTTTGTCTTGATTGTACTTGTTTTTGCTGAATATTAGAGTTTATGAAGAATTCAAAAATGCCTTTAAAAAAGTTCCCCTACTTCCTAAGGAGGGGTTAGGGGTGGTTAAAAATATAGTTATTCATAAACTCTATTACAAAAACTGTAATGCAAATAAGTATCAAAAGTCAATTAAAAGCAAAAAATGATACCCTACAAATACCCTCATATTGGAATAATTATATAAATATCTTTAAATAATACTATTTTATCAATTTAATAGTTACTTTTTTGCAATATCTTGGTAGTGTTAAAGATGAATTTTTAGTTCATAAAAAAAAGCCACACAATTTGTGTGGCTTTTTTACTATTTAATTTTTGTGATAAAACGGAGTTTTTTTGGTAGTTTATAGAGTTTTCTTGATGTTTTATCATAGAACTTAAGAGCAAAAAATAATCTCTAAAACGCATAGCCCACACAAACGCCCAGCCTAAGTGAAAGAGACGCAAAAGCACCAATAGGCAATGTTTTTATTTCCAAAAATGGTGGATTTAGTGCGCCATAATTGTAGGTAATACCTCCAAAAAAATCTAAGGTAAGTTTATTATCTAACCAAACGCCTGTATCTTCCAACAAAATTTGTTGCCCTATAAGCGCAGAAAAGCCTAATTGTGTATAAGGAGAAGTAACTTCTAGTCCGCCCACACCAGTATCTATGGTTTTGCGCAAACTCAACTGTGTAAACCTAAATGCACCTGCAAGATAGATGCCTGCGGGTGATAGTTGCCCATCAGAGCGCATATTTGTAAGGTGGTAACGGAATTCTGGTGTAACACTAAACCCTCTGACTATGATTTGATTACGTGCAAAGTCGTGGGTATAAGATGCGCTTATTTGTGCGCTCATTTTGTAGGCAATTTTGCGGTGATATGCCAAATGATAAGTTTGAAAATAGGGACTTATAACATTGAATTTTACTACATTTTTTGGTGTAAACTCATTATAATAAGTTCTTTGCGCAAAACTAATATTATTTATAAAGAAGTTGAGCAGTAAAAAAAGCCAGATAAAAAAAATATTTTTGTTTATTTTCATACGAATAATAAGTTTTTTCAGAATTTTCTAAGGTGTTTGTAATAATTGTTGAAATTTTTGTAGCTTTTATAATTGATTTATGTTTTGATAATCCTAAAATAATTTATAATAATTTGACTAAGAACACTTTGTATTCATTCACAATTTATAATTCAAAATTCAAAATTATTTATTTTGCAATAAAGGTAATGTTTTGTAGCATTGAAAAAAAACTTTTTAACTATTTTTGAGATATTTTTTATTTTTTATCTCACTTTGCATAAAAAGATGTGTTAAAAATACTATATTTGCGCTTGCAATTGCATAAAAATCTACACAATAAAAAATATTTTGCCGCCAATGTAGAAACGGCTTCTACCAAACTTTTTAACTAATGGCTTTTGATATATTTCTTACCTTGTTTCTTGTTGCACTTAATGGCATTTTTGTTGCTGCGGAATTTGCTATTGTAAAAGTGCGAATCTCTCAAGTAGAAAGCAAATCTTTAGGAGGCAATAAACTTGCCAAAGGTGCGCTGATAGTTGTCAATAACCTAGATGCCTATCTTTCCGCCACACAATTAGGCATTACCATTGCGAGTTTGGGGCTTGGCTTTATTGGTGAGCGCGTGGTGGCGAAAATTGTCGTTGATATCATGGAACTCGTTGGCTATAAAGCAGACCCAATATTTGCGCATCAAATTGCCGTACCCGTTTCTTTTCTTTTGATTACTGTTCTACATATTGTTTTTGGAGAACTTGCCCCAAAATCCATAGCTATCCGCTATCCAGAACGTACAACAATGCTTCTTGCTGCCCCTTTAAGAGCTTTTTATTGGGTTTTTAAACCCGCTATTTGGGTGTTAAATGGTTTTGCTGGTTTTATCCTCAAACTTGTGGGCGTGCCTATTGTCCACGAACACGACACACACACAGAAGATGAATTAAGGCTACTTTTGGCAGAAAGCAAAGAAAGTGGTACTATCAATTTCTCTGAACACGAGCTTATAGAAAATGTCTTTAAATTTGATGACAGAGTTGCAGAACAAATAATGATTCCACGTACAAAAGTAGTGGCTATCAATGTTTTAGCTAACTTTGATGAAGTTATCAGTAAAATAAATGAAGAAGGTTATTCTCGTATGCCAGTTTACGAAAACACTATTGATAATGTGGTAGGTATTGTTTATTCAAAAGATTTATTAAAAGTTGTTCATACAAAAGATACTTTTAATTTGAAAAATATCATACGTCCTGCACACATTATTTCAGAAAAAAAATCTATCAATACTGTGCTTAAAGAGTTGCAACACAAGCATATACAAATGGCTATTTTGGTTGATGAGTTTGGCGGAATGTCTGGAATACTTACAATGGAGGATATTGTAGAAGAAATTGTAGGAGATATTCAAGACGAATACGACAATGAAACGCCCAATGTTCAGAAGAAAAATGATACAGAATTTATTGTTGATGCCCTTTCAAGTATAGAAGAAGTAAACAAACATTTGCCAGAAAATTTGCCAGAAAGTGAAGATTATGAAACTGTTTCTGGGCTTTTAAATGAAGTTTTTGGGCGCATTCCTGATGCCAATGAGAGTGTGCAACCATCAGGCTATAATTATTCTTTTACTATCCTAAAAAAATCTAATAATGCCGTTGAAAGTGTACTTATCAAATACACTAACCCAAAACTAGAAGAAAAACCAACTATTCTTTATGAATAAAAATATATTGATAAAATCTTCATAAAATAAAAAGCCTTACATAAATTTTATGTGAGGTTTTTTATCAAATACTCAAAAATAAATACCAATAAATATGAAAAATAATAAAATAGAACTGCGCAGAAAAAGAGATTTTGGAGACGTTATCAATGTTACATTTGCTTTTGTGAAAGAACATTTTACGCATTTTTTGAGTATGTATATACTTATATCTCTTCCTGCAGCACTAGTTGCAGTGATATTTATAAGTATTTTTCCTGCGTCTGATTTGTTTGTGGCAAGTAATTTCAGCAAAAATATTGGACGAAATATTATTTATATATTGATTTATGCTATTGCTGGTTTTAGTTTGCTTGTGTTTTTGATATCTGCCGTTTATCAATATATGGCTTTATATATGAAAAAAGGTACTAATTTCTCTATTACAGACCTTTGGAAAGCGGTTTTAGGCGAGTTTTGGAGAATTTCGCAGACGTATATCTTTTTTATGCTCGGATTTGTGCTTGTATATGCGGTAATGGCATTTGTGGTAGGGCTGATGATGAGTTTTTTAGGTACAGTAGGAGGAGTTTTAGGCGGAATTATACTGTTTTTGGGTATTTTGGCATCTATTTATTTTTTCGTGCCTTTGTCTTATATTTTTGTAGTACGTAGTTTTGAGCCAGAAAAAACATTTATGGAAGCCATAAAAAGAGCTAATTATTTGGTGAAAGATAATTGGTGGGCGTGTTTTGGGCTAAGTTTTGTAATGGCTATTATTCAATATATTATGGTGATGGTACTCAAAATTCCATTTGCTATTTTTGGTATGGCTGATGTTGCACAAGTAAATTTTAGTGGTGTTTTCTCTATTGCACTCATTGTAGAAACAGTTACTAATATGATTACGGCATTTTTGCCTACACTTGCAACTATTTTTCAGTATTTTGCCTTAGTAGAGATGAAAGATGCTACAGGACTTACGGAAAAAGTAGAAAAATTTGGTACTGTTGCCAATAGTGATGAAAATGAAGATGAAAAGGAAGATTATTAGTGAAATCTCGCACTAAACAATAGGAAAATTTTATCTTTTAAACGAATAAAAGAATTTTATTTTGAAATTATATATTTTTTGTATAATTTTGCAAAAATTCTATGAACTTCTATAAAATTATTATAAATAACACTGCAATGAAACTATTTTATTACCCTAAAAATATCATCAAAAGCATTCTTTTGGTGATATTCTCGTTTTTTTTCGCTCATTTTGCTAGTGCGCAAGATACTTTAACAGTTACTTCATCAATATCTACTACTAGGTGTGGTGCGACTAGTCCCATAACACTTGAGACAACTGCCCTTGGAAAATACAAGCCTAAACCAAATCTCTCACCTGTGCCAATAGATATGTCTAATCCTATAGTAGGTATTAATGCTATTCCCCTACTTATCAACCCAGATGGTAATTATCCTATTGATGATGACCTTACTTCACCTATTCCTATTGGTTTTCCTTTTATCTTTTATGGCAAAACTTATTATGATGCTATTATACAAACTAATGGTATTGTAGGTTTTGGACCAGCTTTTACCTTTGAAGGGTTTACACAAACTGCCCTTACAATTCCTAGTGTTCTTCCACCCAATAACTATATTGCAGGTATGTATGCAGATTTAGATTTGAGTGAACCTGGAATATTTCCAATACCTCAAGGCACACTCAAATATGCAAGAATAGGAACAACTCCTAACCAAAAATTTGTAGTTGAATTCAAAAATGTGAGACCTTTTGGAGGAGGACCTGGTACGGCTTCTTTTCAGATAATAATTAATGAAGGTGGTACTTTTGAGGTAATTGTACTACAACTTTCTGCTAATTTCAATGGTACTAACGGACTTATGACTTGTGGTGCCGAAAATATAGATGGTACTATTGCAAATACTGTTCCAGGAAGAAATAGAACAGATTGGATAACTGATGGTGTGCCTATTACTGGTGCTAGCCCTGATTCTTGGATTTTTTCTGCTGTTACTCCTATTTTTGATAATTGGACAGATGTTGCGACATCAGCTGTTATCCCTCTAGCAGGTCCTACTTTTACTATAAACCCAAGACCAGCTGTTACCACTACTTATAGAGCTACTTGGAAATATGACATTGAATATGAAAGTAAAGATATTACAATAACAGTAATACAGCCAACACTTACTTTAGCTACAACTAATACTTATTGCACTTCAACAGGCAACGCAACTATCAATCTTACTACTAATCTAGCAAATGGTGGCGGTTATGTTTTATCTTATTTATTAAATGGTGTACCAGGAAGCACTGCTTCATTTGCAATAACAGGTACTTCTGGAACTACTGGCGCACTAACGGGTACAGCCTCAATAACAGGTTTAGCAGCAGGTACTTATACAGGATTTTCTTTGACTAAATCTGGGTCGCCTATTAGCTTAGGTGCTGGTTGTTCTCTCATTTTGCCGACTACAATAGTCATTAATACAAAACTTGCTACGCCCACAGTAGACCCTATACCTCCGCTTAGTTGCCCTAATACAAATCTTACCCTCAAAAATTCAGAAACGAGTGTAGCAGGTGTAACTATAAAATGGTATGATGCCCCAAATGGTGGAGGTCTGCTTTTAGGAACAGGTGTAACGCTTGGTGTTTCTCCTAGAATCACGACTAAGTATTATGTACGTAGAGAAAATGCTACTTGTAATCCTTCTGATGATACTGAGATTGAAGTAAAAGTAAGAAAATTTGTATATGCCACTAACGGTAGCACTTCTACTACTTATTGTAATGGTACAGATGGTTGGAATCACTTTTATAATCTTGCAGATGAGATTATTTTTTCTGTCAAACCTTCTGTGGGTAATCTTGGTGCAGGCATACCACAAGCAACCATTAGTCTAAATACTTCATCTTATCAGTCACCAAATGCTCCAAATTGTGCTGCACCTACTGATGAGAAATTTGAAATGGCTCGTTCTTGGAATTTTAGTTTGGGTGGAGGTGTACCAACTGGTACGTATGATGTTCGTTTTTATTATATAAATGCAGAACGCCAAGCTGTGCAAACGGCAGCTACTAATTGGATAACGGATAATCCTAGCTGTAATTATGGTTATAAATATACAAATAGTGTTAGTCCTGATTTTGCTACAAATACAGGTTTTTATTGGTTTAAAAATATTGCTGGAAATTATAGTGCGCCTACGTATGATGCTTTGCATCTTGCAGGTACAACAAGTACAGCAGAAACAGGTGGTACAGCTACTTATGCAGAACTTACAGGAATTACAAGTTTTTCTGGCGGTTCTGGTGCGGTTATTCTTACGCCTATTGTGCCACTTCCTGTTACTTTGCTTTCTTTTTCTGGTAAAAGAATAAATAGTAATCAAATAAAACTTACTTGGGAAACTGTAGCAGAAATCAATAATGCAGGTTTTGAAGTAGAATTTGCGGCTGATGCTCGTAATTTTGAAAAAATTGCGTTCCAGCCTGCACAAGGAAACAGCAAAACTATTACCACATATCAACAAAATATCAATAATACTATTGGAGGATATTTTAGGCTGAAACAAATAGATAAAGACAAAAAATATAATTATTCTAAGATTATTTATATTGATGGCTTAAATGATGCAGTTATTCGTATTTATCCAAATCCTACAAAAGATAATCTTACTATTGATTTGGGCGAGTTTAAGGCAACAGACGAGGTAAAAGCAACTTTCAGAAATGTGCTTGGCGTGCAAGTAACAGAGCTTTCTCTTACCAAAACACAAACAGAAATTTCTCTTGGAAATCTTCCAAAAGGGATTTATATGTTGCAGATTATGAGAAATGGTAAAATGATTGTGGAAAAAGTTGTTTTGCAATAGATTTTTCAGAAAATTAAAGTACAGATTTTCCAAATCCTTAGCTAAGATTTGGAAAATCTCTTTTTTTATCCCTTATTGTGAAAAATAAATATAATACGTTAAAAAACTAACAAAAAAAATATGAGCAACGTCTTAGTCCACCTAGAAAATAACATCAAAACTATTGCTTTTGATAACGTAAAACGTAAAAATGCTATCACCAAAATAATGGTTGAAATGCTCCACAAAGCTATTTTGGAAAGTGAAACAGACGGAACTCGTGTCATTGTGATTACTGGTGAAGGGGATAATTTTTGTAGTGGTGCTGATTTGATGGCAGGTGAAGATTTGGCAGACGTTACCAAATACCTCCAAAACACCGTAAATCCTGCTATTTTGGCTATGAGAAACACCAATTTGCCTATTATTGCTAAAATAAGTGGCGTTTGTGTAGGCTTGGGCTTTAATATTGCGTTGGCTTGTGATATGCTTTTTGCCGCTGATGATGCTCGTTTTAGTCAGATTTTCACTAATATTGCGCTTTCTTCTGACGGTGGAGGGGCTTTTTTCTTGACTAGACGCATTGGTTACTATAAAGCCTTTGAACTGATGACTATGGCAACAGTTTTTTCTGGAGAAGAGGCAAAAGCATTTGATTTTTTGAATAAAGTTTGCCCAAAAGCGGAACTTGACGACCTTGTTGGTGCTTTTGCAAAACACTTAGCAGAAGGACCTTTTATTGCCCTCAAACACACCAAAGCTAATATGAGAGAAGGAATGAATGGGAATTTGGAAAGTACATTGGCACTAGAAGCAATTAACCAAGGAGAGAATTTTAAGGCAAAAGATTTTATGGAAGGTGTGGCTGCTTTTATGCAAAAACGCAAACCAAACTATACAGGAGAGTAAATTTTGAGGTACGAGGTTTGAGGTACGAAGTACGAAAAATACATTATTTACGACAAAAAAATTCATAATTCACAATTATTTACATCATAAAGATTTTTTTTACTAGAACTTCGTTGATACGTATGTAAGATTCTTGTGTCCAGCCTGCTACGTGAGGCGTAAAAATAACATTTTCTAGTGCCAAAAGTGCATCAAAAGTGCTTTTTTGAGCATTAGAAAGTGTTTTTAGTTTTTCGTTTTCTAAGACATCAAGACACGCACCCAAAATCTTACCATTTTGAAGGTATTTCAGAAGTGTAGTAAGTGGCAAAACCTCGCCACGAGAAGTATTCAAAACAAAAATATTTTTCTTAAAACTATCAAAAAATACATCATTACCCATATTACGGCTTTTTTCGTTTAGAGAAACGTGAAAAGAAACAATATCAGCACGCTCAAAAATTTCTTCTAAATTGCTTTGTCCTGCATTACGCTGCTCTGCTTGATATTCGTGGTCGTAAGTAAGGATTTCTACACCAAAACCACTTAGTTTTTGCGCTAAACTTTTGCCTACATTTCCAAAGCCAACAATAGCAAAAACTTTACCCATTAGTTCCAAACCACGGTTTTGTTCACGCTCCCACACGTAGTTGTGTACTTGTGCGTTTGCGCTATTTATTTTGTTGAAAAGTGCCAAAATAAGCCCAATAGTATGCTCCGCAACGGCATCTCTATTGCCTTCTGGAGCATTAAGAAGGTGAATATTACGTTTTTTGACTTCCTCCAAATCAATGCCATCAACCCCAGAGCCTGCACGAGCAATAAATTTGAGATTAGCAGCTTTTTCAAAAAAAACTTTATCCAAAATCATTTTACTTCTAATAATAACTCCTTCATAATCAGCTATTTTAGCTAAAACTTCTTCTTTGGTTATTTCTGGTGCATAGTCGTAGTTGATACCAATATTTTCAAGCATTGGCATCAGAGAAAGGTGCATTTGGTCTATAATAAGAACTTTTTTCAAGGGAGTTATGAGGTGTGAAGTGTGAGGTGTGAAGTATTGTTTGTTGTAATTAAGTATTAGACGTCCTGCGAAAGTCGGACAAGTGTATTAAAGTCCCTTTCCCAGCAGGGGAAAGGGATTTAGGGATTGGGGTTTTAGTCTGAATTGTGTTGAATGTAGCATAATAGAAGAAACCCCACCTAAGTCCTCCCCTGCTGGGAGGACTTTAAAGACACTTTTTTAAAATTATAAGACTTTCGCAGGAGGTCTAGTGATTGAATCCCATTTGGAAGAAAATCTTAGGATTTTTCTCCAATCAAAATAGCCTTTTATAGCCATTAGAAGTAATAAAAAGTACAATACAGCCGTTACATACAAATTAGCACTTATATACTGAATAACGGCTATAATATTGATAAATATCCAAAAAAGCCAGTTTTCAATATATTTTTTTGCTAGCATAAATTGCGCTAAAGCACTCAAAACCAATAATAAAGCATCTAAATAAATGAGCGTTCCATCAAAGTATTTCAGCACAAATATAGTAATTGCAAGTAAACAAACAAATATTTGAAAAATCTCCAACATATCTTTCTTTGGAAAATTTCTAATAATTATTTTTTCTTCTTTTTCTTTTTCAAGTACCCAGCAATAAAGCCCATAAAAACTTAAAACAATAAACATTATTTGTATTAGCGCACTTCCTACAAGTTTTGCATCTATAAATATTTTCAGGTACAAACCAGCCGCAATAATTGAAAATAACCAACCCCAAATACTCACACGCATATTTAGCCACACACATATAAGCGAAAATATTGCTGCCAAAACTTCAATATTATTTTTGCTAATATATTGATAAACAGCATTATATATAAAATTAAAACTAATATTTTGTAAAAACAACATAAAGTAAAGAATATTTTTGATAAAAAGTTAGGATAAATTAAACAAAAATTAAACAAAAATTAAACAAATTAGAAGGTTTTTTGTTTAATTTTTGTCTTCGTATCATTTTGTGTGGTAAAAGACAGTTGTTTTTTCATAATTTTCTATAAAAATGCCTTTTGAATTTTCAAGAGGCTTTTTTCTTTATATAGAAAGATAATAAATAACGTCAAATTAACAACAATTTAACTGAAATATTTGACTATTGCTTAAAAAAAGAATAATTTTGCACAAACTTTAAAGACATTACGAATGTTGTAGAAGTAGTTTTAGGTTAAAAGTATCAACAGAAAAATTTTAGACAAAAAGTAATAGTATGGCAATAATGATAACTGATGAGTGCATCAATTGTGGGGCTTGTGAGCCAGAGTGTCCCAATACGGCTATTTATGAAGGTGGCGTATCTTGGACGTGGGCGGGAGGTACAAAACTAACTACTGTAAAACTTCCTGATGGCACTACTATAGACGCAAAAAATCCTCAAACTCCTGTTTCAGAAGATTTTTATTATATTATTAGTGATAAATGTACTGAGTGTATGGGTTTCCACGAAGAGCCACAATGCGCAGCGGTTTGCCCAGTAGATTGTTGCATAGACGACCCAGACCACAGAGAAACTGAAGAAAAACTTTTAGGCAAAAAAGCTTTTATGCACCCATAAAAGCACTTTCTTAATAATTTTGAAAAAAAAAGTAAAAAAACTTTGTAAAAAGTTTTTTTATTCAAAAAACATTCTTACCTTTGCATCACCAAAAGGAACAAACACTTTTAAAATCATTTTTAAGATCATAATAATTTCCAGAGGTAAGTTTGCTGAACGGTCTGTTAGTGCAGCGGTTAGCACGCCTCCCTTTCACGGAGGTGGCACGGGTTCGATTCCCGTACAGACTACAAAAAGTGCCTTTAAACCTATTTAAAGGCACTTTTTTTATGAATATTCTCTCAATATTCCCTTAAAAAAGTGAACATTTTGCGAACATTTTTAGCAAAAAGAGAACATACTTTTTGACTTTTTTGGGAATTTTGAAAATATCTCAAAATATTTTCAAAAATTTATTTTTTGCTCTCCATAAATTGTGAAAAATCTTTATCTCTCATTTTTTAACAAGACTATTATAGTTCTTTTTTTGCTTGTAATATTTTTTGATTTCCTGCAAACTTTCTAATATTTTTGTGTTTTTTCGTGTGAAGTTTTGAAATTGCGTTACTACTGTTACTACATTACTACTTTGGTGTTTTTTCTGCATATTGAGAGAGTTGAACCACTTTTATAGTAGTAAGGTATTTTTACAAATGCTTACTACATTTTACCAAACCTTACTATTTTCTGCAAAATAGTAGTAATGTAGTAATCTAGTAGTAATGTTATTTTTTTAAACCTTACTACAAAAAAAGTGTACCACAACACTAATAACAAGTAAAATATATAAAAATAGTAATGTAGTAACCATATTATAACTACTACAAAGAAACACTTTTATAGTCTATGTAAGAAATAACCTTTTTTAGGATATTCTTTTTCTATCCTCTCTGTTTTCCTCTTAATTTTCATCTGTTTTAGTGCTTTTCCTATATTATTGGCGTTTAGCTTTATTGGAGTGAGTGCCGTTAATTCTGTGAGAATAGTTGTTGAAGTCCTAAAATTAGTCTTGTTACACTCCGTATCCTCCTCGTAGTGTTCTTGTATCAATTCCATTTCAACGGTTATTTTTTGATAAGATGCGTTTGCCCCCTCATTTTCATTTATCTCTTCTTTGGTGAGTTTGTACTCAAACCCCTCTTTGTAGAGTGCATACGCTTGGGAATAAACCAAATCAATGTTTACGGCACTATACGCAAAATCAATACTGTCTATCTCAAAGCATAACCAACGCACCGACCCTGTTGCATCAGTCAAAAAAGTATCTTCATTGGTTGAGCCTACAAAGTTTGCTATACGTGCCATACGTTCTACCCTCGTACCATAAGGTTTCCTTGCGTTCACGACCTCAACACTCATCAAAGATTTAATTTTATTGGTATCTTTTTTGTCAAGGTTTGCCAACTCGTCCAAATTGATAATAAAATTTTGAGAAAGTGTAATATATCCGTCCTTGTCGTCTGGATTGATGTTTTCAGCAAAATAGCTTTTTAGTTGTGGTGGACACAAAAAGCGTAAAAATGAAGTTTTGCCATCATTTTGGTTTCCTATCAAAATGAATGCTTGTTTGTTAAAATCTTTGTTTAGTGCGCAAGCTATCATTCTGACAAGCATTTTTTCAAAATGCTTAGTAAACCGCTCTGTATCTTTTGCTTTTACAAAAGTTGAAAGTTGTTTGATGTAGTCATTTTCTATTTTGCCGTTTGCATCATATTTGGGTTGCCACGCTGGCAAACTCTCAAAATAGTGTTTTAGTGGGTTGTGTTCTGGCACAAAGTCGCTGGTTATTAGCGAATTGAGTTTGCTGTCGCTCAATTTCATTTTTGTTTTTGCCAATTCCACAATAAGATTTTCTTTCTTAAAAATCTTCCAAATAGTGCTGTTCAGAGGTTTAAACTCAATTTCGTTCAAAATAATATCATAACGAAAATGATACTTTTCTTCCAAATATTCCTGCACAATAGTCATCATTTGACGTTTGAAGCGTTTTGGTGCTTCTGCCTGTTCTGTGGGAACAACTGGAACTAATTGCTGTCCTGTTTGGATTTCTGGTTTCTTTTGCATATTTTTGTACTTGTTAAAATTGTGTTTGTTAAACTGTTTATTTTAAGTTATTTAACTCCGTTTGTGTTGCTTGCAAAACGGAGTTTTTTTGTTTTATCTTGCCTTATTTTTATGCAGAAATCCTCTTAGAAAATTGATGTTTGCCAAACTCTTCACTTGCCGTTTTATAGGCTTTACGACAAGTATTTTCTATTTCCTTAGCATCAAAATCAGATGTAGAAAATTTGTTAATAAGCAAGTTTGTTGAGGTGGTACAGTCCATTCCATATCTACAAAGTACACACGAAAATCTAAAAATGAAATTTTGCCTATTCCCACTAAAAAAACTATCATTGTGCTTGTTTTGGTAGCCTTTTAGTGCTTGTTCAAATTTTTCATTATCATTTACATCTGTGGTATATTTTTCTGTGGAAAAATAGTTGAGTTGTGGCGTTTGTGTTGATGCTGGCACACTTTGTACTATATTTTGAGCCACAACCTTTATATCTTCTAGTTGAAGTGCTAAAAATTCTACATCTTTATTGATAAAAATAGCCTCATCAAACGACATAAAGCATAATCTTGAAATATTGCTACATTTTGCATCAATGCCAAAGGCTTTCTTTTCAGAAACTATTGGTATGCCTGTTGCATCAGAAAAAAACTTTGCTACATATTCATAAATTCTTTTATAGTCATATTGATTTGTGCCAAATTCTACCATAAAAGCCACTTTTAAGCCGTTTTCTGACGGACTTACAAACACACTAGCTATTATCCCACTAAGTTTGTCATTAGCAATAATTTCATTTTTTAGCTTATTAACCACTTGCAGACGTTCTAAACGCTTTTTTTGGATAATGTACTTTTGTACTTCTGTCAAAATATCCGTTTTAGGCACTACTTGCATATCAGAAATATTGTCAATATCCAAAATAAGGATATTTGAGGGTGTTTTTATGCTTTTGTCGTTACGCTCCGAAAACGTGCCTGCATACGTGAATGCTGGTATTTGCGTTTTGTAGCTCTCACCTGTTGCATCAGCTAAGATGCCATTATAAAGATTTTCCCTATACGTTTGGAGTTGTGGAATTAGATTATTTTGCATAACTTTGCATAAATCAAAAAAACACATCTCACGTGTTGCATTAGTGCTTTTTGCACTTTTAAAAACGCTTATCTTTGTCATAATTTTCCAAAATTATTGGTTATTTTTAGGCTGATTATTTGCGTTCATTATGGCAATTTCTGCTGTGAGGTTTGCCAAAATATTACTTAAATCCACATTTTGCACCTGTGGCACTATTTGTGTGGTTTGTATCTCACCTCTCAAACAGTCCGTTTCCCTTGTTAAACGCTCATTATCAATGTTTGCATAGTATTTTTGTGTGGTGCGTATATTTTTGTGTCCTATCATTTTGGAGATACTTTCCGTTGAAATAGTGCCTATACTGTTGTTTATCCAAACCATTCCCGCCGTTTTGCGCCCACAACGGTTAGTAATGCGTTTTAGAATACCTACTTGCTTACAAAGCACTTTTATTTCTTTGTTGTGTGTTTGTTCTATTCCCAAAGGCAAAATATTATCCCATTTCTCCAAAAGTGCCTTTGTAACTGGCATCATTGGTATTTGTTGGAGTTCTCCTGTTTTGTTGCGTGGTTTGAGTATCCATTCTTTGTTATTCTCATCATTAAAAAGATGTTTTTTGATGTCAAATGCTTTCATATCACACCATTGAAAACCTGTACAACAAGAAAACAGAAAAATATCTCTCACGTTTTCCAAATACTTATTAGCACTCAAATCTAGTTTTACAAGCCGTTCTAACTCGTCCCAAGTAAGAAATTCAGTAGTAGCATCATCATTTTTAAACTTTGGTAGTGCTGGCAAAGGTGTACTCGTAAATTTGTTTTGTAGGGCATACATATTGCCCTCTGTTACCTTTTGAGCCATTTTTTTGAGCGTGCAATCTTTCACAGGAATAGTAGAAACATAAGGTTTGCACCTATCAAAACGCAGAAAACGCATTGTTGTAATCAATTCTTGAAACAACGAAATATCAAACTGGTCATAACCTATCTTTTCCAAGCCTTTTTCAGTAAGAAAATAGGCTATTTTGCGTATGTTGGACTTGTAAACGTCATAATTCTTTCTGACAAATTTGCCTGCCTTAAAATTCTGTTCGTTGAGTTCTGTAAGTATCTCCAAAACTGGTTTATCATATTTAATTTTTATGGTAGGATTTTTGAAGTTTTGCCATACAAGTTGCGGTGTGTAGCTCTCATTAGCAAGCACAAACCTATCTTCAATGGTTTGTACTTGTTTTAGGAGTTTGTTGAGGTGTAGGTTGGTGCGTTCATAGTTGCCTTTACACAAACCTCGTTTTTTGTCCCAAGACGACATAGGGCAAAATAAGCCTGTTCTTACGGCATATTTTGAGGTAGGATTTTCGTATAGCACAATGCTAATAGGGCTTTCTCCTTGTTTGTTGGTGGTACTTTTTTTAAGTTGGAAACTTATTTTTAGCATATTTTTTATTTGTTTATTTTGATTTTAACGCCCTGTACTGACTGTATAGGGCGTTTTTTGTGTGAATTTTGTGAGCTTTATGTTAGTTGATGTTTTATTTTGAAACAGTCTGCAAAAAGCACTACTACATCAATAGAAGCATCAAAAATCAATTCATTTACTACAAAACTACTTTCTGTAATAGTGTGAACGGTTACCGTTTCCATTAAACCGCCTTGCTTGATTAAATATGTGTCGTGTTGTCTTGTCTGTCCGTATTTGTACCTTTCTTGCTTGTATTTGTGGGTAAATGTTACACCCTGCAAAAACTCTTCTTTGGTGATATTTTCCATTATTGTTGGAGTTTAGAGTAAATTATTATACTGACTTGTTTCGCACAAATCAGCATCAAAAGTTCTATTGCATTCGCAATGGTAAAAAATAACTTCCCTCTCCAAAAAACTATCATAAAAAGCAAGTTTGTTGAGATTACATAGTTCAGTTTTATGTATGTCCATTTCAGGACAATAGAACTCTTCTTTGGTGATATTTTCCATTATTATTGGTGGTTTTTAGTCCGTTTTACTTCACGCTGGCGTGTGGCAAAACGGACTTTATGAATGATATTTTTAGGCTACTTTTATTTTTTGAGCGACTGCATCAGCTAACATTTGTACCATTTTATCAAAATTAGCAGGCTCTTCTCCTGGCGCATTTGTCGTTGTTTCTTTTTCTGCAACTGCCGTAATGTCCGTTTGCCTTAGATGCCTTGTTTCTCTGTCAATACGCTCTAATAATACGGTTGCGTAGTGTTTTTGCGTGGTATCTATGTTTGCGTGTCCTAGCATTTTAGATACTACTTCAATAGAAATACCACTATTGAGCCAAACCATACCTGCCGTTTTGCGTCCACAACGGTTTGTAATATGTTTGTTGATGCCTAAACTTTTCATCATAAAAGCAAGTGTATTAGTGTGTTCCTGTGCATTGCCAATAGGCAAAACGCCCTCATACTTCTCCAAAATCTCTTTTGCCTTTGGAAAAAATGGTAATAGTTGCTTTACTTTTGTTTTCTCTCGTGGTTTTATTAGCCACTCATCATTATTGTAGATTTCTATAAAATCCATAGAAAATGCCCTCATATCACACCATTGAAAGCCTGTATAACAAGAAAAAAGAAATACATCACGTATTTTGTCAATGATAGAAAACTCTTCTATTTCCCAATCTTCTAGCTTTTGAAGTTCAATAGCACTCAAAAACTCCGTTTCCTCTGCATCTGATACAAACCGTTCATACTTAGGCAAAATAGCCGTTGTATAGCCTTTACGCAAAGCATAAGCGTTTCCTGCGCTGATGATATACGTAAACTTTTTAACGTGAGCGTTCTTTTTAGGTCGTTTTAGTTCTTTTTTCTTAAAAGGCGTATTACGAAACCACTTCACAAAGTCCTCAAAAACAGTATAATTGAAGTCTGCATAACTCATTGTTGGTTGTGAGATATGATTAAAAAACCGTTGTATTTTCTCAATATCACGTACATAGGCATTAAAACCCTCCTCAATAATTGTTTTATCATCAATTTTCTTATTGGCAAGTTCTATCAAAACCTCCGTAATAGGTTTTTCTGCTTTTGCTTTCTCTTTGAATAGCTCGTTTAGGGTAGCTTTTCCTGCCAAAACATCTAGTATGTGTTTTGCCGTAATATGCGGTGAATTAACCTCTTTGAGGGCGTTGTAGATGTTTGTAATTCTGTTTTTGGTTTCGTGCAAGTCCTCATTTTTCTCTTTTGAGCCTAAACCTACAAACCTATTCACACGCCAATCATCAAAATATCCCACAATTTTTGTGGTCAATAAACTTCTTTTGCCATTTACGGCAACTCTCACCTGTATTATTACAAGTTCTGCACGTCTTTTGCGCCTTGCTATCAAGGAAATGTGCATTTGTGGCACTCGTACAGACAATTTAAAATCTTTCGTTTCATTTTGCATAGTCTTAGGCGTTTAGAAGGTCGTGAAATAGGAAACTTTGCCCTTGCTCTGTTTCTTGTAGTAAGTCCTCAAATAGGCACGATGCAAGCAAAAAATTCTTTACAAGTTGCCTAAATACCATTTTGCGTGCTTCGTTGTCGTCTTGTATCTCTCTGGAATTGAGCAATACCTCTCCACAATGCCCCAAAACGCCTATATACTTGTGAACGGCAGAACTGATAGGCATTTGCGCCAATACCTTGCTGATGTGTTGAGGTGCTTTTTGCCCCTCTGATTTTGGTTTGTCAAAATCTTTGTTTACTTTTGATTTCATTTTTAATCTGGGTTTACGTGTTGAAAAATACCAAAACCTCCAAAACCTTATCCACTCGTAATGGATAAGGTTTTTTTAAGTTTTAGCTATTTGGTTATGGTTTTAGTTTCCTGTTCCTCTAAAACTACTAAGCCAATTGCCAATGCTTCATTGAGAACACTTTGAAGTGTACCGTTTTCTGCGGTGTCGCCTTTACGCCTACCAGCAACCATTAAGGCTCTTTTCTTTAAGTCCTTACGCATTTTGAATAACTGTTTTATTAGTTCCATTGATATTTTAGTTTTAATTATTTGCAAAGTTAATAAACTTTAAGTTAATAAACTAATTTTTTATGAATAAATTTAATACTAAGGTCGCCGTTTACTTTATTCCTAAATATTGTTGTTTATTATGTTTAATATTATAACCTTTGCAGAATGGAACTAAGCGAAAAAATAAAACAACTAAGAAGAGCCAAAAACCAAACACAAAAGGAACTGGCTAAAAAAATTGGAGTATCTCAATCAGCAATAGCTTATTTTGAAAGTAATAAAACAGAATTAAGTTTGAGCCAGTTAAGACGTATTGCTGTGGCATTTGAAGTGCCTTTACAAGAGATATTATTTGGAGTTGATAGTGGTATTTCTGATATGGAAGACATACAGAACAATGATGTTTTTGATACTATTTCTAAGCTAAAACCATCAGATACTCTAACAAAACCATCAGATACTGAAAATATCCGAGTAACTCCACAAGAGGATTATGTAAAAGAAAAAGAAGAGTTAGAAAGATATAAATTAGATATAGAAAGATATAAGTTAGAAAATGAACTCAATAAAAAAATGATTAAAGATACTGTTAATGCGTTTCTTGACAGTATGCTTGATAATGCTTTGGGTTTTTATGGTGGAGAGTTAATAAAATTTACAGAAGATAGAAACTATGTAAAGAGGAATTTTGAACTTGTATTTAGTCTTGATTATGCTAGGGAAGAATTAACTCATCATTATGATAATGATGAGTATGTATATAAAAAAGTATGTAATTCTATTATTTTATCTATTTTTCAGTCAGTAGATATGAGATATGATTTAGGGTATTTCTTTGATAATCAGTTAATCAAAGATAAGTTACTCTATAAACTCTATAAAAAATACAAGGAACTAAGAGATGAAAATGATATGTATGGTAGTAAGCTAGTGTTTAAAGGATAAATTTCTCATTAAATCTTATCAACAAATGTTCACAAATTTAAAACCTACTAAATCCAATGCTTAATTTCAATTCTAACGGCTATTTAGAGCCATTTGAGGCAATAGAAATAGACTTTGAGGGTGCGCAAAGGTTGTTAGTTTGGAATGAACACAGGGCGCATATTTGGGCTAATTTTGAGGTTTTTATAGCAGATTTGCGTATTATTTTGGTAAGTTCTTTTAGTGTTTGGCTTAATGGTAGTTTTGCCACACAAAAAGCAAACCCAAACGACTTAGATTGTGTTATTTTTGTAGATTTTGAAGTGTATGATATGTTAGAAACGAAACTACAAATATTCAAATCTTTACAGTATAAAAAAGAAAATTATTTGGATATTTATTTTGTTAAAACATATCCAAAAGAACATAAAAAGAAGTTTTTTGAGGATATTGATACAAAAGAATGGTTTTTCTTATTTACCAAAACACGTAAAAAGAACATCAATAAAGGTTTTTTACAACTAAATTTTTAAGTTTATGGAACATATAACCGAAATACAGAATTTAATTGAAATGATAGAAAGAGCCAATAATATCATTTTAATTCATCAACAAACAGAATGCCCTGACGAAAACTCTATTAGCAATTATGAACGTCTAAAAATGCAATACTTTGAGCAATTAGCAGAGATTTTTAACCAAATGAATATTCCTTTAAAACTCACCGCCTAAACCACAAAAACCTACTAAAATTTAGTAGTTTTTTTTGATTATTTGTATAAAAACGAATAGAACAAACCAAAAAATCTCTAAAAATTAGAGATTTTTACTGTTTTTGAACAAAAATTAGTGGTTTTTAACTGTTTTTTTTAATAAAAAGTGCCTTATTCCCTATGATTTCCCTATTAGTTCCCTATTGGTTTCCTCAAAAAGTGCCTTATTCCCTATGATTTCCCTATTAGTTCCCTATGAGTTCCCTATGATTTCCCTATGAGTTCCCTATGAGTTCCCAAAATATCAGCCTAAAACCACGTAAAACTATTGATACAAATAGAAAAATAAACAACAATTCTGCGCAATACCAACCAAAATACATAATAAAACCTACTGTTTTGCAGTAGGTTTTTGTATTTAAGGATTTATTTCTTTTTCTAGTGCTTGTACTTGTTCTATTGTAAGTCGTGTAAACTTAGCCACTTGCTCAATAGGCATTTTTTCTGTGAGCATTGTGGTCGCAATAGCAAGTTTTTCTTTGAGTTCTCCTTTGAGTTCTCCTTTAAGTTCTCCGTTTAGTTCTCCTTCTTGATACAAAAGCGTTTCTGTAATATCAATGTTTAGTGCCATAATCTTAGGTAGTTTATTGTAGTTTAGCCTTACTTCTTACAAAGGTATCAATTTACATCATTTTTTGGACTATTTACAAGAAATTTACAAAGTGTTTACATCAGAAAACAAACGCAACAACAAACAAAACGAACAGAACAAAGAAATATTTTCAGAGAAACAAACAGAACAACAAACAAAACGAATAGAACAACAAACAAAACGAACAGAACAAAGAAATATTTTCAGAGAAACAAACAGAACAACAAATTATTTTCAGAAAAACGAATAGAACAAAGAACAAAACGAACAGAACAAAGAAGTATTTTCAGAAAAACGAATGTAACAACAAAAAAAATCAAAAAATTTTTAGTTTTTTGATTTTCTATGAATGGTCAATTAGATTTTTTCAATTTGTTGTAATTGTATTTCTCTATTTTTTGAAATGCTAAGTATTTTGAAATATCTATGGTCTTCTCTTTGTAGAGGATATGGGTTTAAAGCAGGATTAAGATTTTCTTTAAGACAAATTCCTCTTACACAAAAGTCATGTTTTACAATAATTCCTTCCTCTGTTACATTAACAACTTCCCAATACTCACATTTACCAACAAAAATATCATTAAACTTTATTTTTTGTTCCCATTGTTCCTGCGAATAATTATCAAGGTTATGCGTATTTTCTTCTCTTACTGCCTTTATTTCTATTTCCTCAAATTCTTCCTCAAAAATTTCGTGTCTATCTTCTTGCCACTCACTTATATTTTTTGGAATGATGCTATTTTGATTATTTTTTACAATTCTCAATGCTTTTGTTGAGGTGATGTTTAGCTTTGTGGCTATTTGTCGGTAGGTATTTGGCTCGTTGTGTAGCCTTAGAACTTCATTGATAAGTTGGTTTTCTTTCTCTTGTTTGATTTGTGCCACTTGCTCAAATTGTGGGTTTTGTTTTGTCAGCGCAAACGCCATAGATTTTGAGATATTGAGTTTGTCAGCAATTTGTTGGTAACTCCAATCTTTTTGGAATAAATCAAAGATTTCTGCTATTAGGTTTTGGTTATTCATTTTTTGGTTGATTTGGTTAAGGTATTGATTATTAAGGATTTATATTTTTTGTATTTTGGAGTGTGTTTGGTGCATTTGCAGGCAGTTTTTGAAAAAGAAGTCTTAAAAAAAGTGAAGATTTTGCGGACATAAACAAAAAAAGTGCCTTTAAAGTGCTTGTACGCAATATTTGGTAGTCCCGTACAGACTACCAAACGCCCTTAATTAACAATTGAGGGCGTTTTTTATGAAATCCGACATCAAACCGACAAAGTTTTTACTTGATTTTTCCAAAGATATGAACATAGATAATATAGGCAACGAAAAAAATTTTATGAATTTGCCTTACAAACTTTGCGCTAACAAAGGGAAAAAACTGAAATTTTTAGAATTTTGGTTATTTAATGAAAATACAAACAAACTACACCGCAGGCGTAAGGAATGCCCGCAAAAAGAAAATTTTAACAAATGGTTTAAAGAAACTTCTTTGTATGTAAATGATGCTTTGCGTGACGGGTATAGAATTACGCTAAACGCTATAATTGCACCGACTACAGAAACTCCACCAGAAAAATACAATATCATTGATGCAATAGAAAAAATACACGTATTGCGTGCTAATGGTATTGTGTCCGTTACAACTGCAAACCGTCATAATTCCTTTAAAAATGTGTTTTTTGGGTTTCTTAAAAAAGAAAAACTACATAATAATTTCTTGGCTGATATTGAAAAAAAACATATTCAAGGTTTTTTAGATAGTTTGGTAATGAATAGCGTAAGTAAAAACACTTATTTATCCTACATAAAAGCTATTTTTAACAATATGCTTGAGAGAGATTGGATAAGCACCGACCCTACAAAATCCTTCAAAAAGTTTGCAGAAGAAGAAACGGCATCTATTGCATTTTTACCAGAACACCAAAAAGAACTGAAAAACTTGCTTATTGAAGAAGATACAGAACTTTATATATTTTGTATGTGTATCTTTTACACCTTTGTACGTCCTATAGAATTAAGGCGTTTAAAGGTCTCACAAGTAAATCTAAAGGATAAAAAGATACAAATCATTGGTAAAGGCGCAAAAAACAAAAAAACGCAATACGTAATGATACCTAAACCACTAGCGGATATTTTTACAGAATATAAGTTTTTGGAACGTCCTGCAAATGATTATCTTTTTTCTAGTGATAATGATATAAAATACTCTAGAAACAAGTTTAGTACCGCTTTTTCTGCTTTGAGGGATAAGCACGAATTTCCAGACAATTACACTCTATACTGTTGGAAACATACTGGCGTGGTTGAATATTATAAAATGGGGTGCGGTATCAAATTTATTCAAATGCAGTGCCGACACTCTAGCCTTGACGAAACCGACAAATATTTAAAATCTCTCGGACTTTTTGAGAATGACGATATTTTGAATAATGCACCAGAAATATAATGTAAATTCCTTCTGATTTTAGGCAAAAAAATGTAAACACTTTGTAAATGTTTTGTAAATTTTACAATGTAAATTATTGTAACTATTTGATAATAAACTTTTTGCACAAAAAAACCTACTGAAATTCAGTAGGTTTTTTGTCAATAGTTCGCTAAAATTATCAGTTTTTGGGATTTGACTTTTTTATATTTTGTATAAAATATTAACGAACTATTGCCGTAAAAGCGTTATAGTCATTCTACTACCAAGGCATAACCTCAGGTCGGATTCAAACCGACATTTCTTTAACGTTTTTTCTTTGTGCCTGCAATAGCATTTTTGAGCCTTGACTGCTCCCAAAGTTCTATTTCGTGCGCCTCATCTCTCACAAAGATAATACGCCCTTCTTTTTTTGCTTTGTTCATTTTCTTTTTTATTGCTATCTGTTCAGCACTTGGGGCTGGAATAATAATTTTATTCATACAATTAGTTGTAATTAGGGTTATTTTTATCTGGGAATCTGCCGTAAATATGCAATAAATCTGGTTCACTTGCATTATACCACGTAATAATTTTTCTTACAAATTTGTTTATCCTATGATAACCAATAGTATAAGCCTTATTATTTCTGTCAAAACCTACTACTTCATAAATATTTTCTTTACTGTCAAATACAAAAACAGAACAATCACTATTAAAAATATCTACAAAAACATCTACAAATTTTTTATGTTTTTTGTCAAGAAACTCAAAACTTTCCTTAGTGTACTGATAACCATAAAAAACATCTTTGTCGTTTTTAGAACCAATACCAAACAAACTTGCTTCTGTTTCTTCCAAAATATTTACATCTTTTCTTATTTGCTTATTTTCTTTCTCTAGCTTTGTCGCTACATCAATAAGTAATTTTCTTTCATCTTCTGTATAAATACGTGTAGAACGCTTTTCAGTAGCTAATCTTTCTTTGATAGTATCTAAATCTTTTTGATTTGTATTCAAAGTTCTGTAAGGCTCGCCACGTGGTCCACGTTCTTTTAGTGCGTCCATACTAACGCATTCCTGTGTATTACACTCTGGATAAAGTCTTGCTTCCTGCCTTGAGATACGTTTTTGTACGTCCTCAAAAAACTCATCTTTCTTCATTTTCAACCCTAAAGAACTGGAATTATATAGAAAATTGTAACAATCATCTTCATAAGTATTTGTAAAAACTTCACCGTATTTTTTGCGTAATTCACCTATCCACAACGCTTTAGTTTCTATGTACGGAAATGCTGATTTATTTTCTGTTTGTAACGCCTGAATAAAATACCCCTCTGGATTTAAATAACTGTACGCCTCTAGTTTGGCGTGTGTACCTTTAAACGCGTTTTTTATAGCTGTTTGTGTCGCTGGTTTTATTTTCTTAGGTATTGAGCCGTCACGCATCAAAATATATGCTTTCAAATCCTCAACAAGATTTTCTACATTTGCGCTACGGTTTGCGTCAATACGTGCAAACTGTATAGCTTGTGCCTCTGTTCCCTCAAAGTAACGGGCTGGTATATTTGGTTCTTTACGGCGTTTCATTCCCTCAAAACGACTGTGTCCAGAAAGTACATAATCTTTTTTATTGGTTGGGTCGTTCCAAATAACAATAGGGTCAAATTTATTAGGGTCGTAATTTTGCGCCACACTATCCGCTGAAAGTTCGCTAAACGCATTTGTACGGTTTTGAAACCTACTTTCATCAGTACGAATATTTGCAATAAGTATCATATCTGAATAGCAACCAATATCCCCAATAGCGTTTTTTACTTTCTGATGAATTTTTTGCATAAATTCCGTACTTTGATTATTCATTGTGAAAATTGCTTTATCTCTATTTAACCAATTTTCTAAAAATTCATCTGCTTCCTCGTCTGTATCAAATTTAAAAGTAATGTTTGGTACACTACATTTTTTAGGGTTACGTTTTAGTTCCATTTTCTTTATTTCTTCTGAATAAATCCCAAAAACTTTTTTTCTTTCTTACTGGTAAAGTGTCTTTTGGTATTGTGGTGGTGTTTTTGTTATCTTTAATGATTTGGTCAATATCAATAGTACCGCCGTTTTTGACTTTGATTTTTTCGTTTGTAATGTTGTAAACCGTAATATTTTGTGGCGGACATTTTGGTATCTCTGGGCAAACGTGCAAAGTAGTTGCTACTTGCCACGACAAAAGCGCACCAATAATAAACCCAATAATGCTACCAATATTTTTTCCTAAAAAAGCTAAAAACATCATAATTTTAAATTATTTGAATAGTGTAAAAGCACTTAGTAACAACCCCAAAATAGGTAGGAGATTTGATTTTTCTTCTTTTGGCGGTTCTAAAACAAAAAAAGTATTATCATAACCCTGATTTATCAAAGGTTTTACAGTCGGTTTTACTGCAACTGGAACGATGACTTGTGTAGGTTTTACCACTACTGGTGCAACTACTTGTGTATTCGTTTGTGTTGTTGTAGTAGGTTTTACATAAGGTTTTGTACTTTCTGTTCTAAAACCGTACCATTCCTTACCAAAAGATGCACCGCTACCACTTATCCACCCTCTACGTTTTTTGTCGGTGCTGATAACCTCAAAATAATTACCTTCTCGCATGCGTCCAGTAGTAAACCACGCCACGCCATTTGTAGGACTGTTATTACTCATAGGATTTGCCACAAACAACAAAATACCGTTATCACTCAAAACGACTGCCTGAGAAAGTAAACGCCTTGCGCCCTGCTTTGTCTCATAAAAATCTCCGGTAAGTACCAAATCTTTTGAAAAACTGACACCTCGTGTTTTTAATGTATAATATTCTCTATCATCATTTTTAAACGTCAATGTTGGCGTGAATACCTCAACGGTGATTTTTAAAAACAAATCTTTTGCTTCCTGCAAAGTTTTTGCCTTAATACCTCCTAATGGATAATCTGGATATGATTTTAAAGCAACTGTATATAATCTTGTGATTAACATAATTTTACTTTCTAAATGTTGAAATAATCAACGCAAGGACACCCAAACCTAATAAAGTCTTAAAAGTTCCCGCATTTTCTTGTATGGTTTCCACTGTATCACGCACCGCTTGTAAAGGTTGTTGTATCACTACATTTGCCACGTCCGCCGTAAAATCTGACCAGGTATCCGCATAATTAAACCTTCTATCAAATAATAACCACCCGTTTACGCTTTTATCTGCATTCGTTACATTGTGCCACAAAGTACCATTAGCACCATAAAAAACATATCCAGTTGTAAAGTATCTTTGTGTTGCTGTCAAATGCATTACATTGATAGTTCCCACTACTTTTGTATTAGTTGGTTGCTCATAAATTGGATAAGTATTTGATAAATTAGAACTATTTAAAAGTTGTTTTACATCTATCATTCTAGCTCCTAATTTGGTTACTGCTAAATTACTTGTAGCTACTAAATCCTTTGTTGGAAGTTCTGCTACAAACTGCAAACCGTATTCAGAAACAACCAAAGGCAAACCTAAAGTATTACCAAAGTTTAGAATGATTTTTATTAAAACAACTGTTTTTTTGGTAGCTAAAATAGTTTTTGCTTCTGCTTGTGAGCCTGCACGCATATAACCTACAATGTAACCTGCTTTTATTGTTCTGCCGTTTATGGTTACATCTTTGGTGCTTATAACTGCTACTAATTTTGTATCTATCATTTTCCTACTGTAAAACTTGTTTTAAATGCTTTGTTGGGTCTTCTGCTTTGCCATTTACATATATTTCAAAATGTAAGTGAGAACCTGAAATATTATTGGGACTGCTTCCCAAATAACCCATTAAACCTATCTTTTGCCCTGCTGATACACTTTGACCATTTTTTACAAAAGATTTAGAAAGATGTACATAACGGGTTTTAAGTCCGCTTGTGTGGTGTATTTCAATAATGTAACCGTAAGTAGCATTATAACTGCTATTTTTTACTACACCACTACCATACGATAAAATTTCGTGTTGTGCTAAATCTGCTGTAGTTTTGGGCGTGGTGCGTGGTACTAAATCTATTCCTGCGTGTCCGTGTCCGCCACGACTTGCGCCAAAGTTCCAACTTGTATTCCAAAAATCACCGCCAAAAGTTTTAGGTAAATAATATCTTTTTTTTGCATCTCTCAAAGGAAATACAAAACCTCCACTACCACCAAATAACGCCATTAAAGCAATTACACCAAATAAATAAATCATTATACATCTTTTGCAAAAAGTAACCCCGTGCCTGCAGTAAGTGCAATACTAGCACTTACCCAATCACCACGCAAACCAACCAAACAACCTGCAATAATACAAAAAGTACCTGCAGACGTTGTTAAATAGCTTTTTTTCATTCCACCCAACAAAACATAAATGTTTAGGTAAATTCTCAAAATTAATTCTTTAAGATTATTCATTACAAAATTTCTTTAAATTTTTTGCTTACAAACTGCTTAAACTCTCCTTTTGTAATAGCATTGTTATTATTGATGTCAAAAATTTTGTTTACTTGTGCTATCAATAAAACTCTTGCGGGACTTACTTCACTACCAATAATATAACTATCTGGTTGTGAGAGTGCGTAAGGATAAAAAGTAGCTACATACAAATCTTGTGGACTTTTGATTTTTCCTACCAAACCCAAACCTTCAAAATATTTCTGAACATATACAAGTTGTTGTATTGCAGACATATTCATTAGTGCCGTTGTGGTTGTTCCCAACCATTTTGCAGTATCTGGCATAAACTGAATTAAACCAGTTGCGCCACCTTGTGGGTTGTACGCCTTATGATTTATGCCACTTTCTGAATTCATCATAGCAAGTAACCATTCATAAGGAAATCCTAAAACGGTTGTAACTTTTTTCAATTCATCTATAAAACTTTGTCCGTACCTTGTTAAAGCGGTTTTTTCGTAACTAGTCATTTTCTTTCTTGTGTTTGGTTTGGCTGATGCTTTTGTTGCTGATGCAATAATAATCACGCCCAAAATAATAAACGGAATTATCATAAATTATTTAGTTTCTGCTTTTACAAGCCGTTTCTCTTGATTTTCAAAGTGAAAATTTAGTTTGTCTATTGACCGTGTAAGGTCTTGGAAAGTTTTTATATTTATTTCGCTTTGACTTTCTAACTTCTCAATTCTTATTTTTTTAGCGTTTAAACGTAATTCAATTACGTTTAAACGTCCCTCAATGGTATAATACAGTCCGCACAATAAAACTACTGTAGGAATTATATTTTTTAACATCTCAATTCCCTTTAACATAGTCTATTCCTTTGTAGTTGTTTCTGTTGTTTTAACTTTCTTTGTAGGGGTTGCTTTTCCTGAAGGTTTTACTTGTGTTGTTACAAGTAGCATTAATAATTTATTCATTTTTTAATTAAATTGAAAATATGTTGTTGGGTCTATATCTTTGCCGTTTTCTTTTACGCCAAAATGCAAATGTACGCCTGTACTAAAACCTGTCGTGCCCATTGTACCTATTTCTTCCCCTTGATGTACTTTGTCACCTACATTCACCCGCTTATTAAACAAGTGACAAAAAGTTGTTACTATTGTCTCGTGTTGGATAATCACATAATTACCATTTAGGTTATCATAACTTGATTTTATCACCGTTCCAAAAGCTGGAGATACTACGGGCGTTCCTTGCTTGTTTGCCACGTCTATTCCATTGTGCCATTGCTTTACGCCCTGCAAAAACCTAAACCCAAAACCAGAGGTAACCACTCCAGTAGTTGGAAGTTTCAAATTGTATTTTTCGTGTGTTTTCATTATCCTATAAAAGTTGTATGAATTGATTTAATGATGTAAACATTATTATCCAAATCTAGGTCATTCGGAAACTTAATCTCATATTTTGTTTTGTCTATTGCGCCAAAAACTGGAGACAAAAATTTTAGTTCCTCACCATAAGACAAAGGAATACCATTTATACGAACTTGCGCGCACCGACTGATAAATGTAATATCCGAATGCATTTCTTCTCGTATAGTACTTGGCGTAAGTGTTTTGTTACGTACTTCTTTGTCTATTGTGTTATTTATGAATTGTGCCATTTTGTTAGTTTTAGGAGTTTAACATACCTACAAATGTTTTTAATTGGTCTGGGTTTGTCTTTGCCATTATAGCAAGGTTATTGATAGTTTTTACAAGTTCGTTATCACCCAAAACGCCCGCAATAGTTTCTAAATTAGCACCTGATACGTCTTCTTGTGTACTTCCTACTTGTGCCTTTGTGGTTTGCGTGGTTTGCATAGTTTGTGGCGTTGAATTTTTTTCGCTTAGTTTAGAAATATTTTCAACTATTCCCGCTACTTTGCTAATCATATCATTATCACCGCCTTTATTGATTTTTTTACTTTGCAACATCTCTTTTTTCAATGCTTCATATTTCAAATCATTTAACTTAGATTGATGTTCTAATTGCATTGTAAACATTTGTTGTTGCAAATTTTGCACGTCATTATTTTGTACAAAACCAATACTTGCGCTATTGGTTGGGCCGTGGATAACAAAACTATACGACATCTTACTGGCGGAGGAATTCATATCTTTCTGACCATGTAGCGTATAAGTACCTGCATTAAGTGTGTCTGTAATCTCCAAAAAACTGTTTACAAGATTTTCAATATCTTTATTTTCAGAACGCCCCACCGTGCCACCTTTCAAGTCGGTTATTGTGAAATATCCGAATTTATTTAGTCTTATCCAGTTGATGCACTTATCTAGCATTTTTGTAATGTTTTGGGTTGATTTAATTTTTTAGTATTTTGGTAACATGTACATTTGTTACCAAAATAAAACTATGCTTTTTCGTAAAAAACAAGAAACGTAATATATTTTCCTTCTGTAGGCAAACCTGCTAAAGGAGTGTTCCACTCTATTAGAGAGTTAGCCCAATCAATAGGTTTTTCAGATTTCAAAGAAAATGTATCTGCTCTTTCTTTGGTTTTCATTTCAGATATTGGAAATTTGTCAAAATGCAATGTTGCACCTTGTTTAAGCGTTACATAACGTTGTTGATTATCAAAATTATCCACGTCGTCATCTGCAGTATTTACTCTTGTCATTCCTTTAATCTTCATTCCCTTTAATTGTGTCTGGTCGCCAAATTTAATGCTTGTCATTAAATTTAAGACAGTCAAACGGATTAGCACACTTGCCGAAATTGTAGGTATAATCATAATTATATTGATTAAGAAAAAAACGCCTTACAAAGGTTTATAAGACGTTTTTTTATTTTGGATTTTTATTTTTTCCTAAGAAATTACGCTACTTTTTTGCGTTGTGCAATTCTAGCTTTTTTGATAGCTCCCAAATTGCCCGCCAATGCTTCTACTGCTTTTGCGCCACTTTCTAAGTGCATACCGTACAGAATTACGCAAATTTTGTAATCTACGTTATTCTCTACGCTTTGAATTTGTGCATTTTCAAAAACTGGCAATGAAAGGTTAACTTGTGGTTTTTTACCACCAGACACCATAAAATACGGTTCAATATCCGTAATCATTTTCTCAATATCAAACTCATCTTTCTGACCCAAAACAACCTGTTTCACTTCTGAAACTTGTTCGCCCAAAATTCTAATATCATTAGTTTTTTGTTGTTTTGGCACTTTTCTAAAGCGTAACAAATCAATCTGCTTAGCAAGAATTACGTTGTTATTGCGTATTTCCATAGAACCGTTGTACAAAACGCCATCCAAATGTTCAGGATCAAATGTTCCAGATTTTGGAAAAACTGAACCATTTACATAAGACTGTGGCAAACTTGCGCCTTCTTGTCCTTTGATTACTCGCAATAAAAACACCCCAATACTGTGCGCTACAAAACCATCATTAGTATTTAACAGTCTTTCTGTGGCACTTTTTATCCTTGATAAATTTTCCAAAAAGTCTAAAGAAAAACTTGTTTTGTTGTTCTTAAAAATTTCTTCTTGGCGCAAACTTCCAATAGTTGGGGAAAGTTGCGGATTTTGTGCAACTAACCAGTTGCGTAATTCTCTATCTCTTGTCGCTTGACCTCGCATATTTTTATTTTTTTGATATTTTGAAATTTAATTTTTTTAGAAAAAATAGCTACTAAACTACTTCTAGTAGCTATTTTTTATTTTCTACATTGCGCCAATTTCCTCAGAAACTTCGTCTTCTTCACCTGCTACAAAGTTTTCATCACCTGCGACAAAATCTTCATCTCCAGAAACTTCGTTGTAAAACTGTTCTGCTTCGCCAATGTATTCTGCTAATTGATGATTAGCTTGTTCAATAGCCATATTACGGGCTGATACTGAATAACCTGGATCTTCTACACCAGAAACCGCAAACCCAAAAGAACTTGCAAGCTCTTGTGAACCTACCGCAATCATTCCACTACCGACTTCTTCTACAAAATTACTTTTTATGAAGGTAGGTAAGAACGCACCTATAATCATAGCACCTATACCCTTCCACATTTGCGGAACTGTTGCCGGCAAAACCTTTAAAATCATTTTTGTACCTATTGCACCAAGTCCCGCTCCGCCTATTTTTGTACCGACTTCTTTCCAGTTAATATTACCCATTTTTCATATTGTTGATATGTTTTAGTTTTGATTTACTTTTTTGATTTTATTTTTTACTTTTGAAAGGAAAAAATTATTTTTTTCTTTCCGTTGCAATAGCTTTGTCTAGAGCATCACTTCTTGAATCTGCTTTACTGATTTCAGTTTTTATGCCTTTAAGGCTTTGTAAACCCCTTAAAGTAGCTTCCTTTTTTTTGTTTCTTTGGTTTTTCTTTGAAAGTGTACTTTTTAACCTTTGTGCTGGTGTGGTTTTCTTATCTTTTCCACCTACAGATGTTTTTTTACGTCCCATTTTGTTTGGTAATTAAAATATTAAAAATTTATTTTTTTGCTTATTCTAAAATTGTGGTTCTTCTTCTTGTTCTTGTTGCTGAAGATTATCACTATAATTTTGTTGCCATTGTTGTTGCATCTGGTCAGGGTCTAAACCTGCCTCTTCTGCTTGCTCACGTACATTTTGTACGCTTTCTTGTACGTTTTCTCTAAAAGAATCTTCTTCTGGTTGTTCGTACTGTTGTGGCTGATACGTTTCTTGTTGTTCTTGCGGTTGTGCCATTTCTTGTTGTGCGTAATCTGGCATTTCTTCCTCTTGTGGTGCAAACTGTTCACGTACTTGTTGCACCGCTTGAAACGCTTTTTTACCTTTCTGAAAAATATTCTTAGCTTTTGCCATAAAAGACAAACCTTTAGCACTTTTCAAAAGTCCTTTTGCACCTTTGAGAGATTTTAATAACCCTCTACCTTTTGCAAGCATTAAACCTGCTTTGGCAAATTTGCCACCAGGAACGAAACTTGTAACCGCATCCATTAACCCTGCTTTAGCAAGTCCTTTGTAAAATTTTTGTCCAGTACGGACATTCTCACGTATTTTGTTAATTACGCCACCACCAGGAACGAAATTTAAACCGACTGTAAGTGCTTTACCACCGTGTTTTTTAATTACTTGCCCTACTTTTTGCCATCCTTTGGCGTATAATTGTGCGCCCTTCTTAATAGTATTACCTACTTTTCTGAATGCTTTTCTTAAAAAACCTATCTCGTGCAAACTTCCTATAAAAGTGCCGTGAACTGCTATATTATCATCTTTCAAATAAAACGGCATTGTATATTGTTCTTTGGTAGTTCCTACGTGGTTATCTTCGTAAACCGAAATAGTACCAACAAAAACATCTTTCACGTCATCATCATACAAACCACTAATCAAATCATCATAATCTGAAGTTCCAGAAACTGCATTATCTGTATATCTTTTATGTTTTTTGTGTTTCTTTTTGCCACAACCGCAAACTGCGTTCCCTATTCCTGATATTGTACTTATTTGTGTCATTACATCTTTGTAATATATGTTTGGTTTTTCCACGTTAAAACACGCTATACACGCATCTACGCTAATTGTACGCCCTTGCTCGTCGTATGCAACCACGTAAACGTGTGTTACTTCTTTACCACGATAGCACGCATAACGAAAATTACTTTTTATTCCTAAATTCTGAAGGACTGATAAAATAAAAATACTTAAACCTTTACAGTCTGCAAAACCACTATTTACAACACTAGAGGGACTTTTTATCTGTTGTGTGCCTGCTACATCAATTTTGTATTTGATATTTTGGCGTGTCCAATTGTAAATATTTTTACAAGTTTCTGTAATAGTAGCACCTTTGAAATACTTTGCTATTTCCTTTGACTGCAAATAATTACTTTCGTAATGCTTTTTAGTAACTGAAATAATATCATTGGTTATTCCAAATTCATTGATAATCTTAGTTTTGCCTTCTACTGGAGGCATCAATGAAATTGCTTTTTGTCTGCTTATCATACTTTAGGTTTCCTTCTCCAAAATTTGGAACGTGCTTTACCTTGTGCTACTAACTGTTTTTGTGTTGTTGTTGGCGTGTTGGTGCTTACTTCTGTATTTCTATCAGGTCCTTCTGTACCTTGTGAAGTAGTTTTATCTTTTTTCATTTTTCCAAAAAGAATATCAAAAACAAAAGCAAATTCTTCATAAACATTATTGATATACTCAAATAAGTTTATTTCTTGATTTATATTGATACTTGGCATGTCTAATACTGATACTGTTCCAGCTACGCCTGCTTTCATAATATATCCGCCTGCTTTGCGTATTCTGATAAATTCTCTTATAATTTTTATTGCTGGTAACGCTCCTATTGTAATTTTAACGCTTATTTCGCTGTTGCTACGTGGTTCTACTGTTGTTTTACCATTAAAAAGAACTTCGCCTGCTTTTGAATAGGAATTATTAGGATAACGTAATGTAAACTTTCCATTTTCCATTGTGTAGGTCTGATTACTTGCGTTATCTACTGCTACAACTACATTAAATTTAAAGCCGTCTGCGGTTACGCTATCAATACCAAAATTTTTAAAGGACATTCCAAAAGTCAAATTTTTGACTGCTTTGCCTTTATTTGCCAAAAATGCTACGACTAATGCGCCACCTGCTAATAATAAACCTATCATTTTTATTTCTCTTTTTTCTCTTTGTGTGATGCAAACGTAACGCATCAAAAAGGATAATGAAATAGTAGAAGTAAATATTAGTAAGTATTCGTAACCCTGCCGACAAATCCGTAAGTTAGCGTACAACTATTTATAGTTTTTTATCTATCTTTGCATATCAAATTTTATCTAAAATTATTATGATTATTTTACACGCAAAAGATTTACAAACTAAATACAAGTGGGGACGTGATAAGTCGTATGAACTTATCCAAAAAATTAAGTTAAGGCACGGACTTACTTATAAGGAAGCGGTTATTACAGAAAATTTGTTGGAACAATATTTTAACGAATAAAAAAAACGGTAACATTTTGAAATGTTACCGTTTTTTTACGCTATTTTTAGCGGTTACGTGAGAGTTACATAGCACCTACATAACACAACTGTAGCGGTTACGTGGGGCGTTTTTAACTAGCAATAACAATACTACTGTAAATATCATAGAGATATATTACAGTAGTATTTTTTGTGGGTTTTTTTCTTAGCAAATCATATAATTTTTTAGTGTTTTTTCTGCTTTCATTTTTTTAATTTGAAATTCTAAAATTAGTTTTTCATAATCAAGTATTGCGGTACGTAATACTTGTATTTGGTAATGGTTATGATATTGTGCGGGTCTGCGTTTCATTGGACTAGTTTAGATTTTTGGGTTAAAATAATGATAATTGATTATCTGATTTTTTTTTGTAAATTTTCATAGCGGCATCAAAAATTGTTTTTCCTACTTGATAATCAATTAAGTTCCGGGCTATTTTTATTTTTCTTTGCGAACCTTTATACAAAGAAAAATCAAAATTATGAAAGTCTGATAAATCTTTGAGTTGTTGCGCCTCAAGTCTTTTGTCCTTTACTCTGATTTTTGGACACGTTCTCCTGGTGAGAATTTGAGGTAATTTGAAATTGCACCAAAATAAGTGCCTACCTCTTTTTTGAGCTGGAAGAAACGGCTCGTAATAAGATATTACATTTTCCACGCAAAATTTACCTTTAAACATTTTTTGTAAAAAAATAATCTCTTGCCACAACTGCATATCTGGGTAAACTGGAACGAAACAATCATTATCTTTCCTTAGTGTTCTGATTTTTGAGTGAGAAGGACAAGGCGGACTGCTCCAAATAAAATCAAAGTTTTTGTAATTTTGCAGTAAATATTCGTGTGCATCTCCAATAATTACAGTATCATTTGGAAATCTCTCTTGGTACATTTTGGCTAAATCTGCGTCCAACTCCACCGCTGTAACCTCGCACCCGCTCCAGAGTAGGCGGTTACCACCTAAACAAGCGTATAAATTTAATACTTTCATATTTAGTTTAAAATTAAATAATTGTCTTCCTGTTGTTGCTGATACAACTTCCGTAAACTTTCTGGATAAGTTTTATAGTCTGTTTTACCAAAATAATACAGACAAAAATAATCTTTCTCAACAATGAAATTATCTTTGTCAAGGCGTATGGTTCTGATAAAACTTTCTAAATCTTCTGTAAGTTGTAATTCTAATATTTCGGCTTTGTCTATATTGTCACACTTTCCCCACAAATGCCCTTCAATAGGTCTTATTGTGGTTTTTTCTTCTGGTTGTGCGTTTTCTTCTCCTTCTTTTGCAGTACCATACTTTTTATTTTTTGCCATGTATTTTGTCATATAAGCAACTGTATTGTAAATCCTATCCATTTTCTTAATATCCGTACTGTTTGGGTCGTTCCAAAATGATTTTACACCATATTCATACGCCTTAGTTACTTTGTCTATTTGAAATTTTGGTTCATAATCTTTGTTGTATTTGGGTGCTTTAAGTCCTTTATCTTTGCATTTTTGTACTTTTTCGTTGTACTTATCTTTGAATTGTTGTAGTTTTTCGTTGTACTCTTCTAGTCTAAAATTAGTGTAGTCTTCCAAACTCATAACCTTAAACTTGTTTTGATATTCTTTTATATAACCTTCTTTGCGTTGTATGCTATTCCATTTTGTACGAATGTTGCGCCACTTAATAAAACGGTTTGCCAAAATATGAAAGTGTATATTCCCGTTTTCTTGTGCTTCTGCACGCCACACATACGCCGTTACATTTTCGTAATCTTTCAAATACTCTAAAAACGGATATAACATATATCTTTTTATATATTTGTCGTCGTGTTTTTGCTTACTGCATAGCGTCAAAGTAAGAAAGGTTATATTTTCTTCTTTGCCTTTGGTATTCTCTTTTTTGTATGCGTAACACTCCGTAAGTGTTATAATAGCGTTTTTTAACCTTGTTTGTGCTTTTACTGATAATTCTCCCTCTTGTACGGTGTTATCAATAGGCATTTTAGTACCTTCTTTTTTGGGTTTGGTATTACCACCTAAGGTATAGACAACTATTTTACGGGAAGTGATTTTAGCAATTTTCATTATAATTTTGTGTCGTTCTTTGTTTGTTCTTTGTTTTTTCGTTGTTTTTTTAAGAAATCTGCACAATGGGCGGGTTTGATAAACCAATAATACAAACCCTCCGCAGAGGCGTTTTTAGCCGTTTTCAGGGAGATTTTTAAGGAGTTCTCTTGAAAAAATTTCAAATTCTAACAACGTATTTGAAATTTCAAGTAGTGCTTTGGTGCGTTTTAATTCTATCTCTAGACTGTTGTTTTTCTCTTCTAATAGATTATTTTTGTGTTCTATAACCCAAAACTCTAATTGCTTTTGCAAGTCAAAATTTGCCTGCTTTTTGCGCTTTCTTTCGTGCAAATCATATTCATAAAAAAACACTTTGATAGTGTCTATTTCGTTTTTCAGATGTTTTTTTTGAGCGTAATATTTTTGCGTTCTTTCTGGTGTGTAATCCCAAAAAGTATCTGTATTCTCAAATTCCTTGTAAGTGTCAAGCAATAGTTCTTTATCTCTCAAAAGTTTAATGATAGGTTCAAAAAATTTGGGTGTGTTTGTCAAGGGAGCGTTTTTTAACGCTCCCACGTCTTGGGGATTTTTCATTTGTTTAGGGGGTTATTTGGTGATAATTACCATTTATCTAGCTTTTTTGAGCGTGCTATACTTTTATCTCTTTCTGCTTCCTTATACTCTTTTTGGTACTTGCGTACGTGGTTGATGCGGGGAAACGTGCTATCTGGGGCGGTGTGGTTATTGTTTTTCATTTTCGCAAAGTGCATAATCATTATATTCTGTGAATGCAATAGCGTCTGGGTCGTTCCATTTATCCACGAAAAACCCAAAATCATTATGATTTCTCACAGGGTAAACATGCGTTACCACTTGCCCTGCTATATAAATTAATCCGTTTTTGTGCCACATTATAGGATTAAAAAACGGGCATTGTGCGTACTGAAATTTAGCACCTGCTAAAAAACTTTCTTTTGTGAGTTGTTTCATTATTTTGAAAGATAAAAGTTAAAAATATTGATGCTTTAAACTTTTTGATAGGTGCATCTTGGCTATCTTGGGTGCTTTATCTCTTTTGGAGATAAAGCGGTTTTGTTTTATATTTGGACTTTCTCACAATCTAAATAATAAAACAATGTCTGAAATCACAGAAAAAATTGAAGAACTCAACAAAATTGTAGTATCTGAAAATGCCACAAAAGAACAGAAACTAATTGCAACTCTTGAAATTGGTGCTTTGGAAATTGCCACAACTGATACCAAAAAACAACAAGATGAAACATTAAATGCTGTTGTCGTTTTTAACCGTGTCCTCAACATTTTCAAAAAAATTACGGATAAGAAGTAATGAACTTTCATCCATCTTACTTGGTGTGTATATTTCTAAAAGGCTTATTAACTCTTCTTTGTGTGGAGTTAATAAGGTTTTCATTTCTTCAACGCTTGCAATTATTTCTTCCGTTTTTTTCTCAAAAAAAGCGTTTATTTCATCTTTTGCCTCTTGGCTGATGTTTAATGCTTTAACAATGGGTTTAAATATCTCTTTCATAGCTTTATTGATTTGGGGGTTGGGGTTGGTTGGTTGATTTCTTTTACTAATTCATCAATACTACTGCTACCAGAAGTATTAAAATTTTTTGCTATTATTTGTAGCTTTTCTAGTTCTTTGCAAACGCCAAACTTCAAATAATTTCTGACTGCATCTTTTTTGATACCGTAAAGTTTTTGAAGGTCTGCAAAAGTTTGGCGTTTCTTTTCTGGAGATAATTTTTGCTTAAAATTTTCGTAAAATTTCATTTTGTCGGCTGTTGTTTATTACTTAAATTTTGTTAATTTTGGCTCAATGTTTGTTTAGTATAAATTAACTGTTGCAAACATACAACTTAAAGTTTAATATATCAACAAAAAGTTTAAATTTTTTTTCAATGAGCATTAAGGAAATTATACAAACTCTTATAAATGAGAAAGATATACGTAAAAAAAAAATTTACGAAGTTCTAGATATTTCTGCACAAGCATACAATAAGAAGGAAAAACTAGGTACATACTCTTTAAAGGACTTAGAAAAAATAGCTAATCTTTTGGACGTGCCAATAAATACGTTTATTGAGGATAAAGAAAAAAATTTAAACATAGGGGATAATAATAACCTTGCTATTGGAAAAAATGCAAATATTACACTAGATACGTGTAAGGCTGAAATAGAGTATCTTAAGAAAGAACTGCAACTCAAAGATAAAATAATACAACTACTTGAAAATAAATAAAACTGGTGCCTTCTGCCGACAGATTTGCCGACAAAAAGCACCAAAAAACGGAGAATTTGCCGCCGACAAAGTGCAATAGAATGATATTGAGGGGGTTAGGTAGTATAAAAAAGTAGCCCGTACAGACTACAAGTAGTTTTATTTTAGTAATTTAGCACGCCAAAAGGCGTGCTTTTTCGTGTTATTCCCATTCATAATATCCAATTTGTGGGTATCTTTCTGGGCGTTCCAAATGTAATACCCTACATACGAAAAAATTTGATTAGATTATTTTTTCAATCTAAACCAAATTTCTAATGCTAAAAAAATTTTCTTAAAACAAGAACTGCAAAAATGGGGATATCTTTCAAAATCAAATCATCAAAGTCTAAGGACAAAGAAAAAAGTAAACTTTGGACTATTTATGTGCGTATTGCTATCAAAGGCAAAACGGCAGACATCAGCACCCACGAAACCTGTTTACTAGCCAACTGGCAAAAAACCAAAGTCAAAGGTGCAAATGCCCAAAGCATCAACAAAAATATCAATGAAATCAAATCTACTATTCAGGAGATTTACGAGCATCTCAAAAAAGAAGCACCCGAAATGCTTACGGCTGCTCTTGTGGCAAAAATTATGATTGAAAAAGTCAATATGAATGATTTGCTTAATCCTCCACAAGTCAAAGAACGTAGTATTGTATCAATTCTTTTGGAACTTATCAGCAAAAAGGCGTTTTCTGGTATTTTCAAAAAGAAAAACGAAGATATTGCGCTATTTCGTGCCAAAAACATAGGCGACTATTTTGAAAGCATTAGGAAAAAGACCTATGCTATGAAGATTATGATGTTGAAATTGCAGATAAAATGATAGAACATTTCAAAACAGCAAATTTCACCAACCAAAAACAACCCAAAATCAATAAAAATACCTATGTCAATAAGTATGGTAGTCTGGTGAAAAAGGGGCATTCTTACGCCTTGCGCTACAAACTTACCAAAAGTGCCTATTACGGAAATAAGCCACTCAAAGATGATGCAGACGACACGCCCTACTTACGTTGGAATGAACTCAAAGCCCTTGTGGAGTATAATTTTTCTGATGATTTAGAACTTGACAAAATTCGTGATGTGTTTGTGTTTACCGCTTTTACAGGGTTTTTGTGGTGTGATTTGGAGCAATTATCTTCAAAACATCTCAAAATAGAAGAGGACGGAACAGAGTGGCTTATAAAACCACGCCAAAAAACTGGAATACTGCAAGTTGTACCATTTTTTGATGAAGGAAAAGCTATTTTAGAAAAATATGGCTGGGAGCTACCTTTGGGCGCATTACCTACACACAACGAAAAAATCAAAACAATAGCTAAAATAGTCAAAATTAACGACACAATCCAAAATAGAAGTGGGCGCAAAACGGCTGGTATGGTTTGGATAAATGATGGTTATCCTATTGAAGAAGTTGCTAAAATGCTAGGACACAAAGATATAAGAATGACACGCAAACACTATGCAGAAATCTTAAACGACACGCTCAAAGCCACCACACTAAGAATAAAGGAGCAAAAAGCAAATAAATAAAAATAAATTTTACAAACTTCTTGCTTTATAGTGAGAAGTTTGTATATTTGTACTTGGGTAAGATTAACCTAAATATTTACTAAACATTTACAACTATGAGAACTCACAATGTGGAAGAAATCCTCGCTATGGGGGGTGCTGACAAATATGCTAAAAAAATGGGATTAAAGCAAGACTTATCTAAGGTGGTTGGGACAGTAAAACTCACGGCTAAACAAAATAAGGAATTGGACGAGCTAATGTACGGAAAGAGTAATAAATAATGGCAATTTTAATAGATACAAACATCATCATTGAACTTGTGAGAGATGGTGGAGAAAATGTAAGCAATTACATCAATCCTAAAAAGGAAGCCGTTTACATTTCCTATGTTTCCTCTGCGGAGGTAAAATCATTTGCTATTCAAAATGAGTGCGGCATTTTAAAGCAAGCCAAATTACAGGCACTTTTAGATAGTTTTGTAATTGTGGAATTACAAGGCTCTGAAATCCTTGATGCTTATGTAGCAATAGACACGTTTAGTCAAGGTAAAAATAAGGCTATCCCATCAAAATTAAGCCAAAATATGGGTAAAAATGACCTGTGGATAGCTGCAACTGCTTATGTTTTGGAGCTTACACTCATCACAACCGACAAAGATTTTGACCATTTAGACGGTATTTTTTTAGATGTTTCTTTCATTCCAAAAGCACTTATTACTGTGTTAAAATCATAACCACAAAAAAAGCACCACTAAAATAGCGTGCTTTTCTACTCTAACATTTAAAACCATTCTCAACATTATACTAAAACCAAATCATAACTAATTCCTTCTTGTAAGTTCTCACTAGCAAAATTGTCCCAATGCTCACGAGGCACCACAATACAACCTGCTGACCAACGGTTTATAAGGTTTCCCCAACCTGCGGAATGAATATTGATGCCAATATCCGTACCACCAACCACGAGCGTAGTTTTGTCAATAATGCGGTTTCTGTTGCCGTCCCTGTATATTTTGATGCTTTTTACCTGCAAACACTCAAAAGAACGCCAACCCAAACGTGTCTGCCACGAGCCTAAGTAAGTTTTTGGATAATAACCTTCTGCAAGTACGGCTGTGCCTGTAATGCCACCGTAAGTAATAGGATTTTGCCAATAAAAATCTCCTGCACGTGTGCTACAAGGCACGCACCCTGTAATAATGCCGTTTCTGAAAAACAATAGCCAATCAGTCGCTAAGTTGTCAAATTCTTCCTTACTTCTGACCGCATAAAAGCCTGTATAATACTTAATTCCGTATTTTTGCCTTAAATCATCTGAAATATTTTGCTCTGTTTGTGCCTTTGCGTTTTTGGTTTTTTGACCCAAAACGCCATCTTCTAACAAATCATTATAACCTGTTTCATTGATGAATTTTTGTAATTGTAAGGTGTTCATTTTGTCCTGGTACTTTGTCTTAAATTTTGCCTAAAAATAAACCTGTTAAAAAACTTATTGGAGTAGCGAGCTTTTGCCAAAAACTGCGTTTCCGTTGTTTTGAGTTGCTTTTTTCTAGTGTTTGTATTCTGTCCTGGTAAGCGACTATTTCTACTTTTTGCGAGTTGATAATGCTATCTTTTAGTGCTAATTCTTTTGAAAAAGAATTTTGAATAGTGCTATCAATGTGCTTTATTTGCCTCAAAGTGCTTATTTCTTTGCGTATGTTTTCATAACTCACGCTATCAATACACACATCAGCACTAATAAGAACAATTTTTGTATTGTTCCCCCTTTGGGGGCTATGGGGCTTTTGTGCGTTTAAGTTCTTGTAAACTAGGCAAATAAACACCATAAAGCACAATAATATTCTCCAAACTGTCCCTCTTGTGGTAGAGTTCGTTTCTGTAAATTCGTTCTTGTTCTGCTCGTTGTTCATAATTTTGTATGCAGCTTTCCAGGCTGTCTATTTTTTTGATAAAATATTGATTATCAGTTTTTTCTTCTGGTGATTTTCCAAAAAACAAACCGTAAAAAAAGAAAATAGAAGCAATTATTAGTAAAATAATTCCTGCATAGTATAATCTTATTTCAAATGTTCCCATTTTATTCTGTTGTTATGGTTTTATCAGGGTTATTTTTTATTGCTTTGACGTTTGAAAAGCAAAGCAACACGCCTGCGCCAACCGCCATAATTACCTCGTTCCAACTGGTAACCTGCCCTGCAATAGGTACAAATTTTGAGATAAAACCGCCTACAATAAGCGCAAGCCCAATAAGTGTGGTTTTCCAACTTTTGGTGATGTTGTCAATATGTAGGTATTGCGTAAGAAAATTGATAATTTCCATTATGTTATTTTGGGTTTGTAAGTTTTAGGTCGCTTATTTTTTCCTCCAAATGCTTGATTGTGCTTGTAAGCATAATAATAGCATCAGAAAGAAAAGTAATTTTGTCGGATAACTCTTTTCTATCAGATTTTAGCGTATTTTCTAATTCGTTGAGTTTTTGCAGTCCGTTATTTTGCTTATTTTCAAGGGTAAGAATTTTGTTATCCTGCTTTTTTTCAAGCTCTTCAAAACCAATGATAACTGCATCAATTTTGTCAAGTCTAATCATTTTTTGTTCTTGTCGGTTTTGTACGGTCAAAATACGTTCATCTTGCAATTTTTCAATAGCCGTATCTTCTTTTTTGTAGTCTTCAAAGTTCTGTTTTACATCTTCTAAGGACTTCACTAGACTTTTGCAGTATGCACCAATGATAGTGACTATAATTCCCAAAACGATGCTTACTATTGTGCCAGTTTCTATGTTCATTTTATATGTTGTTTAATGATTATAGCAAAGTTTAGTAATATTATAATTTAATATAATATTTGATTATAATTTAATAATATTAAAGTTTAGTTTAGTTTCTAATTCTCACTTTAAAAGTCCATTTTCAATAAATGCCGTAACAGCTCTTATATTGTAATTTATGCCGTAACAGCTCAAATTTTAACACATTATGCCGTAACAGCTCAATGTTTTGAAAGACTTTTAGTGGCTTACACTAATTTAATAATAGGCACTATAAACTTTTGCCCTGTGTTATCTCTTAAATTTTCTGTTCTCATTTTTATTGTTTCTGTACTCAAATCACCAAATAAAATTTTACCGTCTTTTTCAATGCAATAGCAAAATTTAAAGTATTCAGAAAAACGAATATTGTTTGTAGCACGTCCACGAGGGCAAAATTTGTCGTTATTTGTTTTCCTAAACCAATCTTCAAATTTTAACGCTATTTCTGTGGCGTGTTTTTTGTAAAAAGGTCTATTTGTGCTATTCCCCTGTACTGGAAGGCTTAAATTTGCGTTCCATTCTGTTACTTTGTAAATACCAATATTTGCATCTAATCCGTTCTCTGTATGTGTGAAGCCTGCTGGTGCTATTTCGTGTCCTGTTGTTGGGTTTGGTCTGTGCGTGCTGCTTCTGCTTTTTTTCATTCGCTTTTTGTAGCGAAATAAAAAAACTTTTGGATTAAGCGTTAGCCACGTATTGTTGCCCAAATCATCATAAAACACTCTTAAATATAAAGTAGGAAACTTTGATGCTGCGTTATCATCTTTAATTATCTCCAACCTTGCCTGCGGTATGCGTATGCTTGCCTGTGTGGGTGTGCCTGTGTTACTGCCACCATTTCCGCCTTGAAATCCCATAATTTTACAATAAAACAGTTCTATAAATAGTTATTTTTCCTTTCCAATTAACGGCTTGCGTTGCTCCACTATGTACGTTAAAATTGTGTTGTAAGCCTACATTTACGGCTTGTATGGCTGCATTAGTAGCAAAATTTTCACGTAATAAAACTTGTTGTAATCCTATTTGTGTGAGCGTTCCTGCATTATTGACCACAATATTTTGATATTTTCCAAACCAAACTTGGTTCGTTCCTTGCCTGCGCCCTAGGAGGTCTATTTGATAATTGACAACTTCATTAAGGGCAATATCCACAGAAAAAACATTTTGAAAAGCGTTATTTAGAGTCGTAAAGCTAATTTCTTGCATACTCTCAAAACTAGCAAACCTTGCCAAATTAGAAGGCACATTTTGTATTGTATTCCAATTTGGAGGAGGCGTGGCTGGTACATTCGTAATGTTGCTAAAATCAATAGGCAAAAACGCCAAATTATTAGGTACATCTACATCAGCCCACGCAATAGGCAACTGCACGCCATTATTAGCATTATTTCCTATTTGAAAGCCCATTTTTTACTTAATAATGATAGTTTGTTTTTGTTTTTGCTCTTCTTCTAAGATTTGCGTCCTGCGGAAATTGAGATAAATAAGCAAGCAAAACGACAAAATACCCAAAATCAAATAAACCACTTGAAGATTTTTCTCTAAATTTTCCATTTTTATTGGTTTTGATTTTTAGTACCAAAAGATTGTTTCGCAACTTGCAGT
The DNA here is from genome assembly GCA_043764015.1 of Raineyaceae bacterium. GTDB lineage: Bacteria > Bacteroidota > Bacteroidia > Cytophagales > Thermonemataceae > JANYGM01. The sequence continues at coordinate 44,140 of JAYUKY010000054.1, forward strand.
ACCGTAATTGATTGGTGGGGGATTTTTAACTGGTTGTTCTACTAATTTCTCAAAAGTAACCACCATACTAGGATAAAAACGCCCTGCATTTGCCTCAAAATTGTAGATAGTGCCTGGTTTTATGGTCAAGATATCATCTGTGGTATTTGTATCAGGCAATGCTGACGGAATTCTTACATACACGTCCATTTCACCTGTATTTTGAATGCTACCACACACAAAACCTATAATAATATCCGCACTTGGCGAAATAAGTGGGTTTGGTCGTATATTTATTCCTGATGCTACTTTTAAAGTCTTTGTGGATACTCTCAATGATGGTTGCATTTTTGTAGTTTTTTTGGTGTTTGGAACAAGTTTTACAACTCGTATAAGTTTTTTATTTTTCATTTTAATTTTGGAAAATTGCTCGTGAACTGAAATACATCACAAAACCCAAAACAAGCACAAGCACAAGTGTTGTACCTAATTTGTAGTAGGTTTCGTCATCAATGATTACACGTACTTTTACATCTGTTTTGATGCCGTCTTTACCAATAAGATTGTTGAGGGTTTCCATTTTTGCGGTTTTTTAGACTTATAAGGTTATTAAAACCTTATAAGTCTTTTGTTTTGTCTATTTTACTACTGCCATTGTAGTAGGTGTATTTGCTACTATGCCTGGCGTAACGGCAGCCGTTGTGGTTGCAGCTGCTGTTGTGCCTGCTGTTGTGCCTGCTGCAAGTTTTTTAGCTGCTTCAATGGCTACCGTTTCTGCTGCTTTTGCTTTTTTCTTAGCTGCCATATTTGCAATTACTGCACCTATTACAATTCCTACTACAAGCCCTAAAAGCGCAAAAAGCACTATTTTTGTTATATCTGACATTGTTTTGTCTGTTTTTAAGAGTTAAAAATTATTTGTATTTTTTTACCTGGTACTTGATACCTGGTACTAATCTTTTAGCAAAAGAATTTCCTCATCTTTCACCATTTTGTATAGTGATTTTTTGGAAAGAAATTTGTCGTAATAGTCTTTTGCTTCTGTTAGAAGATTGAAAGACATACTAGCACGTGAAAATTCTGGTGTATCTACTCTAAAAAGCCCTATTGGAGCTTCATTTTCAATACCAATAGCAACTGTTTCTGTGATTTCTGACATTGTTTTGTTTGTTTTATTTGAAAATTATTTGAAAATTATTTGCATTTAACTCCCCTCCTTCAAAAGGAGGGGTTGGGGGTGATTTTTTAATCTACTACAACGGCATCAATATTATGTAGTTCATATTTTGTTTCTGAAAAATTATCAGTAGTCAATTTAAACTTATCTTTTAGTGCTTGCATTGTTTGCGTGCCTAATTTTCCGTCTATTTTGCCACTCCAACCGTATTTCTTTTGTAAAAAAGTTTGTAGTTTTTTCACTCTCAAACCATAACTACCTAATTTGAGCGGAAACTGCTCGTTTGTTATTTCCACTTGTGGTTGTTGTGCCTGTAATTGTGCCTCTTTTTGTGCCTGTATTTGCGCTTCTATCTGCTGTGTCTGTGTTTTCTGCGCCTGCAAAATAGCCTCTTGTGTTTGCATTTGAGCCTTTAATTGCGCTTGTAGCGTTGTGTTTACGTCTAAACTTGGTGTTGGCGGTGTCGCCACTTTATTTTTCTTTCTCCACATAAAGAAAAATATAATCAATATCAGCATTAAAAGCCCTGCAAACCCAAATATTAGCGTTTTTTGTCCTGTGTCCATTGTATTTTAGTGGATTTTAGTATTTTTTTCTAGTGTTTCTTCTTTTTTGATTTTTCTCTTGATTTTCTTCATCAAAAGGGTCAAACAAGCCTGGTTTTTCTGTTTGCGTGAGTTGGGAAAGTTGCACCCAGCCCTTTTTACCACCTGTAAAGACACTTCTACCGCCATACATTACCCATAAAAAGTTATTTTTGACCACGCCCAAACCAAAGAAACTAGATAATGGGTTAAATCCGTTTAATACTTTTGAGGTAATATAAGCATCTTCGTACACGCTGACTGCTTCACTATTAGCCCACTTACCTCTATAATTGTCATCTCTTGGCACAAAACCACCATTCATTGTGGATAATGCAGTTGTATTTGCTCCTGTCGTATCAGGTGTAGAAGTAGGGTTTAGCCATTTATTAAGGGCGTTTTCGTCTGCAAAACCGTTATTGATGCCTGCTTTTACGAGGGCGGCTTGCGTGCCACGTCCCCAATCTCCATCTGCGGAAATACCTAATTTGGTTTGTACTTGCTTGACTTTCTCACCATAACTGCCCTGTTTTAGCGGAAAATTGTCATTTCTAGCGTTTCCGTCACCACCGCCACCACTATTCACGTAAACCGTATTTGTAATAGTTTTTGTGGCTTGTGCTGGTTTGTCATCTTTTTTGCCTAATGTGATGATAGTGGTGTTCGTTGTGGGATTTTTGCGAAAGAACAAAAACCAAATCAATACGCCCAAGAAAAGTAGCCCAAAAGCACCTGCAAAAATTAGTTTCTTATCCATTATTTTTATTTTTTATTATAATTCATTTGTATTTTCACTATACACTACTTTGCTCCATTGACTATTTGGCTCACTTTTGCCATTTCTTCCATGCTCATAAAATTAGTTAGAAAGCTCATCAAAGGCTCACCGTAAGAACTTAAAAAAGTGCTATAAATCACTTTTAACTGTCCTTTCGTTTTGCCTCTCAAAACGGCATAAACCGCCTCCTCATCATCATTGATGTAGCCTTTCGCACTGTGCAAACGTGCTACATCTGCGCTGGCATCATAATTGGTGTCTGCGTTGGCGTTCATTACGGCTTGACTGGCTGGGTCTGTTGCGCCCTGTGAAATTTGGTTTTTTATTTCGTCTGCTCGTTGTTTTTGTGCTTCTTTGCGTTTTTTAGTAACCATAAAAACGGCTACCACGACCAAAAGCCCTACCACCAAAGCTCCAATGATATAAATGTTTTTATTTTCCATAGTTGTATTTGCTCCCCTCCTTTGAAAGGAGGGGCTGGGGGTGGTTTTTATCTTAGTTTATTTCTTAAATCTGCGCCTTTATTGGCTATTTCAAAGGCTCTATCTGGGTTTTCTGATGCTTTTTTCAGAACAACCATACCAATTACAAGCACCACGCCTATAATCACAATTCCGAGTAGCATTGCAGAACTTGCTATGCTACTTGCACCGTCCACAAGCCCTGAAAAGTTGCTATACTCTTCCTCTTCAACTTCTTGTAAAGGGTCATCTGTTGAGAGTGGTTGTGGTTTTGGTTTTTCTTTGAGAAACATACACGCTACTAAGGCTACCAAAATAAGCCCTACAATTACCAAAATAGGCGTTTTTAAATCTATTTGCATCTTTTTAGTCTTTTAGGAATAGAAAATAAGTAGCTGCAACAAGCATCACGCAAACAAGCACAATACCAATAGTAGTGGCATTTCCTATTTTGGCAGCACCAGAATTGACGGAACTATACGTGTCAGATGCACTAGAAAACACACTGTAATTGCCTTCTATGCTCATTCCTTGCGTTTTTGCGTAGGCTCTTAGGTCGCCACTTTGCGAGATAGACGAATTTTGCCCTCCTTGCGCCCACAACTGCATAAAAATCTCATTTGCCTGTTGTTGCCCTACCTCACTTTTCATTCGCTTATGAAAATCTATCCATTGTGAGGGTGCGCTGTTTGCATTTGGATACATCATTTAGTTATTTAGTTTTCTTTGATTTACGCACTTCTGCAAGGCTTTTAGAAACATATTTGGCAAAATCTCTATCAATAAATTTACCTTTTGCATCTTTGGGCTGTTTTACCATATCATCTAGCAAACCTTGAAATTTGACGTTTACTTTTTTAGGCTTTTCTGGTGCTTCATTAGAAACGCTATCTTTACTTTTTGCCTTGACTGTTGGTTTTTTCTTAGGAGCTAAAATATCTTTTTTAGTGCCTGCTTTTGCTGGTGTCTTTTTCATTTGCTTAGTTGATTTTTCTTTGCAATTTGTGTGATTTGCTTCAAATAATAGCAAGAAATCCAAATGAACATAACAATAGAAATAAATTTAAAACATTTAAAAATGCTTTAAATATACTGATTTGGGCGTTTTTTTATTCGTTTGGAAATATTAAAAGTGGTTTTTAGAGGTTTGCATAACAGAATATTTGATACCATTGCAAAATTCCAAATGAATAAACCAAAATTACTACTAAAAAAATAACCAAAACACTATTTCCAGCGTTTTGGTCGTTTCTTTGGAGGGTTTTTTATTCGTTTGGAAATTGTTTTTATTTGTGGTAAAAGTTTTGTATCTTTGTGAAAAGTAAAACTTAAAAATAAATTTATGGCAATATTCAAACAAAATAAAACGGTCTTACATAAGAAAAAGGCTTATGAAATATTTTGGCAAACTAATTACATTGAACATATCAATAAAAATCTTGCAAAAGCAACACTTAAACCTTCTTTACTTATTTTCCTCAAAGATAGTAAAATTCAACGTGTTTTTTAGCTTTCTCCTACAATTACAATGCCTACAAGTAGTATTAAAACTATTGCTACAATAGCAAAAATATTGTTTTTTGGTGCTATTTCTTTACTTTCTGTTTCATCAAAAGCATTTAATTTTATTTGTTCTTGCATAACCACAGGCGTAATTGCAGGCGCAAGTGTAGGTGCAAATGTAGGTTTAGGCGTATTTATAAGCCTTTTTTGTGGTCTGAATGTAAAATCAGGGCGCACTTTCTCAAAAATAACTGTAAGCGTTACACCATTTTGCAAATTAAGCGCAGGCGGATTAGGAAATGGTAAAACAAGTAAACTAACAGGCAGTGGAATACCTATTGAAGTAGCATTAAAGAATAAAAGGCTTCCAGCAGCAGAGCCATTAAGAAAGTTTTTCACCTGTGTAAGAGTATGTTTAGAAACTATTTTATAAAAATATAACAATGTAATATATCAAATTTTTATTGTAATTTTGTATAAAAATAACATCATTATATTCAA
>JAYUKY010000055.1:0-3759 GCA_043764015.1 Raineyaceae bacterium
TTTTTAATTTATGCCACGTCATTTTAACCACTTGTATTTTTCTTTATAAAAACCAAAGGTAAAACATTTTTTGCAACGGAACTTTTACAGTAACAAAAAATTTAATCTATCTCAAATTGAGAAGATAAAGAAAAATAAAAACAATAATATTACTCTTATTAAGTATTATTGGTTTGAGGAAGATTTAATTTTTATTGATTACGTCAATAATGACCCAGATGATGTGAAAATTGAGAACGCAAATACCAAAAAAGTCAATGAAATAAAAAACATCATCAATCAAGACCCTGAATATTTTGAAATTGATAGATTTTTTAGTTTGAAAGCAGAAAGTAAAGAGGCGTTTATGATATTTTTGGGATATTTGAAATCAAAAGGAAATGTTGATTTAGAGTTTCAACAGTCAAAAATAAAAGCAAAAGTCAATGCTAATTCGTTTTCAATAATTGGTTATGGTGGAAAAACTGGAAGAAAGTCAATTTTGCAAATAAACACTAATATTGATGTTACAGACTTAAAAGATATAATTATTGATGATAGATATAGAGGTGAAGGTGTGAAAATGAAAGGAAGTTTGGGTTCTGAAAGATATGAAGTTTTTATTAGGAATGAGGAAGAAGTAAATGCTTTTTGTGATTTTATAAAAGTAAAAATATAAAGAACACAGCGTAAGAAGTACACAAAAACTTATTCCAATTCACAAACATATTACTGAAATACTTAAAGACATTTGGGGAACTTCTTGTGAGTATTTTTTTATGGGAGAAGGCACAAAAGAGGCAAAAGTAGAAGGGAAGTATTACCCAAAAGATATTGATGTTGCTGTGGCAAAAGATGGTAGGGCAATTTTTTGTTTGGGTATAAAGTTCATTACGAGTAATTATAAACAAAATGCAAATAATTACTTTGAAAATATGATGGGTGAAACCGCCAATATTCAAGCAAATCAAATTCCTTATGCTCATTTAATTGTGATGCGTTATGAAACACCCTACTACAAGAAAAATGACTCAAAAACACCTAATAAGATAGAAATAATCAGTAAAAAAGATATTCAAAAATACCTAAATCTTATTTATGATACCCCACAAGCACACAAACCAAATGAATTATGTATATTTTTGGTAGATATTGACGAGAAAACGGGCAAAGTAACAAAAACAAACCTTGAAAATGCTTTTGGAGATGAATTTACAGAATTGATGGAAGAAAAACTTTCACCTGAAAACTTTTTTAAGCAAATTGCCAACTACAAAAAATTCATTGAAATATCAGACCAACAGAAAATAAAATTTTAAGATGAACTAAAAAATCCCTCTCCAAATGACCATTTGGAGAGGGATTTTAATTTAAAAGACACTTGCAACTATTTAGTTGCTAAATTCTCTTTTTTTGCGTGGTTTGCGGGAAGACGTATCAACATAAACTTTGTTTTCTTCTGACGAAGTTACCACAATACTTTCGTACTCACGCACACCTGTACCCGCAGGTATCAAATGCCCAACAATTACGTTTTCTTTCAGACCTAGCAATCTGTCTGATTTTCCACGAATAGATGCCTCTGAAAGCACTTTTGTTGTTTCTTGGAAAGATGCCGCAGACATAAAACTCTCTGTTCCCAAAGATGCCTGCGTAATTCCTTGTAAAGTAGGTTGAGATACCGCAGACTGCGCATCACGCACTTTCACAAGTTTTTTATCTTTTCTTTTCAGAGAAGAATTTTCCTCACGAAGCTCACGAGCTGTAACCAGTTGTCCCAATTCTAATTTTTCAGAATCACCCACTTCTTCTACAATTTTCAAGTCTAAAACTCTGTCATTTTCCTCACAGAAAGTCCATTTATCAACCACCTGACCAGTTTTAGCCAAAAAAACAGACAAAACCACAAAAGCCCTACCTAAATACTTAGATAGGGCTTTTGTACGCTTATACCTGCTATGGCTTAGTATAGGCTCTTTTTACGAGATTTGGGTAGCCCATATATGCTGGACTTCCACTTCGTAAACTAGCAGGACTACTGTTGATGAATTGCTTGGTATAAATGAAGATAACACCTTTATGACCAAAAGCATACAACATATTGACCAAACTAGCAGCGGATTGTTGAGTAGCATCAGGCTCAATATACTCAATTCTATCAATATCAGCCAAAGAATGATTATTTAGGTCTGCCATATCCGCAGCACGGTCATTTAACATCATAGTTGGTCTGTTAAAAGTGTGTTGTGTTGCAGGTTCAGGCATTATTGGACTGTTATAGAAAACAGTAAAATACAACCTGTGCACATCTACAATCTTGGTATGAAGCGTAGATATTGGTAGTGGCTGTGGAGCATTGCCTTGTCTTTGTGCAAATGCTGTAGCACTTGACAAAATAAGAAGAAAAATTACAATATTTTTTTTCATTATTGTTAGATTAAAAGTTAAACTAATACAAATTTATATAATTAAATATATCAATGTAAAGTGATGGTGGCAAAGTAGGAGTACTATGTTTAGTTCTTGTTGGTGCGAATGTAGCCGTAGTAGGCAAATTGGCATAATTAGCAGGTGGAATCCCTGCATTGCCTATTTTTATCACCTCATCACGGTCTATTACATAAGGCTGTGAGGCTAGAGGAAGTTCTTCACCAGAAAAATTATATTTAGTATCCCCATTATTTTTAATAGTTGTTTGCACTTCATATGCTTGTATTTCATCAGTAATGTCATACAAAGCACCTGCTTCCCCGCTAAGTCTGCTAAAAGATAACGCACCAGATAAGAACTGCTCCATATGTGTAACCTCGTTAGCAACATCTGATATTTCCGCAGGTGTAGTATGAGTTGAATGATCCCATTTGCTTACATCTATGGTTACGCTAATGCTTCTAGCTGTTCTATCATAACGGATACCTGCCTGCGTAGACTTCTTAAAATCAAATGCTTGCCCAGTTTTAGCAGAGAAAATAGAAAACCCACAAAAGCCCTACCTAAATACTTAGATAGGGCTTTTTACACGCTTATACCTGCTAGGGTTTAGTATAGGCTCTTTTTACAAGATTTGGATAGCCCATTTGATTTGCATAACTACTATGTAATGTAGCAGGATTACTATTAATAAAAGCCTTTGTGTAGATAAATACTACACCATTTTCTCCTCCAGAATGCATACCTTTCATTACAACATCATTTGTTGCTTGCATTTCACTAGCCGTGATATATTCAATCCTATCAATATCAGCCAAAGAATAGTTGTCAAACCTTGTAGAAGATTCTACATTTGAAAATGCTATTTTGTCATCTATTATCATAGCTGGATAATTAGTTTTAAGACCAATTTTATAATACTCGTGTATAGGATTATAATAAGAGTCACTAAAATACAATCTCTGTACATCTTGTATTTTGTGCCACAAAGTAGAATGTTGTGGAATTTGTCTTTGTCCAAACATAATAGAACTAATCAGACAAAAAACGAAAATCAAAATATTTTTTTTCATTATCTAGAAATTTTAAAGTAAAACTATCTTCTGTAGTTGAATAAATTATTATTAAGCGTTGCAGGTGGCGTATTACCATTTCTGTTATATATTGGTGCAAATGCTGGAGTAGTAGGTAAACCTGAATAATCAACGCCACCAATCTTACCTAATCTAATAGCTTCAATACTGTCTATTGTATAAGAGTATGTTTAGAAACTATTTTATAAAAATATAACAATGTAATATATCAAATTTTTATTGTAATTTTGTATAAAAATAACATCATTATATTCAA
>JAYUKY010000056.1:0-3746 GCA_043764015.1 Raineyaceae bacterium
GCTTGGAAACATTACTAACGCAAATGGATATGCAAACAAATACAAGTGTAAATAATCTTGCCATATCCAATCATCAAAAGAAGGCATATTACCGTTTTATCAATAATTCAAAAGTGTATTCAGAAAATCTTATGTTGGGTTATCAGCAATTTAGCATAAATGAGGCTATCTCAAGTAGTAATATTATTTTATCACTACAAGATACGACAGAACTAGATTTTACAGATAACAGAAGTGCCAAGAATTTAGACTGTTTGGAATATAAATATAGAAAAGGCACTTACTTACATAATCACATATTAACCAATGATTTAGGTATTCCCTTTGGTGTGTTTTCACAAAATTTTTACGCTTATAAAGCTGAAAATTTGGGTAAGTCAAGAGAGCGTAGATATGCGCCCATAAGCGAAAAACATAGCTACCGCTGGATTACGGAATTTGAGTCTTTACAAACAGCCTTTAAAGATGCTACTGACCAGACAGTTATCTCCATTAGTGATAGAGAAAGTGATATTCACGAGTTGTTAGAAGCACGTAAATATGACCACGTTCATTATATTGTTCGTAGTAGTCGTGATAGAAAGCTAGAAAATGAAGTAAATAGTATGTAGCAAACAGTTAGTAATGAAGCCGTTTGCTTCACTTATGATGTTCGTGTGCCTTGTAAAAAGAATAGAGATGAACACCGTACAGCTACTGTTGCAGTACGGTACACAAAAGTTTGTATTAAACCAAGTTACTGTAAGGGCAAAACAATAAGCCCTGTTGATTTGTGGATAGTAGATGCCACAGAAGTCTCTGCTCCTTTAAATGAAAAGGCTATTTGCTGGCGTTTATTGACATCAATAGCTGTAGATAGTGCTGCTATTCCAGAAAAATAATTGGTTATTATGTTTTGCGTTGGGTGATAGAACGCTTTCATTATGTTCTTAAACAAGGTAATAAAGTAGAAGACTTACAAATACAAGCACCAGAGGCACTGAAAAATGCCATCATTTTGCAAAGTTGGGTAGCCATCAAGGTTTATACTTTCGCTTATCAAAATAAAACAGCACCATAAACTACATTGGAAGAAATGGGCTACGAGCAACAGGATTATCAAATTGTCTATGTGTATGTAAAAACTAAAATCAATAAAAAAATAATCAAAGTGGAAAACCCAACCTTATGTGACTTTTCCACTTTGATAGCACAAATAGGTGGGAGTAATCTGCAAAAAATAGGCATCTAGGCGTTGTAAGCCTATGGAAAGGATGGAACAAGTTTCTCATCATTAGAGAAACTTGGCTTATGCAAAAAGATGTGGGTAATCAGTAGCCGTTAAAGCCATAACCTAACCAAAGTTTATTATCTTTTATCAACCTAAAAACTTCTTTGTAACCTATGGCATTTTGATGCCCCACAATAATAAATTTCTTATCATATTCCACTAATTGGGCTACATACTCTCTAAATAATGAAAAAGGCGGATTGGTTACTATAATGTCGGCTTGTTTGAGCAGGTCAATACTTTCTTTATTACGAAAATCTCCATCACCTTTTAGCTGATGTATGCCAATTTCTTCTGGGTTGGGTACTTTGTCACCATTTTTGTCGCCTTCATACACTAAATAAATAGCTTTTTCAGATGTATTTTTGCTAAACAAATCCATTTCTTGATTTTTATAGCAAGTTGTTATTAGCTTTTTTAGTCCTAAATTTTCAAAGTTATAGGAAAAATAATGAAAGAAATTACTAATTCTTGGGTCATCACAATTACAGAGAACCACTTTATCTTTGAAATGGTCTTTGTAATGTCTAATTTCTTTTTCAATATCAGAAAGTTGTGTATAAAACTCATCATTCTTGCCAGATTTTGCTTTTTTCAGATTAGAGTTTAAAGATTTTGCCATTTATTTTTATATTTATTAAATTTGATAAAGGATAAATTACACTCTCCTAACGTAAAAATAACAAAATAAATGATACTCCACAAAACAAATATCATTTATTTTGTGTTAATTCATTAAAATATTAATAATCAATTAATTATAAAAATGAAGGTTAAAAAAGAAGCAGGAATGTTGAAAAACAAAAAAATTCACAACAAGCAAAAACTTCACGAATAGTCGCAGACTTTCGTGAAGTTCGTTGGATAGGACAAAAATATTCCTGCTTTTCCTCTTCGTAGCAAGTAACTTCACGAAAGCCGCTGGCTATTCGTGAAGTTTTCAACACAATAAGCAAAAATGAAAATATTTTTTGAGAAGATAAAAAAGTTCATTATTATTGGGTTGAAATAAAGTAAAATATGCAACCAAGACAAGTTATACTGCTTCCAAATCATATATATCACATTTACAATCACGCAAATGGCAGGGAAAATCTTTTTGAAAATAAAGAAAATTATATCTTTTTTATGCAAAGATATGCATATTTTATAACTCCAATAGCAGATACTTTTGCATATTGTCAAATGCCTAACCACGTTCATTTTATGGTTAGAATAAAAGATATACCAGATTTGCAAATTGCCAACAAAAATTTTCTCTTAGCAAAAGAAATTCCATTGGAAAACATTAAAGAAATTAAGGAAGAAGATTTTTCAAAGTTTATTGCCAGAACTTTTGCCAATCTTTTTAGTTCTTATGCTCAAGCATTTAACATCAAAACAAAGCGTAAAGGAGCATTATTTATACCAAATTTTAAAAGAAAAGAAGTAACCACACAAACATATTATACAAAACTAATTCATTATATTCATAACAACCCAGTTCATCACGGATTTGTGACAGACCCAGAAAATTGGGCTTATTCTTCCTATAATGCCTATATTTCAGATAAAATAACACTTTTAGCAAAAGAGGAAGTTTTTAGTTGGTTTGGTGATAAAAATGCTTTTCAAGATTTTCATAAAATAGAGAAAACTGATTTTAGTTTTGATAAATTTTAAAAATAGATAAAAACAAGCAAAAACTTCACGAAAGTCTTGGACTATTCGTGAAGTTACTTACTATGAAGGAAAAACTAGAATCTCAAACGAACTTCACAAAAGCCACTGGCTATTCGTGAAGTTGTAAGAAGTAATCAAATAACCAATCTAAAACCTTCTCTAAATGGCTAATCCACACTTTTTAGATATTCTCAAAGAAAAAATATTGCAGAAAATGCAAACATTAAACGGAAATAAAATATTTGTAGAAACGGAATCTAACCACATTGAAATAACAGATTTTTCAAACCTCAAATCAAAAGACCTCGCTACCAAACATATCAATATGATAGAAGGCGCAATGAAAAATGAACACAAATTTATTGGCAATTCTACCATAAGAAAACTGTTTGGAATGGACGAAAACCGCAATAATGGTGGAGATTTTAATGAAACTACACTAAATATTCTAAGTGATTTTGTGGAAAGTGAGTCTTGGGCAACATTATCTCAAAAAAACAATCACGCATCAGCCATAAACCCTATTGATGCAGATTGGCTCAAAAAATGCCTGAAAAATGGTACTCCAAAAGATATAAAAACCGTTGTAAATTTCATAAATGCACTTGATGTGCCTATTGATAAAAAAATTGGTTTTGAAACCAAATATAATTACGAAGAAAGTATTGCCTACTTGTTAGGAGAGGCGTTTTTGAATAATAAAAAACTGAAAAATACGTTGCTGTAAAAGTTCCGTTGCAAATATATAAAAGATGACTTGGAATTTTCATAAAAATAACAACTTAGGAAAATTTTCATAATTTTATTTATTGAG
>JAYUKY010000057.1:0-48579 GCA_043764015.1 Raineyaceae bacterium
TTTTATTTATTGAGTGTGCTAAATTTTCTTATTTTTTAATTTATGTCACGTCATTTTAACTACTTGTATTTTTCTTTATAAAAAACCAAAGGTAAAGCACCTTTTGCAACGGAACTTTTACAGTAACGATAAATTCAAACGCAAATTTATGTTTTTATTCTAAATATACGTTATAAAAATAAAAAAATAAACTTGTAAAATTTGCTCAAAAAATGTATTTTTGAGAGGATTTTTTAAATTAAAAATTATGAAAACACTTATTTTAACAATATTTCTGACTTTTAGTGCCTTTGTTGGTGTTTTAGCGCAGCGACACCAACAACCAAGTATGACCACGCAAGAACACCGTTTTTTTGTTTCTTTCAAAGAAAAAAATGCTACTTTTTCAATAGAAAAACCACAAGAATTTTTATCAAAACGTGCCATAAAAAGACGTGAAAAACAAAAAATAGCTATTTTGGAGCAAGATTTGCCTGTGCGTGCCGAGTATTTACGTGAACTAGGAAAATATGGCGCAAAAGTGCATTATCCTTCAAAATGGCTAAATGGTGCAGTTATTTCTCTTGATGTTTCAAAACAAGATAATATAAAAGGTTTGTCTTTTGTCAAAAACCTTGAAATAATCAAAAGAAGTCTTGATTATGAAGAAATTACCACAAAAAAATCTTCAAAAGAAATTCCAAAAGAAACCCTAAAAATTGCAGAAAATAGTGAAATTGATACGTTAAAACGCTTAAAATTTGATAGAACTATCACTTATGGCAACGCTATCAACCAAATAAAAATGTTAGAAACTGACCAAATGCACAAATTAGGTTTTACAGGGCGTGGCGTTTTGATAGCCGTTTTTGATGGCGGTTTTGGTGAAGCAAATGAAGTAAATTCACTCAAACATCTTTTCACAAATAAAAAAATAATTGCCACTTATGACGTTGTGAGAGGGAATAATGATGTTTTTGAAGATAATCCTCACGGGCGTGAGGTGCTTTCGTGTATAGCCGCCTACGAGCCTACCAAAATCATTGGAACTGCACCAGAAGCCAGTTTTTTGCTAGTACGCACAGAAGATGTTGCCACAGAAACACGTTTAGAAGAGTATAATTGGTTGCGTGCCGCAGAATTTGCCGACAGTTGTGGAACGGATATTATCAATTCGTCTGTTTGTTATAGTTTTTTTGATGAAATGGATATGAATTACACTATCAAAGATTTGAATGGAAAAACGGCTATTATTTCACAGGCGGCAGAAATTGCGACAGAAAAAGGAATAATTGTGGTTGTGGCGGCAGGAAATGAAGGAAATAACTCTTGGAAATACATTGCTTTTCCTGCTGATGCGCCTTCAGTTTTGGCAGTTGGGGCGGTGAATAGTAGAGGTGATATTTGTCGTTTTAGCTCTACAGGCGCACCAAACGCACCACAAATTAAGCCTGATTTGGTGGCGCAAGGGCAAGGCGTGATTGTTACACACGCCAACAACGCTACCACAATCACGCAAGGTACGTCTTTTGCTGCGCCTTTGGTGGCAGGTTTTGTGGCTTGCCTGTGGCAGGCATATCCGCATCTTTCAGCAAAAGAAATCAAAGAAATGATTAGAAAAAGTGCCAATCAAGCAGATAATCCAGATAAACAATACGGTTGGGGCGTGCCTAGTTTTATGCGGATTTTAGAAAAGAATAAAAAATAAAAGAGATAAAACTTCCCGAAAGTTGGAAACTTTCGGGAAGTTAGTTGCTACGAAGAAATTATTTTGAGCGCAAATAACCTTCTCCACATCAAAATAACTTCACGAAAGCCTCTGGCTATTCGTGAAGTATCATCAAAAAAAATCAAAAAATTATGCACACAACTATCAATTATTTTGACAAAGCTAAAATTTCGGAATATGACAATGTAGAAGTTTTATATTTAGCTTATAATATGCTTATGGCGCTTCCAAATGAGGTTTTTAGCCTTCCAAAACTGCATACTATTGCTTTTGGGAATGAGCAAATTAGCCAAGAAAATTGGATAAAATTTATTAGTCAAATCAGTCAAAATCTACAAATAAAACATCTTTATTTAGCTTGTTTCCCTGATTTTCCTGCGGATATTACGCCACTAAAACAACTTATTTCTCTAGAAATTAGCTTTGATAAATTACAAAATTCCAGAGAAAGCCAAAAAGACCCAAAAGATAAAAATTCTTTTGAGAATTTCGCAAAACAACTTTCGCAACTCCCTAATTTAGAAACACTTAACATTAATTTAGCCTTTGGTTATGGCGGACTTGTAAATATTGCTCCTGAGGTTTTTAATGCCATTGGAAATATCAAAAGTCTGCAAAATCTTAAAATAGGAGCTTTACAGATGGAAAATTATCATTTTGGAAAGCTAAAATATATTAAAAAATTGGAATTATGCACCAAAAATGCCCAATTCCCTGATGATTTTAACGAAATGGAAAGTTTAGAAGAATTACATTTATTTGATGTCAATTTGAAACATTTGCATCTGACCACAGCACTCAAAAATTTACATACAATCACCTTTAATTTTACCTATAATAAAAGATATATAAATTCGTTTGAAAGTATTTCTAATGATTTTTTGCACCTTTTACCACAAATAAAAAACCTAGAACTTAGCAATATTCCTAAAAGTGGTAATACCAAACTTCTAACAGATTTGCACCAAATTTTTCAGCAAAATAACGCCAAAAATGCGCTTCAAAATAATGATTTAATTCTTGATATTATCACCCAAAATAATACAGAAAAATACGAAATAAAAGATTTATTAACACTTTTATCTATCAAAAAAGCCCAAATAGACAATCTTACGTGGGTTATTATAGAAAAACGCTTGAAAGAAAATGCTGAAAATAATATTCAAAAAAATGTTTTTGATTTAGATAAAGTTAAAACATATTTTTTGCTAGGAAAATCTACCAGAAGCCTAGATTTGCGCAAAATCCTGAAATCTTTGGGCTGGAAAGCTACAAAAAATAGTGAAAATGCTGATTGCATTGTGGTTTCTCGTGGGTATGCAAATGCAAACAATGCAAATGCAAGTGAGGCAGGCGCAAACGTACATTTTGATGCACAAAAAGCTGTTTCTGATACGTATCTGTTTGCCTGGGCAGAAGAAAAAATGGGTGTTGAGCGTTTTGATGAAGGTATGAATACTAATTTATTGCTTTTATTGAAAAGTGAAAATACTGAAAACCAATCACTTGGAATAGATTTGCTAACAAATGCCTACACTTCTACGCCAGAAATTGATGCTTGTTTGCTTGCTATTGCGCTTTTTACGACAAATAAGAATTTGAGAGAAAAAACTAAGAAATTTATTGAAAAAAACTTGTCTAGTAATCTTCTAACCCAATATAAGAAACATAACAGACGTGGTCACGAGAAAGAAACCTACGAAATTATCAAAAATTCGCCTCAAATTGATGCTTTGAGTTTTGCGGAGGTAGCATTTTTGGCAGTCAAACACAAGCGAGGTTATGAAAAATTTGGTTTTATGGATATTTTACAACTTGGAGGCGAAATGATGCCCAAAGCCATTGAATCACTACAATATTACGTTGCCCAAATAGAAATTCCGTTGGATATTGCAAAACTTCACCCAGATTTTGTAACATATTTTCCTGCTGATTATGATAGTGTTGTGTGTCATAATCCGCTTCCTGCAGTGCAAGAGGTGCTTTTTAAACTAAAAACCATCAAAGAAATTACTTTTGATTATTTTAGAACAGACTTTTTGCACGAAGATATTGGAAATATGCGCTGTTTGGAAAGAATAGAACTCAATATCAATATTCAAAATTTTCCTAAAAATCTTTCCAAACTAACCCAAATAAAACAATTAGTCCTCAATAATGATGAAATAACAACTATTCCAGATGCTTTTTCTACTTGGAAAAACTTAGAAAATCTAAGACTTTTTACCAAAAATTTGGTAACTATTCCTGATTGGATAAGTGATTTTAAGAAATTAAAGATGGTTCAAATTTTTAGCGTTTCTGAACAGATGAACGTAGCACCACTTTTTGAGATAGAGAATCTGGAAGAATTGTATTTGAGAGCTACACCTTTTACTTTCAAAAATCAAAATCTTTCAAAACTCAAAAAATTCAGTTTTAATAGCATATCAACAACAAATTCAGACATTGCCTTACATAATGTTTGCTTGCAGGATTTAATTAGTGTTCTGCCTGCTGATTTGGAAGAATTTACCTTTGAATCAAATTTTTTTAGCACCATTCCAAATGAAATACAAAAATTTACAAAATTAAAAAAACTCAATTTAAGAGGCAGTTTTGACAAATTCCCTACTTATATTCCTGTTTTTCCGTTGGAAACATTGTGCTTGCAATCTGATAATTTAACAGAATTTCCTGCTTTTTTAAAAAATATCACCACCCTGAAACTGGTAGAATTGTCAAGTAATTTTAAAAAACAAGAGAAAAAACTAAGGAAAATGATGCCCAATATTGATTTTTGGATTTGAGAAAATTTCCAAAAATAACTTCCCGAAAGTTGGAAACTTTCGGGAAGTTAAATGCTATTGTTCCACCATTTTAATTTCGTCTGCGCTCAAATCATACAACGCATAAATCATAATATTTATCTCATTTTCAAGGAGTTGTATTTTTTCTAAAACTGATGTCGTTTGTGTTTTTTCTTCCACAAAAAAAACTTTCCACTTCATTTGCTCTCTTAATGGAATATCAATTTTGGCTTTTTTGAGTTCGTCCAAAAATGCTGACCATTCCATTTTAGCCCAATTTACGCTTTTTTTGGATAATTCTTTCTTAAAATTATCCTCAAAAACTTGTATAAGATTACTTTGCAAACTCTTAAACTGTTTGTTCCACAACAAAATTTCTGTTGCTTTTTGGATAAATGGCTCTTTTTGTGCCTCACTAAGCACAGGAATAGGCACATTGACCATTTTGTTATAATCCAACTTATTGCGTCCTTTGTCTTCTGCGTTCCCATAAGCCACAAAATGCAACTTTTTATAGAAATTAAACACTTTTGAATTAAGAAAACTTGCTAAAAACATATCCGCATTACAGATAAAATAACAAGAATTATTGACGTAAAAACCTTCTTCATCATAATAAAAATGATGATTTACTGCCGTATGAATGTACAAAATCTTTGGCTTGTCAAAGTCTTCATAATATTCAATACTATCCTGAATTTCAAACCATTCATATTTACCCGCTTTTCTACCATTTGTATCATTTTCACTATTTTTAGGCTTCAATTCTGCATAGAATTGCATCAAATACTCTTTTATTGCTGGATATTCGTCAATTTTTGTACCTCTTCTAGTGAAAATCAAAAAACTATCATTTTTGTTTTCAATTTGCCAGCGTTTGATGTCTGTTGATTGTGCATAAGGTTTTATCAAATCCGCACTTTTGGCATCTTTTTCTATCAATTTCTCTTTTGTGGCTTTATCAATGATAAAAGCTTTATTTAAACCTGTTTTCACACCATACAAAATTCCATCATTTGAATATTCTTTGAGCGAGATAATAGTAAGGTTATTTGGATTATCTTGTTCACTTTTGCCTAAAATCTTATCCAAAACAATCTGGTTGGCATTATTGGAGAAAGTCCATTCACTATTTGTAAGATTTTGTTTTTTTATGGTAAATTTTTGGGTGAGTTTGTCCGCAAATTTCTCTATTCCTTCGTCTCCCAGCAGTTTTTTGGTTACAGGAAAGTAGTCAAAATCATTATTAGTTTGTGTATTTTTGAGAATAATAATTTGTGGTTCTGTGCTTGCATCAAAGATTTTTATCTCAAAAAAATCTACAATATGCTGAATATCATAGTTTTTGAGTAGTTTTCTAAGTTCCAAACCATATTTAGTTTTAAACCATTTGTTTGGCGTAATAAAAGCTAAAGTACCGTTTGGCTGCAATATTTCAAATGCTTTGGCATAAAAATAGACATACAAATCAGCCACGCCACTATATACATTTGGGTAGCGTTTTTCTAGGTATTTTTTTTGTTTAGGTTTTAGTAGTTCTTGCCTTACATAAGGCGGATTTCCGACAATTATAGTAAAACCTTGATTTTGAGTATTTTCTGAAAAGATTTGAGGAAATTCTTTTTTCCAATCAAAGTGTTTTTTCCAATCAAAAACATTTTCTGTATAAAATGTTTCGTCATCTATTAAAGAATCACCACATTTTATATTATCCGTCAAATTATTAAGTTTTTGGCGCATTTGAGCGGTTTTGAGCCACAAAGAAAGTTTAGTAATTTCTACGCTTTCCTCATTCAAATCCACGCCAAAAATATTATTTTCTAAAATTTGATGAATAACATTTTTTTCTGTTTTTTCTTCTTTGGTATTGCTTTCTACGTGAGTAGGCGCAGAAATAGGTGCAAAAATATCTAAAATAATTGCTTTTGGTTTTTCTAGTTTATTTTCTAATTGTTGGTTATTATTTTCTGGTTTTACAGGCAAAAGTGCATTTTTTGCAGTCGTAAGCCAGCTATATTCTGCAATAAAAAAAGTCAAAACTTGGTTTAAAAATGCACCAGAACCACAAGCAGGGTCTAAAACCTTGACTGTTTTTAGCCAATTTTCATAGTTTTGTAGTTTGTTTGTTTCTGTTAATATTTCTATATCTGTTGAAAAATTTTCATTTTCAACTAAAAAAAGCCCTAATTCTGTTTTTTTATCTTGACACAATTTCCCTACTGTTTCACGCACCATATACGCTGTAACGTAGGCAGGCGTGTAGAAAATGCCATCAACTTTGCGTTTTCCTGTTTCTTTTGGTTTTTCTCCAAGTTCTATTTTTTGTGCCGTTTCTATGAGTTCTGCCCGTTTTTCGTCCATTTGGTTGAGGCTATGCTCAAAAATATGCCCCAAAACATTGACATCAATATCAGAATCAAAATCATAACTACTAATCCTCGTACATTGATTAACTAACAGATTATCAGCTATTTGTAGCTTTTCCATTATTTCATCTTCTGCAAAAAGTCCGCCATTATAGCCAAAAATATCATAGATTTTACTCTTAAAACCTTTATTGATATAGCTAAAATGTTTTAGAAAAACTTGATAAAGTGGTTTATATTCGTCATTTTCTTTTAGGTACTCCCATTGTGCTATAATATTGCTAATGAGGTTAGTAGGAAGCATTTGTTTGTCTTCTGCAAAGCAAATAAAGACAATTCTATTTAGAAATTTCTGTGTTTTTTGGAATAATGTAAATTTATCAATATCTCTATTATTTTTAGCAATATCCAAAAAAAGCCTATCCTTAAAGTCTTGATAATCATTATAAAATGCAAGAGTTAGTTCTTCTTCTTTTTGTAGAGATTGTTGTTTGAGACTTACAGGCAAGCCAGAAAGCAAGTTTTTGGCGTGCAAAAGCGTATAAAGTACTGCAAAACGCTCTATTGTAAGGTTAAACAAATCAAATTCTTCAAATTCTATGGCATTATCCAAATAAAACCGCAATTTGGTAAAATTAGAAGTAATGACGTATTTGCAATTTTGGTGATGATTTTTGTAGCCAAATGCTTGATATTCAATATTTTGAAGAAGAATGGTTTTAGCAGATTTCAGCTCTATGATAGCAATTACTTGTTTTTCGTCAGTAATTCCAGTTAAGCTACCCAAAATAGCGGCATCAGCTTTTTTACTATCTTTTTCGTTTTTTTGCTCTGTGATAAGGTTAAAATCAGGTTGCGGATTGGGCGTATAACCCAAAATGTCCACAAATAAATCCTTCAAAAAACCTTCTTGGTATTGTTCTTCTTTGGCATTTTTGATATTTTCTTGAATAGAAATATTTCCAAAATGCGCCTGAAAAGCATCATAAGCATTATTTATATTATTTTGATTTTGCCTACTGACAAAATCTTTGAGTACAGTTTTTTGAAATAAAGGCATAATTGAGTTGTAAGTTGTAAGTTGTGAGTTATGAGTTACAAATAAGGAATGAAAATTAAATACTTTTTTTAAAGAATAATTTAATAATCAAAGTTTTACATTCGTACTTCGTACTTCGTACTTCGTACCTTTTTTTAAACCTGTGAATCTGGCGCAAGTTCTCCTTCCCATTTGCTTACTACGGTGGTTGCAAGGGCGTTTCCTACTACGTTTGTCATACTTCTAAACATATCACAAAAATGGTCAATAGGTAAAATCAAAGCCACGCCCTCTGGCGGAATACCAAACATACTACAAGTTGCTAAAACCACTACCAAAGATGCTCTAGGTACGCCCGCAATACCTTTGCTCGTGAGCATCAACACCAAAAGCATTGTGAGCTGCGTTCCAATAGGCAAATCAATACCATACGCCTGCGCAATGGCAAGACTAGCAAAAGTCATATACATCATACTACCGTCCAAATTGAAAGAATAGCCCAAAGGAAGCACAAAAGCCACTATTTTATCTTTACAACCAAATTTTTCTAGCTCTTCTGTGAGTTTTGGAAAAACCGCCTCACTACTTGTGGTACTAAACGCTATCAAAAGTGGGTTACTGATAGCTTGAAGCAAGGTTGTCATACGTTTTCCTAAGATAAGATAGCCAACGCCCACAAGCATCACCCATAAAATGGCTATTCCTATCAAAAAATACAAGAAATAAATAATATAAAACTGAAAAATTCCTAAACCTTTTGCCGCTACCACCGCACACAACGCTCCAAAAACACCAATAGGAGCAAAATTCATTACATAACCAACAATTTTCAGGATAATATGGCTAAAACTATCTAAGGCTTTAATAATTGGTTTTGCCTTCTCGCCCATACTTGCAGCAGCCACACCAAAAAAGATACTGAAAACTACAATTTGCAGTATTTCATTGGTTGCCATTGCATCAATGATACTTTTAGGGAAGATATGTTCTACAAATTTTTGCAAAGAAAAAGCTTCTTTTTTAGCCATCAAATCTTTCAAAGATTCGTTATCAGCTTGGCTTAAATCAATGTATTTACCTGGTTCTAAGATATTTACAAGTATCATTCCTATCAAAAGCGACATCAAACTCGCAGACACAAACCACAGCAAAGATTTCCCACCCACACGCCCAACTGCCTTCAAATCACCTAATTTGGCAATACCTACCACTAAGGTACTAAACACCAAAGGCGCAATAATCATTTGTACCAAACGAATAAAAATAGCACTTAAAAGTTTGATATTCTTGGAAAAAGCCTCAATAAATTCTTTTGAAGTATTGATGTGAACAATATATCCTACAAAAATGCCTGCTATCATTGCCAAAATGATAGAAATAGTTAGTTTGTTTTTTTTAAGCATTAGAATTTAGTTGATTATAATTTATTTTGAGTTGATTTTAAAGATAATTCAACTCAAAAATAGTTATTTTTTCTGAAAAATAGGCATTTTAGAGTAGTTTTTTTATTCTTAGAATGAAAAATATATTTGTAACCAATTTAGTGTTTTATGTTATTTTTGCTTAATTTTGAGTATTATTTTCACATCTAAATAATTATGTTTAAATAGATTTGTATAATTATACTACAAATGGGAAGGATTTCGGAAAATGTTTTTAGTGTAAAATTAGCTTAGACAATGGGGCATGCCCCATTGCGTATTATTACAGATTTTTATTTTCCGAAATCCAAGCCGTTCCCAGTATAGTTTATATTTTGATTTATTCAAAAAGCTACATAATCATCTGATTATCAATTTTTTGTATTCATTCGCAATTCACAATTTAAAATTCACAATTACATTCATTTATGGAAGGTATCAATTATGTTACTAACAGCAAAGGACAAAAAACTGCTGTTCAGATAGATTTAACGCTTTATACGGACGTTTGGGACGAGTTTTTTAAGGGCTGGTTTTTGGTAAAATGGTGGGACAAGCTAGACAAACATTGGAGAGCTGCTTTTCGTGAAGTTCTAAAAACAGAAGAAAATCCAGACAAAAACCAACTTCAACAACTTAGCCAGCTCACGTATTTTATTTGCAGAAACGAAAATATAACCACTATTGCGCCTGTGGAGGTACTTACACAGCTAGAAACGCTGGTAATGGCAGACACAAAAATAGCTGATTTGGCGGAAGTTTCATCTCTCAAAAATCTTTCTCATATTGATTTTATCAATACGAATGTAAGCAGTTTAGAGCCGTTGCAGGATTTACGAAATTTGCACGAGGTTTATTTTCAGAACACAAAAGTAAATAGTTTAGAATTTCTTTCGTATTTGCCTAATATTCAGTCTATTGCGTTTGGAGAAACTAATATTGATGACATTTTTGCATTGCGTAATATGAAAAGATTAGAGAATATTTTTGCGGCATCAAGTCAAATATCAGACTTAAATCCTCTAGAAAATGCCACAAGATTGCAGGTTTTAAATATCCAAAAAACAAAAGTGGAAGATTTGAAACCTCTCAAAAAAATCAAAAATTTAGAAGAACTTTATCTCCAAAATACACCAATAAACTCATTGGAAGCTATTTCTGGTATGAGCAAATTGGATAGTTTGGGTATCTCTAATACACAAATCACGAGCCTTGCACCTCTGAAAAACCTTAGAAATCTAAAAAGATTGTATTGTGAAAACCTGCCTTTGAGCAAGCAAGAACTAGAAAAAGAATTAGCAGATTTTAAGAAAAAACACCCAAATTGTAAGATTATCTTAGAAGGAATTTGAAATACGAGGTTTGAGGTAAGAAGTACGAAAATGCAACAAAAAATCCTCGTACTTCGTACCTCAAACTTCGTACTTACTCAATGTTTTTTGTAAAATTTCTTTCATTTTTTCTATCAAACGTGTTGGTTCTAAGACTTTTACGTCATCTCCATAGCTTAAAATTTCCATTATCAAATCAAAATTTATCATCAAATCCAAAGAAATACGGTATTCTTGGGCATCATTGATAAGTTCTTGTTGCGAATGATGAATGGGTTGCGTTTTGATGTAGTTTCCACGAAAAGTATTAAAAGACAAAATAATTTTTTCAATACGTTCATCAGCTTTGCGTGTTACGCCAAAGCAATTTTCGTAATAATTTTCTGGGGAAAAATTGTGTTTTTCAGGCGGAATAGCACTTTTTTGAGAAATAAGCAAATCACTCATTCTATCCAAACCAAAAGTTTGTATGGTTTTTCTGGCATCTGTATAAGCTATCATATACCAACGCCCTTTAAATTCTTTCAGTAAATAAGGGTGAGCCACACGCAGCAAATCATTTTCTTGTTTTTCTGCTGGCAAATTAGCTTGATTAGCAAATTTATTATAAATAAAATTTACTTGCTTACCTTCATTTATTGCTCTCACAAGGTCAGAAAGCAGTTCACGTCCTTTTGTGTAGGTAGGCGTAGAAAGTTGTACAATGGCGTTTTTCTTTTGGTCGTTTCCTAGTTGTTTACGGATTTCTACTGCGTCCATCACCTTATCCACCGCATCAGAAAAACCACTCAAAATGCCCACATCTTTGAAGCCTTGCAACACAGACTCCGCCAAATTAAGCGCAAAAACATCATTTTTTGATAAACTAATAGATAAAAAACGGTACTCTAAATCAAGTTCATAGATTGCTTTTTTATCTTTTCCTTTGGTTTTTGTTCCATAAAAATAACCTCTTTCTACATTATTAAATTCTATTGGTGCAAAAAAATCATCTCTCATTGCTCTCAAATCTTTTTCCAAAGAAGAGGCAGAATATTCTTTGTCTGTGCGCTCTTCAATAATGGCAATAATGGCGGCTTTTGTAGGGAAATTTTTTTGTCTATTACGCAACATCTCATCTATACTAAGGTATCTTATAAGCTGATTTTTATTTGCCATAAAGCTAAGGAAAAGGTACGAAGTAAGAGGTACGAAATATGAATGTAAAACTTTGATTATCAATCTGAAAAGGTTGTTTGTGTCTTCACAAACAACCTTTAGACATATTTTTAGGAAATTTCTGCGGAAATACCTCTATCACAAATAGCAGTACACATAGGCTCTAGCGTTTCGTAGCTACCATATTTTACAATACATTTGCCTTTGTGGTGAATAATGAGCGTACATTGTTCTGCCTGCAATTCTCCGTGTTTGCAAACTTCCATAAGTGTATCAATGACGTAATCAAAGCTATTATGGTCATCATTGAAGACAATAAGACCACGTTCTTCTATTTCTTCTTCCATCACATCAACATCTCCTAATGTTTTTGTATCTTCTTTTGGAAAAAAGTTAGAAAAATTATTTATAAAATTGTTTTTTATTAGCTGAAATAACATAATTATGACAATAGTTTTGTTTTTGATAAAATTCTGATACAAAAGTAATCAAAAAATCTAAAAAATTTATCAAAAAAATAATGTTTTAGATTTTAATACTATGGACATTTTTTTAAATAAAATATAAATTACTGATAATCAAATACTTAATGTGTGCGGGTATAAGGAACTTTTTAAAAGCTATATTTTGTGCCTCTACACAGATAATTTCGCTATCTAGCACTCAAATATCCCTGCACCGTCAGCTAAAGCAGACGGCAATGGACAATGAAAAAACAGTAAAAAAGATATTTTATAATGCTTTTTTCTTTGCCGTCTGCTTTAGCTGACGGAACACAGATTTTTGAGTGTCAAAGTGGTAGCAAATAAGCCTTTAAAAGTTCATTGATTAAGTTTTAAAGCAGTTTCTGACTTTATAACAAAAGTTCCTTATAGCCTTGGTTTTATACCCTGCGGATAGGTTATTTACAATATATTAGTAACGTGTTGCAAATAAGTTCCTAATTTTAAAAAACTAATTTTTATGTATAGCGGTGGCGTAAACGCCACCGTTACACATAAAACCATTTTTGACTTTGATATAAAGAGGTGGCGTTTACGCCACCTAGAATAGAAAAATAAAACTAGGACTTTATTTGCAACTTGTTACTAAGTAATACATCTAAATTTTCTCTTCAAAATTCATTACAATTTGGTTTCTTGTAAGGTCTTCTAAGGTTTCACGCAAACGAACAAGATGCGCTTTGCCTTGATACACAAGCACTTCCGCAGGACGAAAACGAGAATTATATTGTGAACTCATAGTAAAACCATACGCACCCGCATTTTTGATAGCCAAAATATCTCCTTCACTAACTTCGTGCAGTTTCCTGTCCCAGCCAAATGTATCTGTTTCACAAATGTAGCCAACAACTGTATAAACACGTTGCCCACCAGATGTATTACTCACATTCACAATGTCGTGATGTGCGTCATACATCATTGGTCTTATAAGGTGATTTAGCCCAGAATCTACGCCTACAAAAACGGTTGCAGGCGTGGTTTTGATAACATTTGTTTTGACAAAAAGATGCCCTGCCTCACTTACAAGGTACTTTCCTGGTTCAAACCAAATTTCTAAATCTCTGCCATATTCTTTACAAAAAGCCTGAAAAGATTTTTTGAGTTTTTTACCCAAATCCTCCAAATTAGTCGTGATATCACCTTTTTTGTAAGCGACTTTAAAACCACTTCCAAAATCCATAAAGGTAAGGTCAGGGAAATTACGAGCCACATCAAAAAGAATTTCTGCAGCCTCCAAAAACACTCCAGAATCCACAATATCAGAGCCTGTGTGCATGTGAAGACCAGTAACTTTGATGTTATTTGTTTTCACAACTCGCACCAAATGACGTAGTTGCAACACGGAAATACCAAACTTAGAGTCTATATGACCAACAGAAATTTTGCTGTTTCCACCCGCCATAATGTGCGGATTTAGACGAATGCAACACGCCACACTGTCGCCGTATTCGTGTCCAAATTGTTCTAAAATAGAAATATTATCAATATTTATGGTAAGTCCAAGTGCAACGGCTTGCTTTATTTCTTCAAAAGAAACACAATTTGGCGTAAAAATAATCTCTTTTGGCTCAAAACCTGCTAAAAGCCCTAATTGCGCCTCTTGAATAGAAACTGTATCCAAACCTGCGCCATAATGCTTAAAAAGTTTCATTACAGAAAGATTATTGAGTGCTTTTGTTGCAAACTTAATCTTTATTTTCATTCCTTCAAAAGCAGCTTGCATTTTTTGCAATTTTTCAATCATTTTATCAGCGTCATACACGTAAAGCGGTGCGCCAAATTCTGCACAAATATCAAGTACATTGATATTTTGGATTTTATATTGATTATTTTCTAAATTCATTAAATTTTATTTGTTTGATTACTGGCGTTATTTATGTGCAAAACTACTAAATTTTGATATATAAGTAGCTTTTTGTAATTATTTTATGTTTTGATTTAGACAACGAATTACATAATCATTTGGTTCTCAAAACCTTGTATTTATTCATAATTGATAACTAAAAACCGCTTAAAAGCGCATTTTTTTGAAAAAATTAATTATTTTTTTGATTTTGTTATAAAAATAATTACTTTTACAATAAAAGTTACATTTTGTGTAACAATCATTCAAACACGGGAATACATAAATATATTTGTAGTATAAAATATATTTGTTTAGTTTTGCGCCCCAATAACTTATTTTAATGTATTCAATAACTTAAATTCAGTCATTTTTAGTTAAAACAATACAATTTTTTGATACTAAAACCAATAATATATCTTATCATAAATTTATGAAAATTGCTATTGATGCTATGGGTGGAGATTTTGCCCCACAAGCTATTGTGGAAGGTGCAATACTAGCCGCCAAAGAACTTACAAATGATGTCAAAATTGTACTTGTTGGAATAAAAGAGGCTATACAAAAAGTGCTTGATGCGCAACCGCAAGTCCCCACTAATATAGAAATTTTTCATGCTGATGAAGTCATTGAAATGGGCGAACATCCTACAAAAGCATTGCAGCAAAAACCAAAATCTAGTATCAATGTTGGTTTTCATCTTCTCAAAAATAATGAGGTTCAGGCTTTTTGCGGTGCAGGAAATACGGGTGCTATGCACGTAGGAGCTATTTTCAGCGTAAAACCAATAGAAGGAATTATGCGCCCTTGCCTTATCACTCACGTACCAAAAACAAACGGAGGCACTAGCGTAATGCTTGATGTAGGTGCAAATACAGACTGCAAACCAGAAATGCTTTACCAGTTTGGCGTGCTTGGTGGTGTGTATTGCAAAGAAGTTTTAGGTATAGAAAGCCCTCGTGTTGCATTGATGAATTTAGGAGAGGAAGCTGGAAAAGGAAATATGGACGCAAAAGAAGCATATCAGTTGCTTAAAGCAGATACAAAACTTAATTTTGTGGGAAATATTGAAGGAAGAGACCTCTTTTTGGATAAAACTGATGTCATTGTTTGTGATGGCTTTGTGGGGAATGTTATTCTCAAAATGGCA
The DNA here is from genome assembly GCA_043764015.1 of Raineyaceae bacterium. Classification (GTDB taxonomy): domain Bacteria; phylum Bacteroidota; class Bacteroidia; order Cytophagales; family Thermonemataceae; genus JANYGM01. The sequence continues at coordinate 15,309 of JAYUKY010000057.1, forward strand.
GAATCTATTTACGAAATAACTGCAGAGCGTGGCGTGAAAGATGATTTTCTTAGCAAACTTAATTATGAAGCCATTGGTGGTAGTCCTATTTTAGGCGTGAACGGAAATGTTATTATAGGTCACGGCATTTCTAATGCTATTGCTACAAAAAATATGATACTTTTAGCACACAAAATAGCCTCTGCAGACCTCAACAATAAAATAAAAACCGCCCTCTAGATGTGTAATGTATGATATGTGATGTAAATACATTTTTTGTCCATAAAAAATATCATACATCACACATCATATATCACATATCAAAATAATTATGACAAAAATAAGCGCAGCAATTACTGGTATAGCAACTTATGTTCCTGACTATATCTTGACTAATGAGGAACTAGAGAAAATGATAGATACCAATGATGAATGGATAATGTCTCGTACTGGTATCAAAGAAAGACATATTTTGAAAGGTGAAGGCTTAGGTACATCTTTTATGGGTGTAAAAGCCGTACAAGAGCTTCTAAAAAAAACTAATACCAAACCAGAAGAAGTGGAGTTAGTTATTTGCGCCACAACCACACCTGACATGATTTTTCCTGCTACTGCAAATATTATTTGCTTTGAAGCAGGCATCAATAATGCTTTTAGTTATGATATGCAAGCGGCTTGCTCAGGCTTTTTGTATGCGCTCACGGCTGCCTCCCAATTTATAGAAACAGGTAAATATAAAAAAGTTATTGTGGTGGGTGCTGATAAAATGTCGTCCATTGTTGATTATACAGACCGTTCTACCTGTATTATTTTTGGTGATGGTGCTGGTGCTGTGATGCTAGAACCAAATACAGAAGGCTTGGGAATACGAGATAGTATTTTGAAAACTGACGGTAGTGGTTGGGTGCATTTGCATCAAAAAGCAGGCGGAAGTCGCAGACCACCAACCATAGAAACTATTCAAAATAAAGAACATTTTATTTATCAAGAAGGAAGTGCCGTATTCAAACACGCTGTAAAAGCTATGTCTGATACTGCCTACGAACTAATGCAAAAAAATAATCTTACTGCTGATGATATAGCATTTTTAGTGCCACATCAGGCAAACAAACGCATTATTGATGCTACTGCTACAAGAATGGGACTTGATGAAGAAAAAGTAATGCTCACTATTCATAAGTACGGGAATACCACAAATGCTACCATTCCTTTGTGTATTTCGGACTACGAAAAGCAACTTAAAAAAGGAGATAATCTTATTTTAGCAGCCTTTGGAGGTGGTTTTACGTGGGGTGCACTATACCTAAAATGGGCGTATGATTGTGAAGTAGGAGGTACGAAGTAGAAGTAGGAGGTACAAATTTAAGATACTCCCATTTCTGTCAAGTAATAAAAAATAAAAAACCACTCTTTAATCTTAATTAGAAAGTGGTTTTATTTATGTTATTCTTTATTTTACGTTCTTCTCCAAAAATTCGTATATTTACAAAAATTGCGCTACAATTTTATATTTTCAATCAAAAATCTCATCAATGACCCAAATTATTGCTATTGTCAATCAGAAAGGAGGAACAGGTAAAACTACCACCGCAGTAAATCTTGGCAGAGCAATTGCTGATATGGGTAAACGTGTTCTTTTGTTAGATTTAGACCCACAAGGCAGCCTTTCTTATTATCTTGGTGCAAATAGCAATGTTTGGACAATTTCAGACGTGATTCTAGGGGATATTTCACTCAATAATGCCATTATTCAACGTGAAAATTTAGAGATTATTCCTGCGGATATTAGTCTTGCAGATTTGGAAGTTTCACTAGCGGGCTACCCACAACGAGAGTTTATTATCAAAAAACTGCTTTTGCAAGCTCCCCAATTTGATTATATTCTAATGGATTGCTCTCCTTCTCTTTCAGTAATGACTATCAATGCTCTTACTGCCGCCAAATACATTATTGTACCACTCCAAATGGAGGTTTTGAGTATTCACGGCTTAGAACTGATGTTGGAAACTGTAGAGAGAATCAAGAAAAATCTTAATCCAACACTAGAAATTATGGGGATTTTGCCGCTAATGTATGACCGCAAAAGACGTATTACACAAGAAGTGTTAGCACATATTGTGAAAACATATAGCTTTTTGTATATGTTTGATACGCTTATTCGTATGGACGTAAAGCTCGTGGAAGCTCCGTCTTATGGAAAAAGTGTATTTAGTTATGCGCCAGATACAAATGGCGCACAAGATTATATGAAACTTGCCAAAGAAGTTATTACGTATGATGACTAATTGAGTTATAAGTTATGAATTATGAGTTAAAAATACATTATACTTTGTATTTCAACTCACAACTCACAACTTTTTATATTTTTTGCATCAAAGTAAAACTATTTTTGCTTGTTGGCTCAACCAAAAAACTACAAACACCACCACTAGAATAAGTTATTTTTCCTGCTGGGTCAGTCATTTTTATGCTTAGATCATCTGTTACAATAGCCGTAGCATCTATTCCTTTGTATTTAAAACCGAAAGCATACTGCATTTCTAAAGTATAAATCTCTACTTCATCTGACGTATTTTCTACTATATATTTGCCCGCAAAAGCCCTAGAAATCAATATATTAGGAGAAATAGTGGCACTAAACTGTGTCATAATATTTATTTCAGAATTGATGCAGTAAAAAGCGGTATTTTCTTTTCCTTTCTTTGATTTTTGTTCTAAGTAGCGTTTCCCACTCGGCTGACTACCAAAAGTCAGTTTATCCGCACCTGCAACGCCCATAAAACTTACTTCATAATCTTCTCCAAGAGGATTTTCATTGAGTATTTTTTTTTGTGACGTTATTTTTTGTGCTTTAAATTTACCTTTTCCTTTGGCATAATAGATTTTTTTGACTGTTTTGTCGTTGCCTTCTACGACAATTACTTCTTTGGTTTGTTCACAAAAATACACCCCTGCATAGGTTATGCCATTTTCTTGGGTTTTATTTTGTGGTTTAGCAACTTGCTGATTTTTATAGGCAGTTATCAAAAATAAGATAACTAAAAACGAGGTATTTAAGATTATTTTTTTCATATTTAAAAAATTAAAAGAGTTTTTATTTCCTCAAAAATAAACCAAAAACGCCAAATTAAAATATTTAATTTGACGAAAATAGTATTTCACTTTATGAAAATAGTGTTTTGATTGATAATTAACATTTTGTATTCATTCACAATTCACAATTACTTACAACCTAATTCCCATCATCAGAATATCATCTCTTTGTGGACTATCTTGCCTAAAAAGCTCCAAAGCTTCTGAAAAAAAGCGTTTTTGATTTTCCATAGAGGCATTGGCGTATTTATAAATCATTTTTTGGAGGCGTGGAAGTCCAAATTTATCTCTTTTTTCATTGGGTGTATCTACAAAACCATCACTTGTAAGGTAAAGGGCATCATTTTTTTTGAGCATAATTATCTGATTTTCAAAAGCTGCTTGCTTGAGCGTTTGAATGCCTCCAATACTTCTTCTTGCGCCTTTTAGCTGTATCATTTCGTTATCTTTGAAAATAATCAAAGGACGTTTTGCTCCACAAAAAGTAACCTTAAACTCCTTCTCTTGTGGTTCTATGCATATAAGTCACACGTCCATACCGTCTGTATTGCCTGTTTCTACCTGATGAAGTTCATTTTTGATGCCTTCGTGCAAAAAGCTAAGGATAAGCGCAGGGCTATACACGTTGGAATCTCCTACAATATTATTCAAAAGAGTGTTTGCCATCATACTCATAAAGCCCCCAGGCACACCGTGACCAGTGCAATCTACGGCAGCAAAAAAAAGTTTGTTTTCTTCTTTCAAAAACCAGTAGAAATCACCAGAAACTACATCTTTTGGCTGATAAATACAAAAATATTCTGACACATATTGTAGTATTTTTGCATCATTTGGTAGGAGTGCTTTTTGTATTTTACTTGCATACATAATGCTTTGAGTCATTTGAGCAAGTTCTGCGGAAACTGTTTTGCTTTTATTGCGTTCATCTATGTCTATTTGTAACATAGATAATGTAGGCGGAATTATTTTTGCAGGTTCTTTTATTTCTGCAACTTCTGTATTACTAATATCAGCTTTTTTTGGGTTTATTACTTGATTTATAATAGTAAAATCTTCTGAAAATGGTATAGTAATATTATAATATTGTTGAATTATTTCAGCAATATTATTACCAAAGGTTATATCAATTAAAAAGTCATCTGTTGGGCTTTCAATATCCTTGTACGTGAAGCCTTTCTCTCTAAAAAAAGGAAGTGCTTTGGTTGTGATGCGCTGCCACGCAATAGCAGAAATATTATCATTACACCACGTTTTTACTACAATTAGTTTCATAATACTAAATAGTTAGTCAATTTTTTATCATTCTTTGTTTATTTTAAATTGATTTTTTAGGTGTATTTATGTCGCAAATATACATAAAATTTTTAAAATTTATCTTATAACATAAATAAATTAAGGTGCATACTTATTAACCAAAAAAGTAGCCAAATTGTTTAGGGTTATTGTTTAAAAATTTCTCTGCTATTATTAAAAATATTTTCTGCAAGTATTTCTAAAACCTTATGTTTGCTAAAAACTTGATTTTCAATATTTTGTATCCAACGTATGCCTGTTACATTAGTCGTAAATATGCAATCAGCATCAAGTAAATATTTTTTCTGAAAAAATCCTTCCTCCAAATCAATAGAAAGTTCTTTTGCATTATTGATGACTTGTTTGCGCATAATACCGCCTACACAACCAGTTTGCAGGTTTGGAGTGAAAATCTTATCATCTTTTATCCAAAGAATATTAGCTGCAATACATTCAGAAATATTGTTTTGGTTATCTAAAAGTATCAAATCTTCTAAGTTGCGTGTTGTTTTTTCTATCCCTGCAAGTATATAGGGCAAAGAATTAAGCGTTTTATAAGAAGAGAACGAAGAAAACGAGAGCTTTATTTTATTAGAGAAAGCAATTTTGGTAATAGGATTTTCATTGAGAACTGAATAATGATTATTGCTATTACTATTATTATTTTTGATTTCGTGGGAAACAATACGTATCAAAATATGTGTATTACATTCATTTTCTGGAAATGTAGGCGTGTAGAAACCTCCATTTTTGCGCCAAAAACTAATTTTTATACGAAAGGTATGATTGTTTATATGGGGATTTTCATTATCAAAACTATCAGTATTATTGGAGATAAGTTTTTGAATAGTTTTTTTTACAAAATCTTCTGAAAAATCATTAGTTAATTGCAAAAAAAGTGCTTGGGAAGCATTTTGTATTCGTAGAAAATGGTCAGAAAAATATAAAATTTGATTGTTTTGGACAATAATAGTTTCAAAAAAACCATCTCCATACTCAAAAGCCCTATTTATAGAGAGATTTAAGGCTTTTTCTTCCAAAAAAATATTATCAAAAAAACAGTACATTTTGAGTTGTGAGTTGTAAGTTGTGAGGTGTGAGGTGTGAGAAATATTGTATTTAACTCACAACTCATAATTCACAACTCATAACTAATTTATCTTCTATTTCCAGTACCTCTTCTATAACCTTTTGGACTATATCTGTTGTTGGCAATAAGTTGTGGGAACACATAAGCCACATTCAACATCAAAGCAGTGTGATGCAAACCAATTTTTTCATTATCAAAACTCTCTGTAACAGTACTAATACCATATTGCGCTCTAAGCCCTAAACTAAAATTATAAGGCAAATCATAGCCAACTTCTAACACCCCAGAAATAGGGAATTTCGTCATATCAACGCCATAGTTCAAATCTACTTCACCAGCACGAGCTTGTGCGCTTTGTGCAGAAACCAAATAAGAAATTTGTGCGCCAGCAATTATTTTAAAATTACTATTAGCGGCTTGCCATTGTAGCAAAAGTGGCAAATCTATATAATAATAAGTATTTTGAAGGTTAGCTTTGAAAGAGTTTACTTGTACCTGCGAATACCTTACGCCTATTTCAGAAAGCTGTATTTCTGGTCTAAATGTCAGTTGTTCTGTCATTTGTAATTGTGCAAAGATACCTAATTGAAAGCCTATTTTTGGGCTAGCTTTTACTTCTTTGCCATCAGTACCAACGGCTGCCAACAAATCAGCATCAGCACCCATAATGGTAGAGCCATTTACGCCTGCTTTTATGCCAAAAATAGCTTGCGCATTGGCAAAATTAGAAGAAGAATTTGCTAATATTACGAGCAAAAATAAAATAAATCCGAAAGAAAGGCGTTTGTTTGTCATAAATTTTAAGTTTTTTATCAGTATTTGTTGAGCTATTTCGTAGCTATTTTTACAAATATCTTTACAAATATTTTGATAATATTTTTGAATATTTTTAGTTTAACACAGAATAAAACGTACTTTTGAGCTTAATTTTGATATGTTTTATATTTACTTAGGCGAACCTATCACAAAGTAAATACAATTTATGTAAAACCCGCTCAAAAATAATAAATTTTTTCTAAATTTTCATTACTTTTTAAAACTTTTTTCAACAATATAATTTTAAGTATTATGTCTCCCATTCTTATACCAATAATTGCAGTATCTATTCCTTTAGTTGCCGTTTTAGGTTCGTATATTCTAAAATATAAAAAATTGATGCTTGAGCAAGGCGGACTAACCAATGAAGATAAACTCAAAATTGATAAAGTGCTCAATGAAAATCAACAACTTCGTGGGCGTGTAGAGAATTTGGAAAGTATTGTAACTACTTTTGATAAAGAACTTTTGATGCTAAAAGCCTCTGACGACAACGAAACAGAAAAAATACAAAAACAAATTGCAGAACTTGCACAAAAACTTAAATGAAGTGTGGGGTATGAAGTGAAATACAATTAACTTTGCTACCGTACACATCTGGGAGAGCAGACCGCAATCTCTTTTAAACTGTGTACGGTAGCAAATAAATTAATTACAAATTTCATGTAGTAATATTTTTTGTAGTTTTAAAAAAGTGCCTAAAAAGTGTATCTAGACAACAAAAAACATTAGTAACAGGAATTATTATCTTTCGTAAGATTTCTCTTTGTCTTTTTCAGCTTTCTCAGCTAGTTTTTCTCTTTCTTCAAGTGTTAGGCGTTTCCAAGATAGTTTTCCTTCCATAAACTCCTCAATAGCAATAAGTGTCGGTTTAGGCAAACGCTCATAAAAGCGAGAGATTTCTATTTGCTCACGGTTTTCAAAAATTTCTTCCAAATTATCCACAGGTGAAGAAAAGTCGTTTAACTTTCCTGCAAGCTCATCTTTGGTTTGTTGTGCTATTTGTCTAGCACGTTTAGAAATAATGTTAATAGACTCATAAACATTACCTGTTTTGTTGGTAACTAGTTGCATATCACGAGTAATGATAGAGGCACTTCCTGTTACGTTGCTTTTAATAGCCATATTTATATAAAATTAAGAAATGAATTGTGAATTGTGAATTGTGAATGAATACAAAATATTGACAATCAATTTATTGCATATCATTCGGACATTACCAAAGCATAAACTAATTATAACGCATAAAACGTAATTGATAATTCGTAATTCGTAATTGAAAAATTAGTTTGCTTTTTGTACTGGTTCTGCTTGTGTTTCTTTCTTAGGTGTTTTTTCTTGTGCTTTTTTGATGCTGGCAAGGTTTTTTACACTATTATCATACATATTATTAGCTTCTTTGAGGTACGAGCTTTTAGGATATTTCAATAAAAACTCCTCAAAAAAACCAATGGCTTCATTATAGCGTTCTACTTTTTTCTCATCAATACTTTTTTTAGCAAGACTGTGCGCTACTTTTATTTTCTGAAAAGTAATTTCTTCTATATAATCAGAATCTGGGTATAGTTTCTGAAAATTCCCTAATTCCACAATAGCTGCTCTATAATTGGCACTTTGATAACTAACTGTTTTGTAGTAGAGTATAGCTGTTGCGTATGCTTTTTGTTCTAGTTTTGCCCTACATTCTTTGATTAAGCCATTTACCTCTTCAAGTCTTGGCGTTTGCGGGTAATTATTGAGATAAGATTGCAACGCTGTAATGGCAGTCAAAGTGCTAGTTTGGTCAAGATTATAACTAGGAGAATCTTTATAAAGTGAATAAGCATACATATAATAGGCTTCTTCTACTTTTTCGCTACGAGCAAAAGTTTCTGTAAATTTTTTGAAAAAATACGAAGCCGTTTCATATTGTTTCATATAATAAACGCAATAAGCGTTGGTAAGTTGTGCTGGTTCATACTCTGCTTTTCCTCGTAAAAGTGGCACAGCTTCTTCCAAAAGCAATGATGCTTTAGAATAATCTTTTTTCTCATAATATTTCATAGCACCTTCATACTTTTTGATAGGGTCATTTGTTTTTTGCAAACGCCCAAATTTGCTACAAGAAGCAAGAAAAACAACATTCAATAATATTAAAAACAGATATTTTTGCATAAACAGGTATTGATTACTTTTACTAATTTTCACTTTATCTAAAAATTTGCACAAAGATACAAAAAAAATGATAGTATTTTTTTATTTTTTATGAAAACTTATCAAAAATCATTCCAAAATAAAATAACTTTTTAACTATGAATTGTGAATGAATACAAAATAGTTATATTGCAAAAAAACAAAGTTATTATTAAAATTCAATGGAAAAAGCAATAAAATTTATTCCTAATTTGTTCACGCTAGGCAATGTCTTGTGTGGCTGTGTAGGTATTGTAGAAATATTCAAAGGCAATCTTGTTATGGCAAGTTATTTGGTTGCAATAGCTGCAGTATTAGATTTTGCTGATGGTTTTGTGGCTCGTGCCTTAAATGCACAGTCAGAATTTGGTAAACAATTAGACTCTTTGGCTGATGCTTGTACTTTTGGTATTTTGCCTGCAATGTTGGCGTTTTCATTACTTAATCAGAGTCTGGGCTGTTGTTGGTATAGCGTTGATTGGTTGCCTTATTTAGCATTTTTGATAGCACTATTTTCTGTGATGCGTTTAGCAAAATTCAATATTGATACACGCCAGAGTGAGTCTTTTATAGGCGTTCCTACGCCTGCAAATGCTATTTTATGGGCATCATTTCCGCTTATATTAAAGTATCACCGTGAATATACGGGTTATGTTTTAAGCCAACCAATACTTATTTTTTTGGTAATTTTGATGTCGGGTTTGCTAGTGGCAGAAATACCTTTATTTGCTTTGAAATTCAAAACTTTTGGCTGGAAAAATAACGAAATTAAATTTACTTTTTTGATAATCAGTATTTTATTATTGATATTTTTGCAATATTTGGCTATTCCTCTGATTATTTTTCTGTACGTAGTTATGTCATTAATAGCCCCCAAACCCTCAAGCATAACGCAAGGGACTTAAATACAGTTTGACTTTACGAAAATTTGTAACTATTCGTGAAGTTAAAAAATACATCACATATCAAAAACATGTTTACAAACGTAGAACACATAGGCATTGCCGTAAAAGATATAGCTTTTTCTAATGCTATCTTTGCCTCTCTTTTTAATCAACAACCCTACAAAGCTGAAATAGTTGCTTCTGAAAGCGTGATGACTTCTTTTTTTAAGATAGGAAACACCAAAATAGAACTTTTGCAAGCTACAAGTGAGCATAGTGCCATAGCAAAATTTATAGAAAAAAAAGGAGAAGGAATGCACCATATTGCTTACGAAGTAGAGGATATAGTAACAGAAATGGCACGCCTAAACGAGGAAGGTTTTGTACTTTTATCAGAAACCCCCAAACGTGGCGCAGATAACAAATTAGTCTGTTTTCTTCACCCAAAATCAACTGGTGGCGTTTTGATAGAACTTTGCCAAGAAATAAAAGAAGTGTAAAAATTGTGAATTATAAGTTTTTATTGACTGCTATTTTGCTGCTGTACACAGTTTTTATTGTTGGTCTGTACCGTAGTGAAACGGAGGTCTGCCCAATAATAAAAACTGTAATTTCATTTTAAAAAGGGATTATGGTCAGACCTGCGTTGCTCTACGGTGCAGACCATAATCTCTTTTTAAAATTGTGTACGGTAGCAAAATTCAACTATTTATAAAAATTTGGTAATCAAAATTTTAACTAATTTTAAATGTATAAATAATACAGCCTTAGCACCTACCTCTTATTTATTGTATCAATTTGGTTAATTTTTTACCAAAAGAAGTTATAATATTTAGTTTATTTTGATTATAAAAAACGTCAATTTTAGAAGAACTTTTAAACGGTGGCACCAAAATATTCCCTTTGAGGTCAAAAAGATAAGAAAAACCTGCTATTTTGTCTGTTACGGCAATTATTTCATTTCCTTTAAGAGAAAAATATTGTATTTCTTTGTCATTTTTGGAAGAAAAATCAGTTTCAAAAACTACATTTTCATTCTCATCAAGCAACGCAAGTTTAGAAAAATCCTGACGAGCTATTAAAAAGCTAGTATTAGTATTATTTTTTATTAGTTTGAAAGTTGCATTATTTGAAGGTAAGAGTAATTGTTTTCTACTTAAAATCCCCCCTTCCAAATTAAAGTTAATAAGTTCTCCCAAAGTAGAAACAGTTGTTAGAATTGTTTTATCTAGGTTTATCCCTTTTTTTATAAAGATATTTGTACTGATTTTTGTATCTAAATCAAGAGAATTTTTACTTAAAAACTCCCCTTTCCTATTAAAAATTTGTACTTTTCCGTTATCTAACAAGAAAATTAAATAATCTTTTTGTGCAATTTTGATATGATTGGGAGCCTGTGAACTACGGCTGCCCAACTTCTTAGGATTCCAACCTTCTAATTTTTTGCCTTGTTTATCCAAAAGATAAACATCACCATTCTCCAAAACAACACAAATTCTATAATCTTTATTTTGTTCGTAATCAAAGACTTGCAAACTCTTAATTCTAATTTCGTCAGGAAAAATAACAGGAAAAATACCAACTTTTTCACCTTTTTTATTAAGCAAATGTACTCTATTTTGAGTAGCAAAAAGATACTGTGATTTCTTATTATTGAGAATATCCAGCTGAAAAATAGTGCTTACAAGCGGGTTATCTGTGTTTTTAGACCAAATCATCTTCCCTTTGTCAGAAAGAAAATGTACAACTGCTGCATCATCTTGAACAAGAATATTTATTTGTTTGTCTTTATTTTCTGTACTAAAAGTTGCCGTTGGTTCACTCAAATTATTTTCAAAATCAGCCGTAAACTGAGGAATAAGTTTAGTTTTTTGAGTATTTTTAGCTACATTTTGCGTGCTTTTATTTAAGATTAGGAGTGTTTGTAGTGCCGTTTGCGGTTTTAGGTTAATAATTTGAAAAGAAATTAGCGGAAAAAGTGTACGAAAATCACTATTTTCTTGCATCACTTTTTGCGTACTTTGATTAGCATTTTGTAGCCAAATATCCCATATTTGATTAGTATTTAAAAATACTCCAAATTTCTGAATATCTTGAGAAACCTCATATAAAGCGTTTTGAGCCACATTTTTACTTATTACTTCTTCATTCTCAATAGCATCTAACAAGAACTTCATTGTATTAAAATCACTTGTAATAGCAACAACGTCAGTAGAAATTGGCACATAAAAGGCTTCAGAATATCCTAAAAAGGCTTTCCCTAACAAAATAGAAGGGAATTCTTGTGTGTTTAGGTATCTTATATGATTTTCTTTATAAATTTCACCCGCATTTATGTTCGTATTTTCAGGATTTTTTGCTTGATTTTGCTGCATTTCATCTAAAATTCTGAGCATTGCGGCTTGATTTTTGGTATGAATAAGCAAAATTTTTCTTGTATTATTCTTAGAATTATCCACAAAAATACTTTCAGAATTATGTAGGATACATTCGTCTATTTCTGTACCCAAAGTCTTAAAAAATTGGTCTATAAAAGCTATTTTAGTATGTTTTGCAAGAATATCAGGTTGTGAATTTTTGAAATAATCTTTTAAATCTTCTTGCATTTTAGAAGGATTATCAAAATTTATTCTTGTAAGTATTGCGGTTTGTTCTGGAATATATTTTTTTAGGATAAACTTTCCTGCTTCTTGTCTATCAAATATCTTCAAAAAAGGTGCATTTTGGGTATTATTATTATCATTTTGAGGCTTAAAACTTCCCATCAAACCATTGATAATTAGATTATTATCATTAAAATTAGCTTTCATTTTGATAGCATCAGCCAATAGTAATTCAAAAGGGTTTTTAGTAGTATTTTCGTTGGTATTTTCTTTGTTCTGAAAAAGTTTTATAAAATTATTCCAAAGATGAAGATTAACAAAAAAAACATCTTTGGAAAGTCCAATAGGCGTGCTTATTTCTTTAAAATTATCTTGAATAAAAATTGTACTTTTCTTAGTTATAAATTGTCTTATTGCATCTTCTATTAAAAAATGAGAAGACGTACAAACCAAAAAATCTCCTAACAAAACAAACGAGAAAGTTCGGTTATTTTGGCGGTCATTTAGTTCTTCAATAACAAGTTTTTGATAGTTTGTAGTAGAATAAAGATACTTTTTGCTTTCTTTCAAGTCATTAAAAGTAGTTTTAACAAAAGTTTCTTTTTCTATTTTTGATACAGGAATATACAACAAAAAGCCACTTTCTTGGTTTGGCGCAATAAGTAAAGAAATAGTAATATTTTTATTTTTGAGAAAAGTTTTTGCATCTTTAATTTGGAGTAATTCTGTGCCGTCTTGGTGAAGATTTTTGAGGATATTTAATTTCAAAAAATCTTTAAAAATAGTTTTTTTTGATAATTCTTCAAAACTATCATAAAAATTTGTAGTTTGCCAAATGAAAAGTGTGTTTTGAGGTAAGATTTCCCAGACGTTTTGCTTGGTATCTTTTGCACTATTTGCCCAAAAACTTACACCCAAAAGTAAACAAGTGGCAAAAGTAATAATAAAAAAGGTACTATTTTTGCTTAACTCTTTTGAAAATGTATTTGGTTTCATCTTTTTGTTTTCTAGTGTTTATAAATTTGCTCAAATATAGTAAAATAATGTCTCTAAAAAATTTACACTAATAACTTATATAACTTATGGAAAATAGACAAGAAAACTACTTAGAAGTGCCAGAAAATGTATCTGAAAATGCTATTTTGCCCAGTAAAATCAGTATTTATCCTACAAAAGATGGTTCAAATACACTTAGAAACCCACTTTTGAATGATACTTATCATTCTAGAGATGGCGCAGTTGCTGAAGCGTTGCACGTATATGTAGGCGCAGGGCTTACGCATACATTGGCGCAAAAACCTCAAATTAGGCTATTAGAAATAGGTTTTGGGACTGGTCTGAACGCTTTGATGAGCCTGCAATATGTGCAAAATCAGGCAGAAAATGGACTAAATAAAATAAATGAAATTGAGGGAAATTTTAGTGTGCATTATGTGGGTTTAGAGCCTGCTCCGCTTGATTATGCGCTTGTCAAAGAACTTGGCTACATTGAAAAAATCAATGCCCAAAGGCTAGAAACGCACTTTCGTATGATGCACGAGTGTGAAAATGAGGCAGAAATAGAGCTTTCTGAAAACTTTTTTTTCCAGAAAAAACAAACACAACTAGCTAAATTTACTACCAAAAATCTCTTTGATTTGGTTTATTTTGATGCTTTTGCGCCAAAAGTTCAGCCAGAACTTTGGACTATTGATGCACTTGCACACCTGCACCAACAAATGAACACACAAGGGGTAATGGTTACGTATTGCGCAAAAGGTCAGTTTAAACGTGATTTAAGGGCTATTGGCTTTGAAGTAGAGCGTTTGCCCGCACCCAAAGGCAGGCAGGAAATGACAAGAGCAGTGAAAATTTAGGTACGAGGTTTGAAGTACGAGGTACGAAAATACAAAAATTTTAAATCTCGTACCTCAAACTTCGTACCTCGTACTTAAAAAAGTTTTTCTAGCACAAAACGGATAGATTGGTACATTTTCTTGCTACATTCTATCATTTGGGCATTGTCGGCAAAAATAAGTTTCTCAATGTCCTCTTCCGTTTGTGGTTTTGGGTTAATTTTTCCTTGCGCCTGTAACACATACCAATAAGTTTTTTTGAGTAAAAACTCCCCATTTTGCCTATAATTATGGTAGGTTTTGCCTATTTTTCCTATGATTTTGGCATCAATATTTGTTTCTTCTTTGATTTCACGAATGGCGGCTTTTTGAGGTGTTTCTCCTGCATCAATCTTGCCTTTTGGCAAATCCCACGACTTGCGGCGGTACATCAAAAGTATTTTTTCTTGATGCAAAACCACGCCACCAGCTGCTGAAATAATTTTAAAACTATTTTTAAAGAATTTTCTGAAAGCTATTTTATCGTTGATGCTAATAAAAATTTTATCTATTCCTGTGTTTTTGGCGTTTTCTAGCCACAAAATAAGGTTTTTTATTTCTGTAAAAGGCATATTCAACAAAAAAACAACACGTCTAAAACCATCAAATTTGATGTTTTCAGACTTAATATTTTCTTTATTTTCTTGCGAAAAATCTATGAGTTGATGTACATTATTCTCTGCTGGGCTGATGTTTTTTTCAGTAGAATAGATTTTTAGCGGAATATCGTTGATAAAAAGATTCATTTATTTAATTGTTTTATAGTAAGAAATTGAGACGCAATTTTACGAAAAAACATTATAAAAACAGTAAAAAAATCTTAGAAAGTGAGGGAAAAGAATAGAAAAAAGATTTTTATAAAATATTTAACTAGAAAGTATTTTTTGTGTTACTAAATTGTTATATTTACGGTTAAAATTTAGTCAAATAATTTTCAACTTATCTACAACATAAATTCTAATGAATAGAATATTACTAAATACAAAACGAACGTGGCTAATGCTCGTAGTTTTGTTGGGTATGAGCTTACAAAATGCCCTAGCACAAGTAAATATATATAATTTTGCAGCCTCTACTGGCACTTATACGCCCATCACAGGAGGAACACCAATGGTTTTATTACCAACTGCAACCGCAGTATTTGGCTCATTTACTATTTTTAATAATGATGTAAATGGCGCAAATACAACCAATACAGGTTTTCCTATTGGTTTCACTTTTAAGTATAATAATACTGATTTTACTAATTTTGCTATCTCCGCCAATGGTTTTATCAAATTAAGTACAGGTACATTTGCAAGTTCAAGTTCTACATTACCTCTTTCTAGTACACTTACTGCACTTAGCAATATTATAGCACCAATGGCTATAAATACAGTTGTAGGACTGCGTGCTACAGCCGCTACTACTACTGGGGCTGCTGATGTAGTGGTAGTTTCTGCTACTGGTATAGAAGTTGGAGTGCGTGTATTTGGTACTGGCGTGCCTGTGGGCGCAACTGTAACAG
Organism: Raineyaceae bacterium; assembly: GCA_043764015.1. Taxonomy (GTDB): domain Bacteria; phylum Bacteroidota; class Bacteroidia; order Cytophagales; family Thermonemataceae; genus JANYGM01. The sequence goes on from JAYUKY010000057.1 coordinate 30,620, forward strand.
CTATTGCAGGTACAACCATCACGCTTTCTGCGCCTCTTACTGCAACATCCGTAGCTGCTACTTTATCTTTTGCAGGTGAAATTCGTTATCAGACAACTGGTGTAGCACCAAACCGCAAGCTAACTGTTCAGTGGAAAAATTGTGCAAGGAATACAACTGCACCTGCGGAACTTATCAACCATCAACTTGTTTTAGAAGAAACTACAAATAATGTAGTTTTCAATTATGGTTTTATAGGAATAACGGTTGCTAGTACAGCACAAGTAGGTTTAAGAGGTTTTAATGAAACAGATTTTAATAACCGCACTACTACAACAGATTGGGCTGCTACTACTGCTGGTGCTACTGCTGTTGCTAATTGTACTGTCAATGCTACAATAAAACCTGCTATTGGTCAAGTATATACATTTTCTCCTAATACAACAGCTTGTATTGCACCTGGCGGAATGAATGTTACTAATATCAATTCAAACTCTGTAACACTTAATTGGGCAAGTTCTCCACTCTCAACGGGTGGCTATAATGTAGAATACCGTTTGTCTACTACTGCACCTGCAGGTGCTTTCACACTAGCAACAGGTAGCCCTTTTGCTGGAGTAACTGCTAATGTTACAGGACTTACAACAACATCAACTTATCAATGGAGAGTACAAAGTGTGTGCGCTGGACCTACTACAAGTACGTTTTTGCCTGCATTTTATCAAGATGTTTTTACCACGCTTGCCGCTTGTGTAGCACCTAGTGCGCTTGTTCCTAGCGGCATTACTTCTACCGATGCTACGCTTTCTTGGACAGGAAACCTTACTGCAACAAGCTACACATTAGAATACAGACAAGTAGGAACAACACCTTACACAAGTGTTGCAGTAGCTGGTACTACAACCACTATTACAGGGCTTACAGTAGGCACAAGCTACGAGTGGCGTGTTACAAGTAATTGTGCTGGTGCAACTCCTACCGCGGTAAGTACACAAGTTACTTTTACAACTCTGTGTAACGCTTTATCAATTCCTTATACACAAGATTTTGAAGGAATAACAGCTAATAACCAAATACCTGCTTGTATGGCAATAAGTAATCCCTCAAGATGCCTTACTTATGCAACAACCCCAACAGGAACACTTCGTAACCGTATTGCTCGTTCTGGAACTAAATTTGCTACTTTTGTGTATAATACTCCTGCAACAGGAGATTATTTTTATACTGTGCCTCTTCAATTGACTGCTGGCACAACTTATCAATTTTCCACTTGGTATATTACTGATGGTACTGCTGGTTGGACTAATTTGGATGCGTGGGTAGGACCTAACCAAACTCCTACTGGGCTTATAGCTATTCCTGGTGCAAGTACTACGGCAGTTGTCAATACAACTTACCAAGAACTACTAGGTACTTTCACAGTGCCAACAACAGGCGTTTACTATGTGGCTTTGCGTGCAGTAGGACCTGGCTTTGCCCCTTGGTACATAAGTTTTGATGATATGTTTGTTGGGCTTCCGCCTTCTTGTATAGTGCCAAATGGTATTACTGCACCAACCATAGGTACAACTACTGCTTCTGTGAATTGGAATGCAGTAGCAGGTTCTACTGGCTATAATGTGCAATATCGTGCAGTAGGTGCGCCTACTTTTACATCTTTTGCAGGAAACCCTGTTGTTGTGGGTACTTCTGCTAATCTTACTGGGCTTAGTGCTAGTACAAACTATGAAGTACAAGTACAAAATATCTGTTCTACCACATTATCAAGTGCTTATTCTTTTTCTAGTACGTTTACTACCACTTGTGCGCCTATCAATGTATTTCCTTATTTTGAAGGATTTGAAGGAATATCTGTCAATAATGAATTGCCTAATTGTATGGCAAAAAGTGATCCTACAAGATGCCTTACTTATGCGACAACTCCAACAGGAACACTTCGTAACCGTATTGCTCGTTCTGGAACTAAATTTGCTACTTTTGTATATGACACTCCTACAACTGGAGATTATTTTTATTCTGCTCCACTTGCGTTGATTGCTGGAAAAACATACAATTTTTCTACTTGGTATATTACTGATGGTACTGCTGGTTGGACTAATTTGGATGCGTGGGTAGGACCTAACCAAACTCCTACTGGGCTTGTAGCTATTTCTGGTGCAAGTACTACGGCAGTTGTCAATACGACTTACCAAGAACTACTAGGTACTTTCACAGTGCCAACAACAGGCGTTTACTATGTGGCTTTGCGTGCAGTAGGACCTGGCTTTACCCCTTGGTACATAAGTTTTGATGATATGTCTGTGACTTCTCCTTGTGTGGCTCCAGTTTTTACTACATCTACTCTTCCTTCTGGGGATTTGACAAGTCTGTATAACCAAACTATTACCGCAACAGGTGGTGTTGCTCCTTATACATTTACTGTGACAAATGGTATCTTGCCTGCTGGTCTTACCTTAAATCTAAATACTGGGGTAATTTCTGGTACGCCCACGGCAGTAAGTCCTCCTACACCACCTACTTTTACGGTGACTATTTCTGATGCTACAAGTTGCACAACAAATAAAACGTATAGCATTACAGTTACATCTGTTCCTTGTACGGCTATCACAATTACACCAATAACTGTACCTGCCGCAACTTTGGGAACTTTATATGCACCTATATTCTTTGCAGCTAGTGGTGTAGCTGGTGCAACTTATAGTTATTCTATTGCATCTGGTGCATTGCCATCTGGTATGAGCCTTACTGCTACAGGCACTTTTGCTGGTCGTTTGACTGGTACGCCGACAAGTGTGCCAGCTTCTCAAATTATTACTATTAGGGCACGTATTACAACAGGACCTTCTGCTGGTTGTTTTGGAACAGTTGATGTAGTTTTAGTTGTTAATTGTCCTCCAATGACATTTACATCTACAACCATTTCTGATGCAGTAATCAATGTACCATATTCACAAAATTTTGACGCTACGTATGCTGGCGCAAGTGGAGGGTTTACTTACACTACTGCTTCAATATTGCCTGTAGGTTTTACACTTACTGCTGCTGGGGTGCTTTCAGGTACAGGATTAGTGCTTTCTGCGCCTACATCAATCACCATAAAAGCAACACGTGCCAATGGATGTAATATCTCACAAACTTATACCTTTGGAGTTGTACCAACAATAGCCGCACCTGTTCAGCTAAACCCTATGCAAATAAGTTCTGGCTCGTTTAGGGCAAGATGGATGCCTGTGGCAAGAGCCACAAAATATCGTATTTATGTAGCTGCTTCTGCTACTTTTGATGGTGGGTCTTTTGCTAATGGTTATGTTGGTCTTGCGGTGGTGGGTGATACTTCTATTTTGGTGCAAAACCTTAAACCAGAAACAAAATATTACATTCAAATAACGGCTATTAGCTCTGCTGATGAGATTTCTCCTTATTCTAATCTGAAAGATGCTACTACTTTGAGTGCCGTTACAAGTATTGATAATACGCTTTCTAGTCAAGTAAAAGTTTCTCCAAATCCAAGTAAAGATAAGTTTTTGGTTGATTTTGGCACTTTGAATTTAGGTAAAATTACTGCTCGTGTGTATGATGCGCAAGGCAAACAAGTTTTCTCTTCTGAAATAAGTACAAATGCTAGTGGAAATGCTAATCAAACTACTATTCCACTTGGGAATATGGCTAATGGCATTTATTTACTAGAAATTACTTCTAATAAAGGAAGGATTTTGAAAAGATTAGTAAAAGAATAATTTGAAGTGTCAGATGTGAAATGTGAAGTATTTTTTATAATAAAAGCCACTCAAATTTGAGTGGCTTTTGTGTTATCTAAAAAAATTGATTATCAATACTTTGTATTCATTCGTAATTCGTAATTGATAATTCGTAATTGAAACTATTTGTTTCCTATTTCACTTTTTAGCCTTTTTTCCATCTTGATACAAAGGTTTTCCATATCCATAGCCATTATTTCGTCATTTGTGGCGTTTCTGATAGTATCTGCAAGCCCATTGATTATTTCTATGCAAAAGCGTTTCATCTCGTGAACTTCCATATCTTTTGTCCAAAGGTCTATCTTTACAGTACCAGTTTCCCAGCCGTCCCAAAGTGCCAAAGACATAGCTTTAGCCTTTTCAGCACCTTCTACGGGTTTTTGTGTGGCTTCCCATTGAATAGTATCACAAACATTGTGTTGGTCTAGCAAAATATCAAGGGTTATTTTTTCGTTACGCATTTTAGTTTTTAGTTATTTTATTACAATTAAAATTTTTATCATAAAAATCAAGAGGAATATTATTATCTAAAATATTATTCTCTATTCTATCAATAATGTAGTTTCTTTCATCAAAAATAATATTGTCATCATAATCCCAAAGAATGGCAGTAGAGCAACGAGTACCATATTCTGGACTTCTAATAAACATTGGAGAAAGTATTTTTTCCCATTCTAGCGGTACGCCTGTATTAGGAAGTACGCTTGCAGGGGTGGCATCACTCATAAAATTGAGTAAAGAAGTTGTATCTAAATCTTTGTTTTTGATGTATCCAGAAAGTTTTTTTTTGCCTCGTATTACTTTGTCCCATTCTGTATTAAGCAAATGATTACTCAAACCATATATGCCACTATGTAGCGTTTTAATGATTTTTTCTTGATTAGAATAATACATTAAATTATCTTTATCTGCTACCAAAAGATTAAAACCATTATATTTTGATGCCTGAAACTGCGTTCTAAACAAATAACTAAGCGGGTCTCCTCCATTTAGAAGATAGTTTCTTGTTAAATGTCCTCTTGAAAGAGCATTTTTGTTAATATTTGTGCCATCTCTAAAATTGGTGAGTGCAGAAAAATAGCCTTTTTTATTGATACCTAGCCAAGTACCACCTGCCACAAGGTCTTTTCCTGCCAAAATATCAGCATTATCTTCCCAAAAATGCGCTTCTTGCGTATTTCTGTTATAAAATTCATCTCTATTTGCGACCAAGATAAGTTTGTATCTTGGATGCGTTTTGTAGGCAAAAAGTAGTAAACACATTTAAGAATAGTAAATATTTTTTTGATTTTGTAAACTCCCACAAAAGTACAAAAATAAAAGCATTTTGCAAAATGTTGATTGTTATCTTAAAATCAGCACAACTTTTCACAGTTTTATAAAGAATATCTACAAAAATTAGTTTTATAAAACCCATAAATAAATACCTTTAATATGGTAAAAACACTATAAAGTGCAATAAAATTCTTTATTATGTTGATATTGCAGAATAAAATTTTGTTTTTTTTCTAAAAAAATTTGGAAAGTACATTTTTGTTGCATACATTTGCACCGTGTTAGTAAGAAACACACTGCTTAATAAAAATTAATTAACTAATAATTCAACCCCCCAATGAAAAAATTCCTTTTGTCAGTATCAGTTGCTGCAGTAATGTTTTCTTGCCAGAAGCAAGACCAATTCACAGAAGTTCCAGAAGTAAAAGCTTCAGAAGAAACTGCAGTTACTCGCAGAACTTGTGTTTCTCACGAACACCTAGAGAAACAAATGGCTGAAAATCCTGAATTAGCCGCAAAAATGCAAGAAATAGAGCGTTTCACAAAACAAGTTGAAACAGACCCCAATGCTCGTATTGTGAATGGCGTACTTGAAATTCCTGTGGTTTTCAATGTACTTTATAGAACAACTGCTGAAAATATTTCTTTGGCACAATTACAGTCGCAGATAGACGCTTTGAATGAAGATTTTCAAGCAAGAAATGCAGACTACAACACCGCAAATAATCCTTACTCTTCTGTTAGAGCAAACATTGGTTACAGATTTGTATTAGACCAAGTGTTGAGAAAATCTACAAGAAAAACTTCTTGGGGAACAAATGATGCTTGTAAAAAAACATCATCAGGTGGTTTAGCTGCTGTTTCTCCTACTACAAAACTAAATATGTGGATTTGTACAATTGGTGGCGGTATTTTGGGTTACGCACAGTTCCCTGGTGGTGCTTCTTCTACTGATGGCGTAGTAATGGACGGAAAATATACGGGAAGAACTGGTACAGCTACTGCACCTTTCAACTTAGGCAGAACTGCTACACACGAAGTAGGTCACTGGATGAACTTACGTCACATTTGGGGTGATGCTAACTGTGGTAGCGACTTAGTTTCTGACACACCCACACACGACAGTCCTAACGGTGGCGTTCCTGCAGTAGGAACTAGAAGTACTTGTTCTGGCACTCCTTTAGAAATGTATATGAACTATATGGATTACACAGACGACAGAGGAATGTATATGTTCTCTTTGGGTCAAAAAACTAGAATGGATGCAGTTTTCGCATCTGGTGGAGCAAGAGCATCTTTCAGATAAGGAAGAAGTACGAGGTACGAGCATAAAAGCTTGGTTACTAAATTTTTATAAAAACAAAAGCCTTTCCAAATTTTGGAAAGGCTTTTGTTTTTGTAATCAATGTTTTGTATGTTCGTACTTTGTACCTCTCACCTCGTACTTCTTCCCTATGCAGAAACCGCAAATTTTTCTTTTACTTGCATCACTATTTTATCATAATATGCCTCGTATTTTGGCAAAATATTCGTAATATCAAATTCTTGAGCGTGTTTTAGTGCGTTTGCTTTGAATGTTGGCAGGTTTTCATCTTTCAAGATGAATAAAGTATTTTTTACCATATCCTCAATATCTCCAACATTACTCAAAAAACCTGTTACGCCTTGTACATTGAGTTCTGGTATTCCGCCTGTGTTAGAGGCTATTAAAGGTACTTCACAAGCCATAGCCTCCAAAGCCGCAAGTCCAAAACTTTCTTTTTCTGAAGGCATCAAAAATACATCAGCCACAGACAAAACTTCTTCTACTGCGTCCAATTTACCTAAAAAATGTACACAACGCTCCACATTTAACTCTTTGCAAAGTTGTTCTATCTTTACTTTTTCTGGTCCGTCACCAATAAGAATAAGTTTTGCAGGAATAATCTCTTTTACCTGCGCAAAAATACGCACAATGTCCGAAATACGCTTTACTTTCCTGAAATTAGACGTATGAACTAACAATTTTTCATCATTGGGGCAAATAGCTTTCTTAAAATGGTCTTTCTTTTGTTTCTTAAAACGCTCCAAATCAATGAAATTAGGAATAACTTCTATTTCCTTTTTTATGTCAAAATGCTTATAAGTATCTCTTTTTAAGTCAGCAGAAACAGATGTAACTCCGTCAGATTGGTTGATACTAAACGTAACGACAGGCTCATAAGAAGGGTCTTTGCCTACAAGCGTAATATCTGTTCCGTGCAAGGTCGTGATTACTGGGATTTCTATTCCTTTGGTTTTTAGGATTTGTTTTGCCATAAAAGCGGCAGAAGCGTGTGGAATGGCATAATGTACGTGCAATAAATCAAGTTTTTCGTGTTCTACTACATCAACCATTTTGCTCGCAAGTGCCAATTCATAAGGCGCATACTCAAAAAGTGGATAATTAGAGATATTTACTTGGTGAAAAAACAGGTTTTCAGCAAAAAAATCTAGCCTAGCAGGCTGTGTATAGGTAATAAAGTGGATTTGATGCCCTTTTTTGGCAAGTGCTTTTCCAAGTTCAGTAGCCACGACCCCACTACCGCCAAAAGTGGGATAACAAACCATTCCTATTTTCACGTTGTATGTTTTTTAGGTAAATAAGTAGTAAATTTTCATTAAAACGCTAATTTCTTAGAAAAAGTTTATTTAAAATTATTTCTTGTTGTTCTTTGGTGGGGACATCAAACGTTTTTTTCCAAAAACTACAACGAATAATTTACAATAACAATAATTTTAGTGTGTAAAGACCTAGAAAAATATGTCTTTCACTATGTTAATTATCAAAATAAGTAACAATATTTTTCTAAAAAAATTGTTACTTAGAGAAATAGTATTACCTTTGCATGCTATAATAGCGAAAATTAGCGCAGGCGTAGTATAACGCTACTATTTTGGTAATGTTATAAATTGGGAATGACCAGTTTTGACAGTATGCGTTGAGTTAGTGTGTAAGCATGCAGAGCCATGAGGGTAGGCTCTTAAATATCTGCTTTCAAAACACAATAGGCGAAACTAATTACGCCCTCGCTGCTTAGTCAAGGACTAACGCAAAGAGTATCCTGCTTGCATCTCCGCTCTGCGGTGTAAGCGTATAGGGTAACGAAAACCCAGAGATAGTTTGTTATAAGGCTACGAAATAACAGGCGAAATCCAGTAGATAAGACTTCTTCTAAGGCGTGATTTGTGCCTTGATTTTGTACGAAAACCTAAACAAAAATAAGCATGTAGAAGGCATTAGGTCGCCTTATCTGGACGAGAGTGCAATTCTCTCCATTTCCACCAATAAAAACGCTCTTTTTAACGAAAGTTAAAAGAGCGTTTTTTTATTGGAGAAAACAGTAATTTATGAGAATTTATTTATATTTAGTGTCAATAATATCATATTGGATTATTGACAAAGGCTTATTAGTAATGATTTGAATTTGATTAACAAAACATACAAAGATATTTCTATCATAATAATTAAAGTTAGTGAAAGTACAATTAACATCAATTATACTAATTCAAACTAAAATATGTTTTCAAAGTTTTCTTTCTTTTTCAATAGGTTTTTTGGATAGTTTTTTTTAGCTTTGAAGGTAATTTTTTGCTATTATTATTACTTATCCCTAATCTTAAAAACCACTTGGAAAATATGTCAGAAACAGCAAACAGAGAACGTGATTTGGTACTCGCTCCTAATGAGTATGCGTTCATTTCAGACCAAACAAAAGGCAATATAAATGTCTATGTAGGTCCGTACAAAACCAGTTTGGCAAACACAGATAAACCTGTCATTTTTGCAGACCACTCCAAAAAATTTGAAAAATGTACCCTAGATGAAGCCGTTTGCATCTTCACCACAGCCCCAGAAGGTTGGTATATTGTGATGAAAAACCCTGCAAAGGACAATCTACAACCCAAAAATGGCACTAATAACAACCTTACAGATTTGCTTGTAGGGCGCAAAGTGAACATTCCTGGACCTGTGAATTTTGCGGTGTGGCCTGGGCAAATGATTAAGGTTTTGCGTGGGCATAATTTACGTTCAAATGAATATCTTTTGGTGCGTATTTATGATGAGGAAGAAGCCCACAAAAATTGGAAAAAAGCTGTTATCAAAACAAAAGAAGATACAGAAATCAATTTGGAAGAAATGCCCGACCTCACAATGGGTACAATGCTTCTCATAAAAGGCTCTGATGTGTCGTTTTATATCCCTCCAACAGGTGTAGAAGTGGTTTGTGATGAAGATGGCGAATATGTACGTGAGGCTATCACGCTGGAAAGATTAGAATACTGTATTTTGTTAGATGAAGATGGAAATAAACGCTTTATACAAGGTCCTGCGGTAGTTTTTCCACAACCAACAGAAGAATTTGTAATGAGAGATGACTCACGCAAATTTAAGGCGGTAGAACTCAACGAAATGTCAGGTTTGTATATTAAGGTTATTGCACCTTATTCTGACGCAAAAGGCAGTTATAAGGAAGGTGATGAGCTTTTTATCACAGGAAAAGACCAAATGATTTATTATCCTCGTGCCGAACACGCTCTTGTGCGGTACGGAAACAAAGATAAACAATTTGCAACTGCCATTCCGCCTGGTGAGGGGCGTTATTTTTTGAATAGAAAAACAGGTACAATTTCTTTGCAAAAAGGGGCAGCAATGTTTTTGCCCGACCCTCGTGAGTTTGTCATTGTGAGGCGCATTTTGTCCGCAAAACAGGTGGCATTGTGGTTTCCTGGCAATACAGAAGCTCTAGAATATAACCTGAAATTGCAGGAATTGCAGCAAAACGACAAAAGTCGTAATTATATTGAAAGCAACCAACTTGAGGAGGTGCAACAAATTCAGCAAGAACAAAGCATTTCAGTATCTAGTAATATTGCTAAACAAAAGGTTTCTAAGAAAATTGCAGGTGATAATTTTGCTCGTGATAGCAATTATGTGCCTCCACGTATGATTACGCTAGATAACAAATATGATGGTGCAGTTACAATCAGCCCTTATACAGGTTATGCGGTGCTTATTGTGAGCAGGACAGGCACTAGGAAAGTGGTTTCTGGACCTCAAACCTATCTTTTGGAATATGATGAAACATTGGAATCAATGGAACTTTCCACAGGAACGCCAAAAAATGCGGACAATACACTCAAAACCGTTTATTTAAGAGTTTTGTACAACAAAATCTCTGATGTTATTCAGGCAGAATCAATGGATTTTACGCAAGTAAGCGTGCATTTGTCGTATAGAGTGAATTTTGAGGGTGAGCCAGAAAAATGGTTTGATGTAGAAAATTATGTCAAATTTTTGACGGACCATATGCGTTCTTTTGTGCGAAATATTGCCAAAAAACACTCTATAATGGATTTTTACAATAATGGTATTGAGCTTATTAGAGATGCTATTTTGGGTTTGCCAGATGCAGAAGGAAAGCGCAAAGGCAGACTTTTTGAGGAAAATGGTATGCGTATTTATGATGTGGAATTTTTGGGAAACATCAAACTAATGGATTTGGGAATGGAAAGCCTTCTTATTGCCTCTCAACAAGATGTGATTAAACAAAACCTGCGCATTGCCACAGAAAAACGCAAATTAGAGTTTACGCAAGAATCAGAAATGATTGTGCAGGGCATCAACGACTCACAAGCGGAAACCAAGAAAAAACTCCTTGAAATACGTACTGAAGAGGTTATTAAGAATTTGGAACTTTCTATGGCAGTAGTGCAGGCAGATACAGCAGTGAAATTTCAAAAATCTGATGCTGATGTTATTGACCAAGAAAACCTGAATAAAATCAACTTAGCAGAACTTTCTCGTAGGAAAGAAAAGCAAGAATTAGAAATTTCTTTGCAACAAAAATTCTTAGACCAAGAACTTTTACGTATGAAATCAGAAGTAGATGCCCTTGTAGCGAAAGCCGGCGCAGTTTCTCCTAATTTGGTGGCGGCACTTCAGTCTTTTGCAGACAAAGCACTTGCCGAAAAAGTGGCGCAATCTATGTCGCCATTGGCTATTTTGGGTGGGAAAAGCGTGGCAGAAGTGTTTTCAAATTTACTTCAAGGCACTATTTTAGCAAATGTATTGGATAATAACAACAATACTGATATTGTGAAAGCAGAAGAAGTGTAGGGAAAACACGAGGTGAGAAATAATTTTATTTGTGGTAGAGACGTTGCTTGCAACGTTTAAAACGACAAGCAACGAATAAAATAAACAAACATCTTTTTCTGCATTCAGATGTTGCAAGCAACGTCTCTACAAAGCATAAAAGCGCATTTTACAAGTGTAAAATGCGCTTTTTATGATGTCAGGAAATAGTTGATATTATTTAGAATGATTCTAAATTTTATTATTTTCAAAAATAAACGCTCAAAAGTTTGTTTGCAATTTTGCAATTTTGCAATTTTGCAATTTTGCGGGAGTAGAAATATCTCTACTGATTTTTAACATTCTAATTCCTTCAATAATATGAAAAAGAAAATTGTTTTTGTAATGGCTGTACTGGGTATGGCTTTTGCAAATGTGCAAGTAAATGCACAAAATGAGCGTGTGAGACCTCCTCGTGGTGCTGCTGACGGTTTTAAAAATGCCAGTATTAAAGAAACGGGACAAGGTACTTACAGTTGTATGCAATGTAATTTTTTTGGAGCTTGTGATGTTGTTAATTGTGCAGGTTAATTAATTTAAAATTGACTAAAATGAAGAAAAAAATCATAATAGCAATAGTTGTACTAGGTATAGCCATTGGAAGTGTGCAAGTAAATGCACAAAATGAAAGAATAAGGTATGTAAGTGAAGATGCTGGTAAAAATGCAAAGCTTATAGACAAAGGATATGGGCTTTTTGATTGTACAACTTGCGACCCTAGCGGTTGTTGTGCTGTATTAAACTGTAATTAAACGAATTTTCTCTTTATATCAAGCAGTATAATTTTGAGATTATACTGCTTGATAATTTCTATTCATTAACACTAAAAAAACTTTTATGAATAAAATTTTATCAATATTTATAATTCTTTTTGTATTTACCCATTGTAATGCACAAAAAGATAAACAGAGTAATAAAAAAGTACCTAATAAGCGTACAGAAAAACAAATAGCCTACTTTAAATCAAAAAATATTGAAGTAGTAGAAAATAAAGAGCCTCTCAATAAAGACCAGTACGAGTTCTGCATTACAGATTCTATTGTCGTTAAAATGGACTCCATAAGGTTTTATTTTTATGATTTTTCTTTAATGCAAAAAGATAATATCATTTTTGCACAAGGTGCAAAAAGTGCAGGTTATCTAATTTCTAGTAACGGAACTATGATAAGCCAAATAGGGAATATAGGCACAAATCTAGGTGAATATCAAGATGGGGGTTTTAAATTGATACATAACAAAGATTCTATATTTATAGCATCTAGTACTATTGGTAAGGTGTTTTTATATAATAGTGGTGGTAAATTTATTAAATCTTGGAAATTTAAAAATGTTCGTCTTGGGGTTGCAATAGGAGATAGACTTTTTATTACTAGAAATAAAAAGAATGAACCTATCATTTCAGTAACAGCTAATACTAGGGATTTTAGTGATATAAAAAGTGAGTTTTATGATAAGACTTTCTTAATGGCTTCTCTCAATCTTGTTACAGAAGAAACTATTACTGCACTACAGTATGAGTCTGAAAGTCCTTATAAACTAGGTTTATCTTATCTTACTGTCGCAAATCCTTGTGTTAATAAGTCAAATAATGATAATTGGGTACTTAATTTTAAAGTAGATGAATTGATATATGAGTATGATAAAACCTTTAAACTCATTAGAGTTATCAATCCTAATTCTGATAATTTCCCAGAACCACAAGGAGTGCGACTTGAAGATGACCAAAAAAACTATATGAATGACTTGTATAAATATGGGTACAGATTAAATGCAAACAACTTATACGCCTCTACTATTTTCACAAAAAAAGAAAACTATTTGGTGAAATACTATAGTATCCCTATTGGAGATGGTACTAATACACCAAATAATATAAATGAATTTAATACTGGTTCTTTTGTGCAAGACCGTAAATTACAGATATTTACCAAAGAAGGTAAAAAATATTGCACTGAGATATTAATACCCAAAAAGTTAAATAATCTGCAATATGCGGAGAGTTTAGATAAAATGTATTTTACCTCCAATCCAAAACTCACAGAAAATAATGTCATCTATGTTGCTAAAATTTGCAAAAAATAGCCTTTTTATAGTTTATTTTTACTTAATATACATATTTTATGAAATTCTCTTTATCACTATTTATAATTTTCTTTGTATTTTCTAATTGTAATGCCCAAAAAGATAAACAGGGTAACAAAAAAGTACCTAATAAACGCACAGAAAAGCAAATAGCCTACTTTAAATCAAAAAATATTGAGGTAGTAGAAAATAAAGAACCTCTCAATAAAGACCAGTATGAACTCTGCATCACAGATTCCATTGTAGCTAAAATGGATTCTGTAAGGTTTCGTTTTTATGACTTTTCTCTGATGCGCAAAAATAAGATTATTTTTGCGCAAGGTGGTAGAAGTGCTGGTTATTTAATGTCTGGTAAGGGCACTATGATAAGTCAAATAGGGAATTTAGGAACTAATTTAGGTGAATATCAAGGAATTAGTTTTAAGTTAGCACATAACAGGGATTCTATATTTGTAGCTTCTCATACTGATGGAAAAGTATTTTTATATAATAAAGAGGGTAAATTTATAAAATCTTGGAAATTTAAAGGTGCTAACTTAGGTATTGCAGTAGGTAGTCAGTTATCATTACACAGAAATAATAAAAATGAACCAGTTATATCTGTAGTAGCCACTACAAAAGAGTTAAGCTACATAACTAAAGAATTTTATGAGAAAACTTTTTTAATAGCATCTCTTAATCTTGTTACAGAAGAGACCACCACAGCCCTGCAATATGAGCCAGAAAGCCCATACAAGCAAGGTTTATCTTACCTCTACCCTGCGGAGCCTTGTATTATTCAAAAAAATAATGGCAATTATATAATAGCTTTTATGGTAGATGAGATAATCTATGAGTATGACAAAAATTTTAAACTTATTAAAGTTATAAACCCTAACTCGGATAATTTCCCAGAACCACAAGGGGTAAAACTAGAAGATGACCAAAAAGATATTATTAATGATGTTTATAAATATGGTGTTAGACTAAATGCAAATAACAAGTCTGCCTCTACTCTTTTCACTCAAAAAGAGGGATATTTAGTCAAATATTATAATATGCCTATTGGAGATGGAGCTAACACGCCTAAAAATATGAATGAGTTTAATACCAGCACTTTTGTAGAAGACCGCAAGTTACAGATATTTACCACAGAAGGCAAAAAGTATTGCCCAGAAATACTGCTACCCAAAAAAATAAACAATCTGCAGTATGCGGAAAGCTTAGACAAAATGTATTTTACCTCCAACGAAAAACTTACAGAAAATAATGTTATCTATATTGCCAAAATCTGCAAAAAATAGTTTTTTTGTGCTTTGTGTGTATGCACTATGTGCCTGCAATACACAAAAAAGATATACGAGCCTCAAAATTTTTGATAACATTAAGCAGGAGTTTGCAGAGGTAGATTTTAAGCAAAAAACTGCTTTATTGGTATTTTATGAGGGTAATTGTAGTGGCATATCTTCTCAAATAAAACAAGCATTAGAAAATAAAATAAAGCCTAATACCCAAAAAATAGGACTTTATTTGAAAATGAATGCTAAATCAAAATTTGGTTATCAGGCTTTACTTGATGAAACAAAAAATGATATAAAATGGGTTTCTATGAAAAATAGAAGCCTTTTTGGGCTTATCTCGCAAGGCACCAAATCAAATAAAAGTCCTTTTCTTGTTAATATTAAAAATAATAGAGTCATAAGTGTGAGTAGTTTTTAGAAGGAATACATTTACCTTACATTTCGCTCAATACTGCTCATTCATCACTAACTACTTCATTTTATGATTTTCAAGCATTTAAATAAATACTTGTTCTGTATATTTGCCGTTTTTTTATGTATTAGCTGCACCACACAATATGAAAAATTAGGCGTTTTTGAGGGCATTAAGAAAGAATTTGTAGGGGTAGATTTTAATAAAAAAACCTCTCTATTTGTTTTTTCTGATATAGATTGCTCCACTTGTATTTATTACATACAAGGCACACGTAAAAAAATCTCACCAAACACACAAATTCTTGGACTTTACCTCAATGTAAACCCAAAAGCCAAGTTTGGATATCAGGATTTGCTTGATGAAACCAAAAATGAAATAAAATGGGTTTCTATGAAGGATAGGAAACTTTTTGGGCTTATCTCGCAATGCACGCAAGCTGGTGCAAGTCCTTTTTTGGTAGAAATAGAGAATAATAAAATTATTAGCGTTGAGCCTCTTGTAGATATTATCAAGAAACAAGACAAATAAATATTACACTATTCCTGTGTTGTCAAAGCGGAAAAGCAAAATAGGTACGAAGTACGAAAATAAAACATTGATTATCAATAAAAAAGCGCATTTTACAACTGTAAAATGCGCTTTTTTTATCAAGTAAATGTATTTCACTAAACACTACTCACTAAATAGGGCAACCTACTTTAAAAGCAGTGCAAAGCCACGTTTGTAGGCTATTTTGGAACATTTTTATACCAATAGCAAGCAAAATTACGCTAAAAACTTTTCGTAAAATGTTTGCGCCTGTTACGCCAAGTACGTGTTCTATCCAAACAGAAGATTTCAAAACAGCATACACAAACAATAAATTAAGAAAAATCCCTACTAAAACATTTACTTGTTCATATTGAGAACGTAGCGAAATAATGGTCGTGATAGTTCCTGCACCTGCTATCAAAGGAAATGCCAATGGTACTATTGAAGAGCTTTTTGGGTCAATGGTATCTTTAAAAAGGTGGATGCCCAAAAGCATTTCAAAACCTATCAAAAAGATGATAATAGAGCCTGCAAGTGAAAAAGAGCTAATATCCAAACCCAAAAACTTCAAAATAATTTCACCAAAAAACAAAAAAGCAATCATCAAAATCCCAGAAACAATGGTAGCTTTCCCAGCGTGAAGTTCACCCGCTTTTTTGCGTATATCAATAATCACAGGAATAACCCCTAATATGTCTATCACAGAAAAAAGTATCAACGAAACCGCCAATATCTGTTTAAAATCCAACTTTTCTATACGAAAAGTGTCTGACAAAAAAAACTGTAATAGTGTCATTTTAGGTATAATTTAAGGACGTGAACTAATATTTTGGTACAAATATAGAGAATTATAAAGAATATTCTGTCTTTTAGTTAGAAAAGTAATATTTTTATAACCCTAAATTTTAATTTATTTTCCAATATTATTGGTATTTTTTATTAAATCACTTTTCAAATTTATATTATATCCTATTTTATAAAAAATTATCTCTTTGATAATCAATTAGTTACGCTTTTTTTGAAAATATTTTCCGTAATTGCCATTTGCAAAAAATGCAAATTTTTGGCGTTTTTGAAAGTGGTCAAAATGCGCACAAGCACTTTCCTGAGATTTTTGCCAAATATTATTTGGTGGATGGTGTCTTTTATGCCCATTTTTTTGCATTTTTTGCAAAAACACGAAAATACTTGAAAAGATATAAATATATTGTATTTTCTTTCATTATACTTACCTTTGCAACGCAACTAAAAATAGTAGGCGTTTTCTTATTTTTAACCAACCAATTTTCAATAATGCAAAAAGCTAAAAAATCTCTTGTACTTCTATTTTTATTAAGTATTGGAGCGCAAACCGCACAAGCACAAGATACTCTTACTAAAAAAAGTGATAAAAAAAGCGTTAAGAAAAATATCAATTATTTTACGCTTTATGCTGGTATTTCTCTTTCTAATACTGGTCTAGGAGTTTCTTTGGAAAGTATTTTTTACAAAAATAAAGGAGTAGGCATCACAAGAGAAATGACCGCTTTTGTTACACCAAACTATCCGAAACCATACAACGGTGGCTGGTTTGGTAATAACGAACCTCATTCCCTTGTTAATTTTTCTACTGTTTCAATGATACAGAAATTTTCTACTATTCATCAAAGAATACGTTTTGGTACTGAAATAGGCGTTTCACTTGTGGAGTTGGAAACACCTAATTTTAAGTATGTAGAAAGTAATAGCTTTAGTGGTGGCTTTAGTTTAGGGTCTCCTAGTGGCTACAGAATTGCTGACTATATAACACAAAAAACTACTGGCATAAGGCTTAGGGCTAGTATAGATTGGCTACTTACTAGAAGCCTTGGTTTGGAACTTGGCGCAAAAGCAAATATTAATTCTCTACATAGTAATTGGGGAATGGATGTAAAGCTTACAACTGGATTTCTTAGGAGGAGAATTAAATAACGATATTGTAAATTGATAGCATTTTCCGTGGTGTTGGGTGCAAACCAAACATTACAGAAATAGTCATCTTATATAAATTGCATAAAACGCAAAAATACAAACAAAAACTGTTTTAAAAGCATATATTAGGTTTAAAGTATTTTAACATATATTTTCGTCAAAAGTATCCATTTTTACGTAAAATAAAAATAAAATAGTCGTTTTACAAAATTATATTTGGTAAAATAATAAAAATTATGTTCTAAATTTTTATTTAAGAAATTTTTGGTAGATTAAAATCTATTATACTTCTTATATAAATTACAAAATAAATTGTTTTTTGGTATTTTTAAAATATTTATTGCAAAAAATTAGAATATTGTTTTTATTATACCTATTTTTGCGCTAGAATTAAAGATAATAGTATTCTCATTCATTAACCAATCAATTTTCACCAATGAAAACAAACAAAAACCGCATAACCTTGCTCATGAGCTTGAGGATATGCCTATGTGTAACCCTGCTTGCTTTTGCCTCCTGCAAATCTTGCAAGA
>JAYUKY010000058.1:0-13242 GCA_043764015.1 Raineyaceae bacterium
TAAATAAAATTATGAAAATTTTCCTAAGTTGTTATTTTTATGAAAATTCCAAGTCATCTTTTATATATTTGCAACGGAACTTTTACAGCAACAAAAAATTTGTTTTTTGATTTTTATTTACTAATTTTAGCCAAATAAATACGACAATGATGACTACCCAAATAACTGATGGTGTACGTATTAGCGTGAAAACTAGCTACTTACCAGAACATTCTAGCCCAAAACAAAGCCATTTTGTGTTTGCTTACCGCATCACAATAGAGAATTGTAGCCAATATACAGTACAACTTTTGCGCAGACATTGGATAATAAGCGACTCTAATGGCGTAATAAAAGAAGTTGAAGGGGAAGGCGTGGTAGGTTTGCAACCTGTTTTAGAGCCTGGCGACATACACGAATACTCTTCTGGTTGCAATCTCAAAACAGAAATAGGCAAAATGCAAGGAGAATACCTAATGGAACGTGTTTTTGATGGCAAAAAAATGCAAGTTTCTATTCCTGAATTTAATTTGATTGTGCCATATAAACTCAATTAAGTATGAGGTTTGAGGTACAGAAACATAAAAGTTCATTATTGAAGTCAAGTGGAAGCTCCTGACTTCACAATAATTAGATAACGACATTGATATTTTGTATTAGTTCCAGCGGAACATTATATTTATAGAATATCATTGCGTTTGTATTTCGCTCCAGCGGAGCGCAATATTTATAAAACTAGCTCTTGCTAGTTACGCTCCGCTGGAGCAAAATACATTTTTTGACCTATTTTCTATAAATATATCAGTCCGCTGGACTTTAATACAAATTAACAATATCATTATCTAACTATACCCTTAATTCAACTAATTCACTTATTATGTCAAAGACTTATTTTAATTATAGGCTCGCCACAAAGAATGACCGTTTTATTGCATTTTTTATAGAATGGTTGTTAGTGAGTACGACATTTGGTTGTGCTGTTGAGTGTTTTTTCCAAATTATGAAGAATATTTTCAGGGATATTATTATCAGAGATATTATCTTGCATATATTTTGACTCAGTCTCTGTTCTATGCCATTATTGGTGCAATTACCTACCCATTTTGGGGAGGAAATATTGGACATAAAATAATGAAGATAAAAGTTATTTCTATGACAACAGGAAAAACCATAAATAATCAACTCATAGGTGCGTTACGTGAAGGGGTGAAAACGCTGGTATTTCCTGTTTATGTTTTGTCATTTTTGCAACTTCTTAATAATAAAAATCAAAATTTATTAGATCAAATGATTGGAGTAATTGTTGTGAAAACTGCTGAAATACCTCACTTGCCAACTGAAACAAAATAATTCCTAATTCATTTGGAAAAGTTATATTTTTATTTGCGACATATCATAAAGGCGAAAGATGAACATTCTATTCACTCGCCTTTTATTTTTGCGCTTTATTGTGAAGTAATTTTATCAAAAGCACATTATTATGCCTTTGATGAAATAGAAAAATTAAGAGAAAATTTAGAAAATAATCAACAAAAAATCACTTTTAAAGATTTGGGTGCAGGCGCAAATTATTTTAATAATAATAACAAAAACAAATTTAAAACTACTTCAATTAGCAAAATAGCACGTAATTCTGCTAAAAGTCCACGACTAGCACAATTACTTTTTAGGTTAGTGAATTATTTTCAACCAAAAAATTTATTGGATTTAGGCACTTCTTTAGGCATTACAACAGCTTATTTTGCAAAGGCAAACCAAAAAATAAAAATTGCTAGCTTTGAAGGAAGCAAAGAAATTTCTGAAATTGCAAAGCAAAACTTTCAAAAGTTAAATATTAATAATGTTACAATTACTATAGGAAATTTGAATGAAACACTTTCTAATTATTTAAAAAAGCATTTTTCAACAGAAAAATTAGAAAAAAATATAAATAATAATTCTTTAGATTTTGTTTTTTTTGATGCAAATCATCAATTTTTGCCTACAATTAGCTATTTTGAAACTTGTTTGCCTTACGTACACGAAAATACAGTTTTTATTTTTGATGACATTTACTGGTCAAAAGGAATGGCAAACGCTTGGAAAACTATCAAAAATCACCCAAAAACACAGCAAACCATTGATTTATATTGGTTTGGAATTGTGTTTTTCAGAGAAAATCAAGCAAAAGAAGATTTTATTCTGAAAATATAAATTTTTTCTTTTTTTCTTGGAATAGTTATAATTATTAAAATGGGGAAATGTAGAGATAAGGCACTGCCTTATCTAACGACAATCAATTGATACAAAAAATTAACACAAAAGATTAACACAAAATAAATGAATAAACAAGTGAAAAACAGTATTTTAGTAACCTTATTTTTCTTATTTTTTGCAGTTTCGTGCAAAGACAACGGCATTATCTACGAACAAACAAAAGACATAGAAAATGGCAAATGGAAGATTGCTGACGTGTATTCTTGCGGATTTGAGATTAAAGATGCCAGCCAAAATTATGATATTTCTTACATTATAAGAAATTCCTCAAAATATGCGTTTTACAACCTTTATGTAACTTATTATTTGGAAGATGACAAAGGAAAAGTAATTTCTTCATCTTTACAAAATTTACAACTTTTAGACGCTGGCACAGGTGAGCCTTTTGGTAGCGGTTTGGGTGATTTGTACGAACACGAAATAACGGCACTTGCTAAGTTTAAATTCCCACAAAAAGGAAATTATAAGTTTAAAGTAAAACAATATATGCGCCAAGACCCTATAAATGAGATATTTACTGTAGGTGCAAGAGTGAAAAAAAGTCTTTAATTGTCCCCATTGTCAGAATCAGGATTTACAAGATGACAAGATAAATACAAAGATAATACAAAAGGAAAAAAATGTATTTTGTATTATCCTGAAAATCTTAAAATCTTGAAAATCCTGATTAAAACCGCTAAAATAAATTAAATAAATAAGATTATGGTGAATATTTTTTCAAGTGTTATCTTCATTACGGTTGCCGTAGTGCTAGGTTATGGTACTTTGGAGTGGTTGCAAATCCCCAAAGGTACGCTCACAGACTGGATTGTGGGTTTGGTGTCGTGTTGGTGGCTGATTGTGGTGGTGGTGATGCCTTGGAACGTGCATTTTTCTGCCAAAGAAGTGCTGGACGAAATCAAAATTTCTCGCCAAAGAAATATGAAAATAGACCCAGAAAATGAAATTTATGCGCAAAAAATCACAAAAAGGTACTTGATTATTGCTATAAGTTTACATATTATTTCTGCCGTTGGGCTAGCATTACTGACTTTTTTCAATATCACCGTTATTGGCTATTGGGGGGCAATAGTGGCACTTTTGCTGATGGGTTTGCGCCCTGCAGTACGTTTGCAGGCGTATATTGTGAGCCGTTTGTATAGTATCAGAGAAACAACTTTTTATCCTCGTGAGGACACGCAGGAACTCCGTGGTAGGTTTTATGAAATGGAAAGCCGTCTAAATTCCTTAGATAACCTGCTTGATATGAATACACCTAGCTCTTTTATTTCAAGATTGCAGGATAACATTAAACATCAAGAAGATATTTTGCAAAAAATGCGTATCAAAGTGGAAGATAATGACGTGAAAAACAAAGCAGAACACGAAAAAATCAGTCGTAGCATAGAAGAAGGCATTAGTAAACTCTCGGAAGATACTAAATTTTTGGGTCAAGTGCGTGATTTAGTGAAGTTTATCAAAACAGCCTAATTTTGAAGTATGAGGTACGAGTTTTTTTAATACAAAAAGTCTTTTCAATATTGAAATATTGAAAAGGCTTTTTGTATTTTATTATTTTCAATTTTACCTATAAAAATCTACAAAGAAAACGTATAATGCGCTCCTATTTGCACGCCAGCCAATAAATTAGAACGGCGACCAAATAATTCTTTGCTTGTTCCGCCTTTTACGCTACTTATGAGGTCGCTACCACGAGCATCAAGAATACCATAACTTGCCCTCACAAGTGCAGAAATATAGATATTTTTCGCTACTGTAATATCCAAACCAAAACCACCAGCAAGCTGCAAATCAAAATTAGAATAGCGTTTTTCTATATCAGTATTATTAAAACTTGCTACTTCAAACTCATTGACAGCCGTCAGGGTAGTGTAAGTATTATTAGCATTGATGATTGCAGGTTGTCCATAAACAAATGAAAAAACGGCAGCTTGTCCTTCTGGTGTGTTGTAAGTACCTGCTGCTGCGGTTACGATTTCTCTTCCTGCAGTCAAAAATGAAAATTGAGGTCCTAACATAAAATTAAAACGTGTTTTCTTTTCCATATTGCCAATGTATCTAAACATCAGAGGCACTTGAATATAGGTAAGGTCAATTTCACGCTTTCCAACGACATCTTTAGCCGCATTGATAAGGTCAAAAACTTGTCCTTGTTTTGCCAAAATACCTTCCAGTTGTATAGCAACGCCATTTTTAAAATCAACACCAAAAGTGAGTCCAATGGGTGCGGCTTTTGCCGTAAAAGTGCTGTTGTAGCGTGGGTCGTCTGCAAGTCCTTTGTCCAGAACAAAAGTAGCATTGACGGCTGTGGTTGCACCTACGTGCAGTGTTTGCGCATTGATGCGTGTGTTTATGCCTAAGCAAATGCAAAGCAAAAAACCCACAACGAGTGTAGAAGGTTGATTTGTTTTCATAAAAATAATTGATATAATTGATTTTAGTTATTTTTTTGTTTTATTTGTTGGATATTTTTCTGCAAGAACTTCCCGAAAGTTTCCAACTTTCTGCAAGAACTTCCCGAAAGTTTCCAACTTTCGGGAAGTTGAGAGAAGTTTTATTTTTAGTTTTTACTCAAATTTAATAATACCAAAAGAATATTTTTTGCCTCTTTCTGCATAAATAAGCACTTCTTTTTCGTTGATTTGCTTGCTAAAAACAGGATAAATCAAAAAATCATTTTCTTGTTTTCCAAATAATTCTGTTTTTTTCAAATTATTGCTTGCATCAATTTTAACCATAAAAAAAGATGGTTTTCTGTTGTTCATCTCTTTTACATCTTTGCTATAAATAAAATCTTTGTTCTTAATGTTGTCATTATAAAGAAGATACAAATCATTTCCAGTTTTGTAGGTTACATAAGAATGAATATTGGGCTGGTTGATAGAATAAATGCTTCCAGTTGTTGCTACAGTTTCTTGGTCTTTGGATATTTTTTGCATTTTGCTATTGATTTTCAGGTTTTTATCCAAATTAAATACCATTATATCTGCGTCATAATCAGTAGTAATGGTGTAAGAACTGCCATTTCCTCGCTGATAGTATTGCGTGATGCTAAAAGATTGTTCTGCCACCACTTTGATATTTCCGTCTTCACTTTCCATAACTGTCTTAATATCAAACTGATAAATCTCTTTTTTACGTTTACTTTTCCCAGAAAAAGTAGCCAAAAACTCTGCTGTAAAAGGTTTTTGATCAACGCCTGTGTTGTTCATTTCTTTGTCCAACGACATTGTAAAAACGCCCTTAGCCACATCTGCTAGGGCAGTTTCTCCATAAAAACCAACAATATTCAAAGCGTTTGTTTTACTAGCAAAGATACGAACATCAGTCATATAGGTAGTTGCGTTCAAAGAAATAGTTTTTTGTTGTCCATTGTTTTCTTTGGTGTAAACAAACGCCTCAAAGGTATAATTTACCTTACCATTTTTCTTTTCTTTGAGTTTTTCATTGAATTTTTTACCCAAAATACTTACTGTTCCCTCGTCTGTGATGTTGAAATTACTTGGAATAAAAAGTTTATCTGTGTACGGCAGCGTAACTTTTTTGTTCCATTCTTTTTCCATTGTAAGCGCATCATACACATTGATAGCAAATTTTTGCGGGTCTTTGTCCTTAAAATCATCTTCACCAATCAGACAAATTTTGTTTTCAGTAGGAGATTTGAGTAATCTAAACTTGCCCGCCTCACGTCTGCTACGCCCACCTATGGTCGTAAGCATACGCAAAGTGCCTTTTGGTTCAAGATTTTCGTCATAACTTTGCAAGAAAATGTATTGTAATTCTTCTTTTTTAGCATAAACTGTATAAAAAACGTGAATTACATTTTTTGACATATAAGAAAAAGTGTAACCAATTTCGTCTTTGCCTATCATTGCTTTTACGTCAATTTCTTTGCTCATTTTGAGGTTTTCATTGAGAGAATAACGCTGAATGAAATACTTGTTAGACTCACGCATCATCACAAAATAAGTATTTTCCAGTTTGCCCAGCAAACTAACAGGATTGAAATCACGCCTATCTGATTGGTTTTCTGCGCCAAAAGTAACCGTTTGTGCCGACAAATTGAAAGCACAGAATAGGCAAATCAATGCAATGGAAAGTGTTTTTTTCATTTTTTGAGTTTTTAACTTCCTAAAAGTTGGAAACTTTCGGGAAGTTGTGTTACTTGGTTGTGTAGTTAATTTATTGATTTTAGAAAAATTATTTAAAATCCAATTTTTACTGAAAAAAAGTTAGAATAAAGTGCCTCTGATGTGTTTGCGGTGTCTGTGAGGGCGTAATCTATGCAAAAATTCCCTAGTTTTAGACCAACCCCAAAATTTATCTGAAAAGTGTTATAAGTAGTATTATCAAAATTACGGAGTTGCTGAATTTCGCCCATTCCTGCACGTAGGAAGATTTTTTGTTTAAAATCAGCCTCCACTCCTATTTTTGGGTCAATAGAAATTAGTTTTGATTTGACAAGTACATTTCTGCGTCCATCAAAGGTAGAAGCCAGCTCTATTGCACCCAAAAGCCCAAAATTCCCCTGAATGGCAAATCTTTTGGCAACTCCCAAGTTTAATTTTGGTAAGGTAACTTCCACAGAATTTTGCGGAATAGGATTACCTGTTAGGATATAAGTAGCATAAATAGCTCCTACATTATGATTCCAAGCCGTAAAAGTGCCAAGAACATCTTTTGCCATCACGCCAAATTGCCAGCCATTTCTCTCATATTTTGCGGCTAAATCTAAACCAAAACCCCACGCATTAGCAAATTCCCCTGCTTGCCTATAAATTATCTTAAAATTTGTCCCCCAACTAAGCCCTTTGATAAGTCCGTGTTTGCGTGCATACGTAAGCAAAAACGCATAATCAGCAGACGAAAAAAAGCGGATATTATTATAATTTATTGCGCCATTTGCGTTGTAAAGGTATTTTGGGTCATTTTGATTACCAGAAACATCAAACAAAAAACGAGTATCAGGAATATCATCAACGCCAAAACGCAGGGCAGAAACGGCAATACTACTCAAAGAATCCACTTTCGTGGTAAAACCTAAGTAATCATATTGTGCAATTCCTGCAAAATATTCTGCGTGCATTGCGCCAAATTGATACTTTTCTTTTATGCTTAAAAGTCCTGCAGGATTCCAAAAGGCGGAAGTAACATCATTTGAGGCAGCCGTTTGCACGCCACCCATAGCCAAAGCACGCCCGCCAACGCCAATATTTAGAAATTCGTTGCTATATTTTGGTGCATTTTGAGCAAGATTTTCAGTAGAAATCAGCAAGAAAATACTAAGAAAAATAAATGGTTTCATAAAGGGCTTTTTGTCGTTCCCCACGTTCCACGTGGGGTTATGATAGTTAAACCCTTTCAGGGTTTTATAATGCGTATTACAAAATATTTTTTCGTACTTTGTACCTCAAACTTCGTACATCAAACTTCGTACCTCGCATTTATTCAGTTACATTTGGGATATTATCTTTAGCAATTTTGGCACTTGCTGCATTATATTCGTTGATAATTTTGTTAGATTTCTCGTTGTAGAGTTTGATAGCGGCATTAAAACTGTCTACATCATACTTATTTATCTCTTTTTTTGCAGAAACTTCTAGGATAGTTGCGCCTTCTTTTGTGGCAAAATCTCTGTAAAAAGTAACCATTTCAATAGCTTTATCTCTATAATTAGCATCTTTGTTAAAATCTGGCATTAGTTTTAGGGTAGTGAGTGCCGTTTCTGCCTCTGTAATAATGTTTTTGCGCTGATTTTCTGTTGCTTTTTTCTCTCCAACGGCTTTCATAAAAATATCATTGTTCTTTTTTGGTTTGAAAATAGCAAGTTCTATCTGACGAGTATAAGTATTTATGCGTCCAATCACGTCAAAAGGGCTATCTTTTTTTTCAGAAGTCATTATTTGCATTTTATTACGCTCTGCAAAGCGTGTTTGGGCTTTTTTCATATCTTCCATAGCGTTATTTATCTTGTTTTCTGCCTTGTCTTGCGCTTGATAGTATTTTTGGAGATTTTCGTAAGAATCATTACGTTTTGCCAAAAGAGAATTAGCATCTTTAAAATCCACGTTGTAGGTATTGCGAGAGAGAGTAAAAACATCAACAGTTTCATCTCTAAGGCGTTTATTACCGTTAAAGTCGGGCATTTTTTTGACGTTTGCAAGTGCCTCATCAATTTGTTTGATGACTTCTGCACGCTTCTTTTCTATCTTGCTCACATCTTCACTATGCACAGAAAAAGAAATATATTGCATACTTTTCTGAACTATTTTTGCTTGTTGCAAAATGATAAAATTGTTGTATTCTGATGCGTTTTTGAAGTTTTGCGCCAATATTTCGTTAGAAAATTGCAGAGAAAAAATAACGCTAAACAAGAGAAATGAGGTAAAATATTTATTTTTCATTTTTTGAATTTATTTTTGAAAATTATTTTTTGAAATTATTTGATTTTAAAAATCAAAGCTACAAAATCAGTACCAAAAACACAAAAAATTTATATTTTGTTCTTTTGAGTAGCTTTACTGGTGAATTTATGTTGCAACCAATTTTAATATTATAAATATCTGATTATCCACATTTTGTATTCATTAAAAATTCACAATTATTTATATTTTATTGATTTCTTCTTCCGAAAGTCCAGTAATTTCGGAGATTTCCTTAATACTTGTACCTTTGTTTTTGAGGACAGTAGCAATAACTAATTTAGCTTTATTTTCTCCAAGTCCTATTCCTTTTTCTATTCCAAGTTCTATTCCTTTCTCTATTCCTTCTGAAGCCGCAGTATCAACCACATTTTTCATATCACGAGCATATTTAAGACTGTCTTGGTATGCCATTTGTTGTTGTGGCGTGTAACCTGCAATTTCTGCTTTTTCAAAAAGATGCAACAGGTTTTTTTCCTTGATTTTAGTTGGAATGTCGTCTAACAAATATAAGTTTTTAAGTACAAAAAGCCACTTATCTAGCTTTGTTTTCAGTTCGTTTTCAGTTTTGTTAAATTTAGGCATTTCAATATAAATAAACTGTAATTTATCATTAAAAACGCTTCCATTTCTTGTTTTAACAAGTTGCACATCTGTAATCACTTCATTATCATCATTATCAAAGACAAAATCCATAATAGAAATGGTATAAACGGCATTTAGTTTGAAGTTCCAGTCGCCTACAACAGCTTGCTCTTGTATGGCAAAAGTAGCATAATACAAACTTCTATCTTTGAAAAATGTTTGTTTTGCTTTTTGAAGTTCTACAATAAATTTCTCTCCTTTTTCATTCTCACAATAAAGGTCAAAAATAGCTTTTCTGTCTGCCTGCGCATTTCCAAGATGCTCTGTTTTGAGAAATTTGATAGTTTTTATTCTTCCTTTTTCTGGCAAAAGTTCTCTAAGAAAGCCTTTCAAAATAGTTTTTGAGCTTTCTTCTCCAAAGATTTTTTTGAATCCAAAATCTGTAAAAACATCTACATAACGCTCTTTCATAGCTTTTTAAATTGAAATTTTATTTTTAAATACTAAAATTTTAGACAAATATACATTTTTTACCAAAATCCCACGTCAAAAATCTAAAATATTTAAGAAAAGCAACCAAAAAATGTTTAAAAAATGTGGTATTTACTTGTTTTTTGCTTAATTTTTTAGTATATTTACGTAATATTTATAGGTGATTTTTAATACCACTTTTACTGGTTTTTTAGTTAAAAATCATTCTCACCAAACCATTCAGTATAATCATTTCAAAATGAGCGAAAATATAGAAAAAGTTGCTTTGCCAGACTATTCAGCAGATAATATCCAAGTCTTAGAAGGACTGGAAGCTGTCCGCAAAAGACCTTCAATGTACATAGGAGATGTGGGTGTGCGTGGTTTGCATCATCTTATTTGGGAAGTTGTGGATAATTCAATTGATGAGGCACTTGCAGGGCATTGTGATACGGTTCACGTAACAGTTCACCCTGATAATTCTGTGTCTGTGGAAGATAATGGGCGTGGTATCCCAACGGGAATGCACACGAAAGAGAAAAAATCTGCCCTAGAAGTAGTTATGACCGTTTTGCACGCAGGCGGAAAATTTGATAAAGATACTTATAAAGTTTCTGGCGGACTTCACGGCGTTGGGGTTTCCTGCGTAAATGCTCTTTCTACGCATCTACACGTTACTGTTTACCGTGATGGCAAAGTTTTTGAACAAGAGTACAATATTGGAAATCCGCTTTATCCTGTGCGTGAAATTGGCACAACAGAAAAACACGGTACAACCGTTCATTTTAAGCCTGACCCAACCATTTTTACTACCTTAGAATACAAGCACGAAACCATTGTAGGACGTTTGCGTGAGCTTTGTTTTTTGAATAGAGGTATTAAAATCACGTTGAAAGATTTGCGTGAAATAAATGAAGAAGGAAACCCACTTTATGATGAATTTGTATCAGAAGGTGGTCTTTCTGAATTTGTAGAATACCTTGATGCCACACGTGAAAAGCTCATTCCAGAGGTGATTTATATGGAAAATGATAAGGGAATAGTGCCTGTACAGGTTGCAATGCGCTATAATACCTCTTATTCTGAAAATGTTTTTTCTTACGTCAATAACATCAACACACACGAGGGCGGTACGCATATTGCAGGCTTCCGTAGTGCGCTTACACGTACGCTGAAAAACTATGCTGATAAGTCAGGAATGTTGGATAAACTCAAAATAGACGTTACTGGTGATGATTTTAGAGAAGGTTTGACTGCTGTTATTTCTGTAAAAGTGCAAGAACCACAATTTGAAGGACAAACAAAAGCAAAATTAGGTAATTCTGAAGTGCGTGGAGCAGTAGATAGTTGCGTGAGTGAAATTTTGTCAGATTATTTGGAGCGTAACCCAAAAGTGGCTCGTCAGATAGTTGAGAAGGTTATTTTGGCAGCGCAGGCTCGTAATGCCGCTAAAAAAGCACGTGAAATGGTGCAACGTAAGAATGTTTTAGGCTCAAATTCTTTGCCAGGAAAACTCTCTGATTGTTCTGAAAGCGACCCAAAAATATGCGAAATATACCTTGTAGAAGGGGATTCTGCAGGTGGAAGTGCAAAACAAGGCAGGAATAGGGCTTTTCAAGCTATTTTGCCATTGAAAGGTAAGATTTTGAACGTGGAAAAAGCACAAGAATACAAAATTTATGATAATGAAGAGATAAAAAACATCATTACTGCGCTTGGTATCACGTTTGGCGTGAAAGGTGAAGATGGAGAAATTGACGAAAAAGCCCTTAATTTGGATAAATTGCGTTATCATAAAATTGTGATAATGACAGATGCTGACGTTGATGGTAGCCACATCAGAACGCTGATTTTGACATTAATTTTTAGATATATGAAAGATTTGATAGAAAAAGGCTATATTTATATTGCACAACCGCCGCTTTATCTTGTCAAAAAAGGCAAAAAACAAACCTATTGTTGGAGTGAAGATGACCGACAACGTGCTGTAGCTGCTATTGGTGAAGGAAAAGAGGATAGTGTTGGTATTCAGCGTTATAAAGGTTTGGGGGAGATGAATCCAGAGCAACTTTGGGAAACCACAATGAACCCAGAAAACCGTATTTTCAAGCAAGTTACCATAGAATCAGCCGTTGAAGCTGACCATCTTTTTTCTATGCTAATGGGTGATGAAGTACCTCCTAGACGTGATTTTATTGAGAAAAATGCTAAATACGCTAAGATAGATAGCTAAGAGATAGGTACGAGGTTTGAAGTACGAGATACGAAGAATACAACCATTTAAAAGTACATTATTGAAGTTAGGTGGAAACACCTAACTTCACAAAAATTTGTAACTTCACAAAAAAATATTTTATGGAATATTTAGACAAAATATTTTTATGGCTTGGTAATACAACCAAAAACCAGCAGCAGTTTGATGAGTACTTCAAAATAGATTATACAGAAAATAGCAACAGAGAAATATGTGGTTTTTGTCAAGATATTGGGGAAGAATGGTATGATGAGGATTTTATTGGTTATTTGAGATTTGATGAGAAAATGAGTGTTAGTGAGGTTTTGAAACTTGTGCCTATTAGCCTTGATGACGTAAATAAAGTATTAGAAAAATGCAAAAAAATGAATATCAATTCTGTTAATTCAGTATATTGGTATTCTGGTGAGATAGCAATTCCGTCAGAAAATAAAAAATATAATGAGCTATTCTATTTTGGAGAATACGGCACTGACTAGGTAAGAGTATGTTTCTTGTGGTGTCAGGTGGTTTCCACCTAACACCAATAACAAATTCTATCTTTTTAAAATAAAAATTGTATTTTTGTGGCGTAAAAAAACAATTAAAAACGTGGTAAGTTTTACAAATCTTATCACGTTTTTACTTTTAAAAATATCAAAACTATGGAAAAAATCTTACAAATACTCAAAAATGGCGAAATAGTGGCTTTTGCGGGTGACATTGGCTGGCTCATTGCTTGTGATACTCGCAATCAAAACGCTTGCGAAAACCTAAAAAACATCTATTTAAGTATTCCTACTGATAAATCTAGAACGCCTCTTACTATCATTTTCAAAGATATAGGACTTCTCAATACCTACGCAAAAGGCATTCCAGAGGTGGCTTGGGACATTATTGATTTTGAGGAAAATCCGCTTTCTATTATTTTTGATGTGGTGCAAGGCTTACCAATTACATTAGAAAACACTAAAAATACTGCCATTAGGTTTGTAAAACACGGACAAACAAAGGATATTTTACACAAATTTGGACGACCTTTACTATCTATGATAGTTTCTGCTGATTTTCTCAAAAATAATGCAGCAATAAATTATATTGACACAAAAGAAGAAACGCCCACGCCCAAACATACACTTATGCGACTTGGTGAAGGCGGAGATGTGAAATTTTTATAATAATAGCCCCTAAATCCCCAAAGGGTAGGCTGTTCAGAAGACTAGGGGAAAATTCCCCCACTTTTTGGAGTCTTCTTATGTATTTTTTGTTGTGTTTCTCTTTTGTTTTTGTTACTTA
>JAYUKY010000059.1:0-134382 GCA_043764015.1 Raineyaceae bacterium
TTATTTTTTAATTTATGCCACGTCATTTTAACCACTTGTATTTTTCTTTATAAAAACCAAAGGTAAAACATTTTTTGCAACGGAACTTTTACAGTAACTTTTAATTTATAAATCACAACTCACAGCCAAATTTATAATTACTTCGTCAGAAAGCAAAAAACTGCTGCCTCCTACGCCAAAATACCTACGGTTGAGCGTTATTTTAGCTGAAAAAGTGTTGTTTTTGAAGAAAAATGGCACAAGTATTTTTTTCATTTTGTCTTTGATTATTACGTCAAAATTTGCAGTAAAGTTCCCGCTCACAGAACGCATTATTTCGCTACTTTTCATTGTGATGAGTGGATATTTTTCTACATCAAAATACTCACTTGTACGTAAATGAATATCTCTTAATGTATTATCAGTATTGATACTTTTTGAGTTGATAGTTGCCTCAAAACTGCTTTCTTTGAGGTTTTTCTCATCAAATCTGATGCTTGCAGAAAGCCCAGTAAAACTCCCATTTACGTAAAAACCAGCATTTTTAATCTTAAAATTGATGTCAGCACTTGCGACAGTAAGCTCTTTTTGTGTCAAATTTTCATTCATAAATAAAATAATCTTTTAAAAATAATCTTTGATTTAAAATTTTTTTCACCAAATTTACATAAAAATATCAAAATCAGCAATAAAATAACTATAAAAACGCTATAAAATGTTAGCATTACAGAAATTCATTACGCCAATTCTTACGCTTATAATCATTATTTTAGGTGGATTGTTATTGTTTCGTAATAGTTTATTTTCTTTGGGAGATAAGCCCGAAACCATTATTACTCACGACATTGTGGTCAAAGAAATGCAACAATTAGGCAAATTGGAGCTTGTGCGCTACAAACTCAAAGACGTAATGGAATACAAAGAAGTAAAACGCTTTATGCCAGACGCAAAGGCACTTTTAATTATTTCGGGGGAAGTGGTGGGTTGCATTGACTTACAAAAAATCAAACTAAACGACATCATAAGAAAAAAAACTGATAGCATTTTGTATGTGCGTTTGCCGGTACCAGAACTTTGCTATGTAAAAATAAATCATGCAGAATCAAGGGTTTATAATACTGAAAACACATTTTTTAGTGGTGGAGAAATAGTAGAAAAAGCCTATAAAGAAACGGAAAAACAAATAGAAAAAGCGGCTTTGAGTTCTAATATTTTGGAGCAAACCAAACAAAATGCGACTATTATCCTAAAACCTTTTTTAGAAAAAATAGCAGGAAAAAAAGTTATTTTTATATAAATATGTTTTCCCGCCACTATCAAATAAAAATATTTGCTACCATACACAATTTTAAAAAGAGATTATGGTCTGCACCGTAGAGCAACGAAGGTCTGACCATAGTCTCTTTTTAAAATGAAATCACAGTTGTTATTATTGGTCAGACCTTCGTTGTACTATGGTACAGACCAACAATAAAAACTGTGTACGGCAGTAAAATAAAAGTATATATTTTGTTTGGAAAAACGTAATAATTATAGTTTCTTTGCAGGATATTTTATATACTTTTTTAGTATTTATTTCGTTTTGAGATAAATCATAATATTTCAATCTAAATTTACAATTATTTACAATGATGAATTACAAGAAAACAACTTTCAGAAAACCCTTTGGAAATGTGCTTTTAATGTTCGTAATGGCGGTTTTAGCAGCGTTTATGACTTCTTGCGGTGGTAGTACTTCTTCTGCACCTCAACACGTGAAACTTATCCCAAAAAATGCGGCTATTGTGGTTGCTTTTGATGTAAAACAAATGGTGGGCAAATCCGTTAGTTTTGAAGACTTATTCAGTCAAAAGAGCCTAGAAGCAATGGGTTCTAACGAAAAGGAAGCAAAACAAGGCGCAGATAACGCCAAAAAATTTATGAATTCTGGCGTTGATTACCTAAATATTGGGTACGCTTTTTCAGAAGGAAAAAGTGAAGATGACTATGCCCTTGCTATTCCACTTGATGATGCCGCAAAATTTGAAAAATTTTTGAAAGCAGAAAAAGAAGAAGTTAAAACAGAAGGCAAAATTAAGTATGTTATATCTACAAAAGAAAGTGTTTTTATTGCTTGGAAAGATAAAAATGCAGTTATTTTCTTAAGTAAAAAAAGTGACGAAGCAGGTTTCAAAAAACGTGCAGCAGAACTTTTGGAACTAAAAGATGACCAAACTTTACTTGCCTCAAACAAAAGTTTTGCCAAAGCATTAGGCAACAAAGCGGATATTCAGGTTTGGATAGATTCTGAAAAATATGCTAAAATGAATGGTGGAGAAACACAAATGCAAGGGCTTTCTTTGAAAGATAATTTTGCTTCTATTTCTGTGAAATTTGAAAAAGGTGAAGTTCTTATTGATGCAGATTCAGAAATGAGTGCAGATATTGCCAAAATTTATGGAAAAATTGTTAAGTCTAGCGGTATTGATGGCAAACTTACAAAAAATATTCCTATCAAAAAACCTGCTATACTTGCTAGTATAGCACTTAATTTGAAAGGAATTAAAGAAACGATGCAAGAAAGAGGTGTACTTGCTGCCGCAGAAAGTAACCTTAAAAAGAATGGCACTTCTGTTGATGAAATCATTAGTGTTTTTTCTGGTGATATCTTGATTGTAGCTGGAAATGCCAATTATATGAGTCCAAAAGCTATCATAAGCATTGGTCTTAATGATGAAAAAGCATTTGACAAAATGATTATGAATATAGGTAAAGAAAATATTAAAAAAGAAGGAAATAGTTATTTTGTAATGGGCGCACCTGCTAGCCTTACTGTGAAAGATGGCGTTGCTTATGTAGCTACAGAAAATTATATGGAAGACGTTAAAAAAGGCACAAGTGAACTAGAAAGTGATTTGGTCAAACTTGCCAAAGACAATGTTTTTGCTATGTATGGAGATGAAAGCATTGCGAAAGATTTGCCAGGTGATGATATGAAAGCCGCAACAGACGTACTATCTAATCTAATGATAAAGTCAGAGCCTATAAAAGATAAAAATGCAAAAGGAGAAATGGCTGTAAGAATGAAAGATAAAAGCAAAAATTCTCTTTTGGTACTTGTAGAAGCCGTTAAAAATGCGCCTAAAACTAAAAAGAAATCAAGAAGAGAAGAAAAAATTGAAGATGATGCGCCAGATGCAATAGACGAAACTAAACAAGAGCCAGCAAAACAACAATAAATAACCACCCCCAACCCCTCCTTCCTAAGGAGGGGTTGGGGGTGGTTCAAAACGCAATAAAATGATTATTTCATTTCAAAATGCAACCCCAGCTCCTTTGGTTGGGGTTGTTCATTTGGATTCTCAAATTTGGAATACCAAAAAAGATTTCCTACAAGGCAAATCTTACCAAATTTATGCGCCCTCTGGCAAAGGAAAATCTACGTTTGCACACATTATTTATGGTTTGCGTGATGATTTTGAAGGAGATATTTTGATTGATAACAAAAATACAAAACAAATTTCTCACGAAAATTGGGCAAGTATAAGACAAACAAAAATAGCTATTATTTTCCAAGATTTACGCCTTTTTGCAGACCTTACGGCTCGTGAAAATATTGAAGTAAAAACTGTTCTTTTACAACAAAATACACAAGCAGAAACACAAAATAATATCAAAGATATGGCTGAAAAACTCGGAATAAGCCATATTATGGATAAAAAAGCCAATATTTTGTCTTACGGAGAACGCCAACGTGTGGCTATTTTGCGTGCTTTGATACAACCTTTTGAAGTGCTTTTAGCTGATGAACCTTTTAGTCACTTAGACGAAAACAACATCAAAATTGCCTCTCAAATGCTCATAGAAAGATGTAAAAAGCTGAATGCAAGTCTTTTAATGACTTCTTTGGGTTATGATTATGGCATTTCTTTTGATGAAAAAGTATTGCTAGGATAAGATATTTTATAAAATTAACAACGAATTATTAAAAATTCAATGAATTATTATCAGTTTTTGAACTATTTTATTTTGTTGTTTGTTTAAAAATTGATATGCTCAATAGTTATTTTTAAAAGTTAGCATATTTTTTATTTTTTTTGAAATATTTTTTATTTTTTCTAGACTTCTCATAATTTTTTATGAGCTATCTTAAAAATTAAGTATTTCAATACATTTAATAAACTTTCACCCCAATTACACAATTTTAATTTTTTTCAATTATGAAAAACAAATCTCAAGACGAGCAAGTAAACCTAGTGGCACACACACTAAAAGCTATTGCACACCCTACACGTGTGGGTATTTTGAAACTTCTTGTGGATAACGAGAAAATGTCTGTAAGTGATATTTGCAAAAACCTTGGTTCTGAGCAATCACTCACTTCTCATCACCTTGCTAATATGCGTGCTTGTGGTGTGCTTAAACACGAGCGTGATGGTAAACAAATTTTTTATTCTTTGTTGATGACAGAGGCTGGTGATTTGCTAACAAGCATTCCGTTGGCAGTAGCTAAAGCATTTGCAGCAGTTGCACCAGCAAAAGCTAAGTAATCATTAAAAGAAGTTTGAAAATTAACAAAAAACCTTTTTAGATATTTCTAAAAAGGTTTTTTGCGTTCCGTAAGTACGACTTACGGCTATTAATATTAAATCCTGAAAGGCATTTTAATACAAATGAACGAATTTATAAGTGCAAATTATCAATGTCGTTATCTAATTGTATTCATTCACAACTCATAACTTACAACTCACAACTATTTACTCATCAGCAGAAGTAAGGTAAGAATAATCTTTGACAATAATTTTCAAAAACTCGCTATCTTCTTCTTGGACATAGTTTAAGCCTAATAAAAGTTTGGTTTTTTGTGCTATTTTCTCCAAAATTTCGGCTTTATGTTCTTTGCGGTAAGCAATTAAAAATTCCTTTATGAGATTTATATCATTATCAGAAAGTAGCGTAACTTGCATATATTTGGGAGAATAAAGTTCTCCAAACTGTGGCATAAGTAGCTGCAAATTCATATTTGGGGTTTTGGGTACACGTATCACGCAAGTATCAGCTGCCAAATCTCCTATTCTTTGCCCTCGCCCATTAGTAGAAATGCCAATAATAGCCACAAGCCCAGACGAAAAAGATACATCAACCACCCTAAAAAACCACCTCAACGCATATTGCCCTATGTCGGCTTGCCTGCCGTTAGTACGTATCACTTTGATATTCATAGCTTTTTTACCAATACTTTGCCCATTTAGAAAAATCTCTGACAAAACATCATAAAAAACAATAGGAACAAAAAATAATAGATATAAAACAGTAATGCCAATACCATCACGAAAGTTTAAATTGATATTAAGAATATCAAATATTTTGAAAATTGCAAAAATATAGGCAATTTCCACTAACATATCTATCAAAAACGCCAAAATACGCTCTCCCACACTTGCAGGCGCATATTCTAAACTAACATTTTGCGTGGTTTCTATCTTGATTGTTTCCATTTAGGATTGTATGAAATAATTTAACTCTTCTAAAAGTTGTTTTTTGCCTTCTGCTTGCTTAATGTCAGGAAAAATTTTTATGTTAGAGAATAAATGGTAAACTCTGTCCCAGTCTGATTTATAGTTATTTAAGTTTTCGTTCATAACTAAACTTAGTATTTTAAGGCTTTTGGGAAGATTTTTTATTGATGAAAAAAGAATAGGTGTATCAGAAAAAGATAGTTCTTTAAGCAAAGCTAGTTCATTTATTCCTTCTGGCATTTCTGCTAACTTACAGTTTTCTATTCTTAAGACCTCCAATTTCTTTAAGTTAGCCATTATTTTTGGTACACTTGTAATTTCGCAACCACGCACCATTAGATATTCCAAATTAACTAAATTTGTTGCCCATTCAGGAAAATCATTAAAGGGTACATTTAAAATGCTTAGTTTTTTTAATGTTTTCAGTTCTCCTATTTCTGCTGGTAATGTTGGTAAATCATTTGGTCCTAATTGAATACGTAGTTCTTGCAAATTTACAAATTTCAAAAAATCACTTGCATAATTATTTAAATTACCTTTAGATGGGTCATCTCTAAACCTAATATACAGTCTTTTGACTCTTTGAGGCGTTCTTAAAGCCTCATCAATATCAAAATATGTAGGTGTCATCAAGTTGTATAAAACACGTCTAAATAAATTCATTTTTTATTGCTTTAGAAAATAATTGCATTTATATAATGCAAACGGGAAGAATTTCGGAAAATAAATTTTGTATTAGTTCCGCTGGAACTAAATACATTTTTTGCAGATTTTTCTATAAATATGCAAGTCCGCTGGACTTCAATACATTTTCCGAAATCCAAGCCGTTCTTAGTATATAGAGATAAGGCAATGCCTTATCTCTGCGTTTTCAAAAAAACATTTTTAGCAACCCAAAATTATTTCAAATTATCAAAAAGTGTTATTATTGAATGGTTAAAATCTATACAAATCTTATGTTTATCAATAAAATCAAGCCCTAAAACGCCATCAAACTCTGCCAAAACACCGTGAGCAAAAAAATCATATGCGGAAATTTCTATGTTTTCTCTTGTGATACCTAATGCAGAAAATTTAGGAATACGAAAAACCATAGCTTCAATGACCCCAGCCGCAGTTTCTATTTGTTCTATTCTCAAAGCATTTTTGATTTCAAAACCTGCAATAAGCAACGCAGTTAAATCAATTGTTGTATGTGGTGCGCCAGTATCAAGTGCTAAGGCAATTTTATGATTAGGAAAATCACACTCAATAATAATTAAACTTTCAGGCGTTTCTCTTTTAAAATATATATTTTTCATCATTATATTTTAAAGTAGAAACAAACGGTTTTTAGGAATATCACTCGTATAAACACAAACGGTTATTTCTGTACCTTTTCTTACTTCACTTGCTTTGTAAGCTAGTTCTCGTTTGTCTTTGCTTGCAAATAAAACCACACCACCAACAAGTTTACTGATAATAGAAGCATTTATTTCTGGTTCTAATAATTCAGGGCTACCTACTAAAACCCACTGATTTGGGTAGTCTAGGCGTATTTGGTCTATGCTTGAAAAAATCATTTTTATTTTCGTTTATATTTATTATTGTTAGATAAGGCAATACCCTATCTCTACATTTTCACACCTCCAAACTTTATCCGACACTTCCTTCCAAAGAAATACTCAACAATTTTTGTGCTTCTACAGCAAATTCCATAGGAAGTTGGTTTAGCACTTCTTTGGCATAACCGTTTACAATGAGCGCAACGGCTGCTTCTGTGCTTATTCCACGCTGATTACAATAAAATATCTGGTCTTCTCCAATTTTTGAAGTAGTTGCCTCGTGTTCTATGTGTGCGCTTGCATTTTTGACCTCCAAATACGGAAAAGTATGTGCGCCACACAAATCTCCCATCAAAAGTGAATCACATTGTGAGAAATTTCGTGCATTTATGGCACGCTTGCTCACTTCTACAAGCCCTCTGTACGAATTTTGGCTATGTCCTGCGGAAATTCCCTTAGAAACAATACGACTTTTGGTGTTTTTGCCCAAATGTATCATTTTTGTACCTGTATCTGCTTGCTGATAATTATTGGTAACCGCCACAGAATAAAATTCACCGACAGAATAATCCCCTTTCAAGATAACTGAAGGGTATTTCCACGTAATAGCAGAGCCTGTTTCTACCTGTGTCCACGAGATTTTAGAGTGATTTCCTGCGCAAATGCCACGTTTTGTAACGAAATTATAAATCCCTCCTTTGCCATTTTTGTCGCCAGGATACCAATTTTGAACAGTAGAATATTTCACTTCTGCATTCTCAAGTGCCACAATCTCCACTACCGCAGCGTGAAGCTGGTTTTCATCACGCATAGGCGCAGTGCAACCTTCCAAATAACTTACATAACTTCCTGCATCAGCTACAATCAAAGTACGCTCAAATTGCCCTGTATTGGCTGCATTGATACGAAAATACGTAGAAAGTTCCATTGGACAACGCACTCCTTTTGGAATGTAGCAAAACGAGCCATCAGAAAAAACGGCAGAATTAAGCGCAGAAAAGTAATTATCTTGCATAGGAATCACAGAACCCATATATTTTTTGATAAGTTCTGGGTGATTTTCCACCGCCTCACTCATAGAACAAAAAATAATACCCATTTTTCCAAGCGTTTCTTTGAAAGTCGTTGAAACAGAAACACTATCAATAACGGCATCTACGGCAATTCTAGGCAATTCTTCCACGCCTGCAAGACGTTTTTGCTCGCCTATGGAAATCCCTAATTTTTCAAAAGTTAGACGCATTTCTGGGTCAAGTTCGTCAAGGCTATTAAGGGTTATTTTCTGTTTTGGAGCAGAATAATAGATAATATCTTGATAATCAATTTCAGGGAATTTGACATTTTGCCACGAAGGAGCTTTGAGCGTTTTCCAAAGCGCAAAAGCCTTCAAACGCCATTCTAACAACCATTCTGGCTCATTTTTCTTATGAGAAATAAACCTAACTGTATCTTCATTTAGTCCTTTTGGAGCTTCATCAGCCTCAAAATTACTTACAAAACCATATTTATAATCAGAATTAATATGTGCTTCTAAAACTTCGTTTTCTTTGTTCATTATTATTTTATTTTTATTTTTACAAACTAATAAATTGATTATCAATATCTTGTATTCATTCACAATTCATAATTCACATTTTTTTTAATCTTTACAATATTTATGCTTTACGGCTTGCAAAATGATATAAATTTTCTTTAAATCCGCTAAATCTAGCGCATCAAATTGCTTAGAAAGAAAATACTCAAATTGATTTTCTCCTGTTTTTTCCAAAATAACGAAACGCCAATTTTGTCCAACAATATAGCCACCACGCATAATATTAGTTTTGTTTTTCTCTATTGTTACAAGCATTTCCGCAAGTAATTGCACTTCTGGGTCTTTATCAGGAATAGATGGCTTAAATTCTTGGATAAAAAAATATGGTTTTCGTGGGTCTCTTGTGCCAGAAGCAACCATATAATCCGTAAAACCTTTAATTTCCACGCCGTTTATCTCACCAGAAAGACTTGCGTGATACCAGTCGTGCAAGTATTCTGCATTAAAATCAACAAGATTTAGGATAGGAATGATAAATTTTGCTTTGAGTGTGTCTTCAAAATAAGAATTTAATAACAATATATGTTTCTCTATCAGTTTTTCAAAGAAATTATTTTCTGTTTCATTGATTTCATATTGATAATTAAACCATTCCTCAAATTGCCCTTCATTATATTGAGGTGTTAATTTGACAATATCTTCCAAATCTGAAAATTTAATATTGGAAAAATTATAGCTTTTTATTTCCATTTTTATTGTTTTTTATTATAAAACTTTAGTTATCAATATATTATATTCATTCACAATTATTTTAATCTTTACAATATTTATGCTTTACGGCTTGTAAAATGATATAAATCTTCTTCAAATTAGCCAAATCAAGCGCATCAAAAGGAGAAGAAACAAAATACTCAAATACGTTTTCTTGTACTTTTTCTAAGACAACAAATTTCCAATATTGCCCAATAATATAACCACCACGCATAATAGTTGTCTGATTTTTCTCTATTGTTATGAGCATTTCAGCAAGTAATTGTATTTCTGGGTCTTTATCAGGAATAGACGGCTTAAATTCTTGGATAAAAAAATACGGTTTTCGTGGGTCTCTTGTGCCAGATGCAACCATATAATCCGTAAAACCTTTGATTTCTACGCCATTTATCTCACCAGAAAGGCTTGCGTGATACCAGTCGTGCAAGTATTCTGCATTAAAATCAACAAGATTAAGGATAGGAATTATGAATTTTGCTTTAAGTGTATCTTCAAAATAAGAATTTAATAACAGTTTATTTTTACTTATTAATTCTTTCAAAAAAGCGTTTTCTTTTCTGCCTAATTTATAGTCAAAAGAAAACCAGTCATCAAATTTTAAATTATTATCAGCAGGTGTTAATTTGACAATGTCTTCCAAATCTAAAAACTTGATATTAGAAAAATTATAGCTTTTTATTTCCATTTTTGATAGATTTTTATTTCATTATTCTACGTACAAAGATACAACTTTTTTGTTGGAGCGAATGTTTTTTTGTAGATTTTGTATTTTTTATTAGCTTTGCACCACATAAAAACTACTACAATAGTTTTTTATAAATAATAATTCATATACATAAGAATATTCATAAAAAAATGAACATAAAAGACGTTAATAAAGCCCTCGTAATCATTGTAGAGCTACGTATGCGCTTAGATGCGCTCACCTACGACTCCCCAGATTATGATAACCTTGAAGAAGAATTGCACGAATTGGAAGATGATTTTTTAGAAAAATATGGCGACTATTTGGAAGATGCACTTATTGACGTTCACGACGAGTATTGTCCTGATACTGATGTACTTTTGCCTATTGCCTACCTTGCTAAAAAATACATCAAAAAAGATAATAATTTTGATGTATTAGATGACGGACAAGGTGTTTGGGTGGAGTTAGAAGATGAATTTGAGCATTTGGAGGGACATATTGTCATTATTCCTAGTCCGCTAAGAATTGTACTTTTTACAAGTAAAAATGAGAAAAAAATAGTTTGGAGAAGCAAGGAGTAAGTACGAAGTTTGAGGTACGAAGTACGAGGTGCGAAGTACGAGGTGCGAAGTACGAATTTCCCCTGTATCTTCGTACCTCATACCTCTAACTTCGTACCTCAA
Organism: Raineyaceae bacterium; assembly: GCA_043764015.1. Taxonomy (GTDB): domain Bacteria; phylum Bacteroidota; class Bacteroidia; order Cytophagales; family Thermonemataceae; genus JANYGM01. The sequence goes on from JAYUKY010000059.1 coordinate 10,698, forward strand.
AAAAGTCTTTTTTGCATTATTTCTTTTACTTTTTCGTAGAAATGTGGAGCTTTCATTGTGCGCCAATTATCTATTTCTAACTCACCACCATAGTTTAAGTAGGCATCTATGTTGTATTTGCGCCATTCTTGATAGACAAAAGTCTGGAAATTGATGGCACAAATCCAGCCATCTTCCACGTCTTCAAACCATTCTTCATAATAACAGTCATCAGAGCCGTGAAAATTCAGGATATTCGCACCCAACAAAATGAAATCTTGTATTTCATTTTTTACTAAATGGTTGATTACATTGGTTTTAAAGAGCATTATATCATTTTCTATGGCATCATTCCACTCTCCAATAAGCTCAATAATAGCGTATTTTCTGTCATAATCTACAAAAAGAAGTTTGATATAAAGCGTTTCAGAGCCTATAAAATCCCACGCAGGGTCAATATAATAACCATAAATAGTGTCAGAATACAAATCATAATTATACTCTTTCCCATAAAAGGGAGATTTTTCGTCTGTGGCGGGGTCGTAATCAGCTAACCACCTATGAAATGGCGTAATAGTATGCAAAATAGTTGTGAGTTATGAGTTGTGAGTTGTGAGTTTTTACGTCAGTCCTCACACAAATATACAATTTATAGGTTGCATTTGTTTGGTTAAAAAAATTATTTTCTCTTTTGATAAAATTTCCTACCTTTGCAGACGTTTTAGAGAAGATAGCCATTTACTAAATAAATGCTAGTCTAAAACTACAACATTTCACACAAAAAACCAAAATGGATAAGAATCAAACCATTGGTATTGTGCTTATTTCTGTAATGCTACTGATTTATTTAGCATTTTTCAATGAAACGCCAAAACCAAACCCAAAAACAACAGAGCAAACAACACAACAAGTTGAAAAACAACCTGTTAAAAATCCAATAATTGAAACTGTCAAAAATAATATTGACTCTAATAACGTCTTTGCAGCCGCAAATAAAGGCACAGCAGAAGATATTATCTTAGAAAACACAAAAGTAAAACTTGTTTTTAGCACACTTGGAGGCAAAATAAAATCTGCAGAACTTAAAGATTACGTTACTCACGACAAGAAAAAACTCGTACTTTTTGACGAAAAAAGTAGCGCAATGGCACTTACTTTGCCGCTCAATTCTGGAAACATAGACCTTTATCAAGTTTATTTTTCTGCTCAAAAAACGGCAAATACACTTACTTTTACGGCTAATTTAGGGGCAAATGCAGGTGTAAATAAAGCGTTTACTCAAACTTATACACTTAACGAAAACTACGAAATTTCGTATTCTATTAACGCCAAAGGACTAGAAAAAGACCTTAAAACTACGCCTACGCAATTTGTGTGGAAAGCAAATTTACAAAAAACGGAATCTTATCTCGTACAAGAGCGCAACAAATCAACTATTAACTTTCATTCGCAAGATGGTGGGTATGATTTCTTGACAGAAGCATCACCAGACCCACAAACGACCACCGCAGAAAGTCCTGTGCGTTGGGTGAGTTTTCAGCAACAATTTTTCTTAGCATCTCTTATTGCAAAGAAAGAAACCACGCTAGGAATGCCTATAATGAAAACTTCTGTGCCTACGGACAGCGTTACGGTGAAAAATTATGAACTTGTTGCGCCACTTTCTACGGCTGATGTGCAAGCAGGAAAAGCCAATTATATCTTTTATTTAGGTCCAAATAAGTATGATATTATCAAGAAAATTGATGCTGACGGCTTTGATAGAAATGTTGGTTTGGGTTGGGGGATTTTTAGTTGGGTGAATAAATTTTTGATTATCCCTATATTTTCGTTTTTAGGAAGTTTTATTGGGAATTATGGTATATTGATATTTATGCTCGTGCTTGTTGTGAAGACAATTTTGTTGCCACTTACCTACAAATCTTACGTAGGAATGGCAAAAACACGTATTATGAAGCCACAAGCTGATGCCATCAAAGCTAAATATCCAGAAGATACACAAAAAGCACAAATGGAAACAATGGCTTTGTACAAAGAAGTTGGTGTAAACCCTATTGGAGGCTGTTTACCAATGTTTTTGCAGTTGCCTATTACGTTTGCAATGTTTACGTTTTTCCCAAATTCTATAGAACTTAGACAAGAAAGTTTCTTGTGGGCGCACGACTTATCTACATTTGACTCCGTTTTGAGCATACCAAATATACCGTTCTACGGCGACCACGTAAGTTTATTCACTATTTTAATGACTATTTCTACTATTGTTTACACTTGGTACAACAACCAAAATATGACCACTGTAGAAGGACCGCAAAAAATTGTAGGTTATTTGATGCCTGTTATTTTTATGTTTGTGTTGAACTCTTTTGCGGCAGGACTTACTTATTATTACTTGTGTACTAATATTGTCAGTATTGGACAACAAATCTTGATTAAATATTTTGTTGATGAAGACAAACTAAAACTTTCTTTGGACAATTACAAAGAGAAAAATAAAGGTAAAGAGAAAAAACCTAGTATGTTCCAAGAACGACTAGAAAAAGCTATGAAAGCGCAAGCAGAAAAGAAAGCTAAAAAATAAGTATTTTTGAATTGTGAATGAATATATTGATAATCAAGTTGCTTGCGTTGTCAGGTGTTTCCACCTGACAACAAACTACAGCAAACAATATTTTTCACTATTATTTGTCGTTTATTGAAGTCAGGTGAAAACACCTGACTTCATAAAAAAATTGTTATTTATGAAAATACTATTTTTTATTATTTTACTTTGTTCATTCGCCAGAGATACTTTTGGGCAGACAGCTCTCAAAAAAGGTGATAAAGCTCCTTCCTTTGAGTATGCGCTTCTGAAAGGAGGAGAAAATGGTAATCTAGACACATTTAAAGACAAAATCATTGTCTTAGATTTTTGGTTTATGAAGTGTAAACCTTGCGTAGAGATGATGTCCATAATGGAGAAACTTCACCAAGAATTTAAAGACAAAAATGTAGTTTTTTTGGGTATAAACTCTACAGATAAAGACATAAAAGCATTGAAGGAGTTTCTAACAGCAAAAAATGTAACATATCCTACTTTACTTGTAGATAAGGAATCAGTTGATAAAACCAAATATGGTGTGATGGGTTATCCTATAGTTTTTATCATTGACAAAAATCAGCGTATTACCTACAAAAATGTAGGGTTAACTATAGATATAAGTAAAGACGGAGTCAAAACTTCACCTGAGTACAAAATCATCAGGAAAAAACTCTTGAAATTACTTAAAAAATAAATCAGTTTGCAAGTTATATAGGGTTGTTAGATAACAAGCACCCAGTGTAATTATAGTATCAAAATCTTTACTTTTTAATGCTAAAATTTGTATCTTTGTAGAAATAAAAACATCAACTTAAACCCAAAATATAACTATGAAAACACATAATGTGGATGAAATACTTGCTGCTGGTGGTATAGATGCTTATACAAAAAAGCATAATATTAAAACAAACTTAAAAGAATGGTCTGGAATTATTAAATTAACGCCCAAACAAGATAAAGAACTTACTGAACTAATGTACGGGAAAAATAATAAATAATGCAAATATTTATAGATACTAATATTATCATTGAGATAATGAGAGATAGCTCTAAGGAAGAGCTTTTAACCAAATATCTAAATCCAGAAAGTGCAGTTTTTTATGTATCTTATGTATCAGTAGCAGAAATAAAGTCTATTGCTATGCAAAATGAGTGGGGAGTGCCTAGAATGAAGAAATTGCAAAAGTTTTTAGATAAAGGAGAGATAATAGAACTTGCTGGAAATGCTATTTTAGACCGTTATGTTGAAATAGATGCGTTTAGTCAAGGTAAACACCCAACTATCCCAAGCAAATATAGTTCTAAAAATATGGGTAAAAATGATATTTGGATAGCTGCAACAGCTTCTATCTTAGATATTTTGCTTATTACTACTGATGCAGATTATGACCATTTGGATAGCGTTTTGCTAAAACTTCAGAAAGTACCACTTGCAATTATACAAGAAATCAGAAAGAAAAAATAAAAACGTGGTAAGTTTTACAAATCTTATCACGTTTTTACTTTTTATTGAAGTTGGATGGAAACACCTGACTTTACAAAAATATGAAAAAAAATAGTAAATATTTTTGTTAATATTATTAGTTTTATTATATTTGCGCAGTAGTAAATATAAAAAAGAGGACGCTGAAAATCTTTAAAAGAGTAGGTAATAAACTTAAGTAAAACCCGTAACTATGAAAAAAATTGTTTTCATACTATCTTTTGTGTTGGTAGCAACAATTGGCTTAATGTCAGTATCTAGCACCAGTCCGTCTCCTTTGAATAAAGCAGACAACATTTCTCTAGTGAACAGAGACGTTCAGACATTCTTGAGTGAAAACCCCAACCTTAGCGTTGAAGATATCCTAACACTTACACCTAAAAAGTACAAGGTACTTACAGGCAAAAAATTAGGTTTGAAAAAAACAATAATGTTGAAAGTTGTTCAAAAGCAAATCAAAAAGGCAATGAGTAATCCTACTCAAAAGAAAGGGATGAGTAAAGGCATTTATGTACTTTTGACAATCGGCGGACTTTTTGTATTTGGGCTTCCCGTAATTGCAGTAGGTCTAGCTACTGATTTTAATGGAGACGACTGGTGGAAATGCTTGCTTTGGTCATTTTTATGCATACTACCAGGCGTCATTTACGCTTTGGTTAAAATGAAAAATTATAGCTTCTCATAAGCTCTAATCACATTGTATCTAATAAAGTCAGGGTAGATATTTACCCTGACCTTATATATTTTAGACATTTCTATGAAAAGAAATTTTTTACAAAATGTGGCTTAATGCTTTATTGCTAATTCCCATTATTTTTTTGGTTGCTTTCTACCACATTCTTTGATGAAGATACAGAAATTGCTTGTATTGTTAAATGAGAAACACCTAACAATACAAAAGACTATGAAAAAAAATAGTAAATATTTTTGTTAATATTATTAGTTTTATTATATTTGCCTAACGGTACAATAAATAAAAAAGAGGACGCTGAAAATCTTTAAAAGAGTAGGTAATAAACTTAAGTAAAACCCAGTAACTATGAAAAAAGTTGTTTTCATGCTATCTTTTGTGTTAGTAGCAACAATTGGCTTAATGTCAGTGTCTAGCACAAGTCCGTCTCCTTTGAACAAAGTAGGCAACCCTTCTCTAATAAACAGAGATGCTCAGTCTTTTTTTAGCGAAAACCCCAACCTTAGTGTTGAAGATTTCCTAACGCTTACGCCTAAAAAGTACAAAGAACTTACAGGCAAAAAGTTGGGCTTGAAAAAAACAATAATGTTGAAAGTTGCTCAAAAGCAAGTGAAAAAAGCAATGCTTAATCCTAGCAAAAAAAATGCAATAAGTAAACTTGTTTATGTCCTTCTTGCAATATTTATTACGCCGTTCCTTGCAGTAGGTTTGGCTACTAATTGGGAAGGTAGTGATTGGTGGAAAGCTTTACTTTGGACACTTCTTTGTGGACTCCCAGGCATCATTTATGCTTTGGTTAAAATGAAAAATTATAGCTTCTCCTAAGCTTTAGTCACATTGTATCTCATAAAGTCAGGGTATATATTTACTCTGACTTTATCTATTTTAGACATTTTTATGACAAAAAAAGAAATTTTTTACAAGATTTGGCTTATTGCCTTATTGCTAACTCCCATAATTCTTTGGTTGCTTCCTGCGACATTTTTTGATGAAGGCACAGAAATTTGCCCTTCTAGAGTATTTTTGGATACAGACTGTTTAGGTTGTGGTATTACTAGAGCCGTGATGCATTTACATCATTTTGATGTAATGGAGGCTTTTTATTATAATGCTGGTATTATTTGGGTATATCCCTTTTTAGTTTATTCGTGGTTCACTTGGACTAAATATGCTTTAGAAGAGTTAAATTTATGGCATAAGCTTCCGTTAGTCAAAAATAAAGAATAAGCGTATTGTTAAAGCTAATTGAGAAGAAATTTGTATCTTGGTGAAAATAAAAATAACAATTCAACATCAGGTATAGAATTATTAAATTAACGCACAAATAGGATAGAGAACTTACTGAATTGATGTACGGAAAAATAACTAAAAACGTGGTAAGTTTTACAAATCTTATCACGTTTTGCTTTTAAAACTTACGTAGGGTATAAAAAACTACACTATTGATAATCAGCTATAAAAAATCAGTAACGTGGGGGTTTTATACCCCACGAACAGAAAACCATCAAAATACTATGGAAAAAAACTTACAAACACTCAAAAATGGTGAAATAGTGGCTTTTGCGGGTGATATTGGCTGGCTGATTGCTTGTGATACTCGCAACCAAAACGCCTGTGAAAACCTAAAAAAACATCTATTTAAGTATTCCTACTGATAAATCTAAAACGCCTCTTACTATTATTTTCAAAGATATAGGACTTCTCAATACTTCCAGGCTTCTGTAAAACCTATTCTGGAGCTACGACACTAAGAAAATGCAGCTAATCATTTCAAAAAAATAGCCCAAATAGATAACCGTTTTGCGGGTACTTTGTAAAAAAATATCAGAAAATTGTTAAAAAAAGTCTAAAAAATTTTTAGTAACAAAAAAATTATTATATTTGTGCAAGTTATAAAGTCTAGTACAGTACTCGTTATAAAAAATTATCATACATTTTCATCTAAAAATCTAAAACAATAATGGAAGATTTGATTAAAAAAATTGCTGCTTCTGCGGGAATCTCTGATGAGCAAGCTAAAAAAGCTGCTGAAACTGCAATGGCTTACGTGAAAGAACACGCTGACAAAGACGGTTTTATGGACAAAGTGGGTGATTTTGCAGATGGTGCAAAAGAAAAACTGGGTGACCTTGCAGAAGGCGCAAAAGAAAAATTTGAAGATTTACAAGAAGGTGCATCAGAGGCATTTGGCAAGCTAAAAGGCTTTGCTAGTGGTCTTTTTGGTGGTGATAAAGATGAGAAAAAAGTAGAAGAGCCAAAGAAAGAAGAAGAAAAGAAATAATTCTCTAAGTGTTTCTTTCAATTTAAATCCCTCAAATACTATCAAAATGATATTATTTGAGGGATTTAATTTTTTGTAAAAATGTATAAAAAATCATAAAAATTTTTTTATGAAGTTCATAATCTATATTTATATGTGTAAAAAGTAAGAAAAGTAGCTTTATTCTAGTCAGAAATGGCGGAATCACCGTAAAAAAACTTATTTCAGAGTTTTTGTGTTTTTAAAGAAAATTTATTTGTAGCTTTACGGTTATAACAAAGATTTTAATCAGATTTTTAATAGAGATAATTAAAACAATTTTCAAAAATAAATGGAAACTATCACGCTTAAAGAAAACGCAAAACTTTTAGAAAAACAGCTCCAAAAAACAGGCAAATTTACGCTTAATGACGCATCTGCCATCACAGGCGTATCTGTACACGAGGCACAAAAGGCACTAGAAGACCTTATGAGCAAGTACGTTTGTCATCTGAAAGTTACAGAAAATGGAGATTTATTATATGATTTTGGTAGAAGTCCGCAAAGACGTGGCGACAAATCTTTTGGAGAAAGAGTAGAGGAAATACAAGATTTTCTTTGGAAAATGTTTACTATTTTTTATAAAGCCTGGATTAGCGTGATGCTAGTCGTGTATTTTGTAGTTTTTGTTGTAATCTTGATTGCCGCAATAATTGCTATGTCTAGCTCAAAAGATGGTGATTCTGATAACAATGATAACGGTGGAGGCAATATGTTTGGTGGAATTTTTCATTTGTTTTTGTCTATTTTTCAATGGAATACTGTTTATTATGGGCAAACTTATTATGATACAGACGACAGAGGCTATAATTATAAACATTACAAAGAAAAAGAATCTCCTTTTGACAAGAAAGAAAAGAATTTTATGGCGGCAGTCTATGATTTTGTGTTTGGACCTCCCCGCATTATGCTAGAGGCACTAGAAAACCAAAAAGAAGTAGCGGCTTATGCTCGTAAAAATGCAGGAATAGTGGCTTTACCCGAGTTTAAGGCACTTGCAGGCTGGAACACAGAAGAGGCGCAAGCGTTTATGTCTGATTGTGTGGTGCGCTTTAATGGTTCTGCTGAAATCTCTGAAAATGGTTTGCTTTATGCTGATTTTAGAGATTTGACACGTAGCGTAAATGCCAATGATGATGGAAAAGTCGTTTGGTATTGGGACGAATACGAGCCAGAATTTGAATTTACAGGCAATACAACAGGCAAAAATGCCCTAATTATTGGTATGAATATTTTTAACTTAATATTTGCGAGCATATTTTTCATTGGAAATTTTAATGAAAGTGCGTCACAAGATTATTGGTTGTGGGTATTTTTGGGTGTAATTCCGTTTGTATTCTCTTTGTCGTTTTTTGCTATTCCTGCTTTGCGTTACTTTACGCTTTTGCCAAAAAGAAACCAAAGACACATCAATAACGTCAAAAAACGCCTTTTGAAAGTGATTTACAAAAATGCTGGAAATGGTGCGCTTTCCTCTGATGCGCTTGCCAATGAAGTCAATAGAACCGCAAAAGAGGAAAAATTAGATAAAGCCATTATTGATGATGTGATGAGCAAATATATTGTAGAATGGGACGGAGAGGCAGTTCCTACAAGCAACGGAAATGTGCTTTATAAGTTTGAAACACTCAAAAATCAGCTTTTAGAAGTGCAAGAACTCCGCACAAAAGCTCCTAAAAACAAAGATTTAGGCAATATTTATTATGATAGCAAAGAAGAAATTTAATTCTTATCAAGCTCCATAAATGGGGCTTTCAACAAGCAAAATTCCTCAAATAATATCATTTTGATAATATTTGAGGGATTTTTGGTTAAAATGGGTCTCCAATATCAATATCATTGTTTTTTTTCCAATGCTTGCATTTGCTTCAGCGTAATCCCTGTGAACTTAGCTATTCGCACAATAGACTTTTTTTAATTCTTCTCCTTTCACACGCACAAGATAACTAAACTGTTACTTTATTTTCTAATGTTTCTTTCATTACTTTTCATTGTGTGCAAAATTATTACAAAATAATTGTAATTCAAATTTTTAAATCTATATTTGTATCAATAAAAATACAAAAAGAAAATGAAAAATATCCTTATAATAGTGTTAATGCTTATCTCACTTGGTGCTTATGCCCAAACGGATAGAGAGCTTTTGCTGGAACTTGTTAGACAACAAACGGAAACAAACAAACAAATAGCGGAAACAAACAAACAGGTGGCTGTCATAGCTACAAAAGTAGATGGTTTAGATAAGCGTATTGATAGCTTAGAAAAAGCTGTTGATAAGCGTTTTGACGATGTTAATAAACGTTTTGATATCTTGTTTTATATAATGCTTGCGCTTTTGGCAGGTATTTTTGGGCTGGTTGGTTTTGTTTTTTGGGACAGAAGAACTTTAATACGCCCTATTGAAGATGAAACAAAAAAAGAAATTGAGTTGCTTAAAGCAAGAGAAACTAAAACAGAGAATATTTTAAAGAAAATCCTTGAGAAATTCCCTGATTTGGCTAATTTAGCATAAAGTAAAGCCGTTCAAAATTGAACGGCTTTTTTTCATTGTCGGTGTTTTAGCGCAGTGACACCAAACAACGGCGGTTTTTTGATACTTTTGCAAAAAATGATGCTATAACTATTTGATTATAAAAGTATTATATTTCTTAACAACAAATTACACCAATTTTTTATATTTGATACGTTTTGGGGCATCATTTCCAAGTCGTTTTTTGCGGTTTTCTTCATAATCAGAAAAATTCCCTTCAAAATAAACCACTTGAGAATCACCCTCAAACGCCAAGATATGCGTACAAACCCTATCCAAAAACCATCTGTCGTGGGAAATAATCACTGCACAACCACCAAAGTTTTCTAAGGCTTCCTCCAAAGCACGCAAAGTATTTACGTCCAAATCATTGGTAGGCTCATCTAAAAGCAACAAATTTGCGCCTTGTTTGAGCGTCATAGCCAAATGTACCCTATTGCGCTCACCGCCAGAAAGCATACCTACTTTTTTCTCTTGGTCTGCACCAGCAAAATTAAATTTGCCCACGTAAGCACGAGAATTAACTTGTTGTCCGCCCAAAAGCATCAAATCATTTCCACCAGAAATAAGTTCATAAACGGATTTTGTAGGGTCTAAGTCGTTGTGTTCTTGGTCAACGTAAGCAATTTGTACAGTTTCTCCAACTTCAAAACTACCAGCATTAGGCGTTTCTTTGCCTGTAATCATTTTGAAAAGTGTTGTTTTCCCTGCACCATTAGGTCCTATGATGCCCACAATGCCCGCAGGAGGCAAAGAAAACGACAAATTTTCGTATAAAAGTTTATCTCCATAACCTTTTGCCACGCCTTCCGCAATAATGACTTTATTGCCCAGACGTTGTCCAGCAGGAATAAAAAGCTCCAATTTGCCTTCTTTTTCTCTATTTTCCTCGCCCATAAGTTTGTCGTAAGCTCCCAAACGTGCTTTTGATTTTGCCTGACGTGCTTTTGGCGACATTTTTACCCATTCTAGCTCACGCATAAGGGTTTTTTGACGTTTTGATTCTGTTTTTTCCTCTTGTGCAAGGCGTTTTTGTTTTTGGTCTAGCCACGAAGAATAATTGCCTTTCCAAGGAATTCCCTCGCCTCTGTCAAGCTCCAAAATCCAGCCTGCGACATTATCCAAGAAATACCTGTCGTGTGTAACGGCAATAACTGTCCCTTTGTATTGTTTTAGATGTTGTTCCAACCAATTCACAGATTCTGCGTCAAGATGATTGGTAGGCTCATCTAATAAAAGTACATCAGGCTCTTGCAAAAGCAATCTACAAAGTGCTACACGGCGTTTTTCACCACCAGAAAGAAACTCAATTTTGGCATCAGCAGGTGGAGTGCGGAGTGCGTCCATTGCTTTTTCCAGTTTGGTATCCAAATTCCAAGCATCAAGATGGTCTAAACGCTCTTGTACTTCTCCTTGTCGTGCAATAAGTTTATCAAAATCTGCATCAGCATCACCAAAAGCGTTGTTTATTGCATCAAATTCAGCTAGTAAATCAACAGTTTCTTTTGCGCCTTCTTGTATGATTTCCAAAACGGTTTTTGTTTTGTCAAGTATTGGTTCTTGCTCCAAATAGCCAACAGAAAAATCTTTTGAGGAAACAATATCACCTTGATAGTTTTTGTCAAGTCCTGCAATGATTTTCAAAAGAGAGGACTTCCCAGAGCCATTTAAGCCCAAAATCCCAATTTTTGCGCCATAAAAGAAGGATAGGTAAATATTTTTTAGGACAGTTTTTTGTGGAGGGAACGTCTTTGTAACACCAGACATTGTAAAAATGATTTTTTCGTTCATTTGGTTATTTTTTGATAAGATTTTTTAGTTTCTTTTTTGATTTTACACAAATATAACACAAAATCAGTATCAAAAAAAATCAAAATAAAAAAGTAGTTTATTAACCAGAAACTACTTTTATAATAATAACTTATTGATAATCAATAAGTTATTATTTTTTTACGAATAAATAAGTAGGAACTTCCTACTAATGAAGTTGTTATTTTAGTGTCAAATGATAAATAAACAAACTTAAAACAACCAGAAAAATGAAAAAGAACAAAAAAGTAACCTCAAAAACAGGACTTATCAATGCTATATATGAAAAAATCAATAAAAGGACAAAACCATTTATTGATGTAAGTTTTAGAGATAAATTTAAAAATTTGATAGATAAATTATCAATGGTTAAAGGAATATATGATAATAGCAGTGATTTTGTTGAGATGTGTCAAGGTATATGTGATAAAATTTCCTTGTTTTTTCTTAATTAGGACTTACGCAAAAGTAATACTTTTTTATTTCATTTTTGTTGGTTACCTTTGCGCTTGGTATTTCAATACTGAAATACTACAATTATTACGTAAGTTAATCAATGATTTATCAGAATAAATTTGGGCTAAAAGTAACCATTGTTGCCGTTGCAGTACTTATAGGCGTGGTGTCTGTCTATTATACAAACACATTGGTAGATAAACTTGTGGCACGAGAGAAAGCACAAATAGAACTTTATGCGCAAGCTCTCAAATATACCATAGACCCAGAAAACGACCAACCCATCACGTTTATTTTTCAAGAGATAATTTCTGCAAATACGTCTATTCCCGTCATTATGACTGATTTTTATGGCAATATCATAGGTTCACGCAACATTGATTTTCCACTAGAAATTGACAAAAAAGAAGAAAAGCAACGCCTTTTAGCAGAACAACTTGTTTTGATGAAAAAAGAACACCCACCTATCATTATTGAACTTGGTAAACAAACAAAATCTGAAAATAGAAATCTTATTTATCACCGTAACTCTTTCTTAATCAATCAATTAAAATATTATCCGTATGCACAACTGACCATTATTACTATTTTTGGGAGTTTGGCATATTTGGCGTTTAGTTACTCTCGTAGGGCGGAGCAAAACCGTGTTTGGGTGGGTTTGGCTAAGGAAACAGCACACCAATTGGGTACCCCTATTTCTTCACTTATGGCGTGGGTAGAGTATTTTAAGGCTGATGAAAATTTTTCTCATTTGGAAGTTTTACCAGAAATAGAAAAAGATATAGTGCGTTTGGAGATGATTACGGCACGTTTTTCTAATATTGGCTCACGTCCTACACTTACAAATGAAAATATCTTAACTGTTGTCAAAGACACTATTAATTACCTAAAACCACGTATTTCGCCAAAAGTAGAGATTATGATCATCAATTATTTGATGCCAGAAACCATTGTCAAAATGAACCGCAATTTGATAGAATGGGTAGTTGAAAATCTTTGCAAAAATGCCGTTGATGCTATGAATTCCGCAGGAAATATAGAAATAAAACTAAATAATATGCCTGATGATAATTTGATTTTTATTGATGTAACAGATACGGGAAAGGGTATGCCAAAATCACAAATGAAAATGGTTTTTACAGCTGGATTTACGAGTAAAAAACGTGGTTGGGGGCTTGGGCTGACACTTGCCAAACGCATTGTAGAAGATTATCACAAAGGAAAAATCTTTGTCAAATCATCAGAAATCAATAAGGGAACGTGTTTTAGAATAATTTTACCAAAAGAATTGAAAAAATAATTGTAAATTTTGTGTTTCTTAGTGCCTACTTAGTGTGTATCTCTTAATGTTCTTAGTGGTAAGAAAATTATCACTTAAAAATAAATAATTTGGTCAGCAATATTTTGCAGTTCTTTTCTGTGAGAAACGAGCAAAATAGTTGGTTCTTGTGGCAAATTACGTAGTTTTTGGATAATTTCTGTAATTATTTTTTCGTCAAGATGATTGGTTGGTTCATCAAGTATCAAAAAACGAGGATTTCCCAAAATAGCACGAGCCAGCGCAATACGCTGAATTTGCCCGCCCGACAGGCTTTTTTCTGGGAAAATAAGCGTTTGATAGCCTTCTGATAGGTTTTGCGCCCACTCGTGCAAGCCTACCCACGTACAAGCCTGCATTACTTGCGTTTGTGTGTACATTACTCGTCCACAAGTAATATTTTCAAAAAGTGAGCCTTCTATCAAATTAGAATTTTGCATTAAAATGCCTATTTGAGAAAGTGGAGGTAGTTTATTAGATTGATTGTCAAATAAAATTTCTCCTTCTGTTGGTTCTAAAATCCCTAAAATTAGCTTAATAAGCGTGCTTTTTCCACTACCATTTTTGCCAAAAAGTAGTGTAATGGTATTTTTTTGTAGATGAATAGATTGTTGATGTAATATTTGTCTATTTTTTGTATTTTTCTGAATATTATTTTTACTATCATATTGATTATCATAGCAAAAAGAAACGTTATTTATCTTTATATCTCCTTGAAAATCAGTTATTTGTGTTTTATTATTTGGCTTAGGTTTATTTTCTAGGAAGTCATAAATATTTTTAAGAGAAATATTACCTTCTATTACTTGTGAAATATTCGTAAAAATTCTATAAATATAGGTTTTAAGCAGGGCTAGTGCGACATAAAAAGAAAAAAGTTCTCCAAAAGAAATTTTATTATTGATAACATAAATACCCCCAACCAAGATAATAAAAACACCACCAATAGCCAAAAGATTATCCTGAATGACTGTAAAAGCGGTTTGCCACCACAAATTTTGCTTTGTTGCTTCTGCTAAATCATCTTGTATTTTTTGTTGCTTTTGAATAGTTTGTGGTATGGTAGCATTTATGTAAATATTTTGTTTATTTATAATAATATTTATCCAATTTTTACTATAAAATTGGAATATTTCATAAAATTTTTGGTATTTTTTTTGAATAAATTTCCCCATAAACTTGCTTGCAAGGGCAATAAAAGGCACTAATGCAATAGTCATCACAAAAAACAAGGCATTTATGTACAAAAGCCCCACGCAAATCACGCTACTGATAATCACAGAAGGCAAAAGTTGCGCTACAAGGGCATTACTCATTGTATTTATGCGTTCTGTATCTTGAATAAATAAATGTTGAAGATTTATCTGGTTAGGTGTCGTTTTCTTTAATTCTATTTCTGAAAGCGTAAAAAAATGTACTAAAACACTATTTCTGATATTCTGAATAGTTTTTTTGGTAACAGAAAGCACCCAAAAACGTATCAATAAAGCTAAAATTCCATTGGTAATATACAAAGCTATAATTATAAATCCAACTGAAAAAAGTTGGGTTTTATTTTTTTTAGGAATAATTTTATCAAAAATTTCCTGTACAAGTATAGTAATATAAACCAATAAAATTGCTTGAATAAATGCAATCAGGATACAAAAAAAGATAATTTTGAGTGAATTGGAATAGTTTTTCTGATAAAAAAGCCAATGTTTGGGCATCATAATATTAAAAAATTTGACTTTTTTTGATGTAAGATTTTTTGTTTTCAAACATTATTTCCACCCAATTATCTTGCTCTGAAAGCAACTGATAACTATTACCTTTATTTCGTATAGCTAGTACACGTCCACCTGCAGAGGGCGCAGACATCACAAGCGTATTATTTTGTGCCAAAATCACTTGTTTTTGAGCAGGATAAAAATTAATCATTAGTACAAATAGCAATAAAAAAAATAGAAACATAATAGCAAAACGGCTAGGAAGATGCGTATTTTGCCTCCAATTTGACCAAATAATCCATCTAAATAGCAGAATTACGGTGAAAATAGTAATAATTAGTAGATATTTGTAAGATTTATTATAAAAAACATTGAGAAAGCTATATTTTGATTTTTGGTGTCCTTCCAAAGAATATTTTTGTGCCAGATTCTCCATCTTGTCTAAAAGTTCTAAACTTGGGCTATATTTTTGATAAATCTGCAAATAATGGAGTGCTTTTGCAAAATCATTTGTCTTTTCTGAAAGAAAAGCCATTTTTAAAAGCAGAGTTGGAGATTCTTTTTGGGTCTGTTTGATATAGTTTTCATAGACAATAAGGGCATTTTGGTACTTCTTTGTAGCTAGTAAGCTATCAGCCAACAAAATATTTGTATTATTTTGAAAGTTTTTTTCTATTTTAATATCTTGACTGTAAGCTATTTGAGTAAAAAAAGTAAAAAATATCAAAAAAAAAGTAAAAAATAATTGCATAAAAATTTGGTGGTTATAAAAAATAGTTGTACTTTTGCATCACAGAAAATGGAAATAGCGTTTTAGACTAACCAAAGCACAAAGATAGTAATTTAGTTCAGTAAAACAAATTAGTAAGAGAGTAATGATTTCGTAGCTCAGCTGGTAGAGCATATCACTTTTAATGATAGGGTCTTGGGTTCGAATCCCAACGAGATCACTATGCCCAATAAAAACCGCTTTAAAACACGTTTTAAAGCGGTTTTTTCTTTTATAGGTAGTGTGCTACAAAATGATTATTTCGTATAGAGAGTTCTAATAAGGTTTTTGGCTACTATTCTCACAGCAGTTACTTACGTAGGAAAAGAAATTAAATAATTCTATTTTTTATTTTTATAATTACTTAATAATCAATATTTTATATTCGTATCTCATACTTCTTATTTCGTACTTTTTCTGTAGAGGTTATAATAGTAGTTATGTTCCCTATTATTACAAATACACAAATAAAGATATTTAGTGTATTTGTGGTAATTATTCTTCAGAAAAACAATTTTTATAGTATTTTTGCGTTTTGAAATTATCAATAACAAAATACTATTCATTTTATTTTCTCTATGAAACATCTATCCTTATTCTTTCTGACTTTCTTTTTTTTTTTAAATATAAAAATAAACGCTCAAAATGCAGAGCAAATAGGCATTTTGAAAGGCAAAATAACTTCCAAAAATGGTGAATCAATGCCTTTTGTTAATGTTTACATCCAAAACACCACCAAAGGCACAACTTCCAATGGGGAAGGAGAATATCAGCTTTATCTGCCCTATGGCACGCATAATATTGTTATTGAGTACATTGGTTTTCAAGGAATTGTAGAAAGAATTACTATTTCTACGCCAACATTAGAACGTAATGTAACGCTTTTAGAAGATAATTTTGAGGTAAGTACCGCCGCAGAAGTTACATCAAAAGACCCCGCCAATGAAATTATCAAAAATGCCCAAAAAAACCGTAAAAAATACCTGCGTGAAGTAGAAAAATATACCTGTGAAGTATATTTAAAAGGCTTAAATCATATTGGAAAAGCACCCAAAACTATTATGGGAATGGCTGTACGTATAGATACTGGCATTGTGTATCTTTCTGAATCCATTTCAGAAGTAAGTGCTATTCCACCCAATAAAGTCAAAGAAAAAATGATTTCTTCTAAGGTAGCAGGCAATAATCAAGGTTTTAGCTTTAATCAGGCAACTGGTTTGCAGGTTAATTTTTATGAAAACTTGACTGAAAATGATGGTTTTGCAGAGCGTGGAATGGTTTCACCCATTGCAGATAACGCCTTCAACTATTATACCTACAAAATGGAAGGTTTCTATCAAGAGAAAGGTTTGACTATCAACAAAATAAAAGTAATGCCTATACGCAATACTGACCCAGTTTTTGCAGGACATATATTTATTGTAGAAGATAGTTGGCGCATTTATGCTACTGATTTGTATGTTACAAAAGATAATCAAGTGCAATTCATAGAAAAAGCCATTATCAAACAAAGTTTTATTCCTTCTTCTGATGCTAAAAATGCTCCTTGGGTGATATTTTCGCAGCGTTTTGATTTTGAATTTAAGGCTTTTGGCATCAATGGAGATGGCTATTTTATTGGGATTTACTCAAAATATAATATGAACCCTACCATTGAAAAGAAGGATTTTACAAATGAGATTTTTTCTATCAACGAAGAGGCAAATAAAAAAGATACTACTTATTGGAACGCAATACGTCCTGTACCGCTTACAGGCAAAGAAACAGTAGGATATTTCAAAAAAGATAGTATCCAAGTCATCAAGGAAACAAAAGTTTATAAGGATTCTATGGATAGAATAAATAATAAACTAAAACCTATCAATTTCTTGATTTTGGGCTATTCGTGGCGTAACACGCATAAAGGCGAAAGTTGGTATTTTGGTTCTTTGCTTAATTCTTTGCAATTTAATACAGTAGAAGGTGGCGTTCTAAATCTTACGACTGGTTATGCAAAACGCTATAAAAACCGTACAGGCTTTAATATTCAGCCGACTGTGCGCTATGGTTTTGCTGATTTGACCTGGAAAAGCAAACTCGTTTTACAAGCACAACTAAACCCAAAAAAACAAACAAAACTTAGCTTAGATGGTGGACGTTTTGTGGAGCAAATCAATAATACTGAGCCTATTGACGTCATTGTGAACAGTTCTTATACACTTTTTTCTGAACAAAATTACATCAAATATTACCTTAGCGACTATGCTAGGCTCACTTATCAGAGTGAAGTAACAAATGGCGTATTTTTGTCGGCTGGTTTGGTATATGCCAACCGTAGCTCAATGACCAACCATAGTAATTTTAAGATTTTTGATATTAAAGATAGAGAATATAGCAGCAACACGCCCACTAATTTTGAGTTAGAAAAATTAGGGAAAACGACTGATTTTATTGCTAATAAGGTTTTAAAATTCAATATTACAACTAAATTTACTTTTGTACAAAAGTATAGTACACGCCCAAATGCAAAAATAAATGAAGATTCTAAATATCCGACTTTGCAAATTGCTTATACTCGTGCCTTGCCTACGCTTGGTGCAGGTATCAGCTACGACAAGGTGCAAGTAGATATTGATGGGAAATTCAAAATAAGGCTTTTAGGAACAAGTAATTATAAAATTTTTGGTGGTGCAATGCTTAGTAAAGATAGTATAACCTTTCTTGATTATCAGCATTTTAACGGCAATCAAACTAATTGGAGTGGAAGTTTTGCAGGATATCAAATGCTTAATTACTATGATTTTAGCACTACAAAACCTTATGCGGGCATACTTTATAATCATCATTTCAATGGTGCAATTTTTGGGCGTATTGCTGGGCTTAGAAAACTTAAATTACAAGAAGTTATTACGGTTAATTATCTTACTTCTGGCACAAGTGGCAACTATTTAGAGTTAGGTTTTGGCTTAGAAAATATCAAAATGATTGGAAGAGTAGATTATTTTGTGAGTTTTCTTGATGGGAAATTTCAAACAAGTGGTATAAGACTAGGAATAGGACTATAGAGGTTTGAGGTGCGAGGTTTGAAGTACGAAATATACCATAGAATAAAAATATATTTCTTCTTCTATGCGCTTATGTAGCAAAAAATATTTTGCATTTTTTAAAAAAAATGCAAAATAAATTTGGAAGTAAGGAAAATAGTCGTACCTTTGCATCTCAATAATAACAGAACAAGGCCACGTAGCTCAATTGAATAGAGCACTAGATTACGGCTCTAGAGGTTTCAGGTTTGACTCCTGACGCGGTCACAAAAAACAATTTAATAAGCTTATCTAATACGTTATAATAGCACTAAACGCAATTATAACGTATTTTTGTTATCTACTCTAGATAAAAAAAAGATATACTAGTATTCCGCTAGTTACGTATTCGGAAACAGTAAGAAGATAGATACCAACTGTTTCTGAACATTACTAATTATTTTTACAATAATTTGATAATCAATATTTTATATTTAGCTTTTTCTTAGAATTTGAGTGTTTTCTTCACTTTGAGAGCTTTTTCATTTTCTGGAGTATTTATCAAAATTTTGTCTAAATAATTTTTAGATTTCTCTTTGTCGTCTTGCAAAACAGATAACGCTAAATGTAGCCAAATCCATTCTGTGTCATTTTCTCTCACCAAATCACAATAAAAAGTGGCTCTTTCTAAGTTTTTTTGTTTTAAATACCATTTAGCAAGCAAAATACTTCTTGTGGCATCACCTGCGCTTTTTTGTTCAACTCTTTGTATGGTAGAAAGTTTTTTAGTTTCATTTTTATTGTATTTATCAAAAATACTCATCAAAGACAGATAAGCCTTAAAATCATCAAATTTACTAATACTTAACTCTAATAAATCCTCCATTTTTTGCCAATCTTTTTCTAAAAAACTAACCAAAATTAGACATTCTAAGGTTACTAAAGTATTTTTTTCGTCATATTGTAGTTGAAAATATTTTTTTGCTTTTTCTGTTTCACCCAAATACATAGAAACAAAACCTAAACTATTTAAAAGTGTGGCACGCAATTTATTTTCATTATTTAGCTGCTTGCTTGGCTGATTATTAGGCGCACTATTGAGCTGTTTTGTAAGGAATTTTTCAGCAGCAACAAAATCTTTTTTCTGTTCTTTGGTTAGTGCCGAAAAAAATCTTTTATAATCTTCCTCTTTATTTCTATTTGGTTTTTTGTCGTTTTCCTTGAAAAACGCTACCATAGAAGCGAAATAGGCTTTACTAACAGTGGCGAAATGATACAAATGCTCATAAGCGGCATCTTTTGGGTTTGCTTTTAGTGCCTTTTGCGCAAGGCTAATATCCACATTTGGTAATGTTTTGTTTTGACCTGCTGCCGCCATATATTCAAATTCATAAAGCATAACCTGCGACATACAAGCGGTCAGATTATATGGTTCAATGGCTAAAAGCTCGTTGATATATTTTTGCGTTTTTGCAAAATCTGCAAATAATACCAAGTGTATAGAAACATTCCAAGATAAAATTTCGGTGTTTTTAGGGAATTTTAGTGCTGCTTCTTCCAAAAAATGAGAGAAATACTTATAACTTTGTGTTCCATAAAACAACGTAAAAACCTCTGTGTAAGGAACGGTACTTTGAGGTTCTTTTTCCACCCAAAGTGTGTAATTTTCAATTGCCAAATCATAGTATTTTCCAGCGTTTTTTTTATCTTTTTTTTCAAGATGAAAATCCAAACACAAATATTGATAAATTCTTGCATCTTTATAATTATTCGTTTTTTTAGCCAAAATTTCTTGTTCAGAGAGATTTTTATAAGGGCTTATTTTTTCTTTTTCTTTCTTATAATCTTCTGGTCTAAAATTGAATGTCAGACTGTAGTCACCTGATAAAAACTCAATTTGATTGAGTACCGTATCTTTTTGAGCAACACTAAACTGCGCAAAAAGACAAGTATTTGCTAGAAACAAAAATAAAAGAAAGATATAAAAATATTTATTCATCATTTAACTTATAAAATATGGTTTGAAAATATACTCCTAATATACAAAAAATCCTACAAAAAAACAAATTTTGCAGGATTTTTTTGTACTTCACCGAATACTACTTAGGAATACATTGCAAATAAACTCCCAGTTTTATTTTTTTATTCTAGGTGGCGTGAACGCCACCGTAGCCTAAGAATTAGTTTTTTTGAAATTAGGAACTTATTTACAATCCGTTACTTACTATGTCGCTACTCACTAAAAATCTACCTCGCTATCACCAATTTTCTTCTTGCTTTGCTATTGTTTTTTCCTGTAATCTCAACAAAATACATACCAGACGCATATTTTTCAGTATTGATTAGAAGTCCTTTGTTGCCTTTTGTGAGAGAAAAATTATCTACTCTTTTTCCATAACTATCAAACAAAACAACGCTAAAATCTTCTGTAATTTCATCTCTAAAACCTGTAAAAACTTCATTTTGCGCAGGATTTGGATAAATAACAAACTCGTTTTCTAATGTTGTGTTATCTAATGCCGTTGTCGGGTCTTGTGAAGAAAGATTAGTAGTGATATTAAAGAAACCAGTTTGATAAATCTCTTTTGTAACCTCATCTTGCACAAATACTACCAAAACCAACCTATTTCCATTATAAACTTTTGACGGATTCCAAGTGATTTCTCCCGTTTGGAATTGCGTATTTTGTAGCCAAGTTTGCGCAATAAGTGTTCCTCCAGCATTTGGAAGCATTTTTTTGACAACATTTTTAAAGGTCAGCCCGCCAAAATTACCACTCGTAAACACACTTCCCAATATTTCCTGTTCAATAACAGCAGTTTGCAAAACAACCCTGCGTGTAAATGGCTCTAATGCTCTCACATTTGCCTTAAATCTAAGCAGTTGCGGAGTAGAAGAAAAATCAACAGAAAGCTCAAAAGGAGAAATTTCTAGTGTTCTTCTATTATAAACGGGCGTTCCCCAATCAGAAAATTTACGGTTTTCTGCAAGACCATCAATAGCCGTTCTTGGTACTTGCGACACACCATAATACAAAGCCCTTGCGCTTGGGTCTGCCGTATTATCTGCGTTCATTGGGTCAGCTCCAGGGAAATTAGTATGATACTGAATATTATAAATTTCATTTTGCGGCGTAACAACGGGAAAATTATTAATAAATGTATTCTCCGTATTTGCCTCTGAACTACTTGCATTCGTGAAATGCTCTAATAATGAAATTTTATTTCTATTTCCAATAAACACTTCATCAAAAGCAAAACCATCAAAAATTTGTCCTATA
Source organism: Raineyaceae bacterium (assembly GCA_043764015.1). Lineage (GTDB taxonomy): Bacteria > Bacteroidota > Bacteroidia > Cytophagales > Thermonemataceae > JANYGM01. Next base: position 32,601 of record JAYUKY010000059.1, read on the forward strand.
GGATTATCTGCATTGCTACCAAAAGCCACCCTAAAACGCACAGAAGTCTGATTTCTAAATGCATCAAGGTTAAATTTAGCAATTTTATAATCCGTAGAATTGTTGCCTGTCCACGCTTGCGGGACGTTTTGCCCTCCAGGTTCTGAGATAATTCCAGAGGTATTATACCATTCAATGCCCTCATTGATGCTTCCTACAAGTGTCCAAGTGATACCATCATTGATAGAGGCATACAAAACCCCTGCATCAGCTCCCCTATCTGTATCATACCAGATTTTCATAGCAATCATTGGTTTGTTAAGGGTTGGGTCAGTTAAATTAAAACAAGGGCTTTCTACATAAGAACGCTCACTTGGATAAAAACTATTATTATTTTTACCTGTACTCCACGCACCACCAGTCGTTTTAGCAGCATTTATTTTGTTTCCAGTTGGTACGCCACGTTTCCAGCTAAAACCAATAGTATCTATCAAAGGATTGAGAGTAGCTTTAATAACGCCAGTTGCCATCCAAGTGCTATCATTTGGATTATCAAAATTTTCTTTGTACGGAAGTGCCGCAGTTGGTCTAATACGTGGGAAAATAAAGACTTCTTTCACAGCCGTATTACTACAAAGTGTATTCGTGGTAACTGTAAGTTTAGCCACGTACCTTCCATGTGTTACGTATTGATGCGTGGCAGTGCTTGTTGCTGATGAAATAATAGTGGAACCATCTCCAAAATCCCAAGCATAATTAGTAATATTTCCCGCTCCTAAAAGCGTAGAGGTACTTGTGAAGTTGGTCGTCCCTCCTACACAAAAGTTAGCAGTCGTAAAACTTGCCACAGGAATAGCTCCAATAGTAATGTTATTGGTTACTGATTTGGAACAACCCAAAGTAGTCGTAACTGTAAGTGTAACAGGAAATAAGCCTATTAGACCAAAAGTATGTGTAACAAATGGTGTCGTTGTGGTTACTGTTGGCGTAGCATCATTAAAATTCCAAACAAAACTATCAATAACCTCACCATTTGCCGTAGCATTAGCCACAGCAGCCGTAGCATCAAAATTTACAGGAATATTTATACATATTTGACTTCCTATTGAAAAAGCAGGCGCAGGAAGTGGCAAAACGGTAAGCGTTTTTGAAGAAGAAAGCCCAACACAACCATTTATATCAATATATCTTAATGTAAAAGTAAATACTTTTGGTGCAACAAGCGTAGCATTGATATTAAGCGTAGCGGGCAAAATAGTAGAAGACCCTGTAAGTGGCGTAATAGTATTTATACCATCTAATATTTCAAAGATAAAACTGCCACCCTGTGGTGTAGTAGGCGTTGTATTGATAGTAACGGAGGCAAAATTACTACAAACCCTCGCATTCCCAGAGATTGGGTCAACGGTTGCACCTGCACCAAACGTAAAGGTAGGCGTAGGAATACCATTAACAGTAAATAGTTGTATATCAGTGGTTTGTGTCGTACAACCTTGATTAGAAGTATAAGTATAAACGACATTATACGTACCTACACCACCACCAGCCGCTAAAAATAACTGCGCATTAGGGTTAAATGGGTTTGCGCCATTGTGTATATACGTAAAAGCTCCTTTTGTAAATGTATAATTACCATTTGCAGGTATAAGTGAGGCTTCTATCCCATACGTACTTACATTGACTAGCGTAGGCACAAGTGTAATGGCGGTTACGTTGGCGCAAACATCATAAGTATTTACAAGCAAAGCAACAGGATTTGTAGGATTTGGTAAAGTCGTGAATTTAAAGAAAATACTGGGTTTAGACCTCATTTTTAAGCGTGTAGCACAAACCACCACAATCTCACAAGATTTTATGTCTGTATATTCATATTGAAGTTCATATTCACCTGCAGCATTTCCTATTACTACAGAAGGAGAAAAAGATGTAGCACCAGCAGGCAACAAAAGATTTAAAAAAGCAGAAGATGGCGTTATTGGCACAGTAGGTGGTGAAGGAACATTTGTTATTCTTATACGACCATTCAATGGTAAAAAACCGCCTGTCGTTACGAATGGTGTAATGTTAAAATTAGCTGTAGAAGCAACATCTCCCACACAAAAATCACTCGCCCCAATAAAATTAAAGGTAAAGGCAGGTAGAGGATTAATCTGGAAATTTTGTCTAGGTGAAATGTTTTTGCAACCATTAGCATCTTCATAAGAATATTCTACTTGAAATACGTTGATAATTAGAGGATTGATTACTGTTGATGTATAAACAACTGCATTATTAGGATTTATCACATTTACGCCTGCTGCAAGTTCTTCTACTTTTACACCAGCACTATTATAAACAGTAAAAATACTTTTGCTAGGCACAATACCATTTCCACCATTGTTTATCCAAATGGGCGTAAGGTTAATGACTGATTTGACAGGATAATTGCAGATTTCTGTTGCTGACAAACTAAAAGTCAAAATAGGCAACGGATTTATTCTAAGTATCAAAGGCGCACTCACCCCAGAACAGCTACCATTAGCTGCTGTATAAGTGAAATTATAAGTAATAAGATAATCACCTATTCCTGTGCCACTAAGCGCAGAAAAATCTGTTGCAATATTGATATTATTGCTAAAAATATTTACGCCAGGCAATCCAGAAAACTGTTTTTTGATATTATAGTAGCCCACACCAGCAATAGCGGACACTGCAGGAATTAAAGTAAAAGTATTTATATTCTCACAAATACTTAAGCCTGTTGCTCCTAATGCAAAAGTAAAAGTAGGAAGTGGGTCTGTTACTACATTTACTATAAAAGCCACAGTAGTAGTACTACAAGATTTTGAAGGGCTTGTATAATTATCAGTATAAGTAAATCTAATAGTGTAAAAATCAGCAATAGGAGGAAAAGCAAAGTCAATACTTGTAGCACTTGCATTGATAGTAATGGGTACGGTTGGTGCTGAATTTTTAATAATTACATAACTTCCTCCTAAGTAAGCCGTAGGAGTAATAAGTTTGATAATAACGCTACCTGCACAAACAGTTCCCCCATTAGACAAAGTAGCACCTGTGCTATTTTGTACTGACATTGTAGGCGTTGGGTTATTTCTAATTCTAAATTGTCTGACAAGGTCATTATAACAGAACGGCGCATTAGGCAAAGAATAAGCAATTTGCAAGTCATAATCTCCAGCAGCCAAAAGTGAAGGAGTAATGGTACTTGAGGGTAAAGCAACGTAAGAACTTACTGGCTGAGATTGTAACTTGTATTTTATAGTAATACCAGCATCAGGTAAGCTAAAAAGAGTTGGCACTATTAGTGTATTTACTAAATTACTTCTGCAAAAAAGGTCATTATTAGTAAGATTCATCTCCAAAATTGGATTTCTGTATATCCTAACACTAACATCAAAATCAGTAGTGCTAAAACCTACCTGTGTAGTCATTCTAATGGGAATATCAATAAAAGTATTTCCTGGAGGAATAAGTGGTATCAGCAAAGCGGGAACAAAGATGTATGTAGAAGTGGCAGCATTCCAGTCTATGCCTGCATTAAAAGGAAAACCAAGCGTATTCTTAAACCAAAAGAATTTGCCACCTGGCATTGGAGGGTTAATAGTAGTACTTGGCTGAAGTGCGGTTGCACCTGTTGCAATAATACTAGCATCAGGTGTCAAACTAGATGATGCCACACCACTCAAGCAATAAGAAGGGCTTAAATTATTAACGACATCAACAATTGGCTTAGCTACAGTAAGCGTAAGAGAAGCACTTTCTGTACAACCAGTTGTAGGGTCTGTATAAGTATAAGTAATTACAACTGGCACACTTAGAGTGGTAGGTGTAGGGAAATTGACATTTGAAGGGTAAAATAGTGTTCCTACAATATAATTGCCAGAATATGTACCATAAATAGAAGTATTCACCACACCATTCACAGCACCACCAAAAACGCTTCCATTAGTCAAATTAATAGCGGAAGAATTATTTAGATATGTAAGAGGGTTGGTCCATATAAAACTAACCAAAGGTTTATTGTTGATGACAAAACTTGCTGTAGCATTATTGGTACAAGACGTACCAAGTGTAGCAGTAGCACGTAGCTGATAATTACCTGCAGCAAGTGAGGAAAGTATAGTAAAATTAGTGATACTTCCTGCTACTAAAGTTGTTCCGTAGGCACTAGCAGGAGAAAAAGGGCTACCATTAAAGCTAATTTCTAATACATAAATTGAGCCTATTGTCCCAGATACACTAAAAGTTGTTTGGTTTAGTACGCAAATACTAGAAACACCTGTAACGTTTACCACAGGATTATCATTGATAGTAAAATTAAAAAACGTCTTAGCACTCTCACAACTGACTGCAGAAGTCAAAATCATATAAAACGGTTTTGAACCAATAACAGTATTATTAGCCGTTGTATAACCCAAAAGGTTTGTTTCAAGCGTTCCTGTTATGTTTTGAGTACCTAAAAGTGCATTTGTAACAGCATCATAAAAACTTAATATTTCTCCTGCTGAAAGCGTGATATTCCCAAAAACTTGCGTAGTTGGAAAGCCGCTACACGCATTATTGACTGTGATAATACTTGCACTCGCAACTGGGGCAGGTGTGCTACTAAATGTAGCGTGAATGTTGTTTTGAATTGCTTTATTGTCTGCTTGTACGGCAGTTCCACCTGTGCGTAATAAATTTTGTGGCGTTGTACCTGACGTATGAACAAGTTGTATGTTTCTTAGAATAATATTATCTAACCCAAAAAAAGAAGCTCCAATATCATATAAAAGCGTTATTTTGGTAGCAGAAACAAATAAATTAGCATTTGAAATATCCGACCCAGTCGTTAAAATAGTGCCTGTTCCTGCCACAAAATTAAATCCTGCGGGTGCGTTCATTTCAAAAGTTTGGTTATTTCCTTGCCCAAAACTCGCAGAACTGCCTTCATTTATCTCAATATCACCCAAAATTAGTGGTGCATTATTCCTACATAATGTAAGTGTAGGCGCAACAATAGCTACAGGCGTAGCAGTCTGAAAACTAACAGTTTGGTCAAGATTTTTGACTAAACTTGCATTTTGAAATAAGTCTTTATTTAATGTAAATTGGTAGGTAGTATTTGCCGCAAGTGGCTGATTAGCAGTAATAGTAATCCATTGTCCAGTAGCAGTAGCATCAATAGTAGCCGTAAAAACAAGGGCAGGTATCATCACAGGCGCAACAATAGTAAAAGCACTTGTAACATTTGTACCATTCAAAATAGTTGTTCCACTTGGACTATTAAACACATATTCAGATAATTTAAAGTAAATAGCTGTATTTGTAGCAATATTTGTAAAAGGCGGATTTGTAGGAATAGCAAGCGCAAGAGTGCTTCCATTACTCAAAAAAGCTTGTTGTAAGTTAATAGAATTTTGAACTGTAACAGTAAAAAGCGTTTTAGCACTCTCACAACCACTTGCGGTAATACTCATATAAAAAGTTGTTGTGGCAAGTGTTGTGTTAGAAACATAGCCCAAATCAGCAGGAGAAACCAAAATACTGCCACTAGATACGCCAGACGTATAAATAAGTGTAGTAGTAGCATCATAAAAATTGGCAACACCTCCCACAGGTACAGTTATTGACGTGGTGGTCGTCAGTACGAAACCACTCCCAAATATCATATTGGCTATTATGGGTGCAGTTGGTATGGGCGTACTTGTGAGTGTAGCGTGTGTGAGGTCGTCTAAAATACGGTTTCCTGCTTGTATGGCAGTTCCTAGTGTGCGTTTTAGGAGTTGTGTAGTTGTGCCTGATGTATGAACTACTTGAATATTTTGCAATGTAATAGTATTGATATCAGCATAAAGATTGCTCACATCATACGTAAGGCTAATATTTGTAGCGGTTACAGTCAAAATAGCATTTGAAATATCTGTACCAGCAACCAGCACACTTCCCAAACCAGCCACAAAATTAAAGCCAGTTGGAGCGTTTATTTCAAAGGTTTGGGCAAGTCCTTCACCAAAAGAAGCAGAACTACCTTCTGAAATGACAATATCTCCTAAAACTTTTGGCACACCATTTCTACACAAATCAAGCGTAGGCGCGGTAATAATGGCACTTGCAGCAGTTGTAAAAAGTATATCTTGATTGATTGAGTTTGTTATTAAACTCGCATTTTGAAATAAATTTTGATTTAATGTAAATTGATAGGTCGTATTTGCTGCAAGTGGCTGATTAGCCGTAATAGTAATCCATTGTCCAGTAGCAGTAGCATCAATAGTAGCCGTAAAAACAAGGGCAGGTATCATCACAGGCGCAATAATAGTAAAAGCACTTGTAACATCTGTACCATTCAAAATAGTTGTTCCACTTGGGCTATTAAACACATATTCAGAGAATTTGAGGGAAATAGCCGTATTTGTAGCAATATTCGTAAAAGTCGGATTTGTAGGAACAACAAGCGCAATAGTGCTTCCATTACTCAAAAGAGCCTGTTGTAAACTAATAGGATTTTGAACCGTAACAGTAAAAAGCGTTTTAGCACTCTCACAACCACTTGTGGTAACACTCATATAAAAATTTGTTGTGGCAAGTGTCGTGTTAGAAACATAGCCCAAATCAGCAGGAGAAACTAAAATACTGCCAGTAGATACGCCAAACGTATAAATAAGGATATTAGTAGCATCATAAAAATTAGCAACACTCCCCACAGGTACAGTTATTGACGTGGTAGTTGTCAGTACAAAACCACTTACAAAGGTCATATTGGCTATTGTGGGTGCAGTTGGTAGGGGTGTGCTTGTAAGTGTAGCGTGTGTGAGGTCATCTAAAATACCGTTTCCTGCTTGTATGGCAGTTCCTAGTGTGCGTTTTAGGAGTTGCGTAGTCGTGCCTGATGTGTGAACAACTTGAATATTTTGTAATGTAATTGTATTGATATCAGCGTAAAGATTGCTTACATCATACATAAGGGTAATATTTGCAGCGGTTACGGTCAAAGTAGCATTTGAAATATCTGTACCAGCAATAACCACACTTCCCAAGCCAGCCACAAAATCAAAGCCCGTTGGAGCGTTTATTTCAAAGGTTTGGGCAAGTCCTTCACCGAAAGAAGCAGAACTACCTTCTGAAATGACAATATTTGGTAAAACTTTTGGCACGCCATTACGACACAAATCAAGTGTAGGGGCGGTGATTATGGCACTTGTGGCAGTTGTAAAAAGTATATCTTGATTGGTTAGGTTTATTTCTGCGCCTGCATTGATGCAAGTATTTGCAAGCAGTTCTATAGTGTGTGGAGTGGCACTTTTTAGCTCTGCACTAGGAATAATGGTTACAATATTTCCAGTAATAGTGGCAGTAAATGGAATAGAAACAGCATTTTCTTTGAGTAAAAAAGCCGTTGCAATGTCTGCGTTGGTGAAAGGCAAACCGCTTACATTTGAAAGCGTTGTTTGGTCAAAAGTAACAGTAATAGGGGTATTTGTAGGAATATTGCTGGGGTTTGTAGCAACAGGAACTGCGCCTACTCTCCACAAATCAAGTAAATTTATTTGTGGGGCTTGTGCTTGTATGTACGTGTGCGAGAGTCCAAGCATACATAAGTACGCTAGGTAGATGCGTAAAAAAGATTTCATAATATTTAGAGTTTTTGATTTGTGGGTAACTTTTTAGCTACTGAAATTAGTTTTTGATATAATTTTGAGATACTCTTTGATACTTTTTCAAAGCAAATAGTAACTAAAATACAATCAAATATCTTAATTTTTTGTGATAATACCAAATACAAAATTAAGATTTCCAAGATTATAAGGTTTAATACAAAAAGATTCCTCTTAAATCACAGTAAAACTACAAAATCAAAAAAAATAGGATTTAATACAAATGAAAATAATTTGTATTAAATCCTAAAATCTTTTAATCTTAGCAATCTTAGTTAAGTTTACTTTGCAATCACGAGTTTCCTTCTTGCTTGGCTATTATTTTTGCCAGTAATTTCTACAAAATACATACCAGAAGCGTATTTTTCTGTGCTTAAAAGCAGTCCTTTATTTCCTTTTGTGAGGGAAAAAGTATCTATTTTTTTACCATAACTATCAAACAAAGTTACACTAAAATTTTCTACGGTTTCTTGTCTAAAACCTGTAAAAACTTCATTTTGCGCAGGATTTGGATAAATAACAAACTCATTTTCCAGCATTGTATTGTCTAGTGCCGTTGTTGGGTCTTGTGAGGATATATTTGTAGTAATATTAAAGAAACCTGTTTGATAAACTTCTTTGGTAATCTCATCTTGCACAAACACCACCAAAACTAACCTATTTCCATTATAGACGTTTGTCGGACTCCAAGTCAGCTCACCTGTTTGGAATTGCGTGTTTTGTAGCCAAGTCTGCGCAATAAGCGTTCCTGCGGAATTTGGAATCATTTTTTTGACAACATTTTTAAACGTCAATCCTCCAAAATTGCCACTCGTAAATACACTCCCTAGTATTTCCTGTTCCACCACAGCGGTCTGCAAAATCACTCTGCGTGTAAATGGCTCTAACGCTTTCACATTTGCCTTAAATCTTAGCATTTGTGTTGTGGAAGAAAAATCAACAGAAAGCTCAAAAGGAGCGGTTTCTAGTGTTCTTCTGTTATAAATAGGGCTTCCCCATTCAGAGAATTTGCGGTTTTCTATCACGCCATCAATGGCAGTTCTTGGCACTTGCGACACGCCATAAAACAACGCTCTTGCGCTTGGGTCTGCCGTATTATCTGCATTCATTGGGTCAAGTCCTGGTACGTTGGTATGGTACTGAATGTTATAAACCTCGTTTTGAGGTAATCCAGGAGGGAAATTATTGATAACCGTATTTTCTGTATTTGCTTCAGAGCTGCTTGCATTAGTAAAATGCTCCAAAAGCGCAATTCTGTTTCTGTTTCCTATAAAAACCTCATCAAAAGCAAAACCATCAAAAGCCACTCCTGCTCCCACAGGATTATCTCCGTTACTACCAAAAGCAATTCTAAAACGCACAGAAGGCTCTGTTTTGAATTGGTCAAGGTTAAATTTAGCAATTTTGTAGCCTGTCAAGTTATTTCCAGTCCACGCATTCACGACTGGTTGCCCGCCTGGTTGCGCAATAACTCCCGCCGTATTGTACCATTCTATGCCTTCATTGATTGTTCCTACCACATTCCACGTTATACCATCATTTTTAGAAGCATAAAGCACCGCACCATCACTTCCTCTGTCTGTATCATACCAAATTTTCATAGAAATAATTGGTTTGGTGAGCGTTGGGTCAGAGAAATTAAAGCAAGGGCTTTCTACATAAGAACGCTCATTTGGATAAAATGTATTAGCATTAGTCTTGGTACTCCACGCACCGCCAGCCGTTGTTGAAGCATTTATTTTTGCACCTGTTGGCACGCCACCCGCCCAGCTATAACCCACAATGTCCAGCGTAGGATTTACGGTACTTTTGATAAGTCCGTTGGCTAACCAAAAACCATCATTTGTATCAAAATTTTCTTTGTATGGCACAGCCGCAGTAGGGGTAATACGTGGGAAAATTAAGACTTCACGAGTGAACGTATTAGTACAAAGCGAGTTAGTTGTTACTGTAAGGCTTACGGTATATCTACCTGGTGCATTATATAAATATGTTGTATTGGGCGTTGTTGTTCTCACAATTATTGCTGGTGTGGTATCTCCAAAAATCCAATCATAAGTAGTAATACTGCCACTTCCTAGCAATGTAGAAGTGCTGGCAAATGTTGTTGTTGTTCCTTGACAAAAGTTAGCTGTTGTAAAACTTGCCACAGGAATAGCACCAATGATTACAGTTGTAATGGTTGTTTTTGTACAACCCAAAACGGAAGTAATGGTAAGAGAAACATTAAAACTACCAGGCGCAGTAAATATATGTGATATAGTTTGTGAAGTTGTAATTTCAATAGGAGAACTATCATCAAAGTCCCAAGTATAAGATGCAACAGCATCTACTATAGGCGGTTGTATAATAGATGTTGTTGCATTAAAAAGAACAGGTATATTGACACATCTTTGCGGTGCTACTGTAAATAAAGGTTGTGGCACAGGTATTATGGTAAGTGTTCTCATTGGTGATATTCCTACACAACCATTGGTATTTGTATAAAGAAATGTTACTTGATATGTTTTGACTGTTGTTGTTGGAATTATCATGCTCAAATCACCTCTGGTAATGGTAGGAGAAGAACTAGCAGGAGGCGTGATAATAATAGGTGCAGGAAGTGGCAAAACATTTATTTCTTGTATAGAAAACCGTACCCCAGCTCCAGATATGGAAGGGGTAAGCCCAATATTCGTAAAATCAGCACAGAAAAACCCATTTCCAAACGTATCTATGCTTGTTGGTGTAGCAGGAACAAAATCAAAACTTACCAAAGGAACAGGGTTGATAATAAGTTGTCGTATAGTGCTTTCTCCTACACAACCACGAGCAGAAGTATAGGTATATTTTATGTTATAAGTACCTGTTCCGCCACCAACTGCATTGACAAGCAAGGTATTTGGATTAAAGCTATCAATTCCTGTTACCAATGCAGTAAAAGTCCCTTTTGTAATAGTATATTCACCTCTTGATGATACAAGAGGGTTATCTGTACCATATGCAGTTGTATTTAACAGAGATGGCACTAGTGTAAAACTTGTTACATTTTCACAAATTTCAAAGCTAGGAGACCCCAACGGAAAGGCTACTGTTACTGGAAATAAAAATTGTGGGGCAGTATAAAATTTCAAAATAAGCCTTACAGGGCAAGTAACCGTTACTTGACAAGAAGCCGCATCAGTATAAGTATAATCTACAAAATACTCTCCTACGCCACCACCACCAAGAGAAGACGGATTAAAAGTATTCACATTATTGAGCAAAACCTGCGTAAGTGCTGGCGTTGCTATTGGCGCACTTGGGGCATTTCTTATGGTAATGAAACCTTTTGTAGCATCAAAAGCACCAGTAGCATTGACAGTAAAATTAGCATTTCCAGGCGTAAAAAGACAAAATTCATTTGCTCCTATAAAGCTAATAGTAGGCAAAGGCAAAGGATTAACATTAAATGTTTTTGGCGGTGAAATGCCTACACAACCATTATTATCTGTGTATTCGTACCTTACTTGAAACGTAGTAATTGCACTAGCACTTATGGTGGAGGCAAGTACTCCGTTATCTGGGTCTATTACGTTTACGCCACTAGGAAGTTGCAAAAGAAAACCTCCCACGCTATTATATATGTTTACTCTACCACTAGCAGGTACAAACACATTCACACCTGCATTCAACCAAGTGGGAATAAGCGTGATATTGGGTATGTTAGCATAATTGCAAACATCTGTAGTAGATAAACTAAAATCCAAACTTGGTCTTGGCGCAATAGTAAGTTCTTTTATAATACTTGTATTTGTACAACCTCCCGCAAAAGTTGTATAAGTGTATTTTATTTCATATTTTCCCGCACCTAAACCGCTAGCCGCATCAAAATTAGTAGTGGGGTCAAAAGTAATAATACCTGCACCAAAATCCTTGCCTGTGCCAGCAACAGTCGTTTTTTTGATATTAAAAAAACCACTTCCAGCAGGTAATGCACCCGTGTTGGGGATTAAAGAGAAACTTGTTGCATCTTCACAAATAGTAAGCACATTAGTAGCGGCAGGCGCAAAAGTAAAATTGGGTAATGGTCTTGCTATAATATTAAAGGTGCCTACTACTGATGTGCCTGTGCAACCTGCCAAATTAGTAACTGTAAGGGTAACTTGATAGTTTCCCACTCCGTCCAATGAAGATAAAGGTATATTCGTGGTAGTTGCACTTGCTGTAAATTGATTTGTTGCGCCTGTTACTCTTGTAACGGTATAAGTCCCATTGGAAATGGAGATAGGTGTTACAAATCTAATAATAGTTTCATTTTCACATATATTACTAATACCAATATTAGAAGCATTTGTTATTGAAAATGTAGGTGTTGGATTATTGCTTATCTCAAAATCTCTAATCAAAGAACTAGCACAGCCCTGTGGTGTAGTATGTGTAACTCTTAGCTCATAATTACCTGCTGGGAGCGTTGCAGGCGTAATAGTATTGCTTGGAAGTGTGGCAAAAGTACCCATAGAGATACGGTATTCTATATCTGTTGTGCCTGTAGTAGGCGCAAGGCCAAAAATAAGCGGAGTTATAGTAAGTGGCGCACTTGTAGCTCTACAAAAATTAGTATTATTTACCAAATTGACATTTATCACAGGTAATCTATACACTCGTACTGAAGTATTTCTAGTTATTGGAAAATAAGACAAACCCAAATTTATAAATGTAACTACTACAATATCTACATCTGTGAAACTATCACTTCCTGCAAAAGTAACTGCTGCTGGATTAAATGTATAATCTACATTATTCCAAACTATTCCCTGATTCATTCCTGGCAGGGTAGGGAAATAAAATTGATTACTACCTAGAATAGGAACTCCAAGATAAGGTGAAGAAACAAGACCAGTAGGAATAGAAGCAATAGGTGTAAGAGCAGAAGAACCTCCATTTGGGATGAGGGCAAGTGTCGTAGGTGCGTTTGAACAGTAAGAAGTACCCAAAAAAGGAATTAAGTTGGTAGATGCAGCCACAGTAAAGCTAACACTTGCTTCGTTTGAGCAACCATTTCCGTCTGTGTAAAAATATGTAACAATATGAGTGCCTATTCCTGCTAAGGCAGGAGAAAACTGTGTTCCCCCAACTCCAGAGCCAGAGTAAGTCCCTAAATTGCTTACCACACCCGCAATAGTTCCACCAAAATTAATGCCATCAGTAAGATTTTGCGCTGGATTGGAAGTAGCAAAAGTAGTGCCACTTATCCAAGTAAAGCCCACCACGGGTTTAGGGTTTACAGTAAAACTCAGCGTATTAGAAACAGTAACACAAGTTCCTAGCGTTGCTTGTACACGTACTTGATAGTTGCTATTTGTTGGTATTATAGTAGAAGTTGTATAAAATGCGCCTGTTGTTGTTGTAGATGTTGTAAAACCGTTTGTACTTACTTCAAAAACAAATGTAGCACTTGGCGTGCCTAGTGCCTGGAAAGTGGTTTGTTCGGGCTTACAAATATTAAGAGAACCACTAAAAACAATAAGATTGACCACAGGCTCTGGATTAACCGTAATAGTAAAAGGCACTCTGACACTCTCGCAAGTACCAACTATTGCACTTACAGAAAATTGAGAAGCACCCAATGTTGTATTAGAAACATAACCCAAATCAGCAGCAGAAACAGATACCGTAGTGCCAGTAGCCAATTCTGTATATACCTGCGTTCCAAATGCGTTATAAAAATAAGCGGTACTTCCTGTTGGAACGGTAATATTACTAGTTGTGGTAAGCGTAAAACCACTACAAAGATTTATATTAACAACAGATGTTGGTGCTGCTGGGGGCGCAGTACTTGCAAAGGTTGCGTGAATTTTTGATTGATTTTGCCTATTACCTGCTTGTGTGGCATTCCCGCCTGTACGCACAAGATTGGGCGTACCAGCACCTGAAACATACACTACTTGTATATCTTGTAATGTAATAGTATTGATGTTTGCATAATTGCTATTGATACTATAAAGTAAGGTTATTTTGGTTGCAGTTACGAGCATACTTGCATTAAATATATCAGTACCACCACTTACAACAATATTACCTAAACCAGCAACAAAATTAAATCCAGTAGGTGCATTCATCTCAAAAGTTTGGTTTAGTCCTTGTCCAAAGGATGCAGAACTTCCTTCTGTAATGGTAATTGGGTCAAGCACTTTAGCAGCGCCATTGGTACATAAAGTAAGTGTTGCAGGAGCTACTGGAGTAATGAGTGTGGCTGTTGTAAAAGAAAATGTTGCTATTGTATTGGCAACAGCACTTGCAAAAGGAAGAACAGTATTATAAAAACCACCTGCATTCAGCGTAATTGAGATTGGTGATGATGATATTAGTTCCATACTTGGTATAATAGTTATTTTACGCCCATTGATAGTGGCTGAAAAAGGCAACGCAGCACCATCACTAAGCCCTAAAAGGGTTGTAATATCTTGGTCAGTAGTAAACGCAGCTCCAACACTATTAACAACATTTTGGTCTAGATAAAGATAAATAGGCGTATTTGTTGGGATGTTAGTCGGTGTAGCACTAGCCGCTACTATGCCTACTCTAAAAAGCTCCATTTGGCTTATAACGGGTGCTTGCGCTTGTGTATGTGCGTGTAAAAGTGCCAGCATACATAAGTACACAAGGCAGATGCGTAAAAAAGATTTCATTATAGTTTAAGGTTTGATTTGTGAGTAGCTTTTTAGGTATTGAGATTAGTTTTTTTGATTTATTTTGATATTCTTTGATACTTTTTTAGGGTAGTAAGTAACCAAAATATAATCAAATATCTTAGTTTTTTCTGAGAATACCAAATACAAAAATAGGATTTTTAAGATTATAAGATTTTTAGGATTAAATACAGTATACATTTTTATTATTAGCAAAATCTCCTTGGTTTGGTGTCCCACCACTTGCATTAAGTTAAGGAAAATCTACTATATTTACAGTACATTTCAAACGTAAACATATAGTCGGTAAAAGCATATAAAATTATATAAGAAAGTATTTTATTTATAGATTATTTTTAGTATCTTTGGCTTATGGAAAAATGTATATGAAGTCTGTTAAAATGAAGCTCCGTAAGTTGGATAAGTCCCAATTTACGGAGCTAAAAACGTAGTGTTTTTATGCAAAAAATCTTTATAATCAGGCTCTTTATTGCATCAAAAAGCACTATAAAGCACATCAAACTTTTTTATCTTATGGTGAATTGGATAAATTGATGAAAACCGTTTTAAACCTTGAAAACGACTGTAATTATAAACTTATTTGGAAGGCTGGCGTAGCCCAACAACTGCTTAGAAACCTTTGTAGCAACTTTCAAAGTTTTTTTAAATCTCTGAAAGATTACCATAAAAATCCACAAAAATATAAAGGAAAACCACGTATTCCCAAATTTATCAAAGAAAAATATTGTTACTTAACATTTGATAATCAGCGTTTTACAATAAAAAATAATCAAGTTTTCTTAAAAAAGGTTTTTCTATTGATTTACCTAAAAAATTATTAAATCATAAAATAAACCAAATTGAGATTTATTGTCGTTATGGTCACTTGGAAGTGATTTTTTCTTACGAAAGCAAAGAAACTTACAAAAAAATAACGGTTAATGATAATAAAATGGCTATTGATTTAGGTTTGAATAATTTGGCTACTTGTGTGAGTAATGGCATCATAAAACCCTTTATACTCAATGGAAAGCCATTAAAATCTATTAACCAACATTATAATAAAAGAACATCTAAAATAAAATCTACCCAATAAGAAACAGGAAGATTGAGACCAAAAAAGTTAAAACTATTATTTTGGGCATAAGTAGTAGGTTGACAACCTACCTTTTCCTTCACTTAACTTAATGGAAGTGGTGGGGACAAAAACCACGAAGATTTAAAGAGTGTGCGGTAGTAAATTACACCCACATAAACACAAAAACCAAAAGAAGCGCATTTTTGGCATTTCTTTTGGTTTTTCGTACCTCGTACTTCAAACTTCGTTAAAATTACTCTACTTTCCCTTTTCTCACACCTTCTACATACTCTACAATAAAAGCATCTTGAACACCTAATTTATTGACATACCCTCTAAATTTCTTTGCCTGTTCTATGTCTTTGAAGTTACCCAACGTATAACGTTTGATGCCATCATTATTTTCTGCGTTGAAATTTCCACCTGCGCCTTCAATATCAACATCTTTATAAGCACCAACTTGCACTTTGTAAATTATGCCTACGTTTGCTCCTGCAACAGGTGCATTTCTATTTTTTGATGCTTCAAGTTTTTTATTTTCATTGCGTAAAGCGTTGAGTTCCGCATCTTTAGCTGCTACTTGATTACGGGTTTCATCTAGTTCTGATGATATGCTTGCATCACGTTTTTCTAGTGCTGCTTTTTCATCTACTAACTTCTTGAAATCTAAGGGTTTCATTTCTTTTTGTTTTGCTTTCCACTCTTTTGTGAGGGCTTTGTCGTCTTGTGCAAGTGCATTGAAACTTGCCAAAACACAAATAAGAATTAATATTTTTTTCATAATATTTTTTAATTTTGAATTAAATAACTACTTATTTTTTACCAGCTACAATGTTTACGCCAGGTACTCCAATTTTTTGTAAATTAGCTTTAAAAGCGTCTGCATCTTGTTTGTTTTCAAATTCTGCAAGAATTTGTTTATCAGCTCCTGCGCCTATTGTGGCAACAAATGCCGCATTTGAGTTAGCGTTTCCGCTAGCTTTATTTTTTGGTACTGGTTTTTCTACTGTTGTTGCTTCGTGGGCTATTCTTTCTTGTTCTAATTTCTCGTTTGCGGCTCTAAGTATTGTAATTTCGTCATCTTTTGCAGTTATTCCAAGTCGTACTTCTTGTATTTGTGCATCAATGATTTTGGCTTTTTGTTGCAGTTGCTGATGTTTTTCCACTAATTCTTTGAATTGCAGTGGTGTAAGTTCTTTGAGTTTTATAGCGTATTCTTTTTCTACTGCTTTTTCTTCTTTTGTGAGTTTTTGTGCTTGGATTTCAACGACAAAAAAGCTCATTAAAGCAATTAGACAAATAATTTTCATTGATAAATTCATTAGTAATTTATTTTAATAAATAATTTTATTTTGTAGTTGTTTATTGTTTGGAAGACACAAACAATGGCTAAGAATAACGTAATTCGTAATTGATAATTCGTAATTGAAACTAAACAATTCCTTCTAATGCTTCTTTGATACCTATTCTTTTGCCATCTTTATAAGCGACAATCCAAGCATCTTTCAGACCTTGCGCCCAGAGAAGTTTCTTGAATTTGTCGGCTGCCCAATAATCTTTAAATTGCCCTAGTGTGTAGCGTTTGACATTTTTTCCGTCTTTTTCTGTTTCTAATTGTGTTTCTTTGAGAAAACTAGCAGGAATTTCAATGTTTTTGTAAGCACCAATTTGGACTTTAAAAATAATGCCTTTTGAGCTTTTTGGTGAGGCATCAACTTCTTCATTTGCTTTCAAAAGTTTTTTCTTTTGCACCTTTAATTGTGCTATTTCGTCATCTTTGGCAAGAATAGCTTTTTTATTATCTTCTAATTCTATGGCTCTCTTATTTACAAGTACGTTTGTAGCATTTTTATCATAAATAAGCTTTTTAAAATCAAGCGGAGAATAAGCATCACGTTTGGCTTTCCATTCTTTTTCTAGTTTTTTGTCTTCTTGTGCCTGTAATTGCGTTATTGTGGCAATATTTAGAAAAATAAAAAGCAATAATAAAAAATTTATTCTATGGATGTGTTCTTTCATAACAAAATTATTAGGTAATAATTATTAGGTAATCTTATTTTTTATAATCATTAAATACAATATTTAAGATAAAAGTGCTTTTAAATAGTATTTAAAAGCACTTTTAGTAGTCGCGGCGGGAATTGAACCCACATCTAAAGTTTAGGAAACTTCTATTCTATCCATTGAACTACGCAACCATATTTCACTAATGAACTTTCAAACGCAAATATACAACTTTATTTTTAAATAACTAAAATAAAGTTTTTGGTATAGATTTTCCAAATCTTTAAGATTTGGAAAATCTCCTGTAACTCGTAATTCGTAATTTTTAATTCGTAATTGCTTCAAATTTAGTATAAGGTTGTAGTATTTTTGGAATATTGATACCATTTTCTGTTTGATTATTTTCCAAAAGTGCCGCCACAATGCGTGGAAGTGCCAAAGCACTACCATTTAGTGTGTGTAGTAGTTGTGTTTTTTTATCTTCACCTCTAAAACGCAACTTTAGCCTATTTGCCTGATAAGTTTCAAAATTACTCACAGAACTCACTTCCAACCAGCGTTTTTGTGCTGCAGAATACACTTCCAAATCATACGTAAGTGCAGATGTAAAACTCATATCACCACCACAAAGGCGCAAAACCCTATACGGAAGTTCCAATTTCTCTAAAATACTTTGCACATATAAACGCATTTGCTCCAAAATCTCGTAAGATTTTTCTGGGTGAGCTATCTGCACAATCTCAATTTTATCAAACTGATGCAAACGGTTAAGTCCACGCACATCTGCGCCCCAACTTCCTGCCTCACGCCTAAAACAAGGCGTATAACCTGCATTCTTAATAGGCAAATCTTTGGTATCAACAATCACATCTCTAAACATATTTGTGATAGGAACTTCTGCTGTTGGTATCAAATATAGGTCGTCTGCGCTGTCGTGGTACATTTGTCCATCTTTGTCGGGGAGTTGCCCAGTACCAAAACCAGAGGCACTATTGATAAGAATAGGTGGCTGAATTTCAGTATAACCTGCTTTTTCTGCTTCATCAAGAAAAAAATTGATTAAAGCACGTTGTAATTTTGCGCCTTTTCCCTTATAAAATGGAAAACCTGCACCTGTAACCTTATTACCCAGTTCAAAATCAATAATATCATATTTGGTGATAATATCCCAATGTGGCAAGGCATTTTCAGGGAGATTTGGCATTTTTCCAAACTCAAAAATAGTTTCATTTTCCTGTGGTGTGCGCCCATTAGGTACGCTTATGTGAGGCAAATTGGGCAATTTGATAAGAATTTTGTTATATTCTGCTTCTATTTCATCAAATTGTTTAGAAAATTCTTGTGCCTTGTTGCTTAGTTCTTTGGCATTGATTTTGGCGTTTTCTGCCTCTTCTTTTTTGCCTTCTTTCATCAAAATACCAATTTGTTTGGCAAGAGAATTTGATTCTTGCAAAGCGTCATCTTGTTGTTTTTGTGCTTCTCTGCGTTTTATATCAAGATTTAAAATATTTTCTACTACTTCTACTGCATTTGGAAAATGCTTTTTTTGAAGTCCTAAAATTGTTTTTTCTTTATTTTCTCTGATAAAGTTGATTTGTAACATATATTGTTGAGTTGTGAGTTGTGAGTGAGCAGTTGCTAGTGTGAGTTAATACAAAACCACGCTCAAAATTAGAAAATAAAAACGGTTATCAAAAATTTGATAATTATTTTTATCAAAAACATAAACTAACTGAAATGAGCTGCATATTTTAGTTATTTCAACTTCAAAAAATGACCTGTTTAGGCTATTGACAATGCCAAAAAGATTACATGATTTTGCAACAGTAAGTTTTAACACATTTTTCTATTTCTTAACTAAAATCTAAAAAATAACCCAGCGGATTAAGATAAACAATAAAATAGTTTTGTAGTAATAAAAATGCAGGTGAGGTTTCCTACCTGTTTTTTTATGCTTTGAAAAATAAGACAAATGTGGCATTTTTTGCTTACTTTTGGTTTTTACAATTTCCTAATCCTAAAAAATGAAAACAGTCCTTAAAAACCTTTCTTTGACCTTTGGTTTGCTTTTATGTGCAGGTTGCACACAGGCACAATTGGATAAAGCCACACAAGCAACTAAGTCTCCAACACTAGTTAGAAACCTAGAAGAAATGACTGATAAAATAGATAGCCTAGATTTGGCAAGACAAAAACTTACAGAAATTCCTGCAAAAGTATTTCAATACAAAAACTTGAAATATTTGGGTTTGTCTCAGAATCAACTTACGTCTTTGCCCAAAGAAATTTTACAACTGAAAAATTTGACTGGGTTAAATTTGTCTGCCAATCAACTCGTATCTTTGCCCAAAGAAATTGGAGAACTAAAAAATTTGAAAGAATTAGATTTGTCTCACAATCAATTCACGTCTTTGCCCAAAGAAATTGGAGAGCTGACAAATTTGAAAGAATTAGATTTATCTTCCAATCAATTTACGTCTTTGCCCAAAGAAATTTTACAATTGAAAAATTTGACAGGATTATATTTGTCTTCTAATCAATTCACTTCTTTACCCAAAGAAATTTTACAACTGACAAATTTGACAGGATTACATTTGTCTTCTAATCAATTCACTTCTTTGCCTAAAGAAATTTTACAACTGACAAATTTGGAAATATTAAATTTGTCTTACACTCAATTTACGTCTTTGCCCAAAGAAATTTTACAACTGACAAATTTGAAAAAATTGTATTTATCTCACAATCAATTTACGTCTTTGCCCAAAGAAATTTTACAATTAAAAAATTTGATAGGTTTAGATTTGTCTGACAATCAACTCACATCTTTGCCCAAAGAAATTAAAGAACTAAAAGGTTTGATATATTTAAACTTGTCTGCCAATCAACTCGTATCTTTGCCCAAAGAAATTGGAGAACTGACAAATTTGGAAAAATTATATTTGTCTCACAATCAATTTACGTCTTTGCCCAAAGAAATTAGCGAACTAAAAAAAATGAAAGAATTATATTTGTCTGACAATCAACTCATATCTTTGCCCAAAGAAATTGGAGAACTGAAAAATTTGAAAAAATTAGATTTATGGTTAAATTCTTTTTCTGATGAACAGAAAGAAAAAATCAAACAATTATTGCCTAATTGCAACGTGACATTCTGATAGGAAATAACTGATATTTTCAAATCTAATGTTTGGAGAGTTTTTTAAATTTTCCAAGTGCGTTTACTTACACCAAATTGTTTCTGTGTAATATCAGATTGAAATAGTTTTCAATTAGATGAGGTTTTGCTGAATTTTTTTGATTTCTGTAGCTATATTTTCAAAGATTTCGTGAATATTATCCATTATCATTGGAATTTTCTCGTAGTTATTTTTCTGTTTGATAATGGTTTCTATGCGTAAAATCAGTTCTAAAAATTGTTGATTACCAAGCATTACGGCAGTTGGGCGTATTTTATGGGTGATTTTTTTGAGGTCTGACCAATTTTTATTTTCACTAAGAACACTCATTTGCGAGAGTTCTATTTGGGCATTTTCTAGGCACGAAGCCAACATTTCAGCCAAAAAAACGTCATCACCAGCCGTAATATTTTGAAGATTTTGCAAGTTAATCCACTTCAAAGGCACATTTTCAGTAGCCTTATGTAGAATATTTGTAAGTGTTTCAATAAGTTTAGTATTTGAAAGTGGCTTTTGCAGAAAAGCATTGATATATTTTTCTTGCCAATCTTCCATACTTTCAAGCGTATTATTAGCGTTATCAATCACATTATCAATCATATAGCTTCCACTTAAAACCACAATAGGCAAAGTATTTTTATTGATTTTAGCAATATTTCTAATGTATTCAATGGCTTGAAGACCCGTTTTTTCGGGCATTTGCAAATCCGTAATCAAAATGTCATAATTTTTCTTTGAAAAATTCCCAGAGATATTTTCTAACAAATTTTCAGAAAAATTTTGTACAATAATATCAATAATTTGTTGCCCTGTGCTTACTGTATCCACATTGCAACCTGCGTCAGTCAATATTTTTTTGAGATACAAGACACTTACAGGACTATCATCAGCCACCAAAACAGTCTTTCCCGCAAGATGATTGATAGCTTTGACTTCTTCCGACAAAAAAGTAGCATTTTTGAGAGGCAAAGTAAGCCAAAAAGTCGTGCCTTTTCCCAGCACACTTTCCACTTCAATACTTCCATTTTGCAGTTGTATTAGCTCTTTCACAATGCTAAGCCCTAGCCCAGTTCCTCCAAAAAGCCTAAAAGTTTCATTTTCAGCTTGTGTGTAAGGCATAAAAAGTGTAGCTAATTTCTTTTCATCTATTCCTATTCCAGTATCAGAAATTCCTATCAAAATATGGTTTTTTTGTGTTGGTTTTTCGTAGTATAAAAGTTCTATACTGACCTTAATACTGCCTTTTTGCGTAAATTTGATAGCATTAGAGATAAGATTATACAAAATTTGCGTAATACGAGTGCTATCACCCAACAAATACGCAGGTATTTGCGGAGAAATATGTACTTCAAAGTTGATATTTTTTGTTTGAAGCGTGTTTAAAAGTGATAATTTGATATTTTGAAGTGTATCAGAAAGGTTAAAATTAACTTCTTCTAAGGTCATTTTGCCTGCTTCTAGCTTAGAATAATCCAAAATATCATTTAAAATAATTTCTAAATGCTTGGCGGAACTCACCAAAGCCTTTAAATATTCCACTTGTGTTGGAATAGGCGTATTTTTTAGCAAAATTTCAGAAAGCCCCACCACGCCTTGTATAGGTGTGCGTAGTTCGTGGCTTACTTGCGAGAAAAAGTGGTTTTTGAATGCTTTTGCTCGTTCTAATTCTGTGTTTTGGAGTTCTAAAAGTTGATTTTCAAGTGAAATATTAAAGTTTTTAATTTCCAAAAATTCCTTACTAATCTGTGCTACACGGCTTTCTTGCTGAATTTCTTGTTGTCGTGAAGATGTTTCTGTGATGTCTTCAATAATCCAAACAACATTTTGAGATTTATTTAAAGGTTTCTTATTTTCTTTCTTATTTGCATTTTCAATAGCGTTAAAATCTTCTTTTTTAAAAGTAAAGTTAAAAATTTTATCTTCAAAATCAATAATATTAGGACGCATCAAAGGCAATAATAAAGGTGTTTGTAAGTCGTTAAAAATATCTTGCATTCCATCTAAAAAAAAGAAAATCTCATATACATTTTTATTTCTGAGGTATTGCAAAGGAAAAATACTATCACAACTATCTATCAAAAGTCCATTGGTATCAAACATAACTATTTGATAATGTTTAAGTTCTAATAAAAAATCTTTTTTGTATTTGATGATATTCATTTGTAGTGTGTTAAAAACAAAAAATAAAATAGGTGTTTGATATGAGTTTATTTAACCAAGTAAACTCAATTTTATGTGGCGTAAAGATAATAAATAAAATAAATTTTTTGCTAAAATAGTTGGTTTTTAATTTTTTTGAGATAAGTTTGCAAATCATTTGAAAGAATGATGAATAAATAACAATTTTCAACAAATCATTTCAAAATTTTAATTTAAAAAATTATGCTAAAAGAGTTCAAAGAATTTGCAATGAAGGGCAACCTCATTGATTTGGCAGTGGCTTTCGTAATGGGAGCAGCTTTTACAAAGGTTACATCAGCTTTTATTGATGGTATGGTAATGCCTATTGTGGGTATGATTCAGGGCAAAGACCTAAAAGACTGGAAAATCCAGCTAAAACCTGCTACAATGGTAGATGGTAAAGAAACGGTGGCGGAGGTTGCTATTAAATATGGTACGTTCATTACTGTTGCAATAGAGTTTTTGATTGTAGCAATTGTGATGTTCCTTGTTATTAAGGCTATCAATAAAATGAAAGCGGCTGAACCTGCGCCAGCACCTGCAGAACCAACAGCACAAGAAAAACTTTTGATGGAAATCAAAGAATTACTAAAGAATAAGTAATACCTAACGAGCATAAAGTAAACAATAACCAAACAAATAACGAGTAAAAAAGCCAAAAATATACAACATATAACAATATTTCTAAAAAATATTAACAAAACAATTTCTTTGCATAAAATAAATTTGTCTCGTAAGTTATTGTTAATCAGTAATTTGCACATAACTTTTTTTTAAATAATGATTTAATTGTAAAGTTTTTTCACTTTTTCTTTTATATTGTGAATATTTAGTATAATTTTGCGAAACATTAAGACTGTAAACTTAAAAAACAAACCCTTATTTTTATGAAGAAATCTATATTTATTGTAGCTCTCTTATTCGCGGCGTTCACATCACGTGCGCAAAGCCCTTGGAGCGTAGGCTTCCATTATTCAGCAATGGATTTCCGTACACCTTACATTGGAACAAGCGACCAAACTAAGCACTGGAATACTGGTGCTGGTGTAACTGTCGGTTATCGTTTAGCTCCTTACCTTACTTTGGCAGGCAATTTTACGCTTACTGATGCTAAGAAAATGGTAGATTTGACGTCGCCAAATACAGCTAACCCTGGTTCTACTTTGCCAAGACAAGGTAGCTCGCTTTCCACATTTGGTCAAGTAGGTGCGCAATTACATTTTATGCCACTTTTCGGTAAAGAGGCTGCCGCAGTTGATCCTTATGCAATTGCACAAGTTGGTCTACATGATGTAGAGAAGCTTTCTTACGGTAGCGTTGGTGGTGGTCTTGGTATCAATTTCTGGTTTTCAGAAGGTGCTGGATTTTACTTGCAATCTACTTATAACGCAATGCCTTTGTCTCCAAAAGAAAATTCTTTTGCTGGTAGCGGTCCTGCGGTTTATTTTAACCACAATGCTGGTCTTCGTTTCCGTCTAGGTACTGATAAAGATACTGACAAAGATGGTGTTTCTGACAAAAAAGACAAATGTCCAGAAGTTGCTGGTAAAAAAGAATTGATGGGTTGCCCTGACCAAGATAATGATGGTTTGGCTGACGCTGATGATTCTTGTCCTGCTGAAGCTGGTACAAAAGAAATGATGGGTTGCCCTGATAAAGATGGTGACGCTATTGCGGATAAAGATGACAAGTGTCCAGATGTAAAAGGTGTTGCTGCTTTTGGTGGTTGCGCTGACACAGACGGTGATGGTATTGCTGACCCAGATGACAAATGTCCTGCTGAAGCTGGTGTAGCGGCTCTTATGGGTTGCCCAGATAAAGATGGTGATGGTATTGCTGATGCTGACGACCAGTGTCCTGCTGAAGCTGGTGTAGCGGACTTACAAGGCTGCCCAGATAAAGATGGTGATGGTGTTGCTGATAAAGATGACAAATGCCCAGATGTAAAAGGTGATAAAAATCCAGGCACAGACAAACACGGTTGCCCAAAAACAAAAGACCAAGCAGTAGAAGAATTGAAATCTCTTGCTAAGAGCATCCAATTTGAAACTGGTAAAGATGTTATCAAATCAGAATCTTTATCCTCTCTTGATCAAGTAGCGGAAGTAATGAACCAATTTATGGATTCTAAATTTGCTATTGAGGGACACACGGATAACGTAGGTAATCCTGTAACGAACAAAGCTCTCTCTCAAAAACGTGCTAATGCAGTTGTTAAATACATTGCTAGCAAAGGTGTTGATGCAAAACGCTTGAAAGCGGTTGGTTATGGTTCTGCTAAACCAAAAGCAAACAACAAAACAAAAGAAGGACAAGCTGAAAACCGTCGTGTAGAAATTACATTGGAAAAAGCGGTTACGCAAGTAGTTCCTTTGAAAGGTAAAGGTAAATAGTCTTTCTTTAAGATTATAAAACCAACAAAAAAGGTTTCTCTGCAAAGAGAAGCCTTTTTTGTTTTGATAATATTGCAAAATAAAACAAGGCAAAATATAAGAAAAATTTGCTTAAAAGACTTAAACTTTGTATTATTGCAACAATTAATCAATTTATCCTTTTTAGTAAGGTTATCTATAAAATTATTCACTTAAAATTCACCTAGAATATAAGCACATTCACCGAGTAAGAGATAATATATAATTTTCTTCTTGCTATTTTGCGGTGTTATATCATTATCAAACCACAATGGATATTCAATAACAATTAAATTAAACCAAATGAAACAATTTACAGAAATAATAACCGCAGCGGTTACAAAAAAACTATTTGTCCTTGGGCTGATGTTTTTTCTATCCTTAGGGTTAGCTTTTGCTCAAGAAACTAATTGTACTGATGGCATAGACAATGACGGTGATAACCTCATTGACTGCCAAGATGGAGATTGTCCTAGTTGTAGTACGGCAATACAATGCATTGACCCCTACATTTATTATATGCCCCCAATAATGGGTGATAAAACTAATTTGACGTTGTTTGGGTTAGAAACTTTTCAGATTTCTACGTTAGCACGAGCTGCGACTGTGGTTATCAAAAACCCTTTTACGGGTGCGGTCATACAAACAGTCAACGTACCTGTAGCAAATCCAGCTTTAATAAATGTGTTACCTACTGCAGGCGGTATTATCACTACAAATCAGGTAATGATTGCAAAAGGGACTTCTACAAATATCAATACGGTATTAAGTGGGAGTGGGCTGATATTTAGTTCTGACCAACCACTACAAATTACATATTCTTCAAAATCTGTAAGTTCTAACTTCAATCAAGATATTCTCCAATTGCAAGGCAAAGCATCATTAGGAAAATCTTTTTATGCTGCTAGCCAAACAGAATTAGATAATGACAACGGAGATAATGAACAAGCTCACTTTGTTTCCGTAATGGCTACAGAACCTGGCACGACTTCTATTCAGTTTAAAATTCCTATCAATGCGGCAACAGGTGTATTATTAAAATTAAAAGGAGTGGCTGCACTTACCTCTACCATTACAATAAATCTTACAAAAGGACAAACATATATGTTAGCCTCTGAAACTCGTGGAAGACAAGGAACTGTTATGGGGCTTTTGGTTACGTCAGATAAAAATATTGTTGTCAATAGTGGTGACCAACACGTACCAACTTCAGAAGGAGGCGACTCTGATTCTGGTCTTATGCAACTTATACCTATTGCAGCATTAGAAACGCAATATATAGCCATAGATGGTGGTAATAATGATGATGATGGTAATGGACCAGTACACGATGTAATTACAATTATAGCTACTGAAAATGGTACAACTTTTACTGTAAATGGCGTTTCAGGTGGTACAGATGGAGATGGTAGAGCAGTACCACTTACACTTAATGCAGGTCAATATTTTACTTATTATTTGAGCAATACAAATACCGCACCTAATAATCAGGCTTATTATGTGCAACTTAATAAGCGGGGTTACGTTTATCACGTAACATCAAAAGGTTCATCAGAAATGGGTATGGATATTTTGCCACCTATTAATACTTGTATTGGTAGTAAACAAATAGATTTTGAAAAAACTGGCTTTACTGCAGATGCAATTATTATTTTGCCTACGAGTGGGCTTTCTTCTCTGAAATTTAGGAATTTACCTTATACAACTTATGCGGCACTTGTTGACCCTGATGGTGCAGGCGGACTTCCTGCTGCACAAGCCAATACTATTAGTACTTCTGGTTATTCTTATGTTGTTATTAGAAATGGTAATATTCTTGCTACAAATAACCGTGTTACCTGTAATGAAAAATTCCATTGTGGTATTTTTTCAGAATCTGGTGGCACAGGAAATTATGCTTACATTTCTAATTATGAAAAATCAATAGAAATACTAGACCCTGCAACAGGTTTTCCTGTAAGTGCCTACATTGTGGGTGAAGTTGCGCCAGGCACACCACTTACACATTGTATAAATATTGTTGGTTGTGGTAATGTCAATGCAGTTACTAATGCAACTGCTTCTGGTTATGCAGGTGTAGGTACACAAGGAACAGTTACTTTTTCTAATAATTGTATTACTTACACAATGCAAGCAGGCGCACCTCCTTGTGCTAAAGAAACTGTTACGGTACTTGTTGCCAATGAATTTGGTATTACCTCTACGGTTTGCCTTAGTTTTGAAAATTCTACAAAACCGTTTACTGTTACAATATCTCCAACTACTCCATTTATTTGTTCTGTTGGTTCTCCAAATAATGTTAATTTGGTTGCTAATGTGGTTGATGGAACGGGTACGCCTACTTTTTCTTGGAAAGACCCTTTGGGCGCAACTTTTGCAGGAACAACTGGCGGAACTGCACCTAATTTTACTACAACGCTTAATGCAACACTTGCAGGAACTTACAAACTTACTGTTACAAATGGTACTTGCTTTAAAACCATAGATATAGAAGTTACATCTAGAAATTGTAATGATAATGATGGTGATGGCGTTAGTGATGCAACAGATATAGATGATGACAATGATGGCATTTTGGATACCGCAGAAATTGGTGATACTGATGGAGATGGTGTTCCTAATTCTTTGGATTTGGATTCTGATAATGATGGTATTCCTGATGTGATTGAGGCTGGTGGTGTTGATGTTGATGGAAACGGAATTATTGATAATTTTACAGATACAGATGGAGATGGTTTATCTCAAAATGTTGATGGTGCGGGAAGTCCAGGTTTGGGTACACCTGATTTTGATGGAGATGGTATTCCTAACTTTTTGGATTTAGATGCTGATAATGATGGTATCCCAGATATTATTGAAGTTGGTGGAGCTGACGTTAATAATGATGGATTAGTTGATACTAGCAACTTTGGTAGTAACGGCTACGTTAATATCTATGACCCAGCAGACTTTGGAACGCCTTTGATTTCAACAGGCACAGACACTAATAATGACGGTCGTCCTAATTCTTATACAGAAGATAATGCTGATGGCTCTGCTTTTCCTAACTTTTTGGACTTAGATGCTGATAATGACGGCATTTTAGATGTTGTTGAAGCGGGTCTGGGTGCTTTTGATACAAATAGCAATGGTGTTGTTGATGGTGCAAGTACAAATGGTTGGAATAATGCTATCAATGCACTTCCTACATTAGCTTTACCTAATTCAGATACTAATGGTTTGCCAAATTATTTGGATATTGACGCTGATAATGATGGTATTCCAGATAATATTGAAGCGCAAGCAACAATAGGTTATATTGCCCCAACTGGTTTAGATACTGATAATGATGGTATTGATGATGCTTATGATAATGTTGATACGGCAGGAACTTTTGGAGGAAATGCAAATAATGGTCTTGTGCCAGTCAATACTGATGGTACTGATAATCCTGATTATACAGATTTAGATACAGATAATGATGGTCGTCCAGATGCCAATGAAGGTTTTGATACCAATGGAAACGGTATTATTGATGGTACTGAAATAGTTGCGGGTACTTCTGATAATGATAATGATGGCTTACTAAATAATTATGATGTAGTTGTAGGTATTGCAACTGCTAATAATGTTACAAATAATACTTCTCCAACGTCTTATCCGAATGCACAAGGCGGAACTCCAGAGCGTGATTGGAGGGATTTACCAGATAATGACAGAGATGGTGTAGCTGATGTCAATGATTTAGATGATGATAATGATGGTATTTTAGATACTACAGAAAACGGTGGTATCAATCCATTTGGAGATAGTGATAGTGATGGTATTGCAAATTATTTAGATGTTACAAGTTGTGGAACGGCACTTGTAAACGGAGTCTGTCCAAGTTTTGATAAAGACGGAGATGGTATTATCAATCAGTTTGATTTAGATGCTGATAATGACGGTATTCCAGATGTCGTGGAAGCAGGCGGAACTGATGCCAACGGTGATGGTATTGTGGATAACTTGGGAACTATTGCAACAACTGGACCAAATGCAGGTATTCCAGCACCTATTGCAAGTTTCCCTTATTCAACTTCAGGTATCAACTTTGATTTTGATGGAGATGGTATTCCTAATTATTTAGATTTAGATGCTGATAATGATGGTATTCCAGACATTATAGAAGCTGGTGGAATAGATGCTAATAACAATGGTATTGTAGATGTCTTGACAGATTTAGATAGAGATGGTTTTGCTGATGCTGTTGATGGAAATGTCAATGGAACGCTTAACACAACTATTCCTTTGATACTTACAGGAGCAGATACAAATAATGATGGTCGTCCAGATACTTATCCAAATGATAATGCTGATGGCTCGCCACGTCCAAACTTCTTAGATTTGGATGCTGATAATGATGGAATACTTGATGCTACAGAGGCAGGAATTGCCAATACAAATGGTGTAGCAACAGGCACATTAGGAAATGATGGTTGGTCTGATACGGTTGATGCACTTGCTACATTAACATTACCAAATACAGATACTAATGGTCTTCCAAATTATTTGGATATTGATGCTGATAATGATGGTATTCCAGATAACATTGAAGGACAAACAACGGCAGGTTATATTGTTCCAACTGGTACAGACACAGATGGAGATGGTATTGACAATGCGTATGATACAGTTGTAGGTTTTGGTGGTGTAGGTATTACGCCAACAAATACAGATGGTACTGATAATCCTGATTATATTGATTTAGATACTGATAATGATGGTCGCCCTGATGCTATTGAAGGTTGGGACACTAACGGAAATGGTGTTATTGATGGTACTGAGGTAGTTGCATTAGCAACAGATACAGACGGAGATGGTTTGTTAAATGGTTATGATACAGTTTCTGGAGCTACAACTGCTGGAAACGTAAATAATGGACTTGCAACAACAGTTTTATTGGGTTATCCAAATGTACAACCAGGTAGCGCAGCGCAACCTGATTGGAGAGATCCAAGAGATAGTGATGGAGATGGTGTAGCGGATAATATTGATTTAGATGATGATAATGACGGTATTTTAGATACCACAGAAAATGGTGGTGTAAATCCTTTTGGAGATAGTGATGCTGATGGTATTCCAAATTATTTAGATGTTACAAGTTGTGGAACGGCACTTATAAATGGTATTTGCCCAACTTTTGACAAAGATGGTGATGGCATTATGAATCAGTTTGATTTAGATGCTGATAATGACGGTATTCCAGATGTTGTAGAAGCAGGTGGAACTGATGCTAATGGTGATGGTATTGTTGATAATTTGGGAACTATTACAACAACTGGAGCAAATGCAGGTATTCCAGCACCTATTGCAAGTTTCCCTTATTCAACCTCAGGTATCAACTTTGATTTTGATGGTGATGGTATTCCAAATTATTTAGATTTAGATGCTGAT
Organism: Raineyaceae bacterium; assembly: GCA_043764015.1. GTDB lineage: Bacteria > Bacteroidota > Bacteroidia > Cytophagales > Thermonemataceae > JANYGM01. The sequence goes on from JAYUKY010000059.1 coordinate 63,129, forward strand.
AATGATGGTATTCCAGATATTATAGAAGCTGGTGGAATAGATGCTAATAATAATGGTATTGTAGATGGCTTTGTAGATATTGACAGAGATGGTTTTGCTGATGCGGTTGATGGTAATGTAAATGGTACATTAAATACAACTATTCCGTTAATCTTGACAGGAGCTGATGCTAATGCTGATGGTCGTCCAGATACTTATCCAAATGATAATGCTGATGGCTCACCACGTCCAAACTTCTTAGATTTAGATGCTGATGGAGATGGTATTACAGATGTTTTAGAATCAGGTGGAAGCGACCCAGATAATAATGGTGTAGCAGGAACGGGGAATATTCCGCCTGTAAATACGCAAGGTCAAGTGCTTACTGCAGTTGCTGGAACAATCATTATTACTGGAAATCCTACAAATACAGATGCTAACGGTCTTCCAAATTATTTGGACATTGATGCTGACAATGACGGTATTCCAGATAATATTGAAGGACAAACAACAGCGGGCTATATTGCTCCAACTGCTGTAGATACAGATGGAGATGGTTTGGCAGATATTTATGATAACGTAGATACTGCTGGAACTTTTGGTGGAACAACTGGTAATGGTATTCAGCCAACAAATACAGATGGTACTGATAATCCTGATTATACTGATACTGATACAGATAATGATGGTCGTCCAGATGCTATTGAAGGTTGGGATACCAACGGAAATGGTGTTATTGATGGTACTGAGGTAGTTGCATTAGCAACTGATACAGATGGAGATGGTTTATTAAATGGTTATGATACAGTTTCTGGAGTTACAACAGCAGGAAATATAAATAATAGTACAACGCCAACATCTTATCCAAATGTTCAGAATAGTGGAACACCAGAGCGTGATTGGAGAGATTTACCAGATAACGACAGAGATGGCGTAGCTGATAATATTGACCTAGATGATGATAATGATGGTATTTTAGATGTAAACGAGTATCCAACAGGCACACCAAATCCACTAGCTGATAGTGATAGTGATGGTATTCCAAATTATTTAGATACAAGTAGTTGCCTTGCTCCTGGAGCTATTGTGAATGGTGTTTGTTCTATTTATGATAAAGACGGAGATGGTATTATCAATCAGTTTGATTTAGATGCTGATAATGATGGTATTCCAGATGTTGTTGAAGCAGGTGGAACTGATGCCAATGGAGATGGTATTGTTGATAATTTGGGAACGGTTGCGACAACTGGACCAAATGCAGGTATTCCTGTGCCAACAGTAGCAAATCCATATCCAACAACGGGTATTGGTTTTGACTTTGATAATGATGGTATTCCAAATTTCTTGGATTTAGATGCTGATGGAGATGGTATTCCAGATATTATTGAAGTTGGCGGCGTTGATTCTGACAATAATGGTATTGTAGATGTTTTGACAGATATTGACAAAGATGGTTTTGCTGATGCGGTTGATGGCAACGTAAATGGTACAATCAACACAACTATTCCGTTAATTTTGACAGGAGCAGATACTAATAATAATGGCGCACCAGATACTTATCCAAATGATAATGCTGATGGCTCGCCACGTCCAAACTTCTTAGATTTGGATAGTGATAATGATGGTATTCTTGATGCAACAGAAGCAGGAATTGCTAATACGAATGGCGTAGCAATAGGTACATTAGGAAGTGATGGTTGGTCAGATACAGTAGATGCAGTTGCAGGACCACTTGTATTTCCAAATACAGATGCAAATGGTCAGCCAAATTATTTGGATATTGATGCTGATAATGATGGTATTCCAGATAATATTGAAGGACAAACAACGGCAGGATATATTGTTCCAACTGGTTTAGATGATGATGGAGATGGTATTGATAATGCTTATGATACAGTTACGGGTAATGGTGGTGTAGGTATTACGCCAACAAATACAGATGGAACAGATAATCCTGATTATACTGATACTGATACAGATAATGATGGTCGTCCTGATGCTATTGAAGGATTTGATACCAACGGAAACGGTGTTATTAACGGAACTGAAGTAGTTGTATTAACAACTGATACAGACGGAGATGGTTTATTAGATGGTTATGATACAGTTGCAGGCGTTGGTATAGCAGGAAACGTGAATAACGGACTTGCAACAACGGTTTTATTAGGTTATCCAAATATTCAACAAGGAAGTGCAACACAACCAGATTGGAGAGACCCAAGCATTGGAATAGGTGTAGCAAAATCAGCTTCAATAGCAGTACAACCTAACGGAACATTTAACGTAACATTCACTATTATTGTGAAAAATCTTGGTGGGCAAGCATTAAATAATGTACAAGTAGTTGATAATCTTGCTACTACGTTCCCTGCGCCAGCATCTTTTGGTATAGTGGGCAGTCCTACAGTAACAGGCGCAACTGTTAATGCAGGTTATAATGGTACAACAAATACAAATTTGTTTGCAGCGACACAAAGTTTAGCAGTAGGAGCGAGTGCAACGATTACGTTAGTTGTAAATGTTACAAAAGGTGCTACAACTACTACAACATCTTTCAATAACGTGGCAACAGGTTCTGGAACGGGTGCGTTAAGCGGTGTAAATATAAATGATGCTTCTAATAATGGCTCAAATACAACCCTTACAACAGGAACTCCTGCACAAATAGGCTTAATAATTGACCCAAATAGTAACGGAAATGCAGGTGAAGCAGGTGAAAATGTGCCTACTCCAATTACATTCCCTGTGATAGGCGTGGTTAAGCAAGCAGGCGCACCAGTACAATTAGCTAATGGAACAATCAATATTCCGTTTACTATTATTGTGAGAAATACAGGTACAGAAGCACTTAACAACGTACAAGTTGTAGAAAATTTGACTACTACTTTTGGTACAGCAACATTTAGCGTACTTGCAACACCTGCACCAGCAGCAACAGGAGCAACTATTAGCTCAACTTTCACAGGAACGGGAGCTAATACAAACTTACTTGCAGCTACGCAAACACTTGCAGTAGGAGCATCAGCAACTATTACATTTACAGTAAATATCACCCCAGTATCACCAGCAGTAGCTTATACAAATACGGCAGTTGGTTCTGGAATAGGTACGGTAAGTGGTATTAATACTACTGATAATTCTGCTAATGGTACTAATTTTGATATTGATAATGACGGTATTACTAATGAAGTAGTTGATAATACGCCAACGCCAATCAACTTGCCTATTATTGGTGTTGCGAAATCATTAGGAGCTATTAGTGTTCAAGGGAATGGCTCTTACAATATTTCGTTCACAGTAAATGTGCAAAATCTTGGTACAGAGCCTCTGACTAATGTAACCATAACTGATGATTTGGTAGCAGCATTTCCAAGTCCTGCAACATTCTCTATTATAGCGGCACCAGTAAGTCCAACACTTACTTCAAATGGGTTATTTAATGGTGGTACTGATAAAAACTTAGTAACAATAACACCAATACAAACACTTGCAGCAGGTGCATCAGCAACAATTACATTTACAGTAAATGTATTTACAAATACAGCAACACCGCCTGTATTTACTAATACTGCAGTTGGTAACGGTACAGGTTTATTGAGTGGCGGAACTACTACAGATAATTCTAATAATGGTAATGCAACTGCCATTGACCCTAATAATAATGGTAACCCTCGTAATCCAACAGAAGATACGCCCACAACTATACTAATACCTCGTATTGGTGTGGCAAAAGCAGCAGGAACGCCAGTATTACAAGTAAATGGTAGTTTTAATGTAACATTCACTGTAGTTGTTCAAAACTATGGTAATGATGCGCTTGCAGGTGTACAAGTTACTGATAATTTGCTTACGGCGTTCCCAACTCCAGCAGTACCAACACTCGTGGGTGCAGTAACGGCAACAGGAGCAACCGCAAGTACAACTTATACAGGTGTAGGTGTGAATAACTTGCTTGCAGCAGGGCAAACACTTGCAACAGGCGCAACAATAACCATTACTTTTACAGTAAATATTGTTACAAATGGTAGCGTAGGACCTTTCAATAATAGAGCAATAGGAACTGGAACAGGTGCAATAAGCACACTCTTTACTACTGACAACTCTAATAATGGAAGTAACCCTGATAGTGATAATGATGGTAATCCTAATGAAACAACTGATAATGTTATTACACCAATCAACTTGAGTAATGCCATTATTGGAGTTGCAAAAGCAGCAGGAACACCAGTTATCAATACAAATGGAACTATTGATGTTCCGTTTACTATTGTGGTAAAAAATCTAGGTAATGAAATACTTAATAGCGTACAAGTAGTGGATAATTTGAATTTAACATTCCCATTACCAGCAACTTATACAATACTTATTGCACCAGCAAGCCCAACACTAACAGTAAATGCAGGTTTCAACGGAAATACAAATACTAATTTGCTTGCAGCAACGCAGAGTTTGGCAATAGGTGCGAGTGCAACTATCACGTTTACGGTACAACTTACCACAAACGGTACGCCAACCGCATTCAGTAATAGTGCAGTAGCTAGTGGCACAGGCGCAACAAGCACCGCAACAACAACGGATACTTCAAATAACGGTTCTAATACTATTCTTACAACAGGTACACCAACCCAAATAGGAACAGTTGTTGACCCTAATGGTAATGGTAATCCAGGAAATGCAGGAGAAAATACGCCAACGCCTATTAACTTCCCACGTATTGGACTTGCTAAATCAGCAGGCGCACCAGTCGTACAAGCAAATGGAACTTATAATATTCCGTTTACTATTACAGTGAAAAATTTAGGTACAGAAATAATAAATAGTGTGCAAGTAGTTGAAAATCTTGCGACTACGTTCCCTGCACCAGTTACATTTACTATTGTGTCAGCTACATTAGCGGGTACAGGAATAGCAACTGATGCAACATTTACAGGAACAGGCGCAAATACTAATCTTGTAACAGCCACGCAAACACTAGCAATAGGCGCAACAGCAACTATTACATTTACTGTAAATGTTAATCTAAATGGATTTACAGGCATATTGAACAATTCTGTAACAGGTACTGGAACAGGTGCAATTAGTGGAGTACCTACAACTGATATTTCTGATGATGGAACTGACCCAGATAATGGTGGCGGAACTTCAACAGGAAATGGTAATCCAAAAGACCCTAATGAAGATGATGCAACGCCTATTAACTTCCCTAAAATTGGGGTAGCAAAAGCAGCAGGAACACCAGTACAACAAGCAGATGGTACATTTAATATTCCGTTTACTATTATTGTAAAAAATATAGGAAATGAAGCATTAAATAACGTACAAGCAGTAGAAAATTTGACTACTACTTTTGGTACAACACCGTTTAGCGTACTTGCAACACCTTCACCAGCAGCAACAGGAGCAACTATTAGCCCAACTTTCACAGGAACGGGAGCTAATATAAACTTACTTGCAGCTACGCAAACACTTGCAGTAGGCGCATCAATAACAATTACGTTTACAATAAATCTAGCACCAGCATCTCCTGCAATTTCTTACAGCAATTCTGTAACGGCAACAGGAACAGGTGCAACAAGTGGCGTTAATACTACTGATATTTCTAATAATGGTGGAGATACGGCTGTTGATTCTGATAATAATGGCAATCCAAATGAGCCAGTTGATAATGCTTCAACTCCTATAAACTTACCAGTTATTGGTATTGCAAAAGCAGTAGGAATACCAGTAATCAATACAGATGGAACAATCAATATTCCGTTTACTATTGTGGTGCAAAACTTGGGTACAGAAATTTTGAATAGCGTGCAAGTAGTGGATAACTTAAATTTAACATTCCCATTACCAGCAACTTATACAATCTCAACTGCACCAGCAAGTGCAACATTAACTGCAAATACAGGTTTTAACGGAAATACAGATACTAATCTTCTTTCTGCAACACAAACATTAGTAGTAGGAGCAAGCGCAACTATTACGTTTATGGTACAACTTACCACAAACGGAACGCCAACAACATTCAGTAATAGTGCCGTAGCAACTGGAACAGGTGCAACAAGCACAGGTACAACGACAGATACTTCTAATAATGGAGGAGCAACGGCAATAGACCCAAATAATAATGGTAATCCAACAAATACAGGAGAAAATACGCCAACGCCTATTACTTTCCCACGTATTGGACTTGCAAAAGCAGTAGGAACACCAGTATTACAAGGAAATGGTAGTTTCAATGTACCATTTACTATTGTGGTTACTAACTATGGTAATGAAGCAATAAATAATGTACAAGTTGTAGATGATTTAGCAACTTCTTTCCCTGCTCCTGCAGTACCAAGTGTACTAGCAGGTGCGGTAAGTGTAACAGGAGGAACAGCAAATGCTACTTATACAGGAATTGGAGCAAATAATTTGCTTGCAGGAACAGATAATTTAGCAATAGGGGCAACAATGACTATTACATTTACAGTGAATGTAATAACAAATGGTTCCTCTAGCTTTACCAATAGTGCAGTAGCAACTGGAACTGGTGCAACAAGCACAATTCCTACTACTGATACTTCAAATAGTGGTACAAATGCAGACCCTGATAATGACGGAAATCCTAATGAACCAACTGAAAACGTACCAACGCCAATATCAATAGGAACGCCTATTATTGGTCTTGCCAAATCAGTCGGAACTTTGGTACAACAAACAAATGGTAGCTTTAATGTTCCTTTTGTAATAACTGTAAAAAATCTTGGTACAGATATTTTGAATAGTGTTCAAGTAGTTGAAAATCTTGCGTTTACGTTCCCTGCGCCAGCAATATTTGCGCTGGTGGGTACGCCAGTTGCGACAGGCGGTCTAACGCTTGCGACAGGTTACACAGGTACAGGAACAAACATTAATTTGTTAGGAGCTGGAAACACGCTTGCAGTAGGTGCAACCGCAACTATTACTATTGTGGTCAATGTTAATCCAAGAGGTGCAATAACTGCATTTACGAATACTGCGGTAGGAACTGGGACAGGCGCAAATAGCGGTTTGCCAACAACGGATAATTCTAACAACGGTGGTGCTACAGCTATTGATACTGATGGTGATAATGAGCCAAATGAGCCAATAGATAATGTACCAACGCCTATTAACTTGCCAATTATTGGGGTTGCCAAAAATCTAGTAACTTCTACTTTACAAGCAAATGGAACTTACCGCTTAGATTTCGCAGTAATTGTGAAAAATATGGGTACAGAAACATTGAATAATGTTCAGTTGATAGAAAACTTGAGCCTTGCGTTCCCAGCACCATTGACATTTGCTTTGTCAGGTGTGCCAGTAGCAACAGGTGCAGGTTTAGCTGCAAATGCAACATTTACAGGAACAGGTGCAAATACTAACTTGCTTGCAGGTACAAGTACACTTGCGGCAGGCATACAAGGAACGGTTACTTTCTCTGTAATTGTTACTTTGAATAATGCAACAGCGTTTAACTTTACGAATACGGTTGTAGGAAATGGTACAGGTGCAACAAGTGGCACAAATACTACAGATACTTCTGCATCAGGAACGAATGTTGATACAGATGGAAACGGTCTTCCAAATGAAGGCTCACCAACGCCAATTAGTTTGCCAAAACCAAAAGCGGTTATTGGAGTAAGCAAAACTGCAGGTACGCCAGTCATTCAGCCACAAGGCGGATTTAACGTAACTTATACTATCAAAGTGAAAAATATAGGTAATGTTTCTCTATCAAATGTTAATGTAAAAGAAAACTTAGATATTACTTTTGGTGATATTGATAGAGTTGCAGGTTATGAAGTGCTTTCTAATACGGTTACAGTATTAGCTCCAAACGTAATGGTAGCAAATACGGCATTTAACGGTAAAGGCAACGCTACAACTGGTGGTGATACCAATTTGCTAACTGCAACAGGAAATACGCTTGCAGTAGGTGCGGAAGCGACTATTACGCTTACGGTTTATGTGCGTGGATTTGGTCAGTTCTCTAACCAAGTCATTGCACAAGGAACTGGTTTAGCAGGTGGTATTGCAGTAGATACTTCTGGTAATAATACAAATGTAGATGAAAATGGCAATGGAATTGCTGATGAACCTACTGAAAATGTTCCAACAGTTATCAATGCAAATCCTATTCCTGTGGCTACTGATGTATTTATTCCGCAAGGGTTCTCTCCAAATGGTGATGGACGAAATGATACATTTGTTATTGATGGGTTGAATGGTAGAGGTGCAGATGTCAAAATCTACAATAGATGGGGTAATTTGGTGTTTGAAAACAATGATTATAAAAATGATTGGGCAGGAACGGCAAATGTAGGTTTACAAGTAGGAACGGATTTGCCAGATGCAACGTATTTCTATATTGTGAAACTTACAGATGGTAGTAGTTTTGCTAAATACGTGATTATCAAACGTTAATTTTTAATATAAAATTAGTAGGAATACGTTAAGGCGTATTCTTACTAATTCTTATTGAAAACTAAACAATCAATGTGTTTCATTTACAATTCACAATTAAAAATTCAAAATTATTTATGAAAAATAATATTCGTTTCATCACAGCTTTTGCAATAGCTTTTTGTGCTATTTTGCTTACTAATACAAAAGCACTGGCACAGCAAGACCCGCAATATACGCAATATATGTTTAATTCTTTGGCTCTTAATCCTGCGTATGCGGGTAGTGGAGAGGTTACGAGTTTTACATTTTTGGGTAGAAAACAATGGGTAGGAATAGATGGAGGACCTACAACGGGGACGCTTTCTTTTGATGCGCCTTTCCGTAGTAATACAATGGGTGTAGGCGTTAATCTGGTCGTTGATAAAATTGGCGTAGAGAGAAATATTACCTTAAATGCCTCTTATGCTTACCGTATCAAAATATCTGAAAAAGGAAAACTAGCTTTGGGTATTCAAGGTGGTTTTACACAGTTTGCAGGAGATTATAAAAGTGTCCTTCATTCACCTGATAAAAGCGTGCCTGATGCGGCATTTATGGATAATGTGAGCAAAATAGCTCCTAATGTTGGTGCAGGGCTTTGGTACAATGATGCTCGTTTTTATGCAGGATTGTCTGCCCCACGCTTAATAAATTGGCAACTTTCTACTGATGCGCCTGTGGGTGCAAATGGAAACTCTTTTGCAGGTGAGCGTGCCAGACAATTTCGTCATTATTTCTTGACTGCTGGTTATGTTTTTGATTTGAAAGGTGGAGATTTGAAACTGAAACCTTCTATTTTGGTGAAAGCTGTACAAGCTGCGCCTATTGCTATTGACATCAATGCTAATCTTTGGTTTTATGAGAAATTTGGGGTTGGGCTTTCGTATAGAACGGCATCTATCACTAATACTGGCAGGACAGGAGATTCTATTGATTTGCTTTTGGAGGCTATTGTTAGTCCTAATTTGCGCTTTGGATATGCTTATGATTATTCTTTGACAGATTTGCGCAATTATAACTCTGGTAGCCACGAAATAATGCTTAGATATGAATTTACACGTGATATCAACAAAATTCTTTCTCCTCGTTATTTTTAATTAGGAATTTTGAATTAGAAATATAAAAGGCTTATCAAATGAAAATATTTTTTATTTGATAAGCCTTTTTTCATATTACTATGGTGGCTAAACCGTTAATAATGCCCTTTCATAGAAAGTATAGTAACAAACTCGTCACTTACTTCATAAATAATTCTATGTTCTTTATCAACTCTACGAGACCAACAACCCGCAAGATTATGTTTTAGTGGCTCTGGCTTACCAATTCCTTCAAAAGGCGTTTCAATGATTGATTCTAGTAGTTTACGTATTTTTTTAAGAAGAATGACTTTATTTATTTTTTTCCAATAAGCTAAATCTTCTGTAGCTTGTAAAGTATATTCTATTTCCATATCTCATCCAAGTCTATTTTTACCGTTTTACCTTCTGTGGCTTGTTTTCTGCTTTTTTGTATTTTAGCAACAAAATCAGGGTCGTAAGGTGATTCTTGGGCTACTTCAAATTTTATTTTTAATGCTTCAAAAAAAGCCGTAATTATGTTTAATTCATTCGCATTTGTTGGGTGGGCAATAAGTACATTTTGTGGTTTCATCATTTTTATTTTAAATTATTTGTTGGTATCAATTAAATATTTTTTCCCATTTCACTTCGTTTATTTTACAAATATACAGAATTTTTGCTAAATTGAAAATCATATTATGGAATGATTTTTGTTGTTAAAACACTAAATTTTATATCTCTCAAAATATTATCACTATGAAAAAAACTAACTATTCTATCCAAATAGACAATCCTTGTGAGGAAAATTGGAATACAATGACCAAAACGGACAAAGGTAAGTTTTGCGCTATGTGTGAGAAAAATGTAATAGATTTCAGTAAACTAACTGATAATGAAATACTTAAAATAATAGAAAGTAACACAAACGGTAATAAAAATCTTTGTGGACGTTTTACGAAAACGCAATTAAATAGGGTTTTGATAGATACTAATCCGCAAACTAACCCAAAATTATATCAACTTTTGGCTGGGCTTTTGTTGTTTTCTACTGCTACCAATGCAAATGCAGAAAATGGAAAACCTAAAATAGAGAATTTTGAAACAGAAACCAGAAATCCAATTATTTTGGAAAATGATACTCTTCCAAAAAATAAAAACCAAACTGATTTTACCATTACAGGAAAAATAACTGATACTAAAAAAGAGGCAATTCCTGGCGCAAATATATTTTTGAAAAGTAATAAACAAGTGGCAACTATTTCCAATGATAATGGAGAATTTAGCTTGAATATTCCTAGTCATTTAGTTGAAGGTACTATTACTTTGATAATTGAGGCGGCTATTTTTGTAGAAGCAACATTTATGATTTGTAAAAAAGATATTGAGAGTAGAAAAGTTTTTTCAATAGAATTGAAAGAAGATACTGACTTGGAGCAAATAACTATATCAGCAGGAATGATTTATTTTAAAGACCTAAAGCCAAAATCTCGCAAATGGTGGCAATTCTGGAAACGCAGAAGATAAGTAAAAGTATATTCCCACCTTGTTATTTCTCTTATTCAACTGGTAAAAATGAATATTCAGCTTTCAAAAATACTTGTTTGCCTAGATAAACAATTTATTCAACGGCTAAAAATTAATATTCACCTAAAATATGCTCAAAGAAAAATAACATTTTAGTATATTTGTTTTAGTAAAAAGGTTAAAAACTTTTCATAAAAGATAGTTTTTAGTGGTGTTAACGTAGTCTGTTGACTACATAAAAAGGCTAGTGCATTGCACTAGCCTTTTTTTATGTATTTTTTGAAAATATCTTATGTACTTTGAATTTTGAAGTGAATAAATGAAAAATTTATTTTTTACAATAATTTAGTAATCAAAATTTTACATTCGTATTTCGTCCTTCTTACCTCGTACTTAGCTTTAAACGGTGAATAGCTAAAAATTGTATTATTCTAATATAACCAATAAAAAATGTTATTCAGCGAGTAAATCAAAATATTCACCTAAAAACACAAAAAAGCATCTCTAAATGTAAGATATTTGTATCAGAAATAAGGCAAAAGAAATGAAAAAGGAAGTTTGGTTTTTTATAAAGGTAGTTTTTAGTGGTGTTTTAGTAGTCTGTTGATTACAATAAAAGGGCTAAAAAGCAACTTCTTATGATGTATTAGCCTTTTTTAAACTAAAAATTTTACTGCAACTCGTAAAGTATATCATTTAACGAGAAATTTTAGGCATTCAAATAAAACTAAACTAATTAAATTCTTAATGTAAGATATTTGCACCAGAATTAAGCAGAAAAGATAAATCAGTCATTAAAATAACAAAAGAATAACAACAAATAAACAATATAGATATAATTATACAAAGATAGTTTTTAGTGGTGTTTTAGTAGTCCGTTGACTACACGAAAGGGTTAATGCGTTGCGTTAGCCTTTTTTATTTTCGTTTAAACCCTAAATTTATTGTATATTTGTAAAAATTCTTACTGTATTTACTTCACACCTCATATTTCACACCTCAAAATGCAGCCTTCTGAACTTATCAAAAAAAATATTCCCTACACGCTCACTACAGAGCAAGATGAGCTTTTAGTGCTACTTGATACTTTCATAACTGCCAAAAATACCCAAAGAAGTGCTTTTTTGATTAAGGGTTATGCAGGTACAGGTAAAACAATGATTATTAGTGAGTTAGTGCAGGTTGTTAAAAATTTTGGTTATAAAACTGCCCTAGTTGCACCCACAGGACGTGCTGCAAAAGTGCTTGCTACTTACTCAAAAAAGCGTGCCTACACTATCCATAAGAAGATTTATAGACAAACCGACACCAATGGTGGCGGACTTGTGTTCCAACGTATGCCCAACGTTGCTGAAAACACTATTTTTATTGTTGATGAGGCTTCTATGATTTCGGATAAGGCTGAGTTTGGCAAAAAAAGTCTGCTGGAAGACCTGATTAGCTTTGTTTTCTCTAATATTTATGCAAATAATAAAATATTGTTCATAGGTGATAATGCCCAACTTCCGCCTGTTGGAGAAACGGAAAGCCCTGCCCTGCAAGAGGATTTTTTGCGGGCAAGTTACGGCTTAGATATTACCTTTAAACAGCTTACGCAAGTAATGCGACAAGAAAAAGAAAGCGGAATTTTGCATAATGCCACACAATTACGAGAGAATATTGTTAAGGAAAACTACAAACTTAACTTCAAAACCAAAGGTTTTAAAGATTTTTATAAAATGACTTCTGAACGTTTGGAAGATGGTTTGGTGTATGCCTACAACAAATATGGCGCAAAAAATACCATTGTCGTTTGTCGTTCTAATAAAACCGCAAATCAGTACAATCAGTATATTAGAAAGGTGATTAGGGGAGCAGAGGAGGAAATAGAGTTGGGGGATTTGCTGATGATTGTCAAAAATAATTATTCTGTTTTGCAAAATGAAGATGATAGCATAGGTTTTCTGGCAAATGGTGATTTTGTGGAGATAATAAAAGCTGGGAATTTTGAAGAAAAATATGGTTTGCGCTTTGTAACGCTTAATTTACGTCTTTTGGATTACCCTGATTCTGAACCATTTGAGGCAAAAGTAATGCTTGATACGCTTTACACAAATACACCTTCTTTGCCACAAGAAGACTATCAAAAGCTAATGGAAGCCGTTAAACTAGAGTATGCAGACATTACGCAAGTAAAAAAGCGTAATGAGGCACTTAAAGCGGATTTATATATGAATGCTTTGCAGGTAAAATTTGCGTATGCGCTCACTTGTCATAAGTCGCAGGGTGGGCAATGGGACGCTATTTTTGTAGAACAAGGCTACCTTACTGATGATAATTTGAATTTGGAGTTTTTGCGTTGGCTTTATACAGGCGTTACTCGTGCTACAAAAGAGGTTTTTTTAGTAAATTTCCACGAACGCTTTTTTGATAACGCTTGATGAGGTGTGAGGTTTGAAGTGTGAGGTGTGAAGTAAATACATTGTTTACGACAAAAAACATCTCACACTTCACACCTCACAAGCTACCAACCAAATTTTTCTATCAAAATCAAAAAAGTAGCCACAAAAGGAGCTGCAATCAAAAGTCCATCAAATCTATCTAAAAGCCCTCCGTGACCAGGAATAAGGCTTCCAGAATCTTTGACATTGATACTACGTTTTAGCATAGACTCTACAAGGTCGCCAAGTGAGCCAATAATTACCATTATCAGACTAATTATCAGCCATTCCCACAAACGTAAATCCTTGAAAAACAAAGAAATAACATAAGCAACTGCCAAAGAAAGGACTGCTCCGCCAATAGTGCCTTCCCACGTTTTTTTAGGAGAAATACGCTCAAAAAGTTTGGTTTTACCAAAATTCTTACCTGCAAAATATGCGCCAGTATCACTCGCCCAAAGCAAAAAAAGTGTTCCTAAAACTACTTGATAATGGTATTTGTGGTGTATCAAACCTGTTTCTTCATTATGATTAGCAGAAAAAGCAATAACAATCATCATACAATAAGGAAACGCCACATACAAAATCCCTAAAAAAGTGTAAGCAATGCTTTGGAAAGGGTTTGGGTCGTTTTTGTCATACAATTTGATGATAAAAGTAAGCATCAAAATAGGCAACAAAACAAACTCCACACTAAGCATATCAGAAAAGAAAATACCTGCAAAAAGCCCCGCACCTACGACTGTACCATATATACGCATAGGTTTTGCGCCTGCACCCAAGAGTAAGCCGTAAAATTCCCATAAACTTAATACATTGATAATAAAGAAGATAGCAAAAAAACTCCACTGACTAGCATAAATGCCACCAATAAGGAGTGCGCCACCTATTACGCCTGCAATGATGCGCTGGGTGAGGTTGGAAGAGTTAGCTAAAATTGACATTGTCGTTGATTATTTGTGTGGCAATTTCTGTATCTACGTCATTGATATAGACCTCATACTCGCCAAAGTGATAAGATGTATCTTGTTTATTGATAATTGTAGCAAAAATGCCTTCTCCCACAAGTACCATTTTGACTATTTCTGCCTCGTGTTGTAAGCTAGAACTATATATTTTTGTCCATTTTACCATTTTTTGCTATGTTTTTTATTTTGCTAAGGCAATCTTCACGAATAGTCGGAGACTTTCGTGAAGATAATTAGCTACGTAGAAATTATTTTGAGCATAAAAAAGAAAAGCTCTTTTACATACTTGATTTTTATATATAAATAACTTCACGAAAGTCTGTGACTATTCGTGAAGTATACTACACCAACTGTTCTAACGCAATAGTAAAGCCTGTGGCTGCTATTTGTGTTTTTGCGTTACTTTTTTGATGAACTTTGACAAGTGCATTTTTGATAGTATTAGAAATATCACTAAAAATACCTGCATCAGTAAGTTGTATTTTGTCTTCTGTCATCAAATACGCAAAAGTACGAGCCATTCCGCAGTTAGCAATAAAATCAGGAATAAGTGCCACACGTTCATCTACAGACTTTGCAATACTTCCAAAAAATATTTCTGGGTCAGCAAATGGTACATTAGCACCACAAGAAATAACTTCTAAACCATTGGCAATCATAGCATCAGCTTGCGCTTGTGTTACGAGGCGTGAGGCAGCCGCAGGAACAAAAATCTCTGCGCCCATTCCCCAAACTTTTTCTTGCATTTCAGCATTAGAAAGCATATTATCAGCTATCAAAAAGTTAGTTGTACGGTCAGAAAACAACTTTTTCATTTCGTCCAAAGTATAACCTTCAGGTTTTAGAAGTCCGCCATCTTTGTCAATAATTCCTACTACTTTTGCACCCATTTTGGTCAAATAAAGTGCAGCAGTTGCCCCCACATTTCCCCAACCTTGTATAATAACACGTTTTCCTGTGATATTTTTGATGTTTCCTGTCCAAATTTCATAATAATGTCCAATAGCTTCAGCCACACCATAACCAGTAATCATATCTGCTACAACGTACTTTTTAGCACCGTCAGGCACATAATTAGCATCTTCAATGACTTTCAAAACGCCTTGTCTTAGTTGTCCTATTTTGCGGATTTTTGCAGGTTTTTCTGGGTTAAAATGCCCATTTACAACGCCTTCTTGTGGATGCCAAAGTCCGTAAGCCTCCGTAATAGGGATAACTTCGTGAATTTCATCAACATTAAGGTCGCCACCTGTGCCATAATAATTTTTGAGAAGTGGATAAACGGCTTTGTACCAACGCTTTAATACACCTTCTTTTCTTGGGTCTTTTGGGTCAAAATTAATACCAGATTTTGCGCCACCAATAGCAGGACCAGATACTGTAAACTTCACTTCCATTGTTTTAGCCAATGATTCTACCTCACGCATATTCAAGCCTACACGCATACGAGTACCACCGCCAGCCGCTCCGCCACGCAAAGAATTGATAACAACCCAACCTTCTGCTTCTGTTTCAGAGTCGTGCCATTCAAAGATGATTTCAGGCTTTTTATTCTCAAATTTTTTCAGTAATTCTTGCATATTATAGAAATTTCAGGTTGATTTTTTAAGTTGATTTTTTATAATAAAATTTATTTTCAAATATCCGTGCAATTTAGATTTTTTTTCTGAAAGTAAAAATAAAGTTTAATTGCCACGAATACACAAATAATTGTATTTATTCGTGTATTCGTGGCAACTAAATTATACATATTCTCCTAATTTTTCTAGTATTTTTTCAAGTGATTTATTTTCATTTTTAAAGCCTACACTAACGCTCCCAATGGCAGGAAAAATAGGATTTTCACTATTGATGTCAAATTTTTCGTTGTGATAAGAAAAAGTTTCTTCTTTTTCGTTAGGGAAAAGCACAAATAAGCCCAAAGGAGAGAATAAACCGCCATTTTCGTAGCCTATTCCGTGCAGATATTTGAGTGTTATGAGCGGATAATCATACTTTTCAATGGTTTTGTATTCCTTATATTTTGCATCAAAAATAAGGTATTTATAAGTGATTTTTTCTGCTTCTTTTTCTTCATTTTCTAGCTCCAAATGATGCTGGGACAAATATTTTGCCTCATTTTGTATTTGATATTCAATGATAAAATCAGGTTTTAGTTGTCCGCTCGTGAGTACAGAGGTAAGGTTTTTAGGCATTACTTCATAATAAAGTGTAATTTTTTGTTTTTTGAGGTGTGTAAAATGAATAATTTTAGGAATATTCTCTTTATCCGTATCCAAAATATTGTATGTATAGCCCTGCCCTGCAAAACTATCAATAATTTTATACAAACAACCCAACTCAAACAAATTATCCACACGCCTAACACCTCCAAAAACTTTCTGTTCTGATTCAAAAACAATATCTTTCTTATTCAGCCACTCCAACAAATGCCTATAAACGAAAAAATAATGTTCTTTAGATTCAAATTTATAGCTATTGAGTAGTTCTGTGGTTTCTGTTGAAACAAATAGATGTTCGTCCAAATATCTTTTAATAGTATGAATCAAAGGCAAAATACTTTTAATGCAACTATTGGTTTTTTCTAAGTTATGAAATTCAATTTTATTCTTAAAATTAAGTAGGTTCAAATGATGCTGTTGTTCTTCTATATGTTTTTCTTTCAATATAAAATAATTAGCTAATTCTGACATAAAACCGTGTATAAGGCGGTTTTCGTAAATATCTGTACTTTCAACTAATTCTTCTGCAAGCATTTCTTCTGGCACAAAAAGGCGGTTTTGTACCAAAATTTTATCTTGCTGATAAATGTTGGTAGGTTGTAATGTGTCTAAGTTTTCAAGCAGCCAATCTATTGAATTTTCAGAAATACTTACATCTTCAGAAAACAACGTAACGAAATTATTAGGAACTAAACTATAAATTTTATCATAACTAAAATTCATTAAATGTTTATTTTTTAATTCTATCAAAAAATCTTTAAAGTGCGTAATCATCATCAAAAAACTACCATTTTGTATGTTATTTGTTGTGTCATTGCGCAGAAGTGAAGATTTTGACCAAACAGAAATATTTTTATTGGCAACATATTCTACCAAACTAATAAATTCTTCTTGGCTAATTTTGCTTGAATGAATATTGATATTCATTTGTTGCAGTTGTTTTTCTTCATTTAATAGCGAAATTTCGCAAATTCCTTCAGGATAATTAAGGAATAATTTTGAAAACCTTACTTTTGCACCAACTTTAGTAATATAAAACTCTCTACTATAATCTTTTGCATCAAAATCTCTAAACGAAAAATAACCGTTAATATCTGTTGCGTGGAGTTCGTACCAAAAATCTAGCTTATTGATAGTCAGAAGGCTGATTTCAAAAGGAATATCCGACAAAAACATAGAAAACTCGCTTGTTTCTATGCGTTCATTGGTTTGCAAAAGCAAACAAAAATAGTCGCTTTCATCAACATTTTGGTTGTTGCTAACAGCTACACTTGTGGTATAATTACTTTCTTTACTGTATTTAAAACAATGTATTCTCATATTTTTAATTTTTAAGTGCGTTGTATAATACGCACAAAGCAAAATTACTAAAAAAAGTTGAAACATAACTTTTTTTAGTAATTAACTAATATTATATAAGAATTATTTTATTTGTTTTATTGATTGTAGAGACGTTGCTTGCAACGTCTGAAACATAGAAAAATGTATTTATCAACGTAGGAACACGCCTTGGCGTGTTCTGGATTTGGCGAAATCTCTGCAAATAGGAACATTATCCAGCGCAGGAACACGCCACGGCGTGTTCCTACACAAAATTTGCAACTGAACTTTTACAGTAACTATTTATTTACTTTGGTTATTGTTTGTTGTTGAGACGTTACAAGTAATGTTTCTACAAATACATTTGCGTAACATCAATATTCATTCACAATTAAAAACGCACAACTCCTTACATATCTCCGCCACCTGCATCAAAACCGCCTTCATCACGTTTTTTGGTACGTTTTTTCTCTATTCCACCAAAACGGTAGTTTGCGCCTATTTGTATGGTACGAGTGTTTCCTGTAAAACCAAAATCTTGTGTAAATTGTGTTGTGTTCACAATACCGCCAAAACGCTGTATTTGAGGCACATCTACTACACGTAAATTAAGCGTTAGTAGCTTGATTTGTTTGCTAATACCAATGCTACTCATAAAAATATCTTTACGTGTGCCTTGCGCTGTAGCCACAGGACCTGTATATGCGACCATTGTCTGTATTTTCCAGTTTTTTGGAAGTGTAAAATTGAGCATTAAGCGTGTATTCCAAGCGTATGAATTATTACTTGTTTCTGGACTAAAATTTGTCCCATCAACAATCAATCTATAATAAGAAAAATTAGCATTCAGACTTAACCATTTTTTCACTTTATGCGAACCAATGATTTCTATCCCATAATTTTGAGAAGAATTGATATTATTTGGTCTATAAATGCTGGCGGGCTGTCCATTAAGTGTTGTATTTTCTAAAATTTGCTGAATAACATTCGTGTTTTTCTTATAAAACAAAGATGTTGTAATGCTACTTTCTTCCCAATCTCTAATGTAGCCTAATTCATAAGAATCTGTAAATTCTGGTTTTAAGAATGGATTTCCACCACGAAAAACAAGCGGATTACTGATATTAGCAAACGGGTTTAATTGCCCAAAACCTGGTCTATTGATACGTCTGCTGTAAGAAGCCTGAATTTTTTGGTTATCTGTAATTTTGCGTGCCACAACTGCACTAGGAAAAATATTAAAATAATTATTTGTAAAAGTTTCATTTGTATTGATAAGTTTGGAGGTGGTGTAAGCCTGCTCTAAACGCACACCCAAATCAAATTCCCATTTCTTATAATTCCCACCACCTTGTGAGTACAAGGCGTGAATTTGCTCTAAATAGTCAAATTTGTTAGAAAATTGTGCATTATTTACCCAGTTTTCTGTAGTTCTGTCAAAATCTTCCAAAGAAAAATCAGAATTTACTTGTCTTATGATAGATTTTGCACCAAAGTCAATTTTAAAATCTTTTTTGATAGGTTGCGAATAATCTAACTGAAAAATACTTGTCTGATTGAGCGTATTATTAGCATTTCTTTGTAACTGCGTAGGAGTGAGGCTTTGCACACCGTTTTTATCATAAGCATCTTGATTAAAACTATTGCGTTCCATATCATCTGCTCGTGCGTGTGAGGCATAAAATTTGAGTTCTTGACGAGGTTTAGCAAATTTCCTTACATAATTAAACGCATAATTTGAGTTGAGTTCGTCTCCTCTTTCTGTGGTATTCCTCAAAAAATAATCATTCAAATTTCTGTTAATATCTTCATTATTATTTCTCAAATTTTCACTTCTATCTCTGGCAGATGTACTGCTATTTGCTTCAAAAGAAATAGTATTTTTTTTGTTTATGGCATATTCAAAACCTAAATTTCCTGTAAAACTTGTGCTAAGGTTGTCAATAAGGCGTGTTTGGTTTTGGAAACTTGGCGTAAAAGCGGTAGGTACAAAATTGTTTCTCAAAAATGAAATGGTGCTAATACGTCCATTTTGGTTAAAATTGACATTTCCAAAAACATTTATTTTGTTTTTCTTATAAGAAAGTTCTAAATTAGCGTTGTGGCGGTCATTATTCCCAATATTCACGCCGACAGAGCCATTCATTCCGTCTTCTTGGTTTTGTTTGAGGATAATATTAATAATTCCTGCGCCACCATCAGCATCATATTTGGCACTCGGATTTGTAATAATTTCTATACGGTCAATAGAACTAGCGGGGATTTTGTCCAAAACTGCCTGCCTGCTCGTACCCGTAATACCTGACTGTTTGCCGTTGATAAGTACCGTAATATTACCAGAGCCACGCATTGTAACTGCGTTATTCTCATCAACTTGCACAGAAGGAATATTTTGCAAAATATCTATTGCTGTACCGCCTTTGTTCACCAAATCTTGTCCTACGTTATACACACGAGAGCCAATTTCGGCACGTTGCATCTCTTTTTGTGCCGTAACCTCAACTACTTTGGTTTCTAGAGTGTCGCTTGTTTTGAGAAGGAGTTGCCCTAGTGTTTTTTGCTTAGAGTTATCATCAATAATAATATTTTTGATGATATAGTCTTCAAAACCAAGAAATTGTACTTTTAAATCATATTTTCCGTTGGGTACGTTTGTGAGCAAAAAGCCACCAATTTCTGTACTTAGCGCAGATAAAATAATTTCATTTGTACCACTTTTGGTAAGGCTAATATTAGCATAAGGTACGGCATCATTGTTGGCTGCTTCTTGTAAAGTACCAGAAATAGTACCTTGTTTAGTATTTTGTGCAATAATTTTATTATTTATTAGAAAAAAACTAATAAATAAACTTAATAAAACTAAAATGTTTTTCATTTTTGATTATATGCTTTATGGTTTTGCGTAGGAAATCTACACTACTAAGAGTAAATTTTTAGTTAAAAAGTTGCACAAAGGCTATTATTTAGAAAGATTACAAATAGATTTTTTTTTTTTTCTTAAACGTCAAAAAAAGTGTAATTTTGCATACTTAAACAATTCATTTTATCCAACTTAACTGTTAGATGTTTTTAAAAATAATGATATTCTTGCTTCCTTTTTTAGCTGGAATTGGAAGTATTACTGCTCAAAATACTGCTCCAAACACAAATAATAAGAAAAATCTTAATAATAACTTTGACAAAGATTTTGAAATTCTCTATCAAAAATGTGCTAATGCACGCTTAGATAGCGTGTATAATCTTCATATTGTATTTTTAGATAAATACAATATCATTCGTGATACTTATTATGAAATTGTGGATATTGAAAAGTTTAATATTTTTTGTCAAAAATTTAAAGAAAAAGCACTTTTAGACAATAATAAAGCACTTCTTAGGAGAATTTTGCTTACTGAAACTTACGGAAATCTAAAATATAAAAAAGTTGCGTCTGACGTGTCAGAAAAAGCTATGACTATTTTATATGATGATTTTATGGAAGAAAAAGACTATTCTGTTGCCTTAGAGTGCCTTTTAAGACGTGCTTTGTTGCATATAAACATCAAAAATAAGGTACAAGGGCTTAAAATTTTCTTTTTTGCAGAGAAATTTGCACAAAAATATAATTTGCACAAAGACATAAGTTTGCAGTATATTTTATATAGAATAGGCTATATTTTATGGGATTTTGAGATGCCGGCTTCTTCTATAAATTATCTCAAAAAATCATTAGAAACAAAACACGCACTTTATCAAGATTCTCTTGTTACACTCAATGCGCTGGGTATGAATTATCAGAAAATTGACGACTTCAAAAACTCTCTTTTATACTTTGACATGTGCTATAATCTTGCTGTGAGTAGCAAAAATGATATTTTTAGAGATGTCGTAAAAGGAAATTTAGCCGTTACTTTGCACAAAATGGGCGACCAAAATAAGGCGTTTGTGTGTGCAAATGATGATAAAAATATGAGTTTTAGAGAAGGATTTTGGTCAAATGCTGTGGGTGCGTTGCACTGGTTGGTGCGCATAGAAATTAAGCGTGATAAGCTAGAACACGCCAAAATCTTGCTTGATTCTTTGGATAACGTCATTAGCAAAACAGATGAAACGCATTTTACTTCTCTCAAAAGGCAAAAAGAAGCTACTTATTTGTATTATGAAGCTATAAAAAATATGCCAAAAGCACTTATTGCCTACAAAGAATTTACAAATTTTGATGCGTTGTCAAAAGAATATGCCAATAAAAATAAGATTTCGGAGCTACAACTCAACGCAGAAGTACGCCTATATGAGCAGGAAATGAACGAAAAAGAAAAAGAAAAACAAAAAACTAAATATTTATTTGGTTTTGCTATCGTTATTCTTTTGGTGTTGATGTTTTTGGGAGTAATATTTTTATACAAAAAAATTAGAAAAATTGAAGGAAAAAAACAAGAAGTAGAGAAAATCAACCAGACACAAGCTATGCAAATAGCTACACTTAAACAACAACTTTTTTTGCAACTTGCTGATATAAAACAAAATAACGCTAATATTCAAGCTATTATTTTGCCAAAAAATGAATTGCAAACAATACTAGAGAACGACACAAATGAAGAAATTATTGAAGAGAAAATTATAGAAAATCAGTCAGAAAATAATGAAATACTTGAATTTGATACTAATAATATAGAAGTTAAACAAGAAGATCTGCAGTTTTTGAGGGAATTTAATCTTAGTAAAAAAGACCAATGGAACGCTTTTAAAGCATCTTTTCTGAAAGTTTATCCTGATTTTGAGCAGAAAATTATCCGCAAAATGGGAGAAACATCTAGCGCAGAACTACGCTTGATGATGCTTCACAAACTTGGGCTAAATAGTAACGAAATTGCTACAATGCTACTAATTTCTGCCACCAGCGTAAGAACAGGAAAATACAGACTTTACAAAAAATTGGGCATCAATTCTGTGGAAGAATTAGACAGTTTACTGTAAAAAATTACATCATTGGTTTGTTTTTTTATTTTTAGCCTCTTAATGAATTTTTAACATACATTTTTCAGAACATACAAAATAGTAGAATAATTATATTAAATAGTAGAAAAATTATATTTTAATAGTCTTAAATTATTTGTCTATTATCTTATTATCATTTGTCTATTACCAAAGTTTGCAAATTATTCTATTTTTTGCTTGTTTTGAGGGTGTAAAAAGAAAAGTGTAAAATAAATGTAATAATAAATGAAATTTTAGGAAACTAAAACACCACTTAAAAAATTACCAAAGTGAAAAATCTTACATCACTTTATTTGCTTTATCTTAGGAATAATTATCATTTTGTTTTTATTGTGATAAAGTCTAAAACTTAGCTAACCAAAAAAGAAAGTTGTTTTAAAGTAAAATAATTGTTTAATTGTTTAATTGTTGGTCAGTCTAAGAAATTTTTTCTTAGACTGATTTTTTTATACACTATTTCACGTCCCGTAAGTATGACTTACGGCTACTAAGGAATACATTGCAAATAAACTCCTAGTTTTATTTTTTTACTCTAGGTGGCGTGAACGCCACCTTTTTATATCAGAGGCAAAAAATTGCTTTTATGTATAGCGGTGGCGTTCACGCCACCGTAGCTTGTTTACAATCCGTTATTAATATTAAACTCTTTCAGGGTTTTAATACAAACCATCAAATCTATAAATACATTTTACCAAACAATTTCTATCACTTTGTCGCCTGCATCTACGGTTGTGTGCGTGGCTTTCTTTGGCTTTTTGATGATTATTTTACCTACTTTTGTCTTTTGAGAAAGTTGTTTGAACGCAATAGTTTTATTTTTCTTATGAAATAGAATTACTTTGCTAGTTTTTAGGTCTGAAATCTCTACAAAATCCGCTTGAAAGTCAGTTTTTATATCTTTTTGTACTTGAAGAACGCTACTTCTTTTTGGGTCAAAATCAGGGTTTTCTAAGACTTTTAGTGCAATATCAGCCTGCGGAATGCCATAACCAATAAAAGTATTAGCAAATGGATAAAGATGAGAGGATTTATTTAGAATATTTTTTATAGCATCATTTGTAAGATTTGGTTGTTTCTCTAGCAAACACGCCACAAAACCCGTAATAATTGGCGCAGCAAAAGAAGTTCCAGAAAACGACTGACAGGCAACATCAGGCTTTACAAATGGCACATTTTCAGAGCCTTCACTACTATAATTCATCTTCATACGTGAGTACATCTCCGTAGCACCTACCGCAATCACGCCTGAAACATCAGCAGGAGCAGAAACAATGCTCCAAGACAGGCTCGCACCATCATTTCCAGCAGACACAACAATAATCATTCCTTTTTGCTCTATCGCAATTTTTGCAGCACGACTAATAAATGCCGTTTTACCGTCCATTTGTGCCATTGTATAGTTTTCATCTGGGTTTGTAAAGTCCGTAGAATAGCCCAAAGACACGTTTACAAGCCTTACACCCAAACTATCAAGCGTTTCTATGGCACGCAACCAATTTTCTTCTTCTGTGCGTTTTTCTACATCTCCATCTTCTGTACGACAAAGATAAAAATCAGCTCCATAAGCCAATCCAGTAATGTTTTTGTCTGTTTTTCCAGTAATTTTGGTGAGTACAGCCGCTCCGTGAGAGTCCGTAATATTGAAAAACTTTTGTTTTGGAGAAATAAAATCTTTTGTAAATAAAATTTTATTTTCTTTTGGTTCTTTTTTGAAAAGATGTTTTAGATTTTTATCAGTATCCGCACCCCAAAAACCTGCATCAGTAATGCCTACACGTACATTTTTACCAGAAATGCCAGCCTCTGTGAAGGCTTTTGCATTCATTTGGAAAAGCGCAATAGACAAAGTAGCATCATTTGTTGTTGTTTGTGTCCTCGCAAATGATTTTTCTTTCTTTTTTGATTTAAAGGCTGCTTTTTTTAGTGATTTATCCATCAAAACAACTTCTTTTACATAATCAAATTGTTGTATTTTAGCAAGTTCTGTATCAGAAAGATATGCAGAAACACAATTAAGCCACTTTGAATGGCTTGAAATCTTGATGTTTTCAGTTTTTAACTTTGCTAAATGTGCCACAGAAATAGGCAAATCAATATTTTGTTTGTCTTTGAAGACTATCCAATACTTTTTAGGAAAATCTTTTGTTGCTTTTTCTTGTGAAAACAAAGAAAACGACAACAAAAATAAGAAAAGAAATACTAAAATATGTTTATTTGTGTGCATTTGGGGGATAATTAAGGTTTTTTTGTTTGATTTTGATGTTTGATTTTCTCTCTTGTGTATTTAGTGTTAAAAAACTGTAAATAAAATTTGTATTTAATCCAAAAATACCTATATTTGCACTCCAATTAAATAGCATATCAAAATAAAGCTGTTCAAACACTTTGCGGAAGTGGCGAAATTGGCAGACGCACTACCTTGAGGTGGTAGCGCCCTAACGGGTGTAGGGGTTCAAGTCCCCTCTTTCGCACAAAATACCTTAGAAAATAACTCAAAAGCCTTTTCAAACGCTGGAAAGGCTTTTGACGTTCCTCTTCATTGTCCTACAATCTCCAAAAAATCTCCCTTCATTATAGGTACAATGCTATATTTATCCATTTGAAAACAAAAATCAATATCTTTTTCAATACCTAAATTCTGTAATCTTTTTATGTGCGAACACTTAGCAATAACGGCTAACATATCTATTTTAGCGTGATTATAAAGGATTTGTGCCATTAAAGAGTCATCAGTAGCAACATCAAAATCAGCCTGCAAAGCCTCTACAAGCGCACCCGCAAACATTGTATCCTCCAAATTTACTTTTCCTTTCCAACCTGCACAAAGTACCAAAATATCCTTATTTTCTTTTTTGAGATAAGCAATAACAGTTGATATATTTAAAAATGCACCTATGATTATTTGTGTGGCATCTTTTGATTTTTTTATAGCTAAAGTGCCATTAGTAGTTGTGAGCGCAATAGTTTTACCTATTAAGGCTGGATTTTGGTAAGAATATGGAGAATTATCCAAATCAAAACCTTCAATTTTTTTGCCATCTCTTTCTGCAGATGCCAAAAAACCTTTTCTTTGCCATTCTTTGCATTCTTCCACTTCCATTACGGGGATTATCTGCGCCACACCGCAAGCAAGCGCAGTTACCATACACGAGGTAGCACGTAAAATATCTACTACTACAACTATTTTGTCCTTAATTTCGTATTTTGGTAATAATTCTGGTGAAAAACAAACATCAATTTTCCTCATATCTTTTATTTTCTAATGCACAATATTTGTCTTTATTCCCTCTTTGGGGGTTAGGGGGCTATATTTTAAATCCTCTCAAAAACTCTTCTGCGAGTAGTCTTTTTTTGCCTTCTAATTGTAATTCTTTTATTTTTAAGAAACTATCTTTTGTTTTAAAATAAATATTTTTATTGTTTTCTGCAATAAAAAATTCTCCAATAACAATATCTTTGTTACTATTATTTATATTATTCTCTGAAATCTCTTCTAAATTGTCAATAATTTCAGTAGCATAGATTTTACAATTTTTGCCTTTAATTGTTGTCCAAGCAGCAGGATAAGGCGACAGACCACGTACAAAATCATAAATTTCTTTAGAGGTTTTATTCCAATCTATTTGGCAAGTTTCTCTAAAAATCTTGGGTGCGTGTGTGGGCGTACCTGTCTGTATTTGTGGCTGAATGTCGTTTTTTTCTATTTTCCGAACAGTTTTTAGGGTAAGTTCTGCACCTATTTTCATCAGACGAACATACAAATCACCAACATTATCAGTTTTATGAATAGGTTCTTTTTGTTGCAAAATAATATTTCCTGTATCTATTTCTTGTTGTAAAAAGAAAGTTGTAACACCCGTTTCTGTTTCTCCATTGATGATTGCCCAGTTGATAGGTGCAGCACCTCTAAACTTTGGTAAAAGTGAAGCGTGAAGATTAAAAGTACCTTTTTGGGGCATTGACCATACTATTTCGGGTAACATACGAAACGCTACTACTATTTGCAAATCTGCATTAAGTTGTTTTAATTCTTCTAAAAAATCAGGTGATTTTAGGTTTATTGGTTGCAAAATAGGCAAATTATTAGCAAGTGCATATTTTTTCACATCTGATTGATGCAACTCATTACCACGCCCAGCAGGTTTGTCAGGTGCAGTGATGACGGCAACAATATTATAATTATTTTTCACCAAAATATCCAAACTTGCTACAGCAAATTCAGGCGTTCCCATAAAAATTATTTTCATTTTTTACTTGATTTGGGTAGATTGATACAAATGTATTCCACTAAACAGTACTCACTAAACACTACTTCACTTCAAAAGTAAGCATTTCTTTGCCTTCAATCAAAGCGGAAAGTTTGTCGCCAACTTTGACTGCACCCACACCCGCAGGCGTGCCAGTAAAGATAATATCTCCTTGTTTTAGGGTAAAATACCTAGAAAGGTAAGCAATGATATAATCAATTTTAAAAATCATTAGAGAAGTATTGCCTTCTTGCCTTATTTCATCATTGATTTTTAAGCTAAAATTAATATTTTGAAGGTCTAAAAAATCAGTTTTTGGTACAAAGTAAGAAACTGGCGCAGAACCATTAAATCCTTTTGCAATTTCCCACGAATAACTATTTGCTTTGAGTTTTGCCTGAATATCTCTTGCTGTAAAATCTATACCTATGCCTATTTCTTCATAATATTTATGTGCAAATTTCTCCTGAATATTTTTGCCTTCTTTACAGATTTTAATCAAAATTTCTACTTCGTGATGTACATCTTGACTAAATTCTGGATAATAAAATGGTGCATTATCTTTCAGTAAAGCAGTATCAGGCTTCAAAAAAACAACAGGTTCACCAGAAAACTTATCAAATTCAGTTTTCATTTCTGCAATATGATTAGCATAATTTTTGCCGACAGCTAGAATTTTCATTTTGAGTTGTGAATCTTGAGTTAGTGAGTTGTGAATGAAGATATTACAAAAAAGTCTTTCAAAAATATAATTTCTGAAAGACTTTTTTATACGAAAAATGTTTAAAAAAACGTCATTCGTAATTGTTAATTCGTAATTGAAAAAACTATTTTGCTACTGCTACTTTACCTTTTGTAACAATTGGTTTTACTTTTTCTTTGATACGAGCTGCTTTACCCATTTTACCACGTAGGTAGAATAATCTTGCACGACGTACTTTACCCTCACGGATAAGCTCAATTTTGTCCACAGTTGGAGACAGCAAAGGGAAAATTCTTTCCACACCAACGCCATTAGAAACTTTACGTACTGTAAACATTTCACCAGAGCTATTTGGGTTACGGCGTTGAATAACTACACCTTGAAACTGCTGAATACGCTCTTTTGCACCTTCTTTGATTTTTACGTGTACGTTGATAGTGTCGCCAGCCTTAAATTTAGGCAAGTCATTTCTTCTTGAAGCAAATTCTGCTTCTACAAATTTAATTATTGGGTTCATTATTATAGCTATTTAATATCTATTTTTTGTATTTTTTACTGTCCTAATACTTACCTGAATACAATGAAAGACATTTAAAAAACATTCAAATAGCTATCATCACAAACGGACTGCAAAAATAGTATTTTTTTTCAGACTTTACAAATTTATTTGTAAAAATATTTTGAAAATAACCAAAAAATGTACTGTCGCTTGGCTCTAGCCAAGTGACGATTATAACGAGGCTTCCAGCCTCATTATCTATAAATCAAAAGAGTGATTTAGGCAAGATGCCTAAATATAGTCGTCACTTGCCAAGAGGCAAGCGACAGTAAATTCATAATTATTTTGTTTCGGCAATTTTGATATAGTACCCTGTCAAAAGCTCATTTAAGGCATTAAAAGTGCTTGCAACATTATTGGCTCGTATTTTGGTACTTTGCCAGTTGGTTGTTGCTGAAATAGTTTTATTATTGATTATCAATGGCATAGCAAAATTTTTCTGATTACTATTCCAACGAAAAAATAATATTTTATCACCTTTACTTGTTTTTGCATTTGTTTTGTCTTCTTCAAAATAATATTCCAACGTAGGAATTTGGGCATATTTCAAATATTCATCAAAGAAATAAGTCAAATCTTTTTTTGCTTTTTTATTGATATAATTGATAACTTCTTTTGTGGTAGTTGTTTTCATAGAAAAATCTTTTTGCAAACCTTTCAAAATCTCAAACCAAAGTTTATCATTATTCAAAATATTACGTAAAGTATTGAGCATCAAAGCCCCTTTAAAATAAATATCACCTGGTGCATCAGCATTCACACCCAAAGGTGCAAGCATAGGTTTTGCATTGGCAACAATTTTTTTATACCCATTTACATAGGTGTCTGCTTGCGCTTTTCCAAACATACATTCCACATAAAGCACCTCTGAATAGGTCGTAAAAGCCTCGTGAAGCCACATTTCTGCGTGGTCTTGCGCACTTAGGTTGTTGCCCCAGTACTCGTGTCCGCTCTCGTGTATGATAATAAAATCAAACATCATTCCCACACCAGATTGGCTCAAATCACGTCCATTGTAGCCATTTTGGTACTTATTTCCGTAGGCAATAGCACCTTGATGCTCCATTCCTAAATATGGTGTTTCTACTAGTGCATAGCCATCATTCCAAAACGGATATTTGCCAAAATAACGTTCAAAACATTTCAACATAGGTTTTACTTGCTCAAATTGCTTTTTTGCTTTCTCCAAATTATAAGGCATCACGTAGTAATCTAAGGCAAGTTTTGTTTCATCTTCTGCCATATAAATGTCGCCAAAATGAACATATTTACCAATATTTAGCGTAATATTATAATTATTGATAGGGTAGGAGGTGCGCCAGTCGTAACGAGTGTAATTATCAGAGAGTTTTTGTGTACTAAAAAGTTTACCATTTGATACGCAAATTAGGTCAGAAGGCACTTCACAAGCCACACGAACGCCATTATCAGGCTCGTCAGAAAGGTGGTCTTTGTTAGGAAACCAAAGACTTGCGCCAATTCCCTCGCAACTAAGCCCAATCCAGTCGTTTTTGTCATTGTCTTTTTTCCAGCTAAAACCACCGTCCCAAGGAGCATTTTTAGCCTCTGTGGGTGTTCCTGCATAAAAAATAGTCAAAGAATCACGCTTATTTTTCTTCTGAATGTCGTCAAAATTAACAAAAAAAGCATTGCCATTTCTCGTAAATTTGAGGGGTTTGTTATGATATAATATTTTTTCAATAGCAAGATTTTCAAATAAATCTAACTGAATTTTCTTGAAATCTGCCTTTACAAGATAATGAATAGTGTTTTTCCCAGATATTTTCTTCTCATTTGGAATGACACGAAGCGAAATATCATAATAAGTTACATCAAAACAAGTGCGCAAAGGTGAAAGTGTGCCACGCAGACTATCTTGTGCCGTAAATATTGGAACAACTTGAGAAATAGCTTTTTTTGGTGCAAAAACAGCACTCAAAAAAACCATACAGATAATTATTAAAGTCTTTCTTTTCATTAAATAGAAATTTTAGATAGTATTTTAAGTAGTTTGATAATCAATAAGATAAAGGAATGTAACATTATTTTTTTACAAATAAACACAAAAATAACTAATAAAAGTTTGTTACAAACAAGTTTTTTACTATTTTTGAGGTATGCAACTGCTAAACAATACTTAAAAACAATTTGTCTATACTTTTTACGCAATTAAATAATTCAATATAAAATTATGCCCAACATAAACAAAGATAAGCTGCTTGCAACACGTGAAAAACTAATGAATTTGCTCACTAGCAAAGAGTTAGATGCTAATATAGAACGCTTAGTGCGGGAAGATTTGCGGAATGTAGAGAAAGAAATAGAGGAAACACCAAATGAAGTGTGAGGTATGAAGTGTGAGGTGTGAAGTAATTTATACAATTTTATTTATAATCAAAAAACAAAAACCGTAAATATTTACGGTTTTTTTCGTTATATTAGGAAATATAATATTCAAAAATACTTCGTACTTCGTACCTTACTTTTTGCCATACGCTATAATTCTCTGCTTAATGATTTTACCAAAATCAATAATTCCTCTTCCTATGTTTGCATTATCACTTTTATAAGAAACTTGTATTTCGTCAATGCTGACAATACCAATATTTTCTGCATAAATCTCGCTTCTGCGTGTAAGGCGCACAAGTGATGAATCATTTATTTGTTGTACTTTGAGCGTCTTTGGTAAATTTAATTTATTGATAACTAAAGGTTTGTTAATATCTTCTATCTGATAATCTTCTCTTGCATTATTATTGAAAAAATTACCATTCCAAATCAATTTATCTTTTAGTGGAAAAGAAAGCCTAACAAATGAAATATTATTTTCTTGTCTGATGCCTTGATTATTGCTAAGAGAGGCAGCCCAAACAGAGTCTATTTTCCAATTTTGAGTTTCATCTGCACGTATATAACGCTCTAAAACGTATAATTTAACTTTTGAGGTACTTGTAAAAGTATCTACTACTTCCTCTTTTAGCTGATAATTTTCTCTAATAATGGACTGATTAGAAAGATAATTAGTTTTCTCCACTTCATAAATGACATAACGCCCAATTTCTAATGGGAAAAACTCATAGCCAAACGCCAAAGGCTCTGTTTTTGCATTATTTTGGCAGGAAGTTAGACAAAATAACCCACCAAAAAATAAGCTAAAACCCAATAAAAAAGATTTGATATTTTTCATATTTTACGAATCAACAAGATACACCTACAAAGATATAAAATTAAGCATTGAAAGATAAAAAATATTATCAAATTTCTCGTTAGCAATGAAAATTAGATAACCTGATAATCAAATTTTTACATTCGTACTTCGTACTTCGTACTTTTTCCTTATCTCAACATTTTTACTGTTTTTTGAAGCGCAACAATGAAATTATCAATTTCTTCTGTTGTATTATAAACCGCAAATGAGGCACGAGTCGTACCAGAAATACCCAATCTTTCCATTAGCGGTTGCGTACAATGTGAGCCAGTGCGCACCGCAATTCCTTGATTATCAAGCAAAGTACCAATGTCAGAAGAGTGAATATCATCAAAAACAAAAGAAATAACACTTGCTTTTTCTTTGGCAGTTCCTATGATTTTCAGTCTAGAAACTTCTGTAATGCGTTCTGTGGCATATTCTAAGAGATAGTTTTCATAATCAGCAATATTTTTCTTGCCTAAATTATTCATATATTCTAGTGCCAAACGGAAAGCTATCACGTCTGCAATATTGGGTGTACCTGCTTCAAACTTAAAAGGAAGCACATTATAAGTAGTTTTTTCAAAACTTACGCTACTAATCATCTCTCCGCCACCTTGGTATGGAGGCATTTCGTTTAGCAAATCTTTTTTGCCAAAAAGTGCGCCTATTCCCGTTGG
This sequence comes from Raineyaceae bacterium, assembly GCA_043764015.1. Classification (GTDB taxonomy): domain Bacteria; phylum Bacteroidota; class Bacteroidia; order Cytophagales; family Thermonemataceae; genus JANYGM01. The sequence continues at coordinate 95,418 of JAYUKY010000059.1, forward strand.
AGCGAATATTTTATGCCCAGAAAATACATAAAAATCACAATCTAACTCCCGCACATCTATATCCAAATGTACAACGCCTTGTGCGCCATCTACAAGCACTTTTGCGCCTTTTGCGTGTGCGAGGCTAATTATTTCTTTAATAGGGTTGATTGTTCCCAAAGAGTTGGAGATATGCACAACAGAAACTAGCTTTGTACGTTCTGAAAGCAGTTTTTTATATTCTTCTAAGATAATTTCGCCACTATCTGTAATAGGGATTATTTTTAATATTGCACCTTTTTCTTCACACAGCATCTGCCAAGGCACAATGTTAGAATGATGTTCCATTGTAGAGATAATAATTTCATCTCCTTTTTGTATAAACTTGCGTCCAAACGTGCTGGCAATCAGGTTAATACCTTCTGTTGTACCTTTTGTGAAAATAATTTCTTCTGTACTCGTGGCATTGAGCATTTGGCGGATAGTTTCTCTTGTAGCCTCGTATTCGCCTGTAGCTTTATTTGCCAAAAAATGCGCCCCACGGTGAATATTAGCATTTGTATGCTGATAATAGCCACTCAAAGCATCAATAACGACATTTGGTTTTTGAGAAGTGGCGGCATTATCAAAATATATAAGCGGTTTCCCATAAACTTCTTGTTGAAGAATAGGAAAATCTTGACGGATTTGAGAGATATTGAGAATTTGTTTCATAGTTACTCAACAAAAGAAATATGTTTTTTGTTGAATTTTTTGATTGAATTTGATAAATATTTTTTGATAGATGCTTTTGCTAGACAAAACTACAAAAAAACTAACAATTTCTATACAAAAAAATCTATTATGTAAGATTTTTTTGTAATTTTATGCTTGGATAACTGTAAGTTATAAATTGTGGGTTGTGAGTTAAATACAATATATTCATTATCAAATAGTTAATAAAATAATTATTTGGAAAATTTATCAAAAGAAATCAACTAAATACGTACTTAAAAATACCTTAAAACTATGGCTGAAATCATCAGAATGCCCAAAATGAGTGATACAATGACGGAGGGAGTCATTGCAGAATGGCACAAAAAAGTCGGTGATACTATCAAATCAGGTGATGTAGTGGCAGAAGTAGAAACAGACAAAGCAACTATGGAACTTGATGCCTACGAAAGTGGCACACTTCTATATATTGGTGTAGAAAAAGGCAAAGCCGCTCCCGTTGATGGCATTTTATATATTATTGGTAAACCAGATGAAGATTATCAAAGTCTTTTAAATGGTGAAACTTCTACAAAAACAGAGGCAAAAACAGACATAAAACCAACTGAAAAAGTAGTAGAAAAACCTGTAGAAAATGCTTCTGCAAGCGTTTCTACTAATGCTTCTGCTAGTATAACGCAAAGTAGCGTGGCTATTGATACATCTTCAATTAAGGCACGTATAGAACGTATGCCAAAAATGAGTGATACAATGACAGAAGGCGTAATTGTGGCGTGGCTCAAAAAAGTAGGTGATAGCGTGAAAGCAGGGGATATTTTAGCGGAAATAGAAACGGATAAAGCCGTTATGGAGCTAGAAGCCTACGAAAGTGGTACACTTTTATATTTGGGTATTGAGGCAGGTGGAAGTGTGCCTGTTGATGCAGTTTTGTATGTCATTGGTGATAAAAATGCAGATTATAAAGCATTATTAAATGCGCAAAGTGTTGGAAATAATGTAGTTACACCTATTCAATCAAATGAAAATCCGTTGATTTTTTCTCTTTCATCAGAAAATTCAAGCGAACATTCATCTGATGAACGCTTAAAAATCTCTCCTTTGGCACGCAAAATGGCAAAAGATTTGGGTTACAATATCAACCAAATTAAAGGAAGTGGCGACAATGGACGTATTGTAAAGGCTGATGTTGAGCAGTTTAGCCCACTTGAAGAACCTGAAAGAGTAGAAGCAAAAGCACAAATAAAACCTATTGGAACAGAACTCAAAATAGCAGAAAATGCTAAAGCAAGTGTTTCACAAACAAGTATTTCACAAGGAAATAATTTTATTGGAGAAAGTTTTGAAGAAGTTGCGGTGTCGCAAATGCGCAAAACTATTGCCCGCAGACTAGGTGAAAGCCTATTTACTGCACCACATTTCTATCTCACAATGGAAATAAATATGGATAATGCAATGGTTGCACGTACACGCCTAAACGAAATCTCACCTGTCAAACTTTCTTTTAATGATTTGGTCATAAAAGCGGTCGCAATGGCTTTGAAACTGCACCCAAAAATAAATTCTTCTTGGTTAGGCGACAAAATCCGCTACAATAATCACGTACATATTGGCGTAGCTATTGCTGTAGAAGACGGCTTACTTGTGCCTGTGGTGCGTTTTGCTGATATGAAAGGGCTTGCGGCTATCTCGGCAGAAGTGAAAGAAATGGGTGCAAAAGCTAAAAATAAACTACTTCAACCAAAAGATTGGGAAGGAAACACTTTTACTATTTCTAATCTTGGAATGTTTGGTATTGACGAGTTTACGGCTATTATTAACTCGCCTGATGCGTGTATTTTGGCAGTTGGTGGCATCAAAGAAACGGCTATTGTCAAAAATGGCGCACTTGCAGTAGGAAATATTATGAAAGTAACGCTTTCTTGCGACCATAGAGTCGTTGATGGTGCAACTGGTTCTGCATTTTTGCAGGCTCTAAAAGCCAATTTGGAAGAGCCAATGCGTATGTTGGTGTAAAGCTTCCAAAAATAACTTTCCGAAAGTTGGAAACTTTTAGGAAGTTTACCCACTCCAAAAAAATCCTAATCTAATCAATTTTAATTAAATTTTTACTTTTATGTCTGAAAACGAAAAACCAGAAAAAAGTGGCTTTATGAGTCTTATCAACGAGCATAGCACTACGGTTATTGCTATTTGCTTGAGTATAGCTACTATTATGGGTAGTGATGCGGAAACGGTGGAAAAACAAGCGCAAAACGACTCCGAAATAGCACAACGAAACTTCAAAGAGATTGAAGATGATGACCAAGATTGTATGGAGAAACTGGAAGAGCTTGATATTGAGGCGGAAACGTCTGATAATGCTGATGATTCTCTTGATGCCGTCAAAACAATTAAGTTTTATGAACACCGTAGAGATAGTCTTCATAAGCAAGTTGCGGTAGAAGAAGCCAGTTATAAGAAAACTGAAGAGGTTTTTAAACGCCTAGAAAAGAAAAAAAATACCAATGATTTTGCTGAAATGATTTTGCAAATAAGTATTCTTTTTTCTGCGGTAGGCGTAAGTTCTAAAAAGAAATTTTTGCCAATGCTTGCTGCTGTGGGTACAGTTGCAGGTATTGTAGTGCTTCTTATAAGTATTTTTATGTAAAGTATTCAGATTTTTAAAGTAACTTCAATGTTTTTGGGGTTACTTTAGAAAATTATATTTAAAAAAAATGTATCAAAACAAAAAAGTTATTGTCGTTCTTCCTGCCTATAATGCTGCCAAAACGCTGCAAAAAACATATTCAGAAATCCCTTTTGATATAGTTGATGAGGTCGTTTTGGTTGATGATGCCAGCCCAGATAATACCATAGAAGTTGCTGAAAAACTAGGTATTAAGCACGTTTTGCGCCACGAAAAAAATAAAGGCTATGGCGGAAATCAAAAAACTTGTTACAAAAAAGCCCTTGAATTAGGGGCAGACATTGTTATTATGTTGCACCCAGATTATCAATATACACCAAAACTGATTGTAGCAATGGTGAGTATTATTGGAAATGATGTTTATCCTGTGGTGCTTGGCTCACGTATATTGGGTGTAGGCGCACGCAAAGGAGGTATGCCACTTTATAAATATGTTGCTAACCGTATTTTGACTTTTTCACAGAACGTATTGATGGGTCAGAAACTCTCTGAATATCATACAGGTTATAGGGCTTTTTCTAAGGAAGTTTTGGAAAGTATTGCTTTTGAAAAAAATTCTGATGACTTTGTTTTTGATAATCAAATGCTAGCTCAAATTTTTTATCAAGGTTATGAAATTGGTGAGGTAACTTGTCCTACCAAATATTTTGATGATGCCTCGTCTATTAATTTTTCAAGAAGTGTAAAATATGGTTTTGGCGTTTTGAATGTATCTTTTTTGTATTTTCTGACGAAATTAGGCGTGTATAATTGGAAAATATTGAAATAGTCTTATTTTAGTTGCCACGAATACACAAATAAATACATTTATTCGTGTATTCGTGGCTAATAAATCAGACTATTCTTCATAAGCCGTTGAGTTCTTTTTTGTAAGTTTTCCAGTTGGGCATAAATTTATTCATAAAACCTACAAAACGGGCATTGTGTAGCCTTTCCAAAAGATGCACCAACTCGTGAGCAATGATATATTCCAAGCAATTAAGTGATTTTTTGGCGAGTTCAAGGCTCAACCAAATGCGTTTAGCTTGTATGTTGCACGTTCCCCAACGAGTTTTCATTTGTTTTATTCTACATTCGTTAGATTTTACGCCAATTATTGCCTCCCACTTTTCTACAAGTGGGTTTATGATTTTTTTTAGCTCAATTCTATACCATTGGTCAAAAATATTATGGCGTTGGTCTGCGGTTGTATTTGGTACAACATACAAAGTAATATAATTTTTTGTATTATTGTCTATATTTTCAGTTGTGAGGATTATTTTTGGGTTTGTGTTGTGTTCTATCACTCTCAAAATATAGCCAACTCCTTGAAAATAATGAATTTCACCATTTATAAATATGTTTTTTGATTGTATTATTTGTGTTGAAAAACGCTGTTGATGTTTTTTTATCCAGTCAATTTTTGAAGTTATAAAAGCCTTAATATGCTCCTGACTTGTACGAATAGGTGCGGATACACGCACTTTTCCAGTAGCGGAACTGATAACCAAACGCATATTTTTGACTTTTTTCTTTTCTATATCAATGGTGATGCCATCAATTTCTAATTGTGTTATCATTTTTACTATTTTAAATTATTATCTAATCAACTAAAAACTCTCACAAATTTACTAAAAAACTTGAATACATATTGCTTTTTTGTATTTTCTTAATTACTCAAATAAATGAACTCTTACGGACAAAAACTCAAAATAACTACTTTCGGAGAATCTCACGGAATAGCGGTTGGCGTTGTGATAGATGGCTTTCCTGCTAATTTTTTGGTAGATTTAGCACAAATTCAAATAGAATTGGACAAACGCAAACCAGGACAATCAGCCATTACCACACAACGCAAAGAAGAAGACAAAATAGAAATTATTTCAGGGATTTTTGAAGGAAAAACTACAGGAATGCCTATTTGCCTAGTCGTACACAATGAAGATGCAAAAAGCAAAGATTATTCACATATTGCGGACAAATTTCGCCCTTCACACGCAGATTACACGTATGAGGCAAAATATGGTTACAGAGATTTTCGTGGTGGTGGGCGCAGTTCTGCCCGTGAAACACTCGCTCGTGTAGCTGCTGGCGCACTTGCAAAGCAATTTTTAGCCCAAATGGGACTAAAAATAACCGCTTATGTATCACAAGTAGGAGAAATAATTTCTACAAAAAAATACCAAGAATTAGATTTTTTAGAAATAGAAAATAACCCTGTACGTTGCGCTGATGCGGTTTTAGCAATAGAAATGGAAAATTATATCAAAGAAATTAAAAAACAAGGTGATACTGTGGGCGGCGTGGTGAGTTGTGTAATCCAAAATATGCCTGTGGGACTTGGTGAGCCTGTTTTTGACAAACTTCACGCAGAACTTGCTAAGGCTATGATGTCAATAAATGCTGCCAAAGGCTTTGAATATGGGAGTGGTTTTGCAGGCGCAAGTATGCGTGGCTCACAACATAATGACGTGTTTTTTTCAGATGAAAATGGTAAGATTCGTACAAAAACCAACTTTTCTGGAGGCATTCAGGGCGGAATTTCTAATGGGGAAGATATTTATTTTAGAGTGGCTTTTAAGCCTGTTGCAACCCTTTTGCAACCTCAAGAAAGCATCAATAATGCAGGTGAAAGCGTAATTGTAGAGGGAAAAGGTCGCCACGACCCTTGTGTTGTGCCTCGTGCCATTCCTATTGTAGAAGCTATGGCGGCACTCGTTTTGATGGATTTTTATTTGAGAAAATGAAAAACTCTCCAAAAGTTTAAAGCTTTTAGAGAGTTAAATACAGAAAAAAACTATTTTCTTTTACATTTTATAGAAAAAAAACTATCTTTACGTTTTAGATAAAAATTAGTTCAAAAAATCATTTTTCAAAATATAAAATATAAAAATATGTCCGCTTCTGCCCTCGTAATGATGCTCACAACTGAAATAGCTATCACACTTGTAACGCTTTATTTTTTCTATAAAGTGCTTACAATGCCTGCCAAAATAGAAGAATAACCCAGCACAACAATTTTAATGCAAAAACCTACATTAAAGTAGGTTTTTTGCATATAAATAAACTTTCGTACCTCGTACTTCAAACTTCATACCTCAAAATGGCAAAATCAGAAGGAATAGATATACAATTACTCAAAAAACGTGTTTTTTGGGGCGTTGGTACTGTTTTGGGCTTTATTTTGTGTCTGTTTGTATTTCTTTCTAATAGTGTTGTAAAATCTTTTTTAGATGCAACATTGGGCGCATACATTATTTCAGACACTATTTATGAGATAAAAGTAGCTTACTTCTCTCGTGGGCGTGCTACTGCAAATACAGATATACCTGATAATGATGAAGATACCAACAATAATCCTGATAATAACAAAAATTTTGCCTTGCCTGCTATCAAATCAGACGACCAAATTATTAAACACACTGCCTATACTCTTGCTTATGAAGAAGAACACGAGCAGGCAAAATGGGTAGCGTACAAACTAGAACAAAGAAATTTAGAAAAAGGTAAAAATAGTCGTGATGGTGAGCAGTTTAAACCTGACCCTGCTGTTAGTTCTGGGTCTGCTTTGCCAAGTGATTATTCTAAGTCTGGATATGATAGAGGGCATTTAGCACCTGCGGGAGATTTTAATTATGATAAAAATTTGCTTACAGAAACTTTTTTTATGAGTAATATGAGTCCGCAAAAACCAGAACTAAACAGAGGAAAATGGAATGAATTGGAGCAACAGGTACGTTATTGGTTGCGTTTTGATAAGGAGTTGTATATTGTTTCTGGTCCAATTTTTGCTGAAAAAATGAAGAAAATAGGCAAAAAAAACAAAATTTCTGTGCCAGTTGCTTATTTCAAAGTAATTTTAGACATCAGAAATAAAAAAGCCATTGCTTTTATTATGCCAAATGAAATTTTTAATGATAATATACAAAATTATATTGTTTCTATTGATAAAATTGAAGCCAAAACTGGTATAGATTTCTTTCCGCAACTCTCAAAAGACAAAATTTTAGAGAAAAAACTGGAAAGTAGCGAAACCCCAGAAGGCTGGTTTTAATTTAGTGTTGAGTGTGTAGTGTTGAGTGTGTAGTGAAATACATTTGACGAAAAATCCACTCAATACTACTCATTCAACACTCAACACTCAAAACATAGTGGACAAAATTAACCTTATTTTCCCTTATTCTCCATTTTTTCTGCTTTTGTGCGTCCTTGTGGGCGTGGCGTATGCGTGGTTGCTTTACTCAAAACAGTATAATTGGTCTAAAAAAGTAAATTATACGTTGGCTGCTTTGCGTGGCACTTTCGTAACGCTTATTTGCCTGCTTTTACTTGCACCAATAGTGAGGAAAATCAAAAATGATGAAGAAAAACCTACTATTGTTTTTGCAATAGACAACTCTGAATCTCTCAAAATGTCTGCTGATACTGCTTTTTTGAAGAAAAAAATGCAAGAAATCAATAATATCAAAGATAAATTAGAAAAAAATGATATTTTGACAGATGTACAGTTTTTAGATGATAATTCTGGTAATAATTCTAACAAAAATAATCTTCTAAATACTAAATACAACCTCCAGAGTTCTAATTTGGGTAAAATCTTATCTGATGTAGAAAGCAGTTACGAAAACCGCAACCTTGACCGTATTGTTTTGGTGTCTGACGGCATTCATAATCAGGGTGTTTCTCCTACCTTCCAATCTTATAATAATCCTATTATTACGGTTGGTTTAGGTGATACTATTGCTAAAAAAGACCTCAAAATACAAACGCTTTTCTGTAACAAATTAGCGTATCTGGGTAATGATTTTCCTATTGTGGCAGAAATCCAAAATAATGGCTATGATGACCGTATTGTGGCAGTTTCTTTGCTGCAAAATGGCTCTGCTATCTCTACACAAAATATTCGTATAAAAAAAGATGACATTTCAGAAGTGAATTTTGTGGCAAAAGCAGCACAAAAAGGACTTCAAAGGTATAGCGTTTCCGTACAAGTTTTGGAAAATGAAATAAGTACACAAAACAACATCAGAGATGCGTATGTGGAAGTTATTGATGGAAAAGAGAAGATTTTGTTGCTTGCTTATGCGCCTCACCCAGACCTAAAAGCTTTGCGTGCTATCATTGAAAAAAACGAAAATTATAGCTTTGAATTATGTGTAGTGGGCATTCATACACCAAAAGAAGCACGTTATGATTTGGTTATTGCGCATCAAATTCCTGATTTACAAAATGGTGGTACTGATATCCTTTCAAAATACAAGAAATTGGGCGTACCAGTTTTTTATATTTTGGGCGAACAGAGTAATTTGGGGGCATTTTCTGCACAAAATGATGTAATTGCTACCTCTGCACGCACAGGGCAAAGTGATAATGTTTTGGGTGCATTTAATCCTAATTTTACCAAATTTAGCTATAATATTGAGGCTTTGAGTATTTTGAGCAAACTTCCGCCTTTGAGTGTGCCTTACGGAGATTATCAAACCAAAAATAATAGTGATATTGTTCTTTTCCAGCAAGTTGGCAATATTATTACTAAAAAACCATTGCTTGCTATTAATAGTAATAAATCCTCTAAATCTGCAGTTTTGGCAGGTGAGGGCTTGTGGCGTTGGAGACTTGAAGAATATGATTTGACAGATAAACAAGAAGTTTTAGATGATTTTTTTCTTAAAATAATACAATTTTTATCATCAAAAGAAGATACTAGAAAACTACGAGTTTTCACGACAGAAAATGAGTATTTATCTTATGAAAAAGTCGTTTTTGAGGCGGAATCTTACAATGATGTTTTTGAGAAAATCTATAATACAAAAGTAAATTTGAGCATTGTAAATGAAGCTGGGCAAAGTTTCCCTTATAACTTTGTGATAGCGCAGGGAAGCAGCCGTTTTGAGGTTTCAGGACTTCCAAAGGGCGTTTACCGCTACAAAGCATCAGCTAATATCTTAGGGAAATTAGAGGTTGCGGCAGGAGAATTTACTATCAAAGATTTGCAATTAGAGGCACTTAATACTACAGCAGACCACCAACTTTTGCGCCAACTTTCAGACCAAACACAAGGTAAATTCTTTCATATAAACCAGTTAGAAAGTTTGGAAAAAGAACTTTTATCAAAAAGAAAACCAAACAAACTCACCAGCACAGAAGAAATGCTTGAAATAATCCACTTGCGTTGGTTATTTTTCCTTATTGTGCTTTTAGCGTCTATTGAGTGGGTTACTAGAAAATATTTGGGAAGCTACTAAATCAATTACGAATTATCAATTACGAATTACGAGAAATACAAATAAAAAGCAACTATGCAACAAAACCTAGTCGTAAGTGTCCTACTACGACTGCAAAACAGTGTATTGAGCGTCCCGCTCCTTTTTGCGACAAATAAATAACTTAATAATCAAGGTTTTATATTCGTACTTTGTACCTCTTATTTCGTACCTTTTCCCTATGCAACACAAAAAATACCTTTTTTTTACGCTGTTTTTCTTCATTATTGCGCTTAGTTTGCGGTATTTTTGGTATGAAGTAACCCAAAAAAGTAATGAAGATGGTTATGTACAAATTATTCAGCAAAATGTGCAAAAAGAATTAGAAATAGTTGCACAAGAAGCCACACAAATTAAGAAAAATTTTCAGGAGAATAATTATAGTTTACTAGTGGATTTGAGTAAAAAACAAAAGTATCATTTTTATATTTTTAAGAATAAAAAAATGATATTTTGGTCAGACCACCGTTTCGTGCCAGACTACAAAGATATTGCAGGAAAATACAAAAACCAGTTTTTTACGCTATTACAAGGTGATTTTATTGTCTTCCAAGATGGAATGATGACTGGTGGCAATAGTGAAATAGAAATATTTATTTTTGTCCCTGTTTATCAAAAATTTGATATAGAAAACGCCTATCTCAAATCCAGCTATAATCCAAACATTATTCCCAATACGGAAATACGCCTATCTTATAGCCCTAATCAAAATAAAAAATTTAATATTGCCGCTACTGATGCCAGTTTTTTGTTTGCTGTACAATCAGTGCAAAAAGCACAAGCACCAAGTAAGATTTTGCTGCAAATTGCTGTTTTATTTGGCATTTTAGGAGCTATAACTTTGGGTTTTCAAGTGAATTATTGGTATTGGAAACTCAAAAGTAGCGGACATTACCGTTATGGAGTACTTTTGCTGATTTTGTATCTGCTTGCTATACGTATTCCAATGCTTGAGATGATGCTCCCTTTTGATGTAATAGAATGGGAACTTTTTAATCCAAAATACTATGCCTCTTCTTATTTTGCACCAAATTTGGGTGATTTTTTCCTAAATACTTTTTGTGTGGTGATGTTGATGTTTAATATACTCAAAAATTATCATAACTCTCGTACCTACCTGTATATTGTCCAAAAACTGCCCTATTTGTTGCGTTATAGCATTTCTTTAGTGCTTGTGTCGGTTACGTATTTGTCTTTGTATGGTGTTTTTTATGTGATGAGTACAGTTTATCTTCATTCTCAAATTGTGCTGGATATTTCTCAAAACATTGATTTATCCTATTTTAAAGTGGTTTTCTTGCTAGTTTTTGCAATGAGTAGCATTATTTTCTTTATTGTTACTAATATTGTTGTAAGAATTTTTATTAGAATAAATAAAAAAAATATTTTCCAAGTAATTCCTTCTTGGCTTGGCGGAACGCTAATTTATGTGCTTTTGAGCCATTGGGCAGGGATTTATTATATTTTTGTGGTGATTATTGGAGCTATTTATTTTCTAGTGGCGTTGTATTTGCTTTTACCAAAATATTTGTACCGTTTTCGTTATTTGACTTCAATTTATTTGTTTTTGGCATCTTTCGTGTGTGCAAGCGTGGGAACGTATGCTATCTATGTTTTTGGTGAAAACAGGATAGATATTGAGAAGAAAAAGTACGCTGAAACCCTCTTAGAAGAGAAAGACCCTTATACAGAGTTCATTTTGGAGGAGGCACACAACGACATCAATAAAGATGAAAATATCAAACAGATTTTTCTTAGTCCTTTTCAGCCCAAACAACTTGTAAGACAACGAGTTAGACGTTTTTTGAGTAATACGCTTGAAAAATATCAAACGCAAATTCATATTTTTGATGTAACTGGGAAGTCGGTGGATAACCCCACTTTACCAACTTTTTTGGATTTTTCTAAGAAATATAATAAAGCAAAATTCAAAACAGACAAAGCAAATACCTACTTTGTGAGTGAAAATAACGCCATAGAAGCCCAAATTGGCGACAATATTCTCAAAGAATACCTTAATTTTATTGAAATAAAACAAGATTCTAGCCTGCTTGGTTACATAATTATTGACCTCAAACAGGCAAAACATTCGCCTAATAACCTTACGCCAGAACTTCTCATAAAGCAGCAATACAGACAAGGAGAAGAGTTTTATAAGTATGATTATGCTATATATGTAAATAACCGCATTTCTTATTCTCGTGGAAATTATAACTATGAAAAAGATTTTAGTCCTACGTGGTTCAATTTGTCTTCTTTGTATCAAGAAGGTTTAACTGTTGCTAATCATAAGCATTTTGCTATGAAATCTGATAATCAAAATATTGATAATCAAGAAGTTAAGAAAGATAACCAACTAAATAATCAAAAAGATAATCAGCAAATTAAGCAAGTTGTTATTTCATCTGATAGATACACATTAAAAAATATTTTTGCTAATTTTTCTTTATTATTTTTAATTCTAGCACTTATTGTTTTTATTTTGGTGCTTTTGTATGCTATGCGTAATAAGTATTCAAAAATGAGTGTCAATTTTTCTACAAGAATTCAGATTTATCTTAATATTGCGTTTTTTTTGCCTCTTATTGTAGTGAGTATCATTACTTTAAGTTTATTTAGTGCATCTTATGAACAAGATTTGAGTAATAATTTTATCAATAAAGCAGAAAGTGTATCTAATAGTATCAATGCAGATTTACAACGCTTTCAAAATCAGCAATTTATCAGTAAAGAACAACTATCAACAGAACTAAATAACCTCTCTGCGTATGCACAAGCAGACCTTAATCTTTTTGATATACAAGGGCATCTCATAGCTTCTTCACAACCAGCTATTTATGATAATAATATTCTCTCAAAAATGCTTAATCCGCTTGTTTATGCCTCTTTTATTGAGCAAAAAGAAAAAAGTTTGTTGCTTTCAGAGTCTATTGGACTACTAAATTATAAAACTGTTTATGTGGCGGTACGTTCTTTTGACAATAATGCCCTTTTAGGCATATTGAGTGTGCCTTTTTTTGATTCTGAAGAAGAAAGAGATAAGAAAATTATCAATATTTTGGCAACAATTATCAATATTTTTACAGGGATTTTTATTATATTTTTAATTTTTTCTTACTTTGCTTCTCGTTTGCTTACTGTTCCGTTGCAACTTATCACTCAAAAAATCAGAAAAACAAGTTTAAATAAATATAATGAACCGCTTGTATGGGCTTCTGATGATGAAATTGGGTTGCTTGTGGGCGAGTATAACCGTATGTTAGTGAACTTGGAAGATAGCAAGGAGGCACTTAGTCGTAGCGAAAAAGAGTCTGCGTGGCGTGAAATGGCTAAACAAGTAGCTCACGAGATAAAAAACCCTCTTACGCCTATGAAACTCACTTTGCAACACCTGCAAATGAAGATAAATAGACAAGATTCTGACCTCAAAAACCTTATAGAAAAGCCATTTGCTACTATTTTGACACAAATAGATACGCTTAGTGATATTGCGTCTTCTTTTGCCTCTTTTGCAAAAATGCCCATTCCAAAAAGTGAAAATTTTGATATTGCTAAAAATCTTCATAAAATCATTGACTTACACAAAGAAAACAACCAAATAAGCATTTCAAGCCATATTTTAGAAAATCAAAAAGATAGTATTTGTATGGTGCGAGGGGACCAGCAACTTACTGGGCAAATCTTCAATAACCTTATTATCAATGCAATACAAGCCATTCAAGGCGACAAACAACCACAAATAGTAGTACATCTCAAAATTACGGAAAAAGGTTTTGCACGTGTGCAAATACAAGACAATGGCAGTGGTATAGATGAAGAGATACAAAATAAAGTTTTTATGCCCAATTTTAGTACCAAAACTACGGGTTCTGGGATTGGTTTGGCACTCGCAAAACGTGGAATAGAACACGCAGGAGGACAAATTTGGTTTGAAACAGTCGTAGGAAAAGGAACAAGTTTTTTTGTAGAATTGCCACTTAGTAGTGTCTAAACTTCCTTCACCTTTTTAGCTAAAAATCTAAATTAAATCAAAAAAAATATAATTTTTAAGGAGTTTTTTTTATATTTACACTTTCAATAAAAGAATTGCTAAAAAAATATTAACCATCTATTTGACTTCATTTTACGAATAAAAACTTATGCTAGACATCAAACAACGCTTTTTAGACGCTTGCCGTGAGGGAAATATTGACCTTATTGATGACTTTTTGGAGGAAGGAATTAGCCCAAATACAATGGATAAAGATGGCAAAACTGCCTTGATGCTTGCGTGTATCAACCTTCATAATGATTATGTTGTCAAAATGTTGTTAGAAAATGGTGCTAATATCTACGCCCAAGACATCAACGGCAAAACTGCCCTAGATTATGCCATAGAACATAAAAATGAAGATGCAGAAATACTCATAAAAATTCATCACCCTAGTTTTGTAGGAATTTCGGAGCATCAACAGCGTACTGCAACTATCACAGGAGACCCTAGTGCCGTTATTTTGAAAGAAAGTAAAATAGAAAAAAGTACAGAAAAATCTTCTGAAAATAAAAATACTGCCCATAATTCCTCTAATTCCATTACTGAAAAAACGTTGCAAGTGCGTGAGTATGAAACAATTATTGCTTTTTGTGACGAACTCAAAGGAATTGATAGTACACTAAGACCTTTTCTTTATTTTAAGAAAGCAGAGGCACTTTTTGCACTTGGGAAAAAAGATGAAGCCACAAAAGTAATGAATATTACGCAACATATTTTTGAGGAATCTTACGGAAATATTGAAAATGCCAAAAACTGGAGCAAAGATACAAGCCATTTATACCTAAAAATAATTGCACATCTTGCTGAAATCAATAAAAATAACCTCCAAAAATCTCTTTGGTTGTATAATGAAGCCTATCATTTGAGCCAAGAGCCAGAACAAAAATATGAGTTTAAGGTATCTGTAGAGAAGATTTATGAGCGTTTGGTGAATGGTTATGATAGAAGTTATAAGAAAAAATTGGTTTTTGTGGAAGAGGAATTACCTACTTTTGAGCCAAGTTTTATTCAACCACTTGTGCAAAACAAACTAGGAATTTATGATTTTTGTGGTGTAGCTGTTCAGAAAAGCATTTTATATGTGGCACACCCACTCAAAAAACTTTCTTATTTGCCTTATCAAAACGCTGAAAATGTACTTTTTGAGGCGCAATATCAAGAGATTTTGCATATTTTGGAATGTTTGAGTGCAAAAACTATTAAAGTAACTTTTGAGAATGAAGGAGAAAATGCCACTATTTTGCAAGAGTTTTCTCCAGTCTTGAAACCATATTTGCCACCTAATTTGATGTGGTATAGTCAGTTTAATAATTGGAAACAACTTGTTTCTAAGCGTGCAGCAGGAATTTTGAGTGCAGAAATTTCACTTTCCGCAAAAGATATTCACTTGCTAGAAAGTTTTGAATTGCAGGAAATGGACGAGGAGTTTCAGGATTTGGTAAGTTTTGGTTATCGTACCAAAAATGCTCCTACACGCAAGCGCACACGTAAAGGCAAAAATGAGCCTGCACGTTTGAGCCTTGTTGCACCAAAAGAAGGCTTAAAAGCGTGTAAGATTTTTGTTGAGTTTGCTGATATTTCTGAACTTTTGGAAAGTATTCCGCTAGAAAAAACCTTTGTAGTACAAGAAGCACGTAATTTTTCAAGAGAACTTGCCAAAGAAGAAATACAAGAAGTAAAAGAGGAGAAATTAGAAAAAAAATCAATAGAAAATCAGCCTGAAAAAGTTGTAATTAAAGAAGAAAAACCTGCTTTGAATACTCGTGAAGAGGTGAAGGAAGTTGTTAAAATAAATGATTTGATAGGGAAGGTTTTGGAAGTCAAACCTGAAATACAATCAGAAATAAAAATAGAAGAGCCAAAAAAAGACATTCAAAAAGACATTCAAAAAGACGTTCAAAAAGAAGTTTCAAAAGAAATCTCAAAAGACATTTTCAAAGATACGAAACAAAAACCTATTTTGGAAAAAACACCTTTAGAACTTGTGAAAGAAGGTTGGGACGAGGTGGATAGGAAAGAACTTCTTGAAGAAATACGAGAGGAAATGCGTGAGAATGACCCCAAAAGTGAGCCAGAAAAAAAGGCCTTGGAAGTCAAGTCAGAAGTTAAAAATGAGGAAAAAATAGAAGAAAAAACGCAACCCATTGAACCAGAAATAGTTGTAAAAGAAATTAGTACAGACCCAGAAGGACTTTCACAGGAAGAACGCTACTTTTACGAAATGCTGCAACACGCCTATCAAGATGGTAGCATCTCTGATGATGTAAGAAAAGTCTTAGAAAGACGTAGAACTCGTTTTAATATTTCTTTGGAACGTGCTAATGACCTAGAAAAAATGATGCTAAATAAAAAATAGGTACGAAATACGAGGTACGAAATACGAAGTTTTGTATTTTCGTACCTCAAATTTCACACTTCACACCTCACACTTCAAGAGGCTTTATTGACAATCACGACACCCAAAATAATTACACTCATTCCTACAAAATGTGCCAAATGGAGCGTTTCTCCTGCATACATTCCCCAGCAAACCGCTACAATAGGCACAAAATAAGTAACAGAACTTGCAAAAATAGGTGACGACATTTGTAGCATCTTATAAAACAATATAGACGACACACCAGTCCCAAAAACTCCCAAAACAACCGCATATCCCAAACTTTCGTTTGCACCTTCAACGGTAGTGAGTCTTGTAACAAAATCAGTAAAACCAAAAAGATAAATAATAGCCAAACTGCCAATCATAGCAATAGAAACAGTCGCAATATGCACAGGATTTATTTCTGAAAGATATTTTTTGGTGATATTGATATTAAAACCATACAAAACCGTAGCCAAAACAACCAACAAGGCATAAGCATTAAGAGAAACTTCTCCTTTTTGGTTAATACTAATCAAAATAACGCAACCAACAAATCCCAATAAAAGTCCTACAAACTTCATAAGTGTTGTTTTTTGCTGAAAAAACAATGCACCAACCACAAAAGTAAAACAAGGCGTAAGAGAATTGAGTATTCCAGAACTTGAGCTATCTATGTGCATTTGCGCTGCCGTAAACAAAAACGCAGGAATAAAACTACCCAACATTCCAGAGAGAAAGAAAAATTTGAGCTTGTTTTTTGGTACTTTTTGTATATGAAAAACTGCCATTCCTATCACGACCACCCACGCAGAAGCCATACGCAAAGCCGCTACTTGTTCAGATGAATACACACGCAAGGCTTGCTTCATAAGTATAAAAGAAGTTCCCCAAATAAAAGCTAGTACCACAAAAATAACCCAAACAATATTTTGTATGCGTTCTTTTGCGGGCTTTTCTATAGTTTTTTGTGTTAATTTTGTATTAATTGTCATAAATTTTTATCATAAGATTATAGTAGATTGCACTTAAACAGAGTGCAAAGGAACGCAAAAAAATCCAACTTATTGCTAAGTTGGATTTTTTAATTTTTTCGTTAAAATAATCTTTTGAAGATTATTTTGTTCCAAATGGTTTGCCAAACGGCATTCCAAAAGGGTTTCCAAACGGAGTTTTCATAGTTTTTTCTATTTTAGGTGAGTTAAGTAACTGATAACACCGCAAATATACAAACTATATTCGGAACTAACAAATATTTTCCAAATTTTATTTTGAAGAATGTTTCTTATGATTTCAATTTAATTTAATTTATTTTAATTTATTTTAATTTATTTTATTTTATTTTATTTTTTGTTGATTAAAAATAAATACTTACCTTTGTGGAAGTTATCAGTTGATAATAAAAGTATTCAAAATAACTATTAAATTCAAAAATCAAAAAAATGAGAATTATTACAAAAAAGAATTTTATTCTTGCTATTTCTATGTTTTTCACGGTGTTAAATGTATCAGCTCAAAAGAAAACAAGTAGTGATTACAGTGATGCAACTGTTACTTACAGTCGCTTACCTCTAAAACCTCTAGACCCATCTATCAAAACTTATAACTCCATTGTTAAAGTTGTAGGCGGTGATATTCGTGAAGAACCAAATGATTTGGCAAAAGAATATTTGAGAATTGGAGGACTAGAGAAATCAGCAGAAAATCCTGATATTACGTTCAAAGTGGTATTAAAAGGATATGAAGTGGAGAGTAAAAAAGCAGTAGAAAAAGTTGGTTTAGGAAACGCAATCACTTATGCTATGACAATTAAATCTCTTTATCCAATGCGTTTAGAGGTTTTGGATAAATCTGGTAAAGAAATTTATACAGAAACAATAAGCGAAAACAGTAAATCTTATGATTACGTGCTTCCTAATACGTATCCTACTGCTAGTGCTGCAGAAAAAGAATATGATAATTCTCCAAAAGAATATAAGAAAAATGCAGAGGCAAAAATCACAACGCTACTTTTCAATAAAGTAAAAGAACTATTGGAAAGCACCTATTCAGTTACTCCAATCAAAAAAGTATTTAAAATAGGTGTTGCAAGCGGAAAAGGACACGACTTTGCAGACATAACAAAAGCAAAAACTAAAATGACTACAGCTTTCACAGCATATAATGCAGAAAATTTTGCGGAAGCAGACAAAAATTTTGTAGAAGCAATAGAAATATACAAGAAAGCGGTTAAGGAAACTAACCTTGAAGATGATAAAGCAAGAGTAGGAAGAAGAGTAGCTGCAATGTTACATTATAACCTTGCATTATGTTATACTTTTACAAAAGATTATAAAAATGCTGATTTGTCTATCACACAAGCAGGTGATATAGCGAAGGAAATTAAGGTTGGTATATTTGGAAGTGATGATTCAAAATCAAATATTGCACTTTTTGCACCTTTTATAGAAGACCAAAGAAAACGCCAAGAAGCTACGAAAAAATAAGTATTTTTTGCATATAACTGAAAAATCCTACTTTAAACTTGTTTAAAGTAGGATTTTATGTTTTAAGAAATAGTAATTGCTTATTGGAAAATCAAAATTACGTTTACGCCACTTTCAAAGTAATCAAAATTCATTCCGTAATCATTGAAAGAAAGTTTACCTTTTTTGCTTGTTCCATCATTAAATCTAAGTGTCAAATAACCCCCAGAAAGCGTGAATTTGCCATTATTAGTAGCCTCTGGTGACCCAAAAGTAAAAGTGCCTGCACCTGCAAAACGAAATACAGATGCCTCGTATATATCTTGAATTTTTGCTTTCGCATTTTCTATTTGCCCCTCAAAAGCGTTGGTATCATAGCATTGTGTCTGATTAAAGCCCCATTCCTTTGAGGTGAGTTTTTTGAGTAAAGCGTTGTCGTCTTGTGCGTGCGCTTGCGTACTGAAAAGTGCCAAGAAAATACCAAGAAAAAATAAAACCGCAAGATTGAAATTGATTTTTTTCATTTTTGTAAAAATTGATTTGTGAATGATTTGTGATTTGTAAATAAAAGCTTAAGGGAAACAGAAAAAATGTTTTTCTATTTTTCTTTTCACAAATCAGCAAAAAAATCTTAAATCTACCAAAAATCACCAAAAAACCTGCCCCTACAAATACCCTCACATTAGAATAATTATGTTTTTCATTGGAATAATTACATTTTAATACAATAAAATCAAAAAAATCCTACTTCAAATAAAATTTAAAGTAGGATTTTTTATATTGATTTTCTTAACGGAATCTTAAGAAAATTATTTTTGGATACCTTCCGCCAAAAGTTTGATAGTATTATTCAAAACTTCTACAACGCCACCTTCCACAATCATAACAGTTTCTTTGTTGTCCTGTGTTGTGTATTTCATCTCGCCCGTGTTAAGCGTAGAAATAAGGGCTGCGTGGTCTTTGAGTACCTGAAAAGAACCTCTTTTGCCAGGAAACGTAGCTGAAACTACTTCTCCTGAAAATATCAATTTGTCTGGTGTGATTATTTCTAAGTGCATCTTTTTGAGGTGTGAAGTGTGAAGTGTGAAGTGTGATGTATTTTTTGACGACAAACAATGTATTTACATCAAAATATCACACATCACATATCACACATAAAGAGTTATTTTTTGGCTTCTGCAATCAATTTTTCACCTTTTGCGGCTGCTTGCTCAATAGTTCCTACAAGGTTAAATGCTGCCTCTGGAAGGTGGTCATATTTACCGTCCAAAATCATATTAAAACCTCTAATAGTGTCTTTAAGTTCTACAAACTCACCTTTAAGACCTGTAAACTGCTCCGCAACAAAGAAAGGCTGCGACAAGAAACGTTGTACACGTCTAGCTCTGTTTACCACTTCTTTATCTTCATCAGAAAGCTCGTCCATACCCAAAATAGCAATAATATCTTGAAGTTCCTTGTATCTTTGTAGCGTTTCTTTTACTCTTTGTGCAGTGTTATAATGCTCATCACCTAAGATTTTTGCACTCAAAATGCGAGAAGTAGAATCTAGTGGGTCAACGGCAGGATAAATACCAAGTTCAGCAATTTTACGAGAAAGTACCGTAGTTGCGTCCAAATGGGCAAAAGTTGTGGCTGGCGCAGGGTCAGTCAAATCATCTGCTGGCACATAAACGGCTTGTACAGAAGTGATTGAGCCTCTTTTTGTAGAAGTAATACGTTCTTGCATTGCACCCATTTCAGAGGCAAGTGTAGGCTGGTAACCCACCGCAGAAGGCATACGACCAAGCAAAGCCGACACTTCAGAACCCGCCTGCGTAAAGCGGAAAATATTATCAATAAAGAACAAAATGTCGTTTCCTTTGCCTGTGCCATCTCCATCACGGAAATATTCAGCCATTGCAAGACCCGAAAGTGCAACTCTTGCACGTGCGCCTGGAGGTTCGTTCATCTGCCCAAAAACAAGCGTAGCCTGTGATTTAGCGAGTTCTTCTTTATCTACTTTTGTCAAATCCCAGCCACCAGCTTCCATTGAGTGTTTGAAAGCCTCACCGTATTTAATAATGTCTGATTCAATAAATTCACGCAAAAGGTCATTTCCCTCACGTGTACGCTCTCCAACGCCTGCAAACACAGATAAACCTGCGTAAGCCTTAGCAATATTGTTGATAAGTTCTTGGATAAGAACGGTTTTACCTACACCTGCACCGCCAAAAAGACCAATTTTACCACCTTTTACGTAAGGTGCAAGCAAGTCAATTACTTTGATACCAGTATAAAGAATTTCGGCAGAAGTTGCCAAATCCTTAAATAAAGGGGCTGGAGCGTGAATAGAACGACCATTTTCTTTGCTTGGTTGCTCAATGCCATCAATGGCATCACCTACCACATTGAAAAGACGACCCTTAACGGCATCTCCCACAGGCATTTGAATAGAACGCCCCAAATCTAAAACTGCCATTCCACGTTGCAAACCGTCTGTACTATCCATAGAAATGGCACGCACACGGTCTTGACCCAAGTGTTGCTGACATTCTAAGATTACTTTTTGCCCGTTCTCTTTGGTAATTTCAAGAGCATCAAGGATTTTTGGGAGTGTTGAGCCTTCCGCAGAAAAACTCACATCAACCACAGGACCAATTACTTGGGTAATTTTACCAATATTTGCCATATTTTAGTATAGTAATAATTATCTATAAAATGAACGCTTTTGTATTTCATTTGAATTTCAATGCGCAAATGTAAGAAAAAAATGATTAAAAAAGTAACTATTCAAAGAAATAAAATAAATCATACAGAAATGCAATTTAAAACAATATCATAAAATATTGATATTCAGTATTTTATGATATTGAATTGTGTTGTTTGTGCTGATTTATTTTGATACTACGTTTAGTTTGAGTAGGTTTGTGTAGAAATTCTTATGATTTAGAGCAATTTTTGCCTAATTCCTATATTTTTCAGTCTGTATGATGGTAATCTATGAAATATGAAATACAAAACTTTAAAACCCCGTTTGGGAGCTTATTTACTTGATAGTATTTTGCTTACTTTAATATATTTAGTTTTTGTTGCAATAGATATGTTTACATACCATAAATATAATTTTTTTACAGAAGTAATCTTCAGTTTAATTACTTTTTGGTATTTCATTTCTCAACATGTAAAATCTGGTCAGACTTTTGGAAAAACAAAAGCATTTGTAAAACTGGTATCTTTCAAAAATGAAGATAGATTGCTTACTGTTATTGAAGTCCTAAAACGGTATTCAGTAGAAATTCTTATATTCTTTTTATGGTTTTTGAACTCATTTTTTATGTTTTTAAGTAACAATTCCATAGAATATATTTCTGCTATTTATCTGCTAATGAATTTAATAGTTACTTATCTTGATAAAAATGGGCGTAGTGTACGTGATTTTCTTGCAAATTCCGTAGTTATCAACTTAGAAAAAAATGATGACTAAAAACACAAAAAAGATATTTCAACTTCCTTGGTTTGTGTCCCCACAAACCAACTATTAGGTCAAAAAATTTACTTTTCCTATATGCAATCATCATTATCGTACTACCTCATTTTGGTTTGTGGGGACACAAACCAAGGAGATTTAAAATTGTGTATGGTAGCAAAATCTAAAATTACATTTCTTAGTGATAAAAAAATAAAAATAAATGTTAGAAGAAGTTTCAAATTGCCCAGTTTGCAAAGGGACAAAATTTAGTCCGTTTTTAGTGTGTGAAGACAATACCGCAAATACCGCCGCAAAATTTAATCTTTTGCGTTGTGATGCGTGTAATTTTGTGTTTACAAGTCCACGCCCAACCGCAGAAGGAATTGTCAAATATTATCAGTCTGGGAATTATATTTCTCACTCCAACGAGCAGAAAGGCATTATTAGCAAAATTTATTATTATGTGCGTAAGCGTGCATTAGCAAGAAAATTGAACATTATCAATGAATTTTTAAGGCAAAACAATCAAACAAATCAACAAAATAATGAAAAGCATTTGCTTGATATGGGTTGTGGCGTGGGTGCTTTTTTGGAGATTTGCGCCCAAAATAATTGGCATATTGAAGGCGTAGAAACAGACACAGAAGCTAGAAATCTTGCCATAAAAACGCTTTCTAATAATCAAAAAAAACAAGAAAATAGTAAGCAAGAAATCACTATTTTTGCTGATGTTTTTGAGATAAAAACAGAAAAAAAGTATGATATTATCACGCTTTGGCACGTTTTGGAGCATATTCACAAATTAGATGAAACTATTATTCACCTAAAAAACCTACTAAAACCCAATGGAAAGCTAATTATTGCTGTTCCTAATTTGGAAAGTAATGATGCGAAGTTTTTTGGACGTTTTTGGGCTGCTTATGATGTACCAAGACATTTGTACCATTTTTCTAAAAAGACGCTTACACAACTTTTTGAAAGACATAACATTACTTTGGAGAAGATTTTACCAATGAAATATGATGCTTTTTATATCAGTATGCTAAGTATGGAGTATAAAGACAACAATAAAAGTAGCTTTTTGAATAAAATAAAGGCTTTTTGGCAAGGTTTAGTATCAAATCTTAAAGCAGGAAAAGATAATTATTCTAGTTTGATTTATGTCTTAAAAACAGCCACCAGCCCCAAAGGAAAGTAAATATACGACAAAAATATTCGTGCATTCGTGGCAAAAAAAGCGTTGCCACGAATGCACGAATAAAGAAATTCTATAAAAATTCACCTATAAAAACCTTAATCCAATGGAATTGAACAGTAAAAAACTTGAAAGAACATCAAGCATTGTCAAATATGCCATTGCTATCATTTTAGCGTGGTTTCTGATAATGTTGTCCAATATTATTATTGATGATTTGGACACTTCTAGCGCAAGACCAGAACAAAAAGATTTTGAGAATGCGCTCGTAATGGCAAACCTCAATAAAGACACGGAAAAGGTCAATGCAGAGCTAGAAGCCGTAAATACGAAGAAAAATGTTATTGAAAATACTATTTCTGTAGCACAACAAAATTATAATGATGAAAAAAAATCATTTGATAATTGGGTGGAAACACGCAAAACCTTAGGCTCGCCCGACAAAGACCAAGAAGTTACTTCAAGGGTGAAAAAACTGGACGAACTCTCCAAAATTGAGCAAGATTGGCGTGTGCAACTGAACGCCAGACAAGCGGAAATAGACATAATTAATAAGAAAAAGTTTGTTATTGAGCAAAAAATCAGCAACGAACAACAAACCGCACAAGATAAATATTATGTAGAACTCAAAAGCTACGAACTCCAGCTTTTTCTGGTGAGACTTCTTTTTATTGCGCCTATACTCATTTTGGGCATCTATTTCTTCGTAAAATTCAGAAGGCACAAATTTGCGCCTTTGTTTTTGGGCTTTTCTTTGTTTTCTGTTTATGCGTTTTTTTTTGGATTAGTGCCTTATTTGCCAAGTTATGGCGGTTATGTGCGCTATGTGGTAGGTGTCATTTTGTCTATTGGTTTGGGTTATTATGCTATCAAAAAAATACAAGAATTTTTGGAAGAAAAACGGGCAGAACTGCTAATTTCTACGCAAGAACGAGCCAAAAATGTACAAATAGAAGTAGCTGAAAAAGCACTTGATAACCATTTTTGTCCTTCTTGTGGCAAAGATTTTCTTATCAAAAACTGGCTTGCACCCACCAAAAACAAAGAAAATGAAGTTTATCAACTTGTAACAGATTTTTGTAGGTATTGCGGTTTGGGGCTGTTTAGTAACTGCCCAAAATGCGGCAATAAAAATTTTTCTCATTTGCCTTTCTGCGCTTGTTGTGGAGAGAAAGCAATGGAAAAATAAAATATGGCACGATGTTTGACAAAGAGTTTTTGGTTATTTAGTCAATCACACATATTTTAACAATCAATTCAAATGAAAAAAACATTTTTTACTCTCGTAATGGCACTTGGTTTGTCGGCTGGCACAGCATCAGCACAAAAACTTTTTGTACGTGCAGGTTTGGGCTATGCGTTCCCATCTGGTTCACAAACAATAGGCTATAACTCAAAAGACCCAAATATTGAATTTGCTACAAATGGCTCTCTTGGGGCTGGTTTCAATGGAGAGTTGGGTATTGGCTATATGGTCAATAAAAATATTGGTTTGGGTTTAGACATTTCTTATTTAGTAGGGAAAAAGAATTTGAGCAAAGATGATAGAGGCACTAACAAAGAGCAGCAAGAAGTGAGGGGTAATGCGCTTGCATTTACACCTAATATTGTCTTATCTACGGCTATGGAAGGTAAAATAGTTCCTTATGCAAAGGCTGGGCTTGTGATAGCCTCTGCCTCTGTTACATCTGTGGAAACTGGTACTGCTGGAAATATTTTTGTGTTTGAAAGAAAAACGACAGGTGGTATAGCATTAGGCTTTAAAGGTGCTATGGGCGTGAATTTTGCATTAAATGAAAAAATTTCTATATATGGAGAACTTGCTTATACAGGTATGTCTTACCGCCCTGCAAAAACAGTCCTTACAAAAGCTACTGTTAGTGGCATAGATGTTTTGTCAGGCGTTGATACAGAAGATAAAGAAACAGTATATTCAGCAGAAGTGGATAAAACGTCAGCTTCTCCTTCTAATGTTCCTAGAAAGAGTGTCACTCCTGTGTTGCCATTTGGCAGTTTAGGGCTTAATTTTGGTATAATGATTAACTTATAATCTACTCCAAAAAGTTCGTAAAAAATAAAAACAGCAACTTTAACGGTTGCTGTTTTTTATTTTCTGAAAGATTATGTAAAAATAGTGTATTTTTGCAATGAAAACATACAAAATCAGTATTCAAAAAAATGAATAAAAACAAAAATAAATCTTCCTTTTTTTATCTTAATTTAATCACCAAAACACTCTTTTTAAGTATTTCGGTGATGTTTTTGTTGCAAAATTGCGCTAATCCTGGCGGACTAACGGGTGGCAAAAAAGACAGCCTTGCACCTCGTCTTTTGTCGTCTTCTCCTGCCAATAAAAGCATCAATTTTACTAAAAAAGAGGTTACGCTGCAATTTGATGAATGGGTGAAGCTAGAAAATCTCCAAAAAGAGCTTATTATCACGCCTACGCCCAAGAGTTTGTACAAATCAAACGAAAATAAAACGAGCATTAGCATCATTTTTGAGAAAGATTTAGAGCCAAATACGACTTATACGCTCAATTTTAGGAAAGCAATTAAGGACATTACGGAGGGCAATATTGCAAAAAATGCCAAAATTACGTTTAGTACGGGTAGCAAAATTGACTCCTTGTATGTGCGTGGGCAGGTACAAGAGGTGATGAGCGGGAAAGTTCCTGCAAAGGTAATTCTTGCACTTTATAAGGAAGACGACACGCTGAAAGTTGATAAAGATATTCCGTATTATATGACTCAAATGGAAGATAATGGCAGTTTTAGCTTTGAAAATATCAGAAAAGGAAAGTATAAAGTTTTTGCACTTTCTGATGAAAATAATAATAATTTCTATAATGCTGAAAAAGAAAAAATTGGTTTTCTAACATCTTTTATAGACCTCACGCAAAACAAAGATAGTGTGCAACTTTTTTTGGGGAGAGAAGACCATATTTTACCAAAAATAATGCGTAAACGTGCCAGTAACGCAGAAAATAGCTTTGTTTTGGAACTCAATGAAGGACTAAAAAATCTTGATATTGAAGGTGCAAACGCTACTGATAATGATAAATTTGCTTATTTTCTTTCTCCAAATGGCAAAGAAATTAAGTTTTTGAATACACAAAAATACTATGATTCTATTCCTTTGCGTATTATGGCGCAAGATTCCGCAGGAAATAATATGAAAGAAAATATTAAGATTATTTTCAGCAAAAAAAGTAACAAAAATCTTCCTTTTACGTTGAAAACTACACCCACAGATGCGCAAAGCGTGAAAAATGATTTTGTTTTGGAGTTTGATTTTTCTAAACCAGTTAAAGATTTTGATGAAAAACTACTTACTTATCTCAAAAATAAAGATACAATTATAAATTATCCTTTGATTGAGAAAACGGGTGATTATGAATGGAATAAGACAAAAACACAACTCAAAATTAAGAAAAAAATTGTTTTTCAAAATCTTAACATAAAAATTGATTCTAACGCCTTTGTGAGCGTGGAAAATGAAATACTAAAAAAGCAAAATCTACGTTTAAACATTAAAGACCCACTAAAATTTGGCTCTCTCAAACTTACGCTAAAATCAAAAACAACTAATTATATTTTGCAGTTATTAAATGAAACAAATCAAGTAATTAGGGAAGAAATAAATCCTAAAAACATCAAATTAGAGTATTTGGAGCGTGGAAAATACCGTTTGCGAGTGATTTTGGATAGTAATAAAAATGGTTGTTGGGACGGCGGAGATTATCTCAAAGGTACGCCACACGAGCAAATCATTTTCTTTAATAAAGAGATTTCTATACGTGAAAATTGGGACGTAGAAGAGGTTTTTGAGTTTTAAAATAGCCAAACCACCCCTAACCCTCCTTAGGAAGGAGGAGAACTTTTAAGCGAAAAATTATTTGGAAAATTTGGTATATTTTTTGATATTGCTATCATAATAACTCAAAAACTTCAAAAAAATAAAATTTATTAACACATAAAAATATGAAAAAAGTACTCTTTTTAATCATTCTACTGTCTTTTTGCGCCAATTTGACTAATAATTTTTTAGTCGCACAAAAAGGAGAATTATATACAGATTATAAGCCCGTTTATACAAAATATAAGTCTGAATACATCATAGACCGTATTTCTTATACGAAATCACGTGTGATAATTTATTTTAGGTACGTTTGTGCTAATTATGGCACTACAGTTACTTTTTTTGGTAATCAACACGCTGAAAAATGGGTGCTTGTCAATAGAGAAAATTTGTCGGAATATGTAGCTCATTATGAAATAAAAAGCATACGAAAAAATGGCGTTGTGCAAGAAGCCTCTCTCACAAGTCAAGACGCAATTAGCCTTAGTGGGCTTCAAAATGATGTTTTTACTTGTGAAATCCATTTCCCACGCCCAAAATATAAGTCTGCGGATTTGCTGGAAGGTATCAATATGAGAAATGACCAAAACCATTTTCACGCTTTAAACATCAAAATAAAACCACAAGATAGCCCAGATTTGGGTAAGCCAAAAGATATGTTGGAAAATATTGCACGTTTTGAACGCAATTTGACGGGCAAAATTCTAAGTAATATTTCTGCCATTCCGTTGCCACCACGCAAAAATAAGCCAAAAGATGACGAAGTGGCAGTTGTGAAACCGCCTGTAATTGTCAAGCCACCAATAAAAGAGGTTGTTGTTATAAAACCGCCTGTGATTGTCAAGCCGCCAGTAATCAAAAAACCTGTAATTGTAGTCGTAAAACAACCTAAAAAAGAGTGCGCTGCGGAAATTATCTAGTATTTTCTTAAAAATCTCAAAAAACCTTACAAAAATTATTTTTGTAAGGTTTTTTTGTTACCTTTGCACCAGTAATTGGTAATAATTATCTGTTTTTAGATAATTATTTTAAAAGGGAATACGGTGAAATACCGTGACTGTCCCCGCAACTGTAAGTTTTTTTTAGCGTTAGTCAATACTCTAGCCACTGTTTTAATCATTTTGAACGAAAATTTAAAATGAAAATGGGAAGGCGACAAAACGTAAAACGAGTCAGGAGACCTGCCAAGTACAAAATCATTCAAAGCTTTCGGGTGAAAAGCAATGAAATCTATCACTTTTTTGATGTATGATATATGATACCTAATGTATAATATATTTTACTACAACTTAGTCGTATACTTTCATAGAATTTACCAAAATGTTTTGAGTGAAACGGAGATTTTTATTCTTTTAGTTTTACTTCAAATACGTTTATGTTCAGATTTTTAAAAGTTTTTCGTTGTGGTTTATGCTATTGCCTTTGCTTATGTATGCTCACTTGTGCGCCTGCCTACGTATGCGCACAAACGCCTAAAAATCAAAAAGATACAATTCCCAAAAAAACAATAAAAACTTTAGAAGAGATTTTAGAGGAAACATTACAAACTGTTGAAGTTTCGGCATTTTCTTTACAAAAATATAGCGTTGGTTTGAAGAAAACAGCCATTGACAGCACCAATTTGGCACTTTATAGTGGGCGTTCTGTGGGTGAGTTTTTGATGATGCAGACACCACTTTATATAAAAGAATATGGTGCAGGAATGCTTGCAAGCGTGTCTTTTCGTGGGACAGGCGCAGGACATACGGCTTTCGTTTGGAATGGTGTGAGTATTGGCTCTCAAACGCTTGGAGAAGTGGATTTTTCGCAAATGCCTACGTTTATTTTTGATAATCTTTCTGTGCAGTTTGGTGGCGCATCTTCCTTGTTTGGCTCTGATGCAATAGGTGGCTCTATTGTCGTGGAGGGCAATATTCCAGCTTTCAAATCAACTAATAAATACTTTTCTCCAAAACTTTTTTTACAACAAAAAATAGGCAGTTTTGGACGAAATAATACTAATCTAGGTTTTATTTTAGAGAATAAAAATATCATTTCTCAAACAAAAATCTATCATAATACTGCCAAAAATGACTTTTCTGTCTCTGGAAAAGAAAATAAGCACGCAATGTTCAGGAATGCAGGTTTTTTGCAAGAATTTGCCTTCAAATTACCAAAAAATCAATATATTTTATTCAAAACTTGGTATCACAACGCTTTTATAGAACTTCCTAACCAAACAAGTACGCAAAAAGACCAAAATCTGCGTGTTATGGCTGATTACTTCAAAGAAACTAATCTCGTTGTTTATAATGCAAAGCTCGCTTACATCAAAGATATAATGTATTTCAATGAAGAGAAAATACAAACAGAAAGGTTTGTAGGCACTGTTGGAGCTGAAATTTCACTAAACAACAGATTAAACATTCGTTTGGGCGGAAACATAAACTACATTCTGATGAATGTTGATAATTATGTAACTTCAACTAACACAAAACAGCCAACAGAAACTCGTAATGATGTTTTTGCTCTTGTGCGCTGGCAAGCACAAAAACGCCTTGCAATGAGTGTAAATTTACGTCAAACTTTTGTAAGTGGCTTTAGAGGTGCTTTTGCGCCAAGTTTTGGAGTAGAATATCAACTGAAAAATACAAGTAGTAATATTAGAAATAATCAGCAAAAAAACACGCTCATTCTCCTTAAAAGTAATATTTCTCATAATTATAGAGTTCCAACGCTTAATTCTCGTTATTGGCAACCTGGCGGAAACCCAAATATACGCCCAGAATCAAGCTACAATGCTGAAATAGGTATTTCTGCGACACATCAACGAAATAACTTTGAATTTAAAAGTAACCTTACCACTTATCAAAATTATGTAAAAGATTGGATTTTGTGGCACCCAAACACAACAAATGGTAATTTTTGGACTCCTGACAACTTGCGTGAAGTACGCATACGTGGCGCAGAACTTGATGGCGCAATTTCTTATAAAAACAATAGCCAAAATAGAAAATCATTCAAAAGTGCAAAAATAGGTGCTAATTATGCTTACACGCAATCTACCAACCTAAAAGGAATTGATGAAAATGATACAAATTCTGCTGGAAAACAGCTGCCTTATGTGCCTTTCAATAGAATTACTGCATTTTTTGAAGTGTTTTTTGGTAGAAATTTTATTAGCGGACAGACGCAATATACAGATGTACGTTTTCTCACAACTGATAATGGAGAATTTGTAAAGCCTTTTGTAGTCGGAAATCTCAATTTTGGACGAAATATGACTATGAAAATTCAAAATAAAGAACAAAAAATAAATGTTTCAATGCAAATCAATAATATTTTCAACCTTAATTATACCAACGTAGGCGCAAATATGATGCCTCCACGTAATTTTGAATTGAATTTGAGTACAATTTTAGAGTAAAAAAATAGTTCAAATAAATAATTTAATAAATAAAATAATTCAATCAAAATGAAAAAAAGTAATGTTTTAGTATTGCTAAGCGCAATAATGATTATGTTCTCTGCGTGTACGAAAACCGCAGAAATAGTACCGAAAGGTAAGTATGATGTCAGTGGTATTTTTATTGTCAATGAAGGCAATTTTTCCGATAAAAATGGCTCTTTGAGTTTTTTAGATGGTAAAACTGATGCAGTTATCAACCAACTGGTTGAAACTGAAAACGCTACTGTAAAACTTGGTGGCACTTTTCAGTCTGCAAAAATCTATAATGACAAAATTTATGCTATCACACAGAATGAAGATAAAATCACTGTTTTAGATGCTAATACATTGAAAATTGTTGCAACTATCACAGGTATTGTAAACCCTTATGATATTGCATTTTCAGGTGACAAAGCTTATGTAACGTCTTGGGGTGCTTTTGATGCAAATTTCTTAACACCAGATGCCAGTGTAAAAGTAGTTAATTTGACAACCAATGCAGTTATCAAAACAATTGGATATGGTACTTATTTGCTAGGAATTACAGAGGCTTTTGGCAAAATTTATGTGGCTAATGCTGATGCAAATCAAGTTTCTATCATAGAAACTACTAATGATACGAAATCAACAAATATCACTGTTTCAGACTATCCTGCAAGGTTTGTTACTGATAGAAATGGTAAACTTTGGGTAATGTGTAGTGGCTTATCTACCGCGTCAGGTGCTTTACAACGCATCAATCCTAGTACAAATGCAATAGAAAAAACAGTGACTAATCTTACTGTTCAAGGTTATGGTTATGAAAAAGTAGCTACTTATGAAGATAAAATATTTTATATTGAAGGTAAAAACGTATTTTCTGTAAATATTGATACTCCTATTGCACCTACAACTCCAACAATTACAACGACTTACAGACTTTATGGAATGGGTGTGAGTAAAGTAAACGGAGATATTTTTGTGGGTGAAGCTACTTTTACACGCAGCTCAAAAGTAGGTAAATATACTAAAGCAGGTGCCTTTACGAAGGAATATATAGCAGGTATTGCTGCTAGTACATTTGTAGAAAGATAATAAAGGTACTCTAAACAATAAAAGTGCCTTAATATTTATTATGGCACTTTTTTGTTGTTTTCCGTAATTCGTAATTGGAATTTAAGCTGATTTTCTAATATAAATAATCACTCCTGCAAAAGTATTATTTTGGTCTTTTATTGGCTCATAGTATGTTCTGGCACGGTATTTAAAATCTCCTTGACCATAATAAGCTACTTTTTCAAAGGCTTCTTGCTCCATATAGAGTTGTTCCCAAATCATTTTTTGTTTTTCTAGTTCGTCAGGGAAAGCGGTAAATAAATCAAACCAATTCATATTTTTGAAAATATCTTTGTTAAAAGTACCTTCTAAAACCGTTTGCGCTTTGCCATTGAAATAGTTAATATTGCCGTTTTTATCCATGGAAACAATACAATCAATAGATTTCTCCATTATTTGAACAGAAATATTATCCGCAATATTACCACTCAAATTCTCTACGTGTGTGGCTACTCTTTCCTCACGTTCTTCTCCTTTTATTTTGGTAGAAATTTCTGTGTAACTACTGATAATCTCTTGACTTTCAGCTTCTTTTATTTTTGCAGTCATCAAATCTAGCATTGAAAGCGCAAATTTTTGGTTGTCTTGTGTCCACTCACGAGGTGTACGTGTATGTTCACACATAATAATACCTTTGAGTTTATTGTCCAATTTAATTGGATAACAAAGCAAAGAAGTAATACCAGCTTCAGCAAGATAAGGCACAGTAAGTTCTTTTATACGAGCATCAACTTGTGCATATTCTGCAAGTATAACAGGTTTGTCGTTGAGTTCTGCCATAAAAACAGGAAATTTGGTTACTCTAAATTGTTCGTGTTGCAAATGTTCATTGATATTACTGTCAAAAATATCCAAACATTGCAAATGCCCATCTGTAAGGCTATCATCTACCAAATGCCAAACGCTGGCACGCCCCAAATTCAAATTTTCACAAATAATCTCTGTAATTTGCCCTGCAAAGGCTGGTAATGTTTCTAAAGTTACATTTTGTGCGCCCAACATTGTGAGTTGCTCAATATGCTTACGTAATCTATCTTTATTTTCTCTGATAAGTTCCTCGTTATTTCTCTCATCTGTGATGTCTTGGTACGTTCCAATAATTCCCAAAATAACGCCTTCATTGTCGTGGAAAGGCACTTTACTCACTTTAAGCCACGCAGTTTTGTCGGTAGAAATTTGTTTTTGTGTTTGTAAAATATCAATTTCAGGCATATTAGTTGCTATCATACGTTGCTCTTGCTCAATATATTCCTTAGCTTCTTCTTCTATATATAAATCAAAATCAGACTTTCCAATAAGTTGGTCACTTTTTTCTAGTCCAATATTTTGCAAAAACTTCTGATTTCCGCCCAAAAACTTAGACTCTGCATCTTTCCAAAATACACTTTGCGGAAGTGCATCTATGATTTTTTGAAGCATATCTTTTGCACTCTGAAGCTT
This sequence comes from Raineyaceae bacterium, assembly GCA_043764015.1. GTDB lineage: Bacteria > Bacteroidota > Bacteroidia > Cytophagales > Thermonemataceae > JANYGM01. The sequence goes on from JAYUKY010000059.1 coordinate 128,365, forward strand.
TTGTTGTGCCTCAAATTGCTCTGTAAGGTTGCGTATAGCAAATACACGCACACGTTGGTCTTCAAAACGCACCACACGCCCTAAGATTTCCGTAGGAATTTCAAAGCCTTTTTTGTTAATAAAAGTTGCTTCATACGGTTTTTCATAGCCTAATTGCATATTGATAATGGCAACGGCTTTGCTTTCTGGCGTGAGCAAATTAAAAATATAACTTCCTATTAACTCTTCTGCTGTATAGCCACTTATCATACAAAAAGCACTATTAACATCTTTTATGTAGCCTTTTTCGTGAATAATAATCCCTTCTGTCGTTGAGTTGGTAATGGCTTTTAGGCGGTTTTCAGACTTCAAAATAGCTTGTTCAGCCATTTGTTGTTCTGTAATATTTTTTGTAAAAAGCACGCCACCCGTAATAAGTCCTTCTACACTATAAATTGGGTTATAAAAACGGCTAAAATAATACTCTCCAAGCACTATTTCCTTGTCTTTTTCTCGTCCATTAGATTTCACTTTTTGAACTTCTTTTTGTGTAAAAGTTTCTACATCAGAATAAGAACCATCTTCAAAAAGACGTTCCCAACTTTTTTCATATTTTGTACAAAGCTCAGGACGTAGCCCCAAATCTTTGAGTAAATTCATACCAACAATAGGTGTAACGCCTGCTTCTTTATGGATAAAGTTCGCCCATTGTGTGTTAAAAGACAGCAAATTAAAATCAGTATCAATAGCCAAAATCTCATCTTCCGTACTTTCTAAGATAGATTTCATACGAATATTTGAGGTTTCCATCTCTTGCGCAATACGGCGCTTGTCCGTAATATCACGCATAATAGTCGCTATGGCAGTATATTCTCCTTTATTATCTTTAATAGAAACAATATTACCTGTCATATAGGTAAGTTGTTTGGTATAAAGATTAACCATTTCTAGCTCACCTTCCCACATTCCAGAACTCAAAACCTGTGGCAAAATCTCATTTTTGAAGGTCTCAAAATCTTCTTTTCTAAGCAAATCTTTGATATAAATTTTATTTGCTTCATAAGGTATAACCCCAAAATTTTGCTGCCCAATTTTATTAGAATAAATAATTTGTTGGTCAATATTAGCCATAAAAACAAAGTCTGTGGCATTTTCAACCATTGTAACAAACTTTTGTTGTTCTAATTGCTGTACTTCTAGTTCTTCATTTTTAAGCCTAATTTGTTCTTCTATACGTTTTTGTTTGGTAATATCTTGCATTGTTCCATACAAAAACTGCAAAGAATTATCAATTTCATCTCTTGTTTGTTTGATAGAAAGCGACACATTGCGGTACTCGCTACCCATTGGCAAAATCCTAAATTCTACACTTTCCTCGTAATCAATATCTGCTCTAACGGCTTCAGCGAGCTTTTTTTGGAGTTTTGTGCGGTCGTCTATGTGTGTGAAATCATTTACAAATCTTTCCACAGAAATATAAAAACCTTGTTCTATTTCACTATTAGTACGCAAAAGCCTAAAAAACTCGTTGTTACATTCAAACATATTTTTGTTGATAACGAGTTTCCAAGGTGCAAGGTCAGCAAGGCGCAGGGCTTCTGAAAGTTGAGATTCTTTTTCAGCAAGTTCTGATGTACGTTCTTCAATTTGAACTTCCAAATTATCTTTCATTCTTTGGAGTTCTACCTGACTTTTTTGCATTACTTCTTGCGTAGAAGCCAGTTCTTCCATATTTTGGCGCATCAAATCATCTTGCTCTCTCATTGTTGCGGTTGCTTTTTGAGAGTCTTGCAAAAGTTGTTGATTGCGTGTTACATTTCTTGCGCCTGCGAGTGTGGAGGCAATACTTTCTGATAATTTTTCTACAAAATCAATTTCAAATTTCTCAAAACGGTTGAAAGATGCAATTTCTATTGCACCATAAACCTCTTCATTATCTATCAAAGGAATAATGAGCAAGTTTTTTGGTGTAGCATCACCCAAACCAGACGTAACTTGTATGTAATCTTCAGGAATTTTGTCAATATGAAGAATATCACGTTCCACAACTGCCTGACCTATAAGCCCTTGTCCTATTCCTATACGTTTTTCTTGAAATTTCTTTTTGTCATAGGCAAAAGATGCTTTCATCTCCAAAAACTGCTCTCCATTTTCTTCTTGCATAATAAAAATACCACCTTGATTAGCTTTCAAATAATTAACAAGGTTGGAAATAACTCTATAAGAAAGTGCCTCTAAGTCTTCAGAACGAGTACGCAAAATATCCACAAACTCATTAAAACCATTATTTGACCAGTTGCGGCGGCGGTCTTCTTCTGCCACTTTCAAAAGGTTATCTTTCATATCCAAAAGCGCATAACCAAGCGTGTCTTTGTCGCCACGTACTGCAAAAGGATATTCATAATTAGCATTTCCCATATTTTTAGCAAATTCAGAAGTTTGCTTCAAACTTGTTACAAGGCTATTTATGTTGTTAGAAAGTTGTCCCAATTCATCTCTTCTATCATAAATCACTTTTTGGGTAACATCTCCATCTGCTATTTCTCGTGTAATTTGCGCTACTTTATTGAGAGGTTTAATAAGGTTACGAATAACCAAGAAATACCCAGCCACAAGCACAACAAGAAGAATTAAGATAACAAAAAACAAGATAATTTGTAGCGTTGTTTGTGTGCTGATATAGTTAGCAATAAACAAATCAACAATTTCTGTAATATTTTTTTGTAAGCGTGGATTTGCCTCGTTGAGTGCTTCATACGCCTTTTGGACTTTGGCATTACGTACTTTTTCAACGGTTTTTATGTCTTGAATTATCTCAATTTCGGGCAAAGAGTCATTTGCTGCAAATTGTTCTGTTGAAGATGTTATTTGTTTTCCATCAACTACAGAGTCAAGTTCAGCGTTTTCACTTAGCAAAATATTAAGTTCTTTTTTGTAGAGTTTCCAATTATCTCCAAAAAGTAAAACTTTATCACGTACTTTGCCTGTTGTAGGTGCAATATCACCTACATTAGTTTGTATGGCTATATTTTTACGACCATTTTTAAGGATATCTACTACATCATCAACTTTATCTTGATAAGTTTTCAGGTCAATTTTTGCCTCACGGTTGCCATCTTTGACAAGAGAATTAAGGAATGCAATCTGTTTGACAGATTTTTCTATTTCTTTTGCTTTGTCTATGGTACGTGCATTGGTGCGTAATGCGTTGTTGGAAAGTGTGATAAGCGTGTAACTCAAGATTACGAGGGCTATCATCAGTCCAAAAAACACACTAATAAGCTGACTAATACTAAGTTGCTTTGATTTTTTCATTGCTAAAACTTTATTCTGAATGGCTAAAAACTTTTATTCTGTAATGTTGTAGTAAAGCACTAAAACCAATATAAACACTAACATAAAAAGATACAAAAACGCATCTACGGTAAAATAGGCTTTATATTTTTCATGAATTTCTTTCATTTTTGACATAGGTTTTTGGTTGGATAAATTTGTAGGGGCGTACCCTTGTGGTCGCCCTGAATGCGAAAGCAACACGTCAAACAACATATAATTTTTTTAGGTTTTAGGTGAAGTTAGGTGTTTCTACCTGATTTCAATAAACGAAGATAAAATACATTGTTTGTCGCATTTGTTTGTCGTGTTGCTTTCGCATATGTGGGCGACCACAAGGGTACGCCCCTACAAACCTATTTTGAAAGCCTTTCTACCACTTGTGGGGAAATTCCCATACAAGAAAAACCGCCATCGTGGTAAAGATTTTGCATTGTAACCATCTTAGTTAAATCTGAAAACATCACCACACAATATTCTGCACAGGCTTCCGCAGAGGCATTTCCTAGTGGCGACATCATATTGGCATAGTCTGCAAAAGCATCAAAACCGCCCACACCTGTACCTGCCGTTGTGGCAGTTGGAGATTGTGAAATAGTATTGACACGTACTTTTTTGAGGCGTGCAAAACGCTCACCATAACTGCGTGCTATTGATTCCAAAACGGCTTTTGCCTGTGCCATATCCGAATAATCTGGGAAAGTGCGTTGTGCAGCAATATAAGAAAGTGCCAAAACTGATGCGCCTTCACTCAAACAATCTAATTTTTCTGCTACTTGGAGCATTTTATGGAAAGAAAGCGCAGAAATATCAATGCTTTTCATAAACCAATCATAGTTCAAATCTCCATAATCTTTGCCTTTTCTTACATTTGGACTCATTCCTATTGAATGTAACACAAAATCAATTTTGCCACCCAATAATTCTTCTGATTTTTTGTAAAGATTTTCTATATCTTCCAAAACGGTCGCATCTGCACCAATTACTTCTGTATTGCAGGCTTTTGCTAAATCTTGGATTTTCCCCATACGCATAGCCACAGGCGCATTGCTAAGGGTAAAAGTTGCACCTTCTTCTTTGCATTTGAGGGCAACTTGCCACGCTATTGATTTCTCGTCCAAAGCACCTGTAATGATGCCTCTTTTACCTTTCAAAAGATTGTAAGCCATATTTTTGGTTTTTATTTTGATGTTTTTTTTAAGTGATTTCTAAGAATATATATTATTTTAACCACAAATGTAGCAAAATATCTCAAAAAACAAAATCTAAACAAAGTTTTATGTTGTTTTCAAAGTAGAATTGTGTATTTTGCAGAATAATTTTAAGAGATTCTTTGGCGTGATTATTGAAAGAAATATAATTAAAAACCTAAAAATGAACCAAATGAAAATATTTATTCCTGCGCTAATATCAGCTTTTTTATTATCCCAAACAGATTTTAAAGAGCAAAAAATAACAAAACACACTTCTATTATACGCCTTGATACGCCCAAAATTAGAGATAATAGTAAGATTTTTGATAAAGTTGATACGCCAGCAACTCTAGAGGGCGGAATTACGAGAGCCATACAAAATAACATTAGATACCCCAACGCTGCAATGAGGAGTGGAATTGAAGGTACAGTTGTTGTGAGTTTTATTGTTGACAGAGATGGTTCTGTTCCAAAAGATTGCGTAAAAGTGGTTACGTCTGCCCATCCTTTTCTTGATAATGAAAGTGTAAGAGCAGTACGTCTCTCTCCTAAGTGGACACCTGCTAAAAATAAAGGTATAGTTGTGAGACAACGACTACAAACACCTGTTATGTTTAAAATTAGCAGATAAAAATACTGTCGGTTGCCTATACTACTACAGATGTAAGCGACACTAATCAATAAGAAACCAAAAACTTAAATGTTAAATTTTGATAATAATGGGTATTTATTACCTTATGAGGCAATAGAAGTAGATTTACCAACATTAGAAAATATTTTTGTGTTTAATAAAGTGCGTGAACGGCTGTTTATTAATTACTTGCGTTGGTTGGAGAGTTTTAAAAACAGGGTTACACCAAATTTTATGCAGTTTATCAATGGTAGTTTTATTAGTCAAAAAGAATTTCCAAAAGATATTGATTTTGTTACTTTTTTTGATTACCAAATATACGACAAAGAAGAACGTTTTTTAGATAAATATTGGACTTTTTCATTAGAAAATGAAGGTTTGGATAGCTATTTGGTCAAAACTTACCCTGTAGAACACGAAAGATATTCAAGTTATATCAATGATATAAATGTATGGGAAAACCGCTATTCAAAAACAACCGCAGACGAAATGGGAAACGTCTTTAAAAAAGGATTTTTAAAAATTTTACATTACTAAAATATGGAAACTTTAGAAAAAAAACCTAATCAAGTGGCTATTTTGCAGCTTTTGGAACAAATAGAGATTTGCAATACACAAATCAAAAGGTATGCACAAATGGGGGAAAAAGAAGATAGCCTTGCAATACGCCAAGAAAAATATATGAGAAACCGCTTTCTAAAAGAATTAGATGTCATATTAAATGACTTTGATGTGCATCTGAATTTTTGAAATAAAATACTTGTTGCTGTAAAAGTTCCGTTGTAAATATATAAAAGATGACTTGGAATTTTCATAAAAATAACAACTTAGGAAAATTTTCATAATTTTATTTATTGAGTGTGCTAAATTTTCTTATTTTTT
>JAYUKY010000060.1:0-12887 GCA_043764015.1 Raineyaceae bacterium
AAAATAAGTAACAAAAACAAAAGAGAAACACAACAAAAAATACATAAGAAGACTCCAAAAAGTGGGGGAATTTTCCCCTAGTCTTCTGAACAGCCTACCCCAAAAGGTGTTCGTCTCGTTCGCAAGAAGTTGTGAATGTTGTTCATAAACCAAAAAATTAGTTAAATTAAAGTAAATTGAATAAGAGTTCTAGTAATTAAAATTTAAAATACTAGCAATTATAATTAAATTATAATTGAAATACGAGGGAAATTAGGCATTATAGCCCGCTTTTGGTATTTATTACATAAGATAATCAGAGGGATAAGAAAGATTAAATGAGGGGTTTTACAAATTAAACCTAACCAAAACTATATATAAGCTTCAGCATAAAAGTAACTAAAAAAATTTAATTAACAACTTCTTAACACAAAAATCTCAAAAAAACCTTACATTTGAAGCCATAATTATACCAACTTTTTTGACTTTTTTAGCTAAAATTACTCAAAATGCAACCAACACAAGACAATCCAAACAAAATAAAAATCATCAATAAAGGACAAATACTTCTAAATAGAGGAGATGTAGCCACTAAAACCTATTTTGTGCGCAAAGGACTACTAAGAAGTTATACTATTGATGAAAAAGGCAAAGAACATATATTTATGTTTGCACCTGAAGACTGGATAATGACAGATATGGTTTCTCAAATCTACAATATCCCTTCTGATTTGTATATTGATGCCTTAGAAGAAACAGAAATAGAGTTTTTAGATGAAAATACCTTTGAAAAAATGAATACTACAGAAGTAGAAAGGCTGATGAAACGTGCTGCGGTTCTTCAAAAAAGGGTACTTTTGTTGATGAGTGCTACCGCAAAGGAAAGATATGAGGATTTTATTAAGACGTACCCCAATATTGTGCAAAGAGTACCGCAAAAAATGATAGCATCTTACTTAGGTATCACGCCAGAGGCATTAAGCAAGATAAGAGGAGAAATTACAAGGAATAAATAACTGATGTTATAATCACGTCATTATCAAAATTTTGTATTCATTCACAATTCACAATTAAAAATTCACAATTACTTATGCTTCTTTGTACGGTTCTATATGTATAAGCACGTGTCCTAATTGTGGCAAATCTAAACGGAGTTTATCTTTTAGTAAGTGTGCAAGCTCGTGCCCTTGTTTTACACTAATTTCTGCTGCCACAATAGCGTGCAAATCTACGTGATACTGCATTCCTGCTTTGCGGATAAAACATTTTTCTGTGCCTAATATGCCTTCTACTCCTTGCGCAATAGCTCTTATCTCTTTTATGAGGTCGTCATAAAAATTTTCGTCCATAATCTCTCCTAATGCAGGTCTAAAAATAAGATAGCTATTATAAAGTATAAAAAAAGCGGCAAAAAGTGCTGCCCAATCATCTGCTGCCTCATAACCTTTACCAAAAAATAAGGCAATACTTATACCAATAAATGCCGCAACAGACGTAATAGCATCACTTCTATGATGCCAAGCATCTGCTTTCAAAGAACTGCTATTAGTTTGTTTTGCTTTGCGCATCACAAGACGGAAAGACGTTTCTTTCCAAATAATAATAGCTCCTAAAACAATCAAAGTGTAAGGTTTTGGAAGTTCGTGAGGTGTTTGTATATGTTGTATGCTTTCATAAGCAATAATAGTGGCAGAAATAACCAAAAAACCTACTACCAAAAAAGTAATAAGTGGTTCTACTCGTCCGTGACCATAAGGGTGGTCTTCATCAGCGGGTTTGCTGGCATACTTTATACCAAAAAGAACAAGAAAAGAGGCAAAAATATCAGTTGTAGATTCTATGGCATCAGCTACCAAGGCATAAGAATTGCCAAAATACCCAAAAAAATCCTTTCAAAAGTGCCAAAATAGTATTACTAATGATACTAAAATAAGTAGTTTTGATAGCTGTTTGTTCTGGTGTCATTCTTTTTTGAGATAAAGTTATTGCGACAAAACTACCCTTTTTTTATGAAAATACAACAAAAATTATTTTTGAATTTAGATAAAAACATTAATAAATTGTATTTTTAATTTCGTGGGTGTTTAGGTAGTTACTATTGTTTGTATGAAATCCAATAAAAAATTAGTATCTTTGCAAAAAAATAAACTAAGATGAAAACAAAAGGTATAATCAATAATAAAGTCAATATTGTAACGCTTGGCTGCTCCAAAAACTTAGTAGATTCTGAAGAAATCTATACACAACTCAAAGCAAATAAGATTTCTGTTACTCACGAGTCCAAAAAATCTGATGCAAGTATTGTCGTTATCAATACTTGCGGTTTTATAGATAATGCTAAACAAGAGTCTATTGATACTATTTTACGCTATGTTGATGCAAAACAAAATGGTTTAGTGGATAAAGTTTATGTAACAGGCTGTCTTTCACACCGTTATAAAGATGATTTGGAGAAAGAAATTCCTTTGGTTGATGCCTTTTTTGGCACAAACGAACTCCCAAGACTTCTAAAAACCCTCAAAGCAGACTACAAACACGAGCTTGTAGGAGAACGCCTGCTTACAACGCCTGCGCATTATGCCTACCTCAAAATTGCGGAAGGTTGCGACAGACCTTGCTCATTTTGTGCCATTCCGTTGATGAGAGGTACACACATATCTCGCCCAATGGAGCAATTAGTGGAACAAGCTAAAAATTTTGCTAAAAAAGGAACAAAAGAAATTATCCTAATTGCACAAGATTTGACCTATTATGGTTTAGATTTGTATAAGAAACGTAATCTTGCAGAACTTCTAGACCGTTTGGCAGACGTTGAAAACATTGATTGGATACGCCTACAATATGCTTATCCTGCTGGTTTTCCGCTTGATGTACTTGATGTAATGAAAAACAGAAGCAATATTTGCAATTATTTGGATATGCCACTACAACACGGCTCTACAAATATGCTCAAATTGATGCGTAGAGGCATTACACGTGAAAAAACGGAACAACTTGTCAATACTATTCGTGATAAAGTGCCTAATATTGCTATTAGAACCACTTTGATAGCAGGACACCCCAATGAAACTGAAAAAGATTTTGAGGAAATGTATACTTTTGTTGAAAAAATGAAGTTTGACAGATTAGGTATTTTTACCTATTCTCACGAAGAAAATACACACTCACATACTTTTGAGGACAATATTCCCGCAGAAACTAAGCAAGAACGTGCAGACGAGATTATGGCACTTCAAGAAGGTATTTCTGCAGAACTTAATCAAAAGAAAGTAGGGCAAACTTTTAAGGTTTTGTTTGATAGAAAAGAAGGTGGATATTTTATTGGGCGCACAGAACACGACTCTCCAGAGGTTGATAATGAGGTACTTGTACCAATAAAAGCAGAAAATAAAGAGGCTATTTATATTGCAAAAGGTGAGTTTGCCAACGTGAAAATAAATAGTGCAACGGAATTTGATTTGTTTGGTGAACTCGTATAAATTTATTTTTAACTGTCGCTTGCCTCTAGGCAAGTGACGACTATCAAAAAGGCTTCTAGCCTTTACATATAACAACGGCAAGATGCCGTTATTATAGTCGTCACTTAGCTGGAGCTAAGCGACAGAAGTTTTTTAAGATAATTCTAAGATAATTCTAATAAATTTCTAATGAAAGATTGGCTTTCTGCGTTTAGGTTGCGTTCTTTGCCACTTGCGCTGACTTGTATTTTAATGGGTAGTTTTTTGGCACAAGCAAAAGGGCTTTTCCGTATTGAAATAACGCTTTTAGGTATTCTTACGGCTGCTTTACTACAAATTTTGTCTAATCTTGCTAATGATTATGGAGATGCTATAAGTGGCGTAGATAGTCCGCAACGTGTAGGACCGCAACGAGCCGTACAAGCAGGAAAAATAACCGCTAATGCTATGAAAAACGCTATTTTTGTGTTTTCTGGTTTGTCTTTTTTGTCAGGAATAAGTTTGTTGTTGGTGGCTTTTTGGAAGAGTGAAAATCTTTTGCAAAACTTCATAATTTTCTTAGGAATAGGCATTTTGGCTATTTTGGCGGCTATTTTCTATACAAATGGCAAAAAACCTTATGGTTATGTTGGTTTGGGAGATATTGCGGTGCTTATTTTCTTTGGTTGGGTGGGCGTGATGGGGATTTTTTTCTTGCATACAGGCACTTTTGAGCTACTTTTTATGCTTCCAGCTACGAGTTGTGGGCTTTTTGCAGTGGCAGTTTTGAATGTTAATAATATCCGTGATATTCCTTCTGATGCGCTTGCAGGCAAAAACTCTATTCCTGTGCGTTTGGGGCGCAAAAATGCAGTTTTTTATCATTGGAGTTTGCTCGTAGGCGGACTTGTGTGTACGTTTGTGTACGTAGGTATTACTTTTCATTCATTTTGGCAATTATTATTTTTAATTTCTGTGCCTTTGATGTTTGTCAATGCAATAGCAGTAAAAAATAAAACGCTTGCGAGTGATTTAGACCCTTATCTCAAACAAATGGCAATTTCTGCCTTAGTTTTTACGCTTACTTTTGGTTTGGGAATGATTTTATAGCTACTAAAAAAACTGCCATTTTGTCCGTTTTTACTATGAAAATTGCGTTGGCATACCTATTGCTTATGTAGGTTGAAATAATTATACAGGAATTATCTATCTAAAATGAAAAAAAAGAAACAAAATCAAAATCAGCCACCTAACCAACCAAATAATAACCTTCCTAATTTGCCTGATTTTGCAGAATATTTAGCCTCCCTTTCAGAAAATGCAACACCACAGAACTTAGATGAATTAGCCATTTTGACAGCGTCTAATACTGTTTTGATGCCTGGCGTTGTTGCTTCTATTAGTTTGCGCAACAAAAAATCTATCAAAATTATCAAAAAAGCACACAAAGACAATCAATGGATTGGTGTGCTTGCAGAACAATCTGGTGAAGCTGGTTTGCTTGCTGGCGTGAATACTGTCAAAGAAAAAGCAACAGAAGAAGATTTTTTAAATGATGATTTTCTGAATATGAATGATGATTTAGAAGAGAATACTGAAAATAATTCAAAAGATAAATCAGACAAATCAGATAAAAAAGCAAAAAATCCTGACACAGAAAAACTCTATAAAATAGGCACAGTAGCCCAAATTATAAAGATTGTTGAACTTCCAGACGGTGATACTGGCGTTATTGTGAAAGGACAAATGCGCTTTTTGGCTAAAAAGTTTACTCAAAACAACAAAAATACTACACAGGCTAAAACTTTGCTTTTAGATGAAAGCCTAGATTTTGATGACAAACACGAAAAAGGGCTGATAAAGTCGCTCAGAGATATGGCTACTCGTGTTATTTCGCTTAATCCAGATATTCCACAAGAGGCACAAAACGCTATCAACAACATAGAAGATGCTAGTTTTTTGGTATATTTTTTGGGAGCAAATACCTATGCAAGCCTTGTTGAAAAACAAGAATTATTGGAATTAAATAGCGTTTCTGAACGTGCAACACTACTTTTGAAGTATATGATGCGTGAGGTGGAATTGCTTACAATGAAAAAAGATATTCACGACAAAGTACACAAAGACCTTGACGAGCATCAAAGAGAGTATTTTTTGAAGCAACAAATGAAGGTTTTGCAAGAAGAATTAGGTTACGACTCTGGTACAATGGACGTAGAAGCCCTGCGTGAGCGTGGAACTAAGAAAAAATGGAACGAAAAAACTCAAAAAGCATTCACAAAAGAACTTGCTCGTTTTCAGCGCACTAATCCTAATTCTCCTGAACACGCCAACGGACTGAATTACTTAGAATTGATGTTAGAACTGCCTTGGAATGAATATTCTGTGGACAATCTTGACCTCAAAAATGCTAGAAAAATCCTTGATGAAGACCATTTTGGACTTGAAAAAATCAAGGAAAGAATACTAGAATATTTAGCGGTTTTAAAACTCAAAAACAACCTTAAAGCTCCTATTTTGTGCTTTTACGGACCTCCTGGCGTGGGTAAAACTTCACTTGGAAAGTCTATTGCAAAAGCATTGGGTAGAGAGTATGTCAGAATGTCACTTGGTGGCTTACACGACGAAGCAGAAATAAGAGGACACCGCAAAACCTACATTGGTGCAATGCCAGGGCGTATTATTCATAATATCAAAAAAGTAGGAACGTCAAATCCTGTGTTTATTTTAGATGAATTGGACAAAATTACTTCTAATAATTTTAGAGGCGACCCTGCTGCGGCACTTTTGGAAGTCCTTGACCCTGAACAAAATAACGCTTTTTCTGATAATTATTTAGAAACTGATTTTGATTTGTCAAAAGTCCTTTTTATTGCCACTACAAACTCACTAGACAATATTCACCCTGCCCTGCGTGACCGTATGGAAATTATTGAAGTATCTGGCTATACTGTTGAGGAAAAAGTACAAATTGCTAAAACGCATCTTATAAATAAGCAAAAAGAAGAAAACGGCTTGAAAATAAGTGATATGACTTTTAAAGATGATGCCATTGTGCGCATTATTGAGGGTTATACACGAGAGTCTGGCGTGAGAAATTTGGAGCGTACCATTGGAAGTGTGGTGAGAAAAATAGCTAAATCTGTGGCAATAGGCGAGAAATATCAGAAAATAGTTGATGCTAAAACAGTTATTGGGCTTTTGGGAGCAGAGATGTTTGATAAGGAAATTTATGAAAATAATGCCCTTGCAGGCATTGTAACGGGTCTTGCGTGGACTTCTGTGGGCGGAGAAATACTTTTTGTAGAGGCAAATATCAGCAGAGGAAAAGGGAAATTAACGCTTTCTGGGCAACTAGGAGATGTTATGAAAGAATCAGCAGTAGCGGCACTTTCCTACATAAAAACGCAAGCAAAAGCTTTGAAACTAGATTATAGGGTTTTTGATAATTTTGATTTGCATATACACGTGCCTGCGGGTGCTGTGCCAAAAGATGGTCCTTCTGCTGGAATTACTATGCTTACGGCTATTGCGTCCATTTTTACGCAAAGAAAAGTTAAAGATAAATTAGCTATGACAGGTGAGATAACACTTCACGGAAAAGTTCTTCCTGTGGGAGGTTTGAAGGAAAAAATATTGGCTGCAAAACGTGCAGGCATCAATGAAATTATACTTTCTGAAAAAAACAAGAAAGATATTCAAGAAATACCGCAAAAATATTTAGAAAATATGCAATTTCATTACGTTGCAATGGCGCAAGATGTACTAAAAATTGCTTTACTTTCTGAAAAAATAGCTAATCCAATGGATTTGAGCATTATTGAAGAGAAAATAAAATAAATTTTAGTGATTTGTAAGAAAAATATTACATAAAGCATAAAAAAACACAAACAGTTTGTGTTTTTTTGCCTTTTATAACTATCTTTGAGAAAAGGTTAAGATAATCTAAAAGAATTTGGAAAATAGCTTTATTTTTTGCTTATTGTAGCCTCAACAAATCAACAAAAACATTATAAATGTATGAAACGCCATTTTTCATTTTTGCTTTCTAATTTAAAAATAAACCTAATTTTGAGTTTATTTTGTGTATTTTATTTTGCTAATATTACTGGTAATCAGGCATTTGCGCAACAAAAAAATTATACTTATCACCCTGTTTATATTTATCAATTTTGTAAATATGTGCAGTGGCCAGGTCAAAGTAATGAACGTGTGATTGGCGTTATTGGAAGTTCTCCGCTAATTCCTAGCTTGCAAAAAATGGCAAATGCTAAAAGTACCCCAGAAATGAGGTTTGTTATCAAAAAATTTGCTAAAATAGAAGATGTCACAGGTTGTAATATTTTGTTTGTGCCTACACAAGTGGAACTTACAGCAGAACAAACCAAGCGTTTGGAAGGCAAAAACACACTTTTGATTACTGAAAATGAGAAACATATCCAAAATATGAGTAGTATCAATTTTATTTTTGTGAAAGGGCGTTTGGCGTTTCAACTCAATAAAAAACAAGTTTCTAAAGCTAATTTGAAAGTATCAAGCAAACTTTTGAGTTTGGCTATTTTGGTGTAAATAATTGTGAATTAAATACAAAATATTGATAATCAATCAAATAAATTTCAACAAAAAACTACTTTCAGAAAGTAGTTTTTTGTTTTTTGTCAAAAAATATCAAAAAAATGAATAAAAAAAACTTTTTACTTTTGTTTTTGGATTTTTTTTTATACTTTTAAAACTATTTAAAAATCAACTGAAATTTTAGCTATAAATTTCAAAACACAAAAAGTCACTTATATATTTAATATTCATCATAAAAAATCTTAATAAATGCTTAATATCATTATTTTTGGACCTCCTGGCGCAGGGAAAGGCACGCAAAGTGACAAATTGATAGAAAAATATAACCTTGTACATATCTCTACTGGGGATATGTTTAGGGCGCACAAACAAAATCAAACGCCACTAGGTTTGAAAGTACAAGCTATTATGGATAGTGGAGAGCTTGTTCCTGATAGTATTACTATAGAAATGTTGGAAGAAGAAGTAAGCAAAAACCCTCACGCAAAAGGCTTCATTTTTGATGGTTTTCCTCGTACTGTGCCACAAGCTGTTGCCTTAGACAAATTTTTGACAGAAAGAAACGAACAAATCAAACAAGTTATTCAGCTAGACGTAACAGAAGCGGAGGTTACAGCACGCATTGAAGAACGCAAAAAAGTAAGCAAAAGAGCTGATGATGAACAACTTACACGCCGTTTGGAGGAGTATTTTAAAAAAACTATTCACGTTTTGCCACACTACGAAAGTCAGCATAAAGTTATAAAAGTCAATGGAATTGGTGATATTGAGGCTATTTTTGGTGCTATTTGTGCAAGTATTGATAAAGTAGCCTAATTTTGAGGTACGAAGTTAGAAGTACGAAGTACGAAAAAATACAAAAATGAATATAAATTAAACCTTTTTATGAAAATAAATATTGGACTAACAGAAAAAGCACTCAAACACAATGCTACGCAACTTAGCATTTTGCTGGCTGATGAATATTTGCTTTACACCAAAACTCGTAACTATCATTGGAACGTAACTGGGGCTAATTTTCAAGAATTGCACAAGTTTTTTGAGGAGCAATATACCATTTTAGATGCACAAATAGACGAGATTGCAGAACGTGTACGTATGCTAGGAAACACGCCTGTAGCTAGTTTAAAAGACTTTTTGAAACTTACCAGACTCAAAGAGGCAAGCGTGCAAGGTGCGCAAGAAATGCTACAAAGTCTGCTAAAAGACCACGAACATATTATAAAAGACATCAGAATAGATATTAAAGCCACGTCTGACAATGAAGATGCGGGTACAAGCGACTTTCTAACGGCACTTATGGAAGCTCACGAAAAAATGGCTTGGATGTTACGTGCTTATATAGAAATTTAGGCTTTTGTATTAACTTCCCGAAAGTTTCCAACTTTCGGGAAGTTTTTTTATAACCTATGACTCAATTTTCAGCCCATCATAAGCCAAAAAAACATTATTGGGTAGCTCTTGACTGACGGCAGCGTGAGTACCTAATTTGTGGCTAATATGCGTAAAATACGCTTTTTCAGGTTGTATAGTTTCTACTATTTCTAAGGCTTGCGCCAGCGTAAAATGAGAAATATGTGTTTCTCTTTGCAAAGCATTGATAATCAGTATTTTAGTCCCCTTTATTTTTTCCATTTCTTCTATTGAAATAAAATTAGCATCAGTAATGTAGGTGAAATCATTGATACGAAACCCCAAAACGGATAATTTAAAGTGCATTACTTCAATGGGTGTAACAAGTATATTTTCTGCTTCAAAAGGTTGATTATCAATGATATTAACTTCTACATTAGGTACGCCAGGATATTTGTGTTCTGAAAAAATATAAGCAAATTCTTGTTTAAGTTGTGCTACAACAGCTTCTGTGGCATAAATAGGCATATCTTTTTCATTTTTAAAATTAAAAGAGCGGATTTCGTCCATTCCTGCCGTATGGTCTTTGTGGGCGTGTGTGTAGAAAATGGCATCAACTTTTTTGACATTTTCACGCAACATCTGCTGACGAAAATCAGCTCCAGTATCTATTATAAAGGTTTTTTCATTGATTTCTATCATTATGGAAGAGCGCAAACGCTTGTCTTTATAATCCAAAGATTTGCAAATTTCACAGTCGCAAGCAATTACTGGCACGCCTTGCGAAGTTCCAGAACCTAAAATGGTTATTTTCATAGTGTTTTTGGTGATTTTATGATAGATTTTTTGTAAATTTACAATATTTCTTTTATTTCAACAACTTTCAATAAAAAGAATAAAAATTATCCTTTAAAGTTTTATTTATGGATTTTGGAAAACTAAATAATGTAAATAAGATAGATTTTACTTTGCCTGCTGATGCTACACAAAATAAAATAATCTTGGAAAAGTACAAAAATAACCTTGATAATTTTGATGTTAATGCTAATGAATTTCCTAAGATTTATGTAGGCTGTCCTGTGTGGTCAAATAAGGAATGGCGCAATAAAATATATCCTAGTAATGCCAAAACAGAAGATTTTTTGAAATATTATGCTACTCAATTTAATTCTATAGAACTTAATACAACCCATTATAATCCTGCTGACGAGGCAACTATCCAAAAATGGAAGAATTTGGCTAATAATAAGAATAGTAATAATAATTTTAAATTTTGTCCAAAATTCCCACAACCTATTTCTCACGAAAAAATATTTTTGAAAGAGGCAAAAATACTTTCAGATGTTTTTTGTGATAATATTAAAGGTTTTGGAGAAAATTCAGGTTTGTCTTTTTTACAACTTCCACCCAATTTTGAGCCAAAACATTTGGATTTACTTGCCTACTTTTTAAAAGATTTCCCTGCAAATATTCCTCTAGCTATAGAATTTAGGCACGCTGATTGGTTTAGAAACAATAACTTTTCAAAAGCTGCTGATTTATTGGAAAAGTACAATATTTCTACAGTCATTACAGATGTAGCAGGCAGGCGTGATGTGTTGCATCAAACCATTACAAATGATAAAATAATGATACGCTTTGTAGGAAATACAACCACTCAAATATTTGAGCCTAATGCAAAATACCCACTTCACGCCACAGATTATACTCGTATAGATGCGTGGGTAAAATGCCTTTGCAGATGGATAGGGGAGGGTTTGAGAGAGATTTATTTTTTCTGTCACCAGCCAAATGATAACATTTCCTCTCCAGAACTTGCCGTTTATTTTATCAATAAACTAAATTTAGCCCTCAAAAACACGCTTGACATATCATTGAATATTCCTCTTTTGCCTCCGCATATACGTAATACAGACACACAAGGAAGCCTTTTTTGAGATTTAAATTAAAATTTTGTATTTTATCATTTTGGCATTGCAATACTTGTAATGATTTAATAGAAATAGTATCAAACTAACAAAACTGTTTCCAAAATATGCCTAAATTTGCGCAAAATAGCAATAATAGCCAATAAATCTTCTTTATCCCTGCTATCAAAACCCTTAGAAACACAATAACTGTTATTTTCCATTGTTACAAATGTCCAATTAACGCCAATTACCTCACAACCATAAAGAGGTTTACCATCATCATTGATTTTTTGGGCTATCAAAAAAGCCTCCAAAAGTTGCGCCATAGAGTCGCCAGTAGGGTTTTTGTTGGGTTTATATTCTTGAAAATGAAAATAAGGTTTTTGCATATAATCCATCAAACCGCTCCCAATCACAAAATCAGTCTTTACAGAAAGATGATGCCCTAGCACTTCTCCAGTAAGTTTTTTATCAAAGAAAGATACAAATTTAGGATTAGTCATTACTTTTCCTAGCTTTAAAACTGGGCTAATAAAGTGCATTTTTAAATCTTCCTCGCTCCAAGTGCTTACAAGATTTAGCCCTGTTTCGTAGGTATCATCAAAAACATACTGCTCACCAACAGAAAAAACTGGTTTTTCTATGTTCATCCACTCTACCATTTTTGGAGTAAGCGGTTTGATAATTTTAGTAAGATTAAATGCAAGAGCTATCTCGCCCTCACGCCATTCTTTTTTCTTTGCCATTTTTATGAAATGTTTAACGCTTTGTTTTTCAAAAGATATCATTAGTGTTAATTTATACCAGCAAAACTGTTTCTAAAATATGCCTAAATTTGCGCAAAATAGCAATAATGGTAAGTAAATCTTCTTTATCTCTGCTATCAAACGCCTTAGACACGCAATAACTGTTATTTTCCATTGTCAAAAATATCCAAGTAGCTCCATTTACTTCACAACCATAAAGCGGTTTTCCGTCATCATTGAGTTTTTGCACTATCAAAAAAGCCTCTAAAAGTTGTGCCATAGAGTCGCCTGTTGGGTTTTTATCAGGTTTGTACTCTTGAAAATGAAAGTAAGGTTTTTCCATATAATCCATAATCCCTTTGGCTATGATAAAGTCTGCTTTGACAGAAAGCGGATAATTTTGTACTGTTGCTACTAATTTTTTGTCAAAAAATGAAACGGCATTATTATCATCTAACATTACATAACCCAATTTTAGTACTGGGCTAATGAATTTCATTTTTAGAGCT
Source organism: Raineyaceae bacterium (assembly GCA_043764015.1). GTDB lineage: Bacteria > Bacteroidota > Bacteroidia > Cytophagales > Thermonemataceae > JANYGM01. The sequence continues at coordinate 12,510 of JAYUKY010000060.1, forward strand.
TCTTCACTCCAATTGTTAATATGTTTTCGCCCCACCTCATAGGCATCATCAAAGTTCCCTTGTTCTACAACTGAAAAAATAGGTGTTTTTATATCCAACCAATCAGCCATTAGTGGTGTGGTGGGCGTAATTATTTTATTTAAGTTGAAAGCCCGCACTATCTCGCCTTCTGTCCATTCTTTTTTCTTTGCCATTTTATGAAATGTTTAATGTTTAATTTTTATGCAAAGATAGTATTTTTTAGCTTTTTGTGAGAAAATAAAAATAACCAAAAAATAACCAAAATATTTACACTACAAAAACCACTAACAAACTCATTCTAAGCAATATCTCTAAAAAATAAGCCATTTATTTTGAAGAGTACGAATGTTTTTTTTT
>JAYUKY010000061.1:0-12686 GCA_043764015.1 Raineyaceae bacterium
GGCAAAAATGGTTTTATGTATAACGGTGGCGTTTACGCCACCGCTATACATAAAAATTAGTTTTTTGAAATTAGGAACTTATTTGCAACACGTTACTAAGAAAGTTTACGTTATGTAGATTTCTCTGAAAAATGAAACCTTTTATCAATCAAAATACCATTTTCATAAAGCCAAAAGTACCTTTCGTAAAAACAAAAATGATAATTTCCTAAAAATTTGTACTTTTGAGAAGTTAAATTACTCAAAATTAAATCTGAAAAAAAATGAAAAAAAATCTGTTCATTCTAGCAATTTTATCCTTTTTTATAATGGAAAATGCAACCGCACAAATCAACCTAAAAGGTACTTGGGTTTTCTCTGAAGTCTATGTATATTCTAAAAATGAGGAAAAAGACAAAGACGCAAAAATCCGTGCTAAATATGACAAAGAAAATGCAGAACTCACAAAAAAGCTGCAAAATGGCGTGTACAAAATTACAGAAAAAGATGCTAAATTTGACAAAGATGCTTCATTGTCAGGGACTTATGTTATCAATGAACTTATTTTTACGCTGAACGGAAAACCTTATGCTTTGGGGGAATTTGGTGGTAGTGCAGGCAAATTTTTTGATATTCTCCTGCCTGCGCCTACAAAAGAAGATGACCAAAAAGTGATACGTTTTGCCTTCAAGAAACAACAAACAGCTGAATCTGCCAAGCTGAATGGTAGTTGGAAATTTGATAGAGTTGTCAATTATGATTATCCAACCATTACGGAGAAAATGTCGGAAAGTATGACAACCGTTTTTTCAAATGTTATCATTGATTTTACAAATAATACCTTTAAAATGAACTCGCCTGATGCTGTTTCTGGAAAATATAAATATGATTTCAAAACAACAATACTCATACTTACGCCTACTGGCACAAATCCGTATGCCAAAATGCTGAAAGATTATACCTACAAATTGGTCAATAATGATGAGTATTTCACCTTGCTTTTTATGTCTAAAGGCTTTGAAAAACCTAGCTATCAACTTGTTTTTAATAAAGTAAAATAAAACAAATTTCCCGAAAGTTTCCAACTTTCGGGAAGCTATTACCAATTCTAAAACTTATATTTATGAAAAAAATCACGCTTTTAGCTGTTTTTTGTTGTTTATGTTTCTGCGGATTTGCGCAAACAAACAACAATATGAAAGCAAATTTAGCTTTTTTAGCTCATTTTCCTGACCTTACAGCAAAGTCAAAAATAGATGGAAAATACTGCTTAAAAACCATCAAAAAAGGAAGTATGCCTTTTGAAAAAATTGAAGCTATCAAATACCAAGAAATGCTTTATAGCAATGCACAGTCAGAAACTATGAAAAAATGGCGTATTTTCCCGTTGGGAAAATATAAAATATCTGAAACAGTGTATTTGGTGCTTTACTTTTCTGATTATATGGGTGTAAAACGTGGCAAAAATGAGTTTGACCATATGCTCAATATTGCAACTTTGGACATAGCAAAAAGTACCCAAATCAGTACTAATCAGGGAAATGATGGTGAATATATTACCAAAAGTGAAGACGTTTTAAAAGAGCTTATTGATATGGGAATTGAGAAAAAACGCATTACAAGAAATGCAGATTTTATCTGGAAATTTGTTTCTAATAATTCTGTTTCTCTAAAAAGTAGCTGGGTTTATGCTGATGATAGCAAGCAAAACAAAGATTTTTCCATTTCTTGGGACAAAGAAGGAAATTTGAAGTTTTTGTAAATATTTATAAAGTTGAATATAACCAAAAAACTAAGCAAAGAACTTTGCTTAGTTTTTTATTTGTTACATAGGTTTCTTTAATTAGTTTATGATACATAGTAATCATTCACAGTTAAGAATTCACAATTATTTACGTTTCTATTACTTTTGTTTTCAGCCCTGCCCAATGGAGTTTATCAATAGTAACCCCAACAATATAAGCGTCAATTTCTATATTTCCCACCAAAAAAACCTGAATTTTATTAAGATTTTTGCGCATTGTGAAAGCAAGTTCTTGGAATTTTTCCACAATGTCCAAATCTTCATCAGAGTGCCATTCTTGCGGAGTGGTTACGTTTCTAAAGAAATTATCTAGCGTTTTCTGTGAGATTTCTGTTTCCTTTGGTAATTGCAAATATTCCAAAATTTGGGTATTATTTAAAATTTCTTTTGTGGGCAAATCCCACGAAAACGCTTCAAATGGCTCATCAGATTCACTTGGAAAAAGTAATTCCTCTGCAGCAGCCGTAAGTTTATCTAAGGTAGTTTGTAGTTTTTCTTCTTCTATCATAAAATTGCTAAATTGAGAGATTTTTCCAAGTTTTAAAAATTCGGAAAATTCTTACTGATATTTATTTGTTTTTACTTTATTGTACCAAAAAAGAAGTTAGCAGGTTTTGCGACATCTTGGCTAAAATGAAAATCATAAAAATGCTGATATACTTCTTCCTTTGAAAGAACACCATCTCCATTCACATCAAGCAAATTAAAAACCACTTGCGCACTTTCCGCAGGATTTCTAAAACCTTGAAAAAGCTTCGTAAACTCATTAAGTTGTAAACTACCATCTCTATCAATATCAATAAGAGGGAAAATATTATCCAAAAAAGGTTTGACAAATTGCTCATACGTATTATCATTTACAAGTGTACGCTCGTATGCTTGTAAAAATTCTGCTAAGCTGATTTTGTCGTCGTTGTTTGTATCAGAAACCATCATTAGTTTGCGCCAATATTTTTTAAAGGCACTACTAAAATTTTTAGAATTTTCATCTCCCATTTCCCAATTAAAAATCTTTGCAAAATTCTCTACAATAATATCCATATCTTCCGCTTCAACGGTATTGTTGCCATCAGCATCAAAAAACTGAAACAAACGTGTTATTTTTTTCTTCTGAAATTCAGTAAGCATAATTTTAAAATAGTTTTAGTTTAGAGATAATTTTAAAGATAATTTTAAAGACAGTCTTAACATACAACAATGTAAGGAGTATTTTCTGAAATACAAAAATAAACCAGATTTTGTTTCCTAAAAATACGAAATATTTTTTATTTTGTACGGATTTTGCTATATCTTTGTAAAAATATCTTATACTTATTATATGAAAATTACACCAAACATTTTTTTTGTGGCTATTTTGTTGCTCTTCACTTCAAAATCTTATGCACAAGATGCAACAAAAGCTATTTGCTACCGTTGGGAACTTACCAGCCTTTCAATGGGCGCACGTACAATAGAAACAGCAGAACTTCGTCAGAAAAAAAACAATATGAATATGGAATTTGGGGAAGAAGGTGCTTGTACCGTTATTCCTTCTATACAAGAAGCACCTATCAAAAAAAATAAATGGCGTTGGGAAGAAGAAGGCAAAAGTTTGGTGATTATTACGCTTGATGAAAAAAACAAACGTGTAAATCAAACTTTCAAAGTAGAAAAACTTACACCAAAAACTTTGATTTTGTCTATTGGAGATAATAAAAACAAAGAAGTTTTCACTTATAAGAATGTGGGAAAAGTGAAAAAACAATGAAATGTTAATCAGGATTTACAGGAGTTGTAAGATGTTCAGGATAATACAAACTCACCTATTTAGAAGCAGGATTTACAAGAATTATAAGATTTACAGGATAATATAAAATACAGTTTATGTTTTTGTATTATCCTTTTTTCATAATTTGTATATTTGTATTATCTTTATATTTATCTTCTAATCTTATAAATTCTGATTCAGAAATTGTATTATCTTTATACTAAACTCCTGTAAATCCTACTTCAGACGACTGCATTATATTTTTTATTAAATATTTTCTTAAATTATAGGCTATTTGCTCCAAAGCTGATAAGTAATCCAATAGGTAAATCATAAACATTAACATAATTTTTTGCTTGTGCCAAATGCACATCTTCCAAATTGATTACAGCTTTTATTTCTACCATAACGCAATTTTCTACTATAAAGTCCACTCGTCTAGTACCTACATTTTCTCCGTGATAATAAAGTATTTGTTCAATTTCTCCCCCAAATTGCAAACCAGCATCTTTAAATTCTATTGCTAAGTATCTTTGATAAATAATTTCTTGAAATCCATTTCCGAGATAATTATGCACTTTCATAGCGCAACCATTTATCTTGTAGGTTATGTCGTTTAGTTCTAATTCCATTATAATTATAATTTAGACTTTCTTTTATTAAGTTTATAACTTTTGGTGTAGTCAGATTTCATTAAAAATGTTCCACGTGGAACATTTTTAATGAAATCTGTATTTGTATTATCTTTGTATTTATCTTTAAATTCTTGTAAATCCTGCTTCAAACATTGTATTTGTCTTAAAACTCTTGTAAATTTTGACGCTAATTACTTTGTTGTTTCCCTACTTTTAATTAGAAAAATAGCGTTTATTTAGTTGTTATAATTAACTAAATAAACGCTATTTTTAAATTTTATCTAAAAGAAAAGCAATTTGTACAATAGGAAGATATAAGAAAGAGCCAAACATTATTCTTTTTGCAGATTCTTTAGAACCATCTTTCATCAGATAAAAACTTTGTGCCAAAAACAGACATCCACACATTGTTACAACCGCAGAAGATACAACACCAGTAAGTCCAAAAAGACTAGGCAAAAGCCCCAACGGAATAAGAAAAAGTGTATAAATCATAATTTGCAAAGCGGAATTTGCGCTTCTTCCAGAGGCGGAAGGCAATAACTTAAAACCTGCTTTCTGATAATCTTCATCTAAAACCCAAGCAATAGCCCAAAAGTGTGGAAATTGCCAAATAAATTGTATGCCAAAAATCAGCATTGCTTGATAAGTGATATCACCTGTGGCGGCAGTCCAACCCAAAAGCGGAGGTAATGCACCAGGAATTGCACCCACAAAAACGGCTATTGGTCCTACCCTTTTGAGTGGCGTATAGACAAAACTATACAAAATCATTGACACAACAGACAAAATAACAGTAAGCGGATTGGTATAAAAAGCAAGCAAACCAATTCCTAAAGCGGTCAAAATAATGGTATAAATAATGGTTTCTTGTACGCTGACTCGTCCTGTTGGTAGCGGTCTATCTCGTGTACGAGTCATTAGTTTGTCCAAATCTTTCTCAATAATCTGATTGATAATTACAGAAGCAGCAGAAATTAGAAAGCCGCCAAGACTTAAACCTAAAAATTGCGCCCATTGAAAGTCTTGTTTTATCCCTAAAACGTAACCAAAAGCTGCAGAAAAAGCGACTAATGCCGACAACCTGAATTTCAAAAGTTGTGCATAAGCACGGACTTTGATGGAGAATGTATTATTACTTATATTGTTTTCAGCTACGAGCATTGTATATAAAATTTTTATGTGTTTTGTCCTGGGTAAACTCTTTGTAATAAGTATTTGTTTTAACGATGCAAATATACACAATTTTGAGAGATTTTACACTAAATTTTAGTCGGGAAATCTCTCAAAAAACTTGTAATTAAGTTAATCAAAGCCTATTTTTCTTATAATGTTCCACGTGGAACATTGTTGGAAATAGGGTTTTTTTATTTGAAATAACCTTATGAAAGCCTTTGGTTATTCGTAAAGTTTTACCAATTCTGACTTTCAAATTATATAGAAACATAAAATGTTCCACGTGGAACATTTTATGTAACTTATGCCATTTCCAGCCATTTGGCTACATAAAAATCCTCTTTTTCTCTCATAATTTGAGCCTCTTTTTTGGTTTTATCCTTGTACCCGCAAAGGTGTAAAACTCCGTGAATAATTACTCTGCGTAATTCGTGTCCAAAAATAGTTTTGAGAGTATCAGCATTTTCTCGTACACGTTCCACGCTAATAAAAATATCCCCTTCAATTTTATTTTCATCATCAGAATTATCAAACGTGATAATATCTGTGAGCGTGTCGTGGTTGAGGTATTCTACATTTATTTTGTGCAAATAAGCATCATTGCAAAATATAAAAGTAAGCTCCCCTACTTTCAATTTATGATTTTCATTTTTGACAGCTTCTTTAATCCATTTTCTGGTAAGAATAACGGCATAAGGTTTAAAATCTATGTCTTCTACTTCAAAATATATGTTCATTCTGTATGAAAGTTTATAAAAAATTATGAAAGTTTTAACGCTTTTTTGTTATAAAAACGCTTTTTTGTTGTAAATTTAAGCAATTATAAGAGAATATAAAAGAATTTGGAAAATATAGATAATACTAGCAATGAATTTTAAAGAAACGCTTGACAGCAATGATATATTTAGCAAAGTAGGGCAAGCGGCGCAATTAATAGGCGTGCCTGTGTATGTGGTGGGCGGGTTTGTCCGAGATTTGATAATGAAACGCCCTTCCAAAGATATTGATTTTGTTTGTGTGGGAAGTGGTATTGATTTGGCACAAAAACTAGCAGATATGTTTTTCCCAAAAGGAGAAGTAATGTTTTTTAAGAATTTTGGAACGGCAATGCTCAAAGCAGGCGGTTTTGAATTAGAGTTTGTGGGTGCAAGAAAAGAATCTTATGAACGTAATTCTCGTAAACCAATTGTAGAAGATGGCACACTAGAAGACGACCAAAAAAGGCGTGATTTTACTATCAATGCGCTTGCTATTTCGCTTAATGCTGATAATTATGGAGAACTTTTAGACCCGTTTGAGGGTATAAAAGATATTAAAAGGAAAATTATACGTACTCCCCTAGCCCCAGATATTACGTTTTCTGACGACCCTTTGCGTATGATGCGTGCCATTAGGTTTGCTACTCGTTTTGGTTTTGATATTGAGGGCGCAACTTTTCAGGCTATTACAGAAAACAGAGAACGTATTAAAATTGTGTCTCAAGAACGTATTACAGACGAGCTGAATAAAATCATTTTGGCAAATCCTCCTTCTTATGGTTTTAAGTTACTTTTTCATTCCAAACTTTTGCATCTTATTTTCCCTGAAATGGCAGAACTTCAAGGCGTGGAAGCAGTTGGAGATAAAAAACATAAAGATAATTTTTACCACACTTTGCAGGTATTGGATAATTTGAGTGAAAAATCTGATGATTTGTGGCACCGTTGGAGTGCTATTTTGCACGATATTGCAAAACCTGCTACCAAGCGTTTTGATGAAAAAGTTGGTTGGACTTTTCATGGACACGAAGATAAAGGCGCAAGAATGACTGCTCCTATCTTTAAACGTATGAAACTACCAATGGGCGAAAATATGCGTTTTGTACAAAAACTGGTTAAACTTCACCTCCGCCCTATTGCCCTTATCAAAGATGTAATTACTGATGCTGCGCTTAGAAGATTGCTTTTTGAAACTGGGGACGACTTAGAAGCACTTATGGCACTTTGCAGAGCTGATATTACTTCAAAAGATGGTAGCAAAGTACAGCGGTATCTGCAAAATTTTGATAAAGTAGAGAAAAAACTCATTAAATTAGAAGAAAGAGATAAATTACGTAATTTCCAGCCCGTCATTACTGGAGAAATTATTATGGAAACGCTTAACCTAAAACCTTGCAAAGAAGTGGGTATTATCAAAACGGAACTTAGAGAAGCAATTTTGGAAGGAAAAATAAGAAATGAATATGAAGAATCTTTTAATTTTATGATTAAAATTGCAGAAAAACTGGGGATAAAAAATGAGTAATATTTTAGGAATTTTAAGTATTTTTTTGTAGATTTGAAATATAATATTATCTCATTTTGACGAAATAGCATAAATTACTAACAATATAATGGCAAATAAAAACGAGGAACTAAAAGTTAATTTGAAAAATAAAAATGGGTTGCTTTTAGAGATTATCTTTAAAGATTTTAATCACTCTATCAACCTGATTCATAAGCCAAAAGCAGAAAATTGGGATAAGAAAAAATTGGAGTTAGAATATACTGACCCATATTGTTTCTGTATAGAAAAACTAATTAAATTCATAAATGCTGAATTTAAAAAAGTTGGACCAACTACATATAAAGTCAGTCTAGAAAATATTATTTCAACTGTTGAAAAATGGTTGAGTGAAGATGGTTTAAACAAAGTATCTGAAATATTTTTTAACTTGGATAAAGCGGTTGGCGTTCCCAATTATCTAGAGTTTTTAGGGGCATTTGAACAACATTCTAAATTAAAAAGAAATAAATATGACGCTCAACCATTTGATAATAACATCATTTTTATAACAGAAGATGCCTCTTTTATTGTTGATACTTATGCTGGAAAAAAAGCTGATTTAAGAGATTTTATAGAGAGGGATTCCTACTCTGAAATTTGTGATATGACAAATGAGCATATTTGGGGAGAGATTTACACAGATGCAGGAATTGAAAAAACAGAATTTGTGCCTAGACTTTTAGAGAATTGGGAATTTTATTGGAATAAAGAATATAGAAATATTGAAGGTACAAGTATAGAGAAGGAAAACGTAGATTATAGAAAAGAACAATCTTGGAGGCAAACAAGTACATTTATCTCTATGTATAATGATACGGGCAATATCATCAAACTAGCATCTGATTTTGATACTTCCGCTCTGTATCCAATAGTTGTTTTAACTATGTTGGAGTGTTTTGATTTAGAAATATGCCTAGACGAATATTGTGAAATAGAGTTTTTTGGAAGTGCCGAATGGGAAGCTATTGATACTGATATTGAAGATGATGACAAAAAGGAAATGTTTTTTATACAATATTACGAATAAACTATGTTGAGAATTCCTAAAACATATCTTATTCTTTCAAATTATTACTTTACAAGGAAAAGATGCACAAAGAAATAAACTTGCTAAAAATATGAAAGGAAACTAAGCGAAATACTATAATTAACATATATTCAAAGCTATAAATGCGGAAAATGCAGAGCATCGTGGCTTGCATTTTCTGGTTTCCTTCCTTCAAATGATGGATGAACTTGTGCAAATACACATAGATTTTAGTAGAAAAATCAAGAAAATACATTTTTGCTTTATCCGCTCAACAAAACAGACCAAGTATTTGGACGAATAGGAAATGTTATTTATAAGAAAAAGCTGTACTATAAACTTGTAATGAAAAACAAATAATGGTCATTATCCTCTCTCCTATTTTGCCTATTTATTCTTTTGCTTCTCCAATAGTATTATTTAGTCCTTCATCTGGGGCAACATCTTTGGGAAGTGGCAAATCTTTAAGGCTATTGATACCAAAATAATTCATAAATTTGTCGCTTGTACCATATAAAAGTGGTCTTCCAACGGCTTCTGATTTTCCTTTGATAAAAACAAGTTCTTTTTCTAGTAGTTTCTGTACGGCATAATCACAGTTTACTCCTCTGATTTGCTCTATTTCACTTTTTGTGATGGGTTGTTTGTAGGCAATAATAGCAAGGGTTTCTAACGCAGCGTTGGAAAGGCGTTTTTTGGATTGTTGTTTGAGTAAAATACTAATACTTACCTGATAAGCAGGTTTTGTAAGAAACTGAAAACCTCCCCCAATCTGATAAATCTGGAAGGCATAAATATCTTCATTGTATTTTTTGATGAGTTTTTGTATAGCCTCACTAATATTTTCTTCTGGGATTTCTGCCTCAAACATTTCCATTAGGCACGCCCTCACCTCTGCGAGTGAAATAGGTTCAGGCGCACAAAAAACTAATGCTTCAATATGATTTTGTAGAAAATCCACTAAACTAATTATGAATTGTGAATTGTGAATTAAGAATTATTTTATAAATGATTTTTGTATTCATTCACAATTCACAATTAAAAATTCACAATTAAAAAAGTTATTTTTTGTTGTTTTTTGCTTCAATAGAATGTTGCGTATGAGGCACAACACGCAAACGCTCTTTTGGGATAAGTTTCATAGTATCCACGCAAATACCATAAGTACCATTTTTGATACGAATAAGCGCATTTTCTAGCTGTTGGATATATTTTTGTTGGCGTGCAGCAAGTTGGTTGATATTTTCACGCTCAAGCGTATCAGAGCCATCTTCCAAAACTTTTGAATGGTTTGAAGTGTTGTCTGTGCCAGAGTCATTTTTTTTACTCAAACTACCTTTCAAATCTTTGAGTTCTTGGCGAGCCTGCTCTACTCTCGTATTCAGAAGCTCTTGGAACTCTTTTAATTCTTCGTCAGAATAACGTGTTTTTTCTTTAACTAGATTTTCCATGTAAAAGGTAAGTTGTAAGTTACAAGTAAATAATTAGAACCGTAAAAATGAAGCCATTAAAATTTGGTGCAAAGGTACAATTATTTACTGAAAAAGCAAAAGAAAATGCTATTTTTTCGTTTGGAAATTTCTTAAATTATCAATTATTTTTCGTATAACTATGCTTTCTGTACGAAGTACCTCATTTTGTTTGTGCGTGATTATTGCGAGTGCGGCAGCTGCAGGTGTCTGCCCAAAATTAGCCTGTGAAAAATTCATATTCCGCTTAATATTATCGTTCTTATAAAGTGGGTTTCTTACATTATCTTCTGCTAGTGGTGGCAAATCTCTCTCATTCATATCTGCTATTCTTGCAATTTCTTTTGTGAAATTTCGCAAAGCCTTTTCCAACTTGTAGCCCAGTCCATCACCTTTGCCCGTGCCAAACATAAGAGTTTCTAATTTTGCTTCTTCTGCTGGATTAATCAAAAGCCCTGTTTCTGGGTTAAGTCCTCCCATAATATTTTGTTTGATATTAATTTTAATGTCCTCTAAACTTACTGTCATTTGTATTCTAAAAGCTCTTATCTTCTCTAATTTTGCTATAACCTCAAGTCCTTCTTTATGATTACCTTCCCGTTTAATATCTCTTGCAAAGGCTGCTATAGTGCAGTCGTTAGCTAGCCTAAAATCAAGTTGAGTATATATAAGCAACTCATTTAATTCTAGGAACTTAGTTATAGCAAAGGAGTAAGTCCCACTATCTTTGGTCTGCGCAGAACAACCAAGTGTGAAAAACAAACACAAAAATAATATTACATTTAATTTCATCTTATATATTTTTTAAATTTGTTGTGAGTAAATATCTGCAAAAATATGTTTTACATTCTCACACAAAGGTAATTAAATTTCATTGAATCACCTTTTATTCTTTCAATTTTTATTCACATCACAAATAAAAAAATAGGTAATTTATTTTATTTATCAAATTTTTATAAGATATTTACAGAAATAAAATTATCAATACAATTTATGAGCAAACGCCTAAATAACAACGAATTAAAGATATTTTTCTACGACAAAGATTTACAAGAAAACGCAGGAAAATTGGGTAAAAAACTTATCCAATCAAATAAGTATTCAAAAGACAAACTTTTAGAAATCTTTAAAAACCTTTCACAAGATCCAGAAAATTATCTTGATGATGCCGTTTTTGGCAAAATTGCGGCTATTTGTCAAGAAAATCAACCAAAATTAGAAGGAAATGAGGCGCAAATACGCAATTTTAATCTTAGAGAGAAATCCCTAGATTTTGCCGTTTTTGGTGCAGAAAATATTGATGCCAATACGCTTAGACAAATGGAAACGGTGATGAAACTGCCTGTAGCACTTGCAGGCGCACTTATGCCTGATGCACACGTAGGCTATGGATTGCCTATTGGTGGCGTACTTGCGACAAGTCCAAACGCTATTATTCCGTATGCGGTGGGCGTGGATATTGCTTGTCGTATGAGTCTTTCTGTATGGGATATTTCAGCTGATTTTATGACACAAAGAAAGCCCGAGTTTAAGAAATATCTACAAGAAAATACACATTTTGGGCTGGAAGGCAAAGTTTCTGTTACGTTGGAAGATGAAGTTTGGGAAAACAAAGATTGGAATGCTACAGGATTTATTCGTAGTTTGCGCACCAAAGCACAAACGCAAATAGGTTCGTCTGGTACTGGGAATCATTTTGTAGAATGGGGTATTTTGGAGATTTTGGAAGTAACAGAAGATTTGGGAAATTTGCCAATAGGCAATTATTTAGCACTTTTAAGCCATTCTGGTTCTCGTGGTTTTGGGGCAAATATTGCTGAATATTATTCCAAAATTGCTACTCAAACAACAGGTTTGCCTCGTGAGGCACAACATTTAGCGTGGTTAGATGTCACGTCTGATGCAGGAAGTGAATATTTTTTGTCTATGAACCTCGCAGGAGAATATGCAAAGGCTAATCACGAACAAATCCATAGAAAAATGGCAAAAACATTAGGCAAAAAGCCTATTCTAAACATAGAAAATCACCATAATTTTGCTTGGAAAGAGTTTTTGGCTGATGGAAGTGAAGCTATTGTACACAGAAAAGGGGCTACACCTGCTGCAAAAGGTGTTTTAGGTATTATTCCTGCTTCAATGACAGATACAGGTTTTGTGGTACGTGGAAAAGGTGCAGTTTTAGGGCTTAATTCTGCGTCTCACGGTGCTGGACGTGCAATGTCAAGGAGCAAAGCATTACAGACTTTCACAATGTCAGAACTAAAGAAAAAACTCTCAAATGAAGGCGTAACGCTTATTGGTGGCGGTATTGATGAAGCTCCAATGGTTTATAAAGATATTGAAACAGTAATGAAAGCACAAACAGATTTAGTGGAGATTGTGGCGAAATTCACACCAAAAATAGTCAGAATGGCAGAAGATAACTAGATATTGTCGTGGGGTTTTATACCCTACTGATTACCCACATTTTTTCTATTATTAAAGAAAAGTTGTAATTTTGGTGTAAATATATTAAAAACGCCATCAAAAAGCAAGCGTGTGAAAA
>JAYUKY010000062.1:0-12495 GCA_043764015.1 Raineyaceae bacterium
AGTCATTTTCTAGTATTATTCTAATTTTAGTCATAAGATTTTTTTTCGTAAAGCTACACAAAAATCAATATATTTGCAACGGAACTTTTACAGCAACAATTATTTCATTTTTTTCTCATTTAATCCAAAAATCTCGTCGTGAACAGCCTTGTGTTTTGCAAGAATATTTTTGCGTTTGAGTTTTAGCGTTGGTGTAACCTCTCCACTTTCAATAGTCCAAAGGTCAGGCAAAATTCTAAATTGTTTGATTTGCTCGTATTGTGCAAATCTTTCATTTATTTCATTTATTCCTTCTTGTATTTTATTGATAACTTGCTGATTAGTAACCATCTCTTTGTCAGACGTATAAGCAATATTATGCAAATGACACCAACTTTTCATTGCCTCAAAATTAGGCACAACAAAAGCCGCAGGATATTTCTGATTTTCGCCAATAATCATAGCTTGTTCTACTAAACTAAGGCTTTTCAATTCGTTTTCAAGCCTTTGTGGTGCTACATATTTTCCGCCAGAAGTCTTAAAAATCTCCTTTTTGCGGTCAGTTATTTTGAGGTATTTGCCTTGAATAAACTCTCCTATATCACCAGTTTTCAGCCAGCCATCAGCATCAAAAGTTTCTGCAGTTTGGTCAGGTTTGTTGTAATAGCCTTTCATTACGTTAGGACCTTTCACCAAAATTTCGCCATCTTCCGCAATTTTTACTTGTACGTGTTCAACTACTTTTCCTGTTGTTCCTATACAAAAATCTTCTTTATAAGGGCTTCCAGCCGTAATTACAGGTGAAGTTTCAGTCATTCCATAACCTTCTAAGACAGGCAAACAAGCCGCCCAAAAAATACGAGAAAGTTTTGGATTTAGAGCCGCACTTCCACAAATGATGTATTTTACATTTCCCCCTAAAGCTTCACGCCATTTATCAAAAATAAGGTTGTTAGCAATGCTCAACTGAATATTATAGAAAAATCCGCCACTTTTTTGTGTATCGTATTCTGCTGCTAAATTTACTGCCCAAAAGAAAAGTTTTCGTGCAATACCAGTAAGTTCGTAGCCTTTTGCCATTATTTTGTCATAAACTTTTTCCAATACTCTTGGAACAGCTACAAAAATATGAGGTTGCACTTCTTTCATATTTTCCCCTATTTTGTCCATATTTTCGGCAAAATAAATAGAATAACCATTCATCACATAGGCACAAGTTGCGGTACGTTCCAAAATATGGCAAAGTGGTAAAAAGCTCATTGCACGAGTGTTGTAGTCCAAAATCAGACTAGAAATAGCGGCTTTTACGTTGGTTACCACGTTGTTATGTGTGAGCATCACACCTTTTGGCATACCTGTTGTGCCAGAGGTATAGATAATAGTAAAAAGGTCTTCTGGGGTTACTTTAGCCTTGATTTTGTCCAAGATTTGGGCATCATCTTTTGAACCTAATTCCTTTACTTTCGCCCAATTTTGGAGGTTTTCTACTTCATCAAAAACATAAATGCTACTTGCTGAAAGCTCATTGATGTTTTCTATTGCTTTCATTACTTTGTCGTAAATCATTTTTGTAGAAACAAAAATGATTTTCACGCCTGCATCAGCAAGGATATAGCGGTAATCTTCCGCAGTAATTGTTGGGTACATTGGCACGCTTACTGCACCTGTTTTTTGGATACCATAGTCTGTTAAAAGCCATTCTGGGCGGCTTTCAGAAATAATAGCTACTTTGTCGTCTTTGCCTATTCCAAGCCTAAGAAGCCCTAATGCTACCAGATTAGACTGTTCTATGACAGATTGCGTACTATATTTGACCCATTTTCCATTGATTTTTGCTGATACGGCATCTGTTTTGGGGTAGTTTTCAGACTGATATTCCAGAAGGTCAAAAACACGTGATATTTCCATTATTTTGTGAATATTTATGATATATTTTGATATGTTTACTTAGATTTTAGTGCAAATTACTTACATTTGCGCCTTAAATATAGTCAATATATTTATAATATAAAAACATTTATATTCAATTACGCATTATGAATTACAAACTACGAGTATAAATAATTTATAATCAAGTAGTTAATGTAAAAAATATTTGTTTTAATATTCATTCAATATTATCAAAAAATATACAAAAATTTATGAAAAATCAAACAGAAAAATCCCCAGAAATTACACCTATTTTGGCATTTTTTCAAGAATATATCAATAAACCACTTCCAGCTCACGCTCCACCATTTACTTTATGGCTTGGCGGAATGCTCAAAAAAGCAGAATTTGGTAATATTGAAATTGAATTTTTAGTAAGAAAAGAAATGACAAATCCGCTTGGAATGTTGCACGGTGGTATGTCTGCCGCTATTTTAGATGATATTATGGGAATGACTGTTGCGTCTTTGCCAAAAGATAATCCAGCAGTTTCTGTAAACCTAAATGTTAATTTTTTGGGGAAAGCCTACGAAAATGAAATGATTTCTGCACGTTCAAAACTTATCAGACAAGGTGGGCAAATAATTGCTATGGAAGGTGAAATTTTAGATAAAAACGGCAAAATAATAGCTACAGCTACTTCTAGTCTACTTGTTATTAGCAAAAAATAATTTTTGATGTGTGAAGTGTGATGTGTGAAGTGTGATATAAATACAGTTTTCTACGACAAAAAACATATCACACATCACATATCACACTTCACACTTCTAAGTAAGCATTCCGCCATCAACTTGTAAAACTTGCCCTGTGATATAGCTAGACAACGAACTTGCCAAAAATACGCAAGCATCAGCTACTTCTTCAGGTTTTCCGCCACGTTTTAGTGGAATTCCGTTCATCCAATCTTCTTTATTAGCAAGTTCGTGAGTCATTTCAGTTTCTATAAAACCTGGTGCAATGGCATTTGAGCGTATATTTCTTGAGCCAAGTTCTAACGCAATGGATTTTGTAAAGCCAATAATACCTGCTTTTGAAGCAGCATAATTAGACTGTCCGCCATTGCCACGAATACCCACAATAGAGGTTAGATTGATAATTGAGCCTGATTTAGCACGCATCATTGGTTTTGTAGCGGCTTTGGTGAGGTTAAAAACAGATTTTAGGTTTACACGCATCACTTCGTCCCAATTTTCCTCACTCATACGCATAAGCAAGCCGTCTTTCGTAATTCCTGCATTATTTACTAGAATGTCTAATGCACCAAAATCAGCCATTACCTGCGTTATGAGGGCATCTGCGGCAGCGTGGTCTGATGCGTCAGAGCGGTAGCCTTTTATTTTTGTGCCATATTCTTGCAGTTCTTGTTCTAAAGCAAGTCCTTTTTCTACACTAGAAAGGTAGGTAAAAGCCACATTTGCACCGTGCTGGGCAAATTTTTGGGCAATGGCACGCCCTATTCCTTTTGATGCACCTGTGATGAGGGCGGTTTTTCCTTCTAAAAGTTTCATTTATATTGGGATAATTACAAATTGATTATGATTGAGAGAAGATTTCCACTAAATATTGAACTATTTTTCTAGACTTACGTAAAGTATTTTTAAACATCAAAAGTAGTAGCTTTTTTATTATTTTCAGTTATTTTTTGAAAAAATATTTTGTGGCAAAGTTTTTGATTTGTAGTTTAATATCTGCAAAAATATACAAAAAGCATATTTAACGGTCTAAAATATACTTTTTGATTTCTTTTGTAATTTCGGATAATTAAAAGCATATTTTTTTCTCAAAATATTTGTTCTTTCTTAATATTTTTGCTTACTTTGCGTGAGTGTTATCATTTATGATTACACAAAATAAAAGTGTTATCCTTTTAATAAAAAATAAGAATTCTAATTAAAACGTATTAAATCTCATATGAAATATCTTGTATCCGCCCTTGTATTGGCATTTAGTATCACTTTTGCAACTGAAAGCCTTGCTCAAAAAAGAAGTAAAGTAAGAGGTGTAATGCCTGTTTCTCCTATTTATACAATGGATGATGACGGTGACAAAGTTCCTAATGTACGTGATCAGTGTCCAGGAACGCCCAAAGGAACTGTGGTAGATAGTTTTGGCTGCCCTCCTGATAGTGACGGAGATGGTTTGTATGATTATGAAGATAAATGTCCAAATGAATTTGGTCCTCGTATCAATATGGGTTGCCCTTGGAAAGATACTGATGGCGATGGCATTACAGATAACGTGGATAAGTGTATCAACGAGAAAGGGCTTGCTATTTATGATGGTTGCCCAGAAGTTGATACTGACAAAGATGGCGTACCAGATAGAAGAGATAACTGCCCAGATGTACCAGGAAAGATAGAAAGAGATGGTTGCCCAGACATAATTCCTCCTCCTAAAGTAACAGTTACGAAAGAAGAAGAAAAAACACTTAATGATGCAAGTAAAGTGAATTTTGCGGTTAATAAAGCGGTTATCCTTCCTAACTCTTTCAGTATTTTGAATAAAGTTGTGGATATTATGAATAAATATCCTACTGCAAGTCTTTCATTAGAAGGGCATACAGATAGTGATGGTGATGATGCCAAAAACTTAAAACTTTCAGACGACCGTGCCGCATCAGTAAGAGCTTATTTGATTAAAAAAGGTATTGATGGTGGACGTATGACAAGTAAAGGTTTTGGTGAAACACAACCAATTGACGAGAGTGGAACGAAAGAAGCTAAGGCAGCTAACCGCCGTGTGAAAATGAATATTTCTACTTCAAAAAAGTAGTCAATAAGTAAAACTAAAAAACGGTTTTTATTTGTGCCAGCACAAATAAAAACCGTTTTTTAGTTTTATAGATATAATTCCAAAAACTATCTTTAGGATAAAAATCAAATAACTTAAAAATAAAAATTTTACATTCGTACTTCGTACCTCTTACTTCATACCTTTTTCTTTAAACCATTCCCACGTGATTTTTAGTCCTTCTCTTGATTTGATAGGATTTTCGTAACCTAAAAGCGCATTTATCTTAGAAATATCAGCCAAACTATTCTGCACGTCACCTTTTCTACTTTCTTGATAAATAGCTTTTAAATCTGTTTGAGCATATTCTCTTAGTGTTTCAAATAAATCATTCACAGAAATACGTTCTCCACAAGCAACATTATAAATCTGATTAACAGCATTTTTTTCTGCAAAAAGTGCTTTTATATTAGCCTGAACGGCATTTTCTACAAAAGTAAAATCTCTTGTTTGCGTGCCATCTCCGTTTATTTTTGGCGAAATATTTGTCAGTAATGCCTCTGCAAAAAGCGGAATAACTGCTGCATAAGCACCTTTTGGGCTTTGACGAGGTCCAAAAATATTAAAATAACGTAAACCAATAGTATTCAAGCCATAAGTGCGGTTGAATACATCAGCATAAAGCTCGTTTACGTACTTTGTGAGGGCATACGGAGAAAGCGGTTTGCCTATTTCATCTTCTTTTTTGGGTAATTTTTGGCTATCTCCATAAGTAGAAGAAGAGGCGGCATAAATAAACCGTTTAACATCAGCATCTTTTGCTGCCACAAGCATATTCAAAAAACCTGTGATATTCGCTTCATTTGTCGCTATTGGATTATCAATACTGCGTGGAACAGAGCCAAGAGCTGCCTGATGCAAAACAAAATCCATATTTTTGCAGGCTTTGTGGCAAATTTCCAAATCTCTAATATCACCCTCCAAAAGTTCCACAATGGTATTACTAGCAGTATTTTCTAAGAACGGTATAATATTTTCTCTTTGTCCAGTGGAAAAATTGTCCAAAATACGCACTTTTCCTGCATTATATTTGACTAAATATTCTACTAAATGAGAGCCTATAAATCCTGCGCCACCAGTTACCAAAAAAGAAAAATCTTTGAGAGATTGTTGTTGAAATGCCGTATTATACATTAAAAATAGTTATGAATTATGAATTATAAATTATGAGGTTGGTACAAAAGTAGTTAAAATAGCCTATTTTTTTGTTTTTATCTAAAAAAAGTTTTCCATAATATTTTTAAATCTAACAAAAAAGAGATGTTTTGCACATACCAAGCATCTAAATCCGCTTTTTGGTCAAGAGGCAGGTCTGCACCGCCGTTTATTTGCGCCCAACCCGTCATTCCTGGCAGAACATTATGCCTAAGTGCTTGTAAAGGCGTGTAAAGCTGTAAATATTCTGGTAAAAGTGGTCGTGGACCTACAAAACTTATTTTCCCTAAAAATATTTGAATTATTTGCGGAAGTTCGTCAAGATGCGTTTTACGTAAGAAAAACCCTATTTTTGTTGTTCTGATACTGTCGTGAAGTAAGTTTTGGTTAGTATCTTTGTCTTCATTCATTGTTCTGAATTTATAGATATAAAACATTTTTTCATTTTTTCCTACACGTAATTGCAGGAAAAATATTTTTGAAAGTTTTTTACTTTCAAAAAATATAATCAAAAAAATTAAAAAAAAAGGCAAAAAACCAATCAAAATAAGCCCTAACGCCAATAATTTATCAAAAAGAGATTTGATATAATTTTGATAAAACATTTTATATATTTTTTGATTTTTTTTTGAATAAAACACAAATATAAGAAATTTTAAATCATAATGATACCATTTTTTTCATATCTTTGTACTCAATAAAATTCCCTTTCAAAAAACAAAATAGACTCTCCAAATTGGACTTAAACGACAAAAAAAGCACTTTTTTAGGTAAAGTAGTTGCTCATATTCAAGAAAATTTTTCAAATAATTCTTCCTCCAACCAAGCTAGTAATATTTCTCGTACCTGTATAGTTGTGCCTTCACGTAGAGCTGTGAGCGAACTTGCAAAAATGCTACAAATAGATTTAAGATTAGACGAAAATAATAATAATATTTTGGCTATTGATGATTTTATTACGGTTTTTTCTGGCTTTCAACGTGCAGAAAGTTTGGAGCTTTTGCTAGAATTTCAGTTGCTCTTTAAGGAAAATATCAAAGATGAAAACTTCAAAAAAGACAACCTACTTTCTTGGCTTCCTATTTTACTTAGAGATTTTAACCAAATTGACCAAAATTTGGTTGATGTAGAGCAGTTTTTTAGAAATCTTGCAGATGTAAAGAAAATAGAAAAATGGGATATTCCTACTGAAAACGTAGCGCAAAAAACCCGTATGCAACGCTATTTTACTTTTTGGGAAGAACTAAAACCTGTTTACTTGCAACTTACACATAATCTCAAAGAAAAGAAAATAGGTTATCAAGGGCTTTTGTATAGGCATTTGGCAGAAAATGCAGAAGAATTATTGGTTGAAAATGCTTATTTTGATAATTTTGTTTTTGCAGGTTTTAATACTTTTAGTAAATCAGAAGAAGAAATAATCAAAGTTTTGAAAAAATATAATAAAATTACGCTCCTTTGGGATACGGATAAATATTATATGGACGAAGATTATTCGCCTAATCAGGCGGGTTTTATGCTCAAAAATTACAAAAAAGAAGAAAAACATACTTGGAAATGGACAGAAGATAATTTTACAGAAATACCCAAAACAATAGAGATTATTGCCTCGCCAAACACAACGCTACAAGCAAAAATAGTTCCTCAACTACTTCAAAACTGGCAAAATAGTGATAATAAAGAAGAACAAAATAGTAAAAACTCACCAAAAACAGTTGTGGTTTTGCCTGATGATAACTTACTTTTGCCTTTGCTTTATTCCATAGAAGATAGAGAACCCAATATTACAATGGGGCTTTCTCTGAAAAAATCAAATTTATTTAATTTGGTGGATTTGTTGTTTAAAATGCAAAAAAATAAACACAAACACAAAGCGGAAGTAAAAAATGCAAAAAATGATAAAAATAATATTATAGAAAATACTGAAAAATTTGGTGAAAGTGGAGATACTATTTTTGAAGATAAAGAAAAGAAATTTTATTATATCTACAAATATGACCACAAAACCATTAGCCGACTTTTTAATCATCCGCTTGTAAGGCATTTTGAAAAAGAAACAAAAGAGAATGATGAAACGAGTTTTTTACGTGATGTATTAGCGCATATCACATATGGAAACCGCTCCAAAATGTCTAAAAAAGAGGTTCTAGGTTTTCCTGCAAAACTTTTGGTAGAACACCAAGCCAAAGGTGTTGCACCAGAAATGTTTGAGCAAATATCAGTACATTATGCTGCGTTTGAGAAGATTTTGAAGGTTTTGGTAGCAGATTGGAACGACAAAATACCTGCCGCAATGCAGAATTTGCAGGCAATTATGGCATTTTTTAAAGAATTTTATAAAGATGCTAATACAATAGAATTAGAATATTTGAAGCGTTTTGAGGGGATTTTGCAAAAATTAGCAGAATTTGTGGATAAAAAAAGCTATGAACTTGATTACCGCACCTTTAAGAGTTTTTTATATCAGCTTGTAGCAGAGGAAAACATTGTTTTTGATAGTGAAAGAGATAGTTCTGTGCAAATTATGGGACTTTTAGAAACTCGTGCCTTAGATTTTGAGCAAGTAATTATTCTTTCTATGAATGAAGGCAATTTGCCTGCGCAAAAAAAGGTTAATTCTCTCATTCCCTTAGATATAGCTAAAGCTTTTGGGCTTCCTACGTATCAAGAACAAGAAAATATTACGACTTATCATTTTTATAGATTGCTTCAGCGTGCCAAAAAAGTGGCTTTGGTGTATGTTTCTCCTCATAAATCTGATAAAAGTAGGTTTTTGATGCAGTTGGAGTATGATTTGTGCCAAAAATATAATCAAATTGTACTTACTTCTTATGGAAATGTGGTGGTAAATGATAAAGAAGACACCATTTTGACAGACCTTTTTATAGAAAAAACGCCAGAAATTCTTAAAAAAATCAAGGCAAAACTTGTAAGCGGACTTGCACCTACAAATATTGATGATTTTGTGAAATGCTCACTTATGTACTATTTTAAGCAAATTGCGGAAATAAAAGAAGCACAAGAAGTAGAAGAAGAAATTGAGGCAGGCGTGTTTGGAACTATTGTTCACGAGATTTTGGAGGATATTTTTAGGCGTATTTCTGACGTTGGTAGAATTGATGTTACTGTTGAAAGTCTTGAAAATGAACAACTAACATTAGAAAAAATTGTAAGAGAAAAATTTGAAAAAGATATGTATAAAGGCTACGAATTAGAAGCTAACAACTATCTTACTATGAAAGTTTGTGTGGAATTTATAAAAAATTTTTTAGAATTGCAGATAACGGAGCTAGAAGACCCCAAAAAAAACCTTACTAAAACGCTCAAAATCATTGGTTTGGAAGTAAATCAACGAAAAAATCCTAATGAGCTAAGAGATGATAAAAATTTAATTACTATCAAGCCTGCAGAATTGGAAATTAGCCATTATGATAGTGCTAATAATGAGGTGACAGAAGAAAAAATAACAGTCAAAATCAAAGGAATTATTGACAGAATTGATGAAATAAACGGTAAATGGCATATTATTGACTATAAAACGGGGAAAGTGCTAGATAAAGATTTAGTTATCAAATATGACGAAATTTCCAATCTTGCTAATGATATTGAACTTAGCAAAGTACGCCAATTATGGCTTTATAAATATATTTTATATAAAAATATTACATCAAATTCCGAATTTTCAGAACTTGCAGGAAACAAAGAAATTGAGGCTGGGATATACAGTATGCGCAATATTGAGAAATTTTTGGAGTTAGACATCAAAGAAGCAGTAGTTACAGAAAAGAAAGCCCCAAGTAAGAAAAAAGCTGCTGCTGCTGCAGAAGAAGTAAATGAAGAAAATGAAAAAACAATATTAAAATCTAAAAAATTATCTATGGGTGAGTTTATCACGCATACAGAAGACTTTTTGAAGGAAATTCTTACAAATATGTTAGACAAAACGCTACCTTTCGCAAAAACAGAAGATATTTCTACTTGTGAATATTGTAATTTTAATGGAATTTGTGGAAGGAAATAGCAGGATTTTAGTTGTTGGGAAAAGCATTATCTCTTTAATACTAACTAATTTATTAGCATTTATCTAAGATTTATCTAAAAAATCTACTAAAAATACAATTTTTATTTATCTTTGAAAGTCAAAAGAGATTTAATGGGAATTTAAAGAAAATATATTTATATGAAAACTGAAAAAGTATTGGTTTTGGGTGCTGCTGGTCAGCTTGGTGTGGAGCTTGTTAATGCCTTAAAAGGTATTTATGGGCGTTCTAATGTGATTACGTCTGATGTACGCAAGCCTGAAAAAAACCGTTTGCAAGAACTTGGTATTTTTGAAAAGCTGGACGTAATGAATGCTAAAAAACTAGGCGAAATCATTGATAAATATGAAATTACGCAAGTTTATCAGCTTGCAGCAATGCTCTCTGCCACAGGTGAAAAGCACCCAAAACACGCTTGGTCTTTAAATATGCAAGGACTTATCAATGTGTTGGATTTGGCTATTGAAAAAAAATTGCATAAAATATACTGGCCCAGTTCTATTGCAGTTTTTGGACCTACGACACCACAAGAAAATACGCCACAATTTACTTCTATGGAGCCTACCACCGTTTATGGTGTGAGCAAGCAGGCAGGTGAGGGTTGGTGCAACTACTATCACAAGCGTTGGGGTGTAGATGTGCGTAGTTTGCGCTATCCTGGTCTTATTGGCTATAAGTCTATGCCAGGCGGTGGAACAACTGATTATGCCGTTGATATATACCATAAGGCACTTTTTGCACAAAAATATGAATGTTTTTTATCTGAAAATACTTACTTACCAATGATGTATATGGACGATGCCGTAAAAGCAACAATGGATTTGATGCACGCAGACGCAGATAAAGTGAAGATTAGGAGCAGTTATAATCTTAGTGGAATGAGTTTTAGTCCAAAAGAGATTGCGGAATCTATCAAAATACACATTCCTAAATTTGAAATTACTTATAAACCTGATTTTAGACAGGCTATTGCTGATTCGTGGCCTGGAAGTATTGATGATAGTGCCGCTACACAAGATTGGGGTTGGAAACCTAATTTTGACCTTCCAAAAATGACCAAAACAATGCTTGAAAATATCAAAATTGGTATGGAAAAAGGACTTATTGTCTAGGAAAAAGGACGAAGTAAGAAGTACGAATATAAGATACTGATTATTAAGTAATTGTAAAAAGCCCACTCAAAAGCTATTTTAAAAGTTTTTGAGTGGGATTTTTGATTATTTATTGTAATTAGAAATTATTTTTTCAACGCATCAATTTTTTTGTTTGTTTCTGCTAATTTAGTTTTATTATCTGTGTTTTGGTAGCATTGTACTAGCGTATTTAAAATATCTAAATCTTTAGGATTTCCTGCTGCCACTTTTTCAAGGTGTGGTATTGCAAGCAACAAAGAGGCTCTTATTTTTTTGTCATATTCAGCTGATTTTGCTGGTGTAATTGTCTTATCAGTACGTTCTTTGTCTTCTTTATTTCCTTCTTTTCGTGCTAATTCAAAATAATATGCACCTAAACCTCTTGCACCATCAGTAGAGTTGGGGGCAATGTTAGAAATTTTGTTATAAAGTTCCAAAGCTCGTGGCATATTATCCATTTCTTGGTTGAGATATGCTTCATAAGTAACAAATTGAATATTTTTAGGAAAATCTTTACTTGCCATTTCCGCAATTTTGAGTGCTTTTGGCAAATTTTTTGTTTCAATATAATGCGCAATTACATTTGGATAATGCTCAATTTTAGAAGATAGCTTTGCACTTGCCATAGAAAGAACTGGCTCAATATTGCGTGTATAACCCTCAAAATCTTTTATTTGGGCTGCCGCAATGGCTGCATAAACATAAGCAGTTGTATCATTTGGCTTTAATGTTTGTGCTTTTTCAAAAGCTTTCATAGCACTTTTGAAGTCTGGATCTGGTTTTGTTTCAAAAAATCCTCCTCCTTGATTGATAAAAACTTCATACATTCTACTCATTCCCGCTTCTGCATCTTTATAATAGCCTCCCTTTGCTGGTTCCATATCCATAGCTTTTTTGTAGGCATCATACGCCACATTAGCAGCATTTGGGTCTAATGAACTGATTTTACTATCTGATGCAATAGCGGCATAAATTTGCCCTCTATAAAACCAAGTTTTAGATTTGAGGGCGGCTTTTGCGTGAACGCTTGCCTCGTCAATGTGTCTTTTTGCATCTGCAAATTTCCCTTCATCAAACTCAATAGTAGCCGCACCAAGTCCGCCTTGTGCAAAAGAAATAATGCTAGAAAGCATCAAAACAAACAAAAGTGATATTTTTTTCATTATTATTGTGATTTTATTATGATTTTTTAGAAATTTTAAATTGATTGCGTACAACAACCTCTATTACAGTTGTTACTTTACAAAAGTTGTGCAAATTTAGTAATATTCTTCAAAAAATAAAAAAAACTCTTTCAAACTATTTTTTAATCCTACTTTCTTTGTAATTTTGTGCTTATTCGTACTTCGTACATCTCACCTCGTATCTTTCTACTTAGAGTATGTTTAGAAACTATTTTTCTTTAAAAGTGATTTAATATCATACTTATAAAGGCTAATTTTATCATAACAACGGCATTTTCTGCTTTT
>JAYUKY010000063.1:0-12463 GCA_043764015.1 Raineyaceae bacterium
CTAAACAACCTCATAAAGAAAAATACAAGTGGTTAAGATGACGTGACATAAATTAAAGAATAAGAAAATTTAGCACACTCAATAAATAAAATTATGAGAATTTTCCTAAGTTGTTATTTTTATGAAAATTCCAAGTCATCTTTTATATATTTGCAACGGAACTTTTACAGCAACAATTATTTTGAGAATAGAAAATACATTTTATGCACTTGAAAGCGTTTCTCCTATCCAACTAACTTCACGAAAGCAGCTGGCTATTTGTGAAGTAGCCTAGTTTTAGTTTTGGAGATTATTATTTCAGAAAAGCTTTTTTTATTCCGAAAGAAATCCGTATATTTGTATCTCTGAATGAAACAAAATAATAAAATAATTTAAAAACGGTCTTTGGTTAATACTAACGCTATTTTTAGATGTTATTTTTAGACATT
Source organism: Raineyaceae bacterium (assembly GCA_043764015.1). GTDB lineage: Bacteria > Bacteroidota > Bacteroidia > Cytophagales > Thermonemataceae > JANYGM01. The sequence continues at coordinate 429 of JAYUKY010000063.1, forward strand.
GTTACATCAATTAACTAAAAAACATATTATAAATTCCAGATTACAATGATTTTAACGAAAGAAGACAAAGCAAAAATTTTTGCAGACTTTGGTAAGTCTAGCGCAGATACAGGTTCTGCAGAAGGTCAAATTGCCCTTTTTACCTCACGCATCACGCACCTAACGGCGCATTTGAAAGAGAATAAAAAAGATTATTCTACTCGTTTGGGCTTGCTTAAATTGGTAGGTAAAAGAAAAAGATTGTTACATCACTTGCAAATTGTTGATGTGTTGAGATACAGAGCAATCCTTGAGAAACTTGGCTTGAGAAAATAATTATTAGTGGTCGGAATCACAGATTTAAGGCGGATTAAATGATTACACGGATTATTTTATTATTGACCTAGCAAAAAATCCGTGTAATTTGTGTAATTATTTTTAAAATCAGGGATTCTGACTACAAACAAGCTATAAATTTTTATAAAAAGAGAACTCGTAGCGAGTTCTCTTTTTGCGTTTTTAAAGATTTTATTTGTATATGCAATGCTTTATTCGTAATTTTGTTAAAAATAAAACTCATTGGGACTTACAAAAATCTCAACAAAATAAACAAAAATATATGCTTGCTCATATTTCTGATAAAGAAGTCCAACTAGAATTAGAAGAAACATCAAAAAAATACCATATTGCGGGAGCTTGGATAGCCGCTATTCTTGACCCACTTTTTGCCATAACTGACTACATCAACATACCAGACCATTTTTTGCAAATACTCTGCATTAGATTATTTGTGGCGGTAGTTTCTCTTTGTATGATTTTTGGAGAAAAAAAGTACAAATTTCCTTCTTTTATAGTTATTTTTGTGCCTTTCACGCTGATTTCGGTTCAGAATGCTTATACTTTTTTCCTCATAGAAAACAAAGATATTGTTGGGCATAGCCTTAATTATATGGCACTTTTTGTGGGTGCATCTATGTTTGTGTTGTGGCGTTGGGTTTATTCTGTGTTTGTTATTGGACTTTCTTTGGTAGTGAGTCTTATTTTTATTTTTGCTAATACGCACTTAGATAAAAAATTATTTTTGGAAGAAGGTGGTTTTTTATTGATGATAGTTGGTTTTTTGATGATAATGCTTATCAAATTTCGTTATGATTTAACTATAAAAGAGATAAAAGCACGTCTTGCGCTAAAACTTGCTAACATTGAAATTGAAGAACAAAGAAAACTTGTAGAAGACAAAAACGCCAAAATAACGAGTAGTATTGTCTATGCCAAGAAAATCCAAAATGCAGTTTTGGGTGATATAGACGTGATTAAAGGCTATTTTTCTGATGCTATGGTGCTTTTTAAGCCAAAAGACATTTTGAGTGGTGATTTTTATTGGTTTTACGAAAATAAAAGAGATAATGTACGTGTGGTTGTAGGCGCAGATTGCACTGGTCACGGCGTTCCTGCGGCATTAATGACCATTTTGGGACATACTTTTTTAGATGAGATTGTGGTTTATTCAAAAGTATATGAGGCAAATCTTATCTTACACGAGTTAGACAGTAGAATTATTGAAAATCTTAATAAAAACGCCAAAGATGATGCCATAAATGACGGTATGGACGTTTGTGTGCTTGTTTTTATAGATGATAAAATTCTGTTTAGTGCTGCCAAAAACTCTCTTTATATTGTTTCTAATAATTTTAATACTTCTGTGAGAGGTTCAAAATTTCCTGTTGGAAGTAATCAATATGATGATAAGTTTTTTGAACAACACGAAATAGATGCCAATAAAGGCGACAAATTATACATTTTTTCAGATGGTTTTCACGACCAATTTGGGGGAGATAGAGATAGTAAATTTCTTTCTTCACGTTTCCGCCAACTACTCACAGAAACCGCTATTATGCCAATGGAACAGCAAAAACAAGCATTAGATAAAGCATTTGAAGACTGGAAAGGGAAAACAAAACAAACTGATGACGTTTTAGTAATAGGAATTACGGTTTAAATAATTAGGAATTGTGAATTAGGAATTTTAAATTAAATACAAAAATATATAATAAAGCAATACTTTGTATTCATTCACAATTAAAAATTCACAATTATTTAAAAACCATTTTTCTAATACCAATCAGCACAAAAATAAAAACTGTAAATCCAATAAAAAATGGAATAATATAGTTTATCATATTCATAGGAAGCATTATAGCCATAATAAGTAACTGAAAACCTAAGCCATAAATAGAAACAAAGGTCATAAACCAATTAGGAAAAGTTTTGACTTTGTAGGCATCTTTATCCAAAAAGTGGATTGTTTTATCAAAAACGCCATAAACAAACGAATAAATCCCAAACAAAATATCCACCATTTGTTGCGTTTCACCTGCCATTGCACGTGGAGATTTATACTCAAAAACCTTGCTGGTCGTGTCTGCACCCACAGATTTATTCCTCAAAATAACATAGTAATAATTATATAATGTTCCCTGCAACTGCAAGCCAATAAATGCCAAAATAGCATAAATAATAGGTGTTTTGGCGACATAACAAAAAGTCATCAAAAACAGAAAATTCAAAATCAAATCAAAAATACTATCCAAATACCGCCCAGAATAAGAAGGAGTTTTTTTGATGCGTGCCAGCTCTCCATCAGCGGCATCAATAACAGATTTGAGAATAATAAAAACACCAGCGGCAAAATAATAGCCATTTAAGATGCAAAAAATAGCTATTAGTCCGCAAACTCCAAAGAGTAGCGTAACGTGAATAGGCGTAAAACCGGTAGTTTTGAGTTGATTGGCAAAAAACCTAGCAAGCGGTCTTCCGTAGTCAGACAAATCTAAAAATTTATCTTCATCAGCAAGTTTTGACATTAAAAATATAATAATTGTTACTAAATACCAACAATATAGTTGTAAGTGCAAAGGTACAAAAAAATTACGAATTACAAACCAGCTATTGCTAATCCGTAATTCGTAATTGTTAATTCGTAATTGAAAAATTATTTGCCGTGTGCAGTTGCAAGTGCCAAAATAGAAGCAGAAATTTGAATAAAGCTATTTTTAGCTAAATCTTCTTTTGCTGCTCCGCCTAGAGCTTTCAATAAAAGTGCTGCATTTGCATCAGAAAGTTTAGCTACATCAACTGCGCCCAAATCTCCAATAGTTTTTACACCTGCTTCGTGCAACATTTTTGCTTTACCAGCTCCAATTCCTTCAAGCCCTTCAACGTCTTCTTTTACCAAAACATCAAAAGTTTTGCCTTCCAAATTTCTGTCTAGTGCCGCATTGATGTTCAAACGCTCGTAAGGTGCAAGTGCTACTACTGCCTTTGCCCACGCTACGAATGGCAAAGCAAGCAATTCTTCTTTTGTTTTCACGCTAAAAGCATCAGCTAATTTTTTGATTTGCTCGTCATTTAGTTTAGATAATTTCAGGTTGAAATACTGCATATCACGTACCAAATCAATACCTGTGATTTCTTTAAGCACTTTTGCGGTGCTAGGTCCTACGCCTTCAAGTGCCTCTACAGGCGCATTAGCAATGGCAGAAAGGTTTGAGTTTTCGTACTTTGTATCAACAGCTTTGTTAATATTCATTTTTTTAGATTGGTTAGATGGTTAGTTATGTTTTACTAATTTTAAATGGTTTTAAAATCTCACAAATATACTATTTTTCTGCAAAGTCAAAAAAAATAGTTTTTTTTCTGTTATTCATCAAGTGAAAAATCATCACCAAAACGGTCTGGAAGGTCTATTATTAAAAATGCTTCTGCTTTGTCAAGTCCTTCATCAAGCGCACAATCATCTTGCCAGCAAGTGCCTCCATCATCAAGCAGACGTATAGAACTATCAGATTCTGAACATTCTCCAATCTCTAATGTTCCGTGACACTCCACCCACCAAGCAATATGAGGATATTTTTTTGAAAAAGTTGTTAATTTCATAACAGTTTAATTTTAAGTATCTTGTATTTATCTCATACTTCACACCTCACCCTTCACTAATATTTCTGGTCTAATCTCTCTATCAAACGGTCATTTAGAGCTTTATTGCAATCTAGTTCTATGGTTGTTTTTGCAGGTTTTTCAAAAGGAACTTTCTTGTAGCCAAGTGTTGGATCTGCGTAAAGTGCTTTCATAAAAAGCCCAAATGCAGGCATTGCAAGCACTGCACCTTGTCCATTACCAATATCTAAAAAGCGTGTTTGGCGAGTATCTCCACCCACCCAAACGCCACCCACAAGGTTACGTGTAACGCCCATAAACCAACCATCTGCGTGGTCTTGTGTTGTTCCTGTCTTAGAACCAACTTCATTTCCTTTATCCATAAAACCATAACTAGCTATTCCTGCACCCGTTCCGCCTCTTTCTGTTCCTGCCATCAGCATATTAAGCATCATATAAGCGTGTTCCTCACTAATTACTTCTCTAATTTCAGGTACAAAATCTTCCAAAACTTTCCCATTTTTATCTACAATTTTTGTAATCATCATTGGGTCAATGTGATAGCCTTTATTGGCAAAAGTACCATAAGCTCCCAATAATTCATATAAAGAAACTTCAGACGACCCCAGACAAATAGATGCTACACGTTGCAAAGGCGTATTTATACCAAAATTCTTGGCATATTTCATTATCATATCAATGCCCAATTCTTTGGTAAGAGCTGCTACAATAGTATTGACAGATTGTCCCATTCCCTTGCGCAAGGTGTGTGGCGCATACGTATAAGAACCATAACTATTTTTTGGAATCCAGCCTGGAAAAATAACTGGTTTATCCACAATTTCATAGCAAGGTGTATAGCCTTGGTCAATGGCCGCCGCATACACAATAGGTTTAAAAGTAGAGCCAGGTTGTCTAAGACTTTGCTTTACGTGGTCATATTGAAAATGTTTGTAGTTAATTCCGCCTACCCACGCCTTCACATGTCCGCTTTTTGGGTCCATAGCCATCATTCCAATATTCAAAAAACGCTTATGATGACGAATAGAGTCCATTGGCGAAATCAGCGTATCCACAGAGCCTTTGTACATATCATAAATAGTGGTACGAACAGGTTTATTAAGTTCTACAAAAATTTGTGCCTCATTTCCTTTACCCAAATTAGCTTCCAAAGACTTGTAACGGACTGTTTTCTTTGCTTCTTTTTCAATAAAATTAGGTACTTCACGTCCATATTCGTCCACCCAAGGATTGCGCCCAGACCAAACATAATTAAATGCTCGTTGTCTTTCCATCATATGTATAGCAACTGCATTCTCTGCAAGTTTTTGCATACGTGAGTCTATGGTCGTATAGATGCGCAAGCCGCCTGTTTTGATAAAATCTTTTGAATAACCTTTTTTTACTGCCCAATCCTCTAAGTATTTGAGTGCTTGGTCTTTAAAGTAAGGTGCAAGCCCAATTTGATAGGCTTCAGATTTAAAATTGACGTTAATATCCTCTACTCTATATTTTTGAAAATCAGCCTCTTTTAAGAAATTATATTTTACCATTTGAGATAAAACAGTGTTTCTGCGGTCTATTGATGCTTTTCTGTTCAAAATAGGATTAAATGTTGTAGGAGCTTTGAGCATTCCTACAAGTACGGCAGCCTCTTGTACGTTTAACTCACTTGCATTTTTTCTAAAATAAGTTTGCGCAGCAGCTTGTATGCCATAACTATTACTACTAAAATCTGATACATTCAAATACATTGTAATAATTTCTTTTTTGGTATAATTTCGCTCCAAACGAATAGCCATCATCCATTCTTTTATTTTGAAGATAAGTTTCCCAACGACAGGTGCATCAGCGAGTTTTCCTCTATTTTTTTTGGCACGGGTATCAAACAAATTCTTAGCAAGTTGTTGTGTAAGTGTACTACCACCACCAGAAGATTTTTTCTGCAAAATAATTGTATTAACAAGCACACGCTCCATACTGCGCAAATCAATTCCTGAATGTTGTTCAAAGCGTATATCTTCCGTTGCAATAAGTGCATCAATGACTGTAGGCGCAATTTCTTCAAATTCTAGCGGAGTACGGTTTGTTACGGCATAACGCCCCATAGACTTTCCGTCAGCCGTAAAAATCTCTGATGCTAGTTCACTTTTAGGGTTTTCTAGTGCTTCTAGGCTGGGCATATCTCCAAAAAGTCCAAAAGAATTATCACTTATCATATAAATAAATGTAACAATAAGCCCCATTGAAAGTAAAAAAAATATCCAGATGAACTTAATCCATCCATAAAAACGCCCTTTTTCTATCTTAAACATTCTATTTTTATATAAGAATTTTGATGATTTGTTTGAAAATATCAATTATTTTACAAATTGTTCCACAAAGATACAAAATAATTAAAGATTTTAAAGATTTTGTGCTAAATTTTAGGTGAAGACCTATTACAACAACGCATTACGCCAAACAATGTATTTAGGCACTTCTATAAGCATACCGTATTTGGGTATTTTTTGTCTTTCTAATTGGGAAATAAAGATAATTTTGCACTCGGAATGTGGTACTCGGAATACGGTACTATTTCCTAGGAATATCAAAAACTCCTTTCCAAACGCAACATTATGTATCTTGGTTGCAAGATATAGGTTTGTTCTGAAATGAAAAAATTGCTAAAATTCGTTACGGTAAGTAAATTTCTATTTAAAAGATTTTTCCCTGACAACTCAAAAGACCAAACAGAATCTTTGGGACGATACCAAGCCTTCAAATCTGCAAAATAAACTTGATTTGTATTTTTATTATTTGTCCAGTAAAAATGTTCTCCAGAAAGCACCAAACTCATTTCTTTATTAAAATTCAAAGTAATATTTGCATTACTTCTTATTGTGTGATTGGGCGCATTTGCTTGGTTATTCTGCGTGCCGCCACCTCCCTTTTCCTCCAACTGAAACCTTGCAAAACTCCACGTACTCGCCACATCAAAGTTAAAAACGCCTTTAAAAATAGAAAACATTGAAAGTGTGTTGCTTACATTTTGAGAGGTTTGTTTTCTCGTAACTCCTTGAAATTCATTGATGTTTTCACTTTGCATAACCAAACCGCTCCATTTCATTTTGCAAGAAAGTGGTACTAATAATTTTTCCAAATTGATGATAGCCGTATAATTTTGTGGCGTGTTATTGGTTGGAAATAGCGTTTGTTGGTTCAAAATATTAGAAATACGCAGTCTAGATGCATAAGGAGAGGTATTTCTGCTATACGAAAGCGTTGTACTTATGATAATATAATCTATCAAATTGGAATATCTGTAGCCTAAACTTACATTTGTGCTACTTTGCAGGTTGAGCAGGGGCTGATTATTTTGGAAATTGCGGTAATCTGTGAGCAAAAAACCATCATAAAGTTGTTGAGCGTTTGTAACTTGCTGATTTTGAGAGAAATTAAGGTTAAACGAACTCATTCTACTGATTTTTGCACCTATGAATATATTTGGATTAAAAACTGGCGTTTGCGCTTTAAAATCATTGTTACGCTCATTGTTAGGCAAACTATTTCTTAGGTTATTCTTAAAATCTGTCAAAAAATACTGAAAATTCCCTGAAATATTGATTTTTAGCTTTTTAACAGGAAATTTATAATCAAAATCTCCTAAAAAAACGGTGTTTTTCCAAGTGATATTGTTGTCAAAATTGTTGTCTGGCGTGTTTGCAGGCGTGAATTTGGTTAAATTACTATCTTCTAAATTGATATTAGACAAAAAATCATCTTTTTTGATAAGTACGCCCAAGCCAAAATTATACTTTTCTTTCCTCTGCACGCCCCGCAGGCGCAAAACGGCTTTTGTTTCTTGTCCGTTTTGTTGTACATTTTGGTTAAGAAGATTAAAATCTCTACTTATGGCAAAAAAATCAGCATAACGTACACTTGAAATGTTCATCTGTTCTGGTGAAAACCGTTCTGAATGGCTCAAATCAAGCGTAAGAGCTTGTTTTTTGTTAAGGCGTTTGGTAAAAAAAACCTGCTGACGAAAGAAATTGGTATTTTGGTTCATATTTACCAAAATACGTTCTGAAAGATTGATGTTTTGAGAAGAAAATACATTATTTTCACCATTGATATTGTTTTTGATATCTGTAACGGCTTTTACAGAAAGACTATCCGAAATTTTATAGTCTATCACAATTTGCAAAACCGTAGAAAAAGGGCGTGCAAAAGTGCCTGTGGAGTCCGTATTCGTGATATCTTGTGCGCCAGCTTGCCCGCCTGTGAAAAATGTTTGTTTGCTGATGTTTCCGCCACTCAAATAATCACTAAATTTGTAGCCAAAAGAACGTATTTTAAGCCGTTTTTTAGCTTTGTAATTGACATTTGCGCCCAAAAGCCTTGCGGTATTAAAATTGTAGCGTTCTCGGCTAAGGTCAGCTATAAAAGGCTTATTTTCAGCCATTTGAAACTGCATATCTTCTAGTGCGCTGGCACTAAAATCCCTATTGCCGTCATCTCCAAGACTAGAAAGTGTTTCTTCTATGGGGTCGTAGCCAATGTTGTTCATATTGCCAATAATGCCCACTTGCGAACGCTTTTTGACATTAAACATACTTGTTTGTGCCTCATACCTGTCTGTGATGCCTGCACCAAAACCCACGTTTCCGAAAGGTCGGATAAGCTTATCTTTCTTTACGGAAAGGTTAATTACTTGCTCTCCTGTCTGCGTAAGGCTTTTTAGTAGTGGATTTTCTTCATAATTATCAATAATTTCCACTTTGTCAATGACGCTGGCGGGCATATTTTTGGTGATAAGTTTGTGGTTTTTACCAAACATTTTTTCCCCTTCCACAAGCACCGTTTGCACACGCTTACCGTTGATAGTAATGTTTCCTTTGGCATCTACTGCCATTCCAGGTATTTTTCTTAGCAAATCCTCCACAGTACGTTCTGTACCGTTGGTGTAGTTTTTTGCGTTGTAGGTGATGGTATCTTCTTTCTCTTCTCCCCATATTTTTTTGGTGATAACGGCTTCTTCTTTAATATTAACGGCTTGCTCCACTAGCTCAAAATCTAATTTAGTAATATCATTTTTGCTATCTAACCCAAACTTAGCAGGTGCATACCCAAACGAGCTAGCCGTAAGTATGTAGCCATCTGTGGCATCTGGAAGCGTAAGGGCGTAGTTTCCCTTATCATCAGAAAGCGCAAAACAGATAACAGAAGTATCTTTTGGAAGCGTTTTACTGATGACTGCACCTGTTACATTGCCCATAAGTAGCTCACCAGTTTTGGATTTGATGACACCTTTAATGATTTTGGGTGTTTGGGCTTGTGCGTGTGCATACACAAGGAGCATAAAAACAAAAAGTAGGCTTTTTAGTCCTACTTTTTGGGGGATAAAAATACTTTTCATTTTACTTTTTTGGAGTGTCAGAGAGTTTTTGTTGGAAACGTTTCATTGTGAGATTTTTCTCAAAGGCAAAAATTTCTATGCCACTAACGCTATAATACATTTGCCCACTTCCTTGTGCATCTTTTGTAGCAGACATTTTTTCTGCATTGAGTATGTCTTGTTCTGCTAATAGGGCATATTTTTTTGTAGAAATGGGTATTTCTTTTGGATTATCAGGCATAGGCATGTCAATAACAATAGGTGATGTGGGAGGGACATTTATTGTGGTACATTCAAAGCGTATAAGTTTTTCTCTGTCTTCCGCTTCCAAAATCATACCAGGTAAGCCATAAAGTTTCCAAGGTCCAGAAGAAATTGGAATACTTGGTGCATACCACGCAGTCCAAACACGTCCACGATATTCTGCTTGCGCAGAAAAACATTCTATGTTTTGAATTTTCTTCGTATCTTTTGATAATTTCCAAGGAATTATAGTCATTGTATCCATTATGATATATTTTTTTGCTTTGGTACGTTCTTTACTGACTAGTACTTTCCCTGATGGATTTTGATATTGTTGTACTTCTTTTTGTCCACTACTAACAGAAACGTAAAAATAGCTACTCTCAATATCATTAAATAATAAAATTCCTTGTGAGGTATGTTTTTGGTCTTTGCTATTTTTCATTTTATACTCTCCTAACTCTCTAATACAATCATATTTAATCAAACCAGATGTATTTGACTTAGATTGTGCGTTAGCACAGTTAATAGCAAACATTAATATAAATATTCTTATCATCATAAAAAAAGTTTAATTTTGAATTAGTGGTTTATAAAATAGATTATAAACCACTAATGATTTGTTAAAACTGACTAGCAACTAGCAGTAGCTAATGCCCATTCAGCAAGTATAGCTGCAAAAAAACAATTACTTGAACTTCTAACAGTTCCTACAACAGTAGGACCATCTGGACAGTCAAGTACCGTAGAAGCGTATACTGTACAACTTTTAAGTGGCACAGTATATGCTTTTGGGTTTTTGTCATCATCATTTTTGATGATTTCATTGTTGGCTTGTGCTGTAAAGCACGCAAGTGCAAACACTGCACTTAAAATTAACTTCTTCATTTTGTGAGGAGTTTTAGGTTGTTGAATAAGACCATTGGCACTGCCTAAAGCAATAGCCTCACAAAGCTACAAAACTAAAAACTAAAAACTAAAAACCTAACTTTTGAGCGTTTATTTTTCAAAAAAGTGAAAAATATTTGCACTCGTTGTATTATTCCAAGAAAACATATAACTTTTCTTAGAAGGTCTGGCACTATTTTTTTGGAATATCAGAGAGTTTTTGCTTTTTAGTCCTACTTTTTGGATGATAAAAATACTTTTCATTTTATTTCTTAGGAATATCAGAGAGTTTTTGCTGACGACGCTTTAAAGTGATATTTTTCTCAAATGCAAAGATTTCGGTATCATAAACATGGTACTGTCTACTTCTACCACCTGTTCCTTCTTTGTTTACTGTAATACTCATTTTTTCAGCATTTATTATTTCTTTTTCATTCAAAATAGCAAATTCTCCAATAGAAATAGGGTTTTCATTTTTTTGATTTTTAGGTATTGGTTTGCCTATTTTTAAATCACTAGAAGGCGGAATAACAACGCCCAAACATTCGTATTTTACAAGTCCCTTCAAATCTTCTGCTTCCAAAATCATACCAGGCAAACCATAAAGCTTCCAAGGACCTGATGAAACAGGAATGCTAGGTGCATACCACGCTGTCCAGACACGTCCACGATATTCTGCTACTGCACTAAAACATTCTATATTTTGAATTTTCTTTGATTTGTTGAGCATTCTCCAAGTAATTGGTGTAATATCTTCTTGTACAATATAACTACCTTTGGGAACACGGATAGCACTAATCATAGTTTTTGTGTTAAAGTTTTGATATTGTATAACTCTAGGCTCTATTGGGGGTGATTTTAACTCTGGATTATCAAACGACTTGAGAAATTTTACATAAAAGTAGCTTGCCTCAGTTTCGTTAAAGAGTAGGGCTTCCTCAGCAAGTCCACCATATGCTAATGTATCAAATTCATAATAAGTTTTTTGATAACTTATTATGCCTGATTTATTATTTTTTTGTGCATTGATTGTTGTGAAAATGAATAATGACAGTAGCAGAATTAGAATATTTAATTTCATATTTTCAAAGATTAAAAAACACCTTAATCATTATCATAATCAAGGTGTTTTAATATAAGATTTATTTAATTGCAATCTTGATACCACATTGCTGTAGCAAATGCAGCACTACAACCTAGATACGACCACCCACTAGTCGTAATGTATGTTTTTACGCCATCACACATCATTTCTTGTTTTACTGTGACCTTGCAATAGCCAAATTCAGGCTTTGCTTCTACTTTCACCACTTTAGCTTTTGCTTTTGGATTTTTGTCATCATCATTTTTGATGACTTCATTTTTTGCTTGTGCAGTAAAGCACGCAAGTGCAAAAGTTGCACTTAGGATAAACTTCTTCATTTGTGAGGAGTTTTAGGTTGTTAAATGAGACCATTAGCATTACAAACCGTAATACTCGCACAAAGTAACAAAGTAACATCCAAACTTTTGAGCGTTTATTTTTCAAAAAAGTGAAAATATTTTTATTTACTGCATTATTTCAATAAAAAACAGCATTTTTCTTAGAAGGTCTAGCACTATTTTTTTGGAA
>JAYUKY010000064.1:0-12220 GCA_043764015.1 Raineyaceae bacterium
TGTAGCATAATAGAAGAAACCCCACCTAAATCCTCCCCTGCTGGGAGGACTTTAAAGACACTTTTTTAAAATTATAAGACTTTCGCAGGAGGTCTAATATCTAAAAGATTTATCACTCACAAATCCTACTATACTTTTATCATCTCCTAACAAAAAAATATCATTTTTATTTTTATGATTAGAGCAGCTACAAAATAATATCAATATTAAAAATAGTGTTTTCATATATTTACTGTTTTTTAGATTTTAATCTTCCATTTCTTGCAACTCATTTTCACAATTTAGACAAACAAAATAGTTCTCTTTTATAATATTTATTTGGTTGCATTTATTGCAAATTCTAAAATGAAGTTCAGTTGTAAAACATTCTGGAAATTTGATGTTAATTTTATCCAAAGTTTGTTTTACGGCATATCACGAACCTACAGAAGGACAATATCCAGTTGATTGGTTAGTAATTTGACTAATTTGCACAACATTATTTTTGTACATTTCAAAAGTTATTTCTCCAGCTGACAATACCATTTCACCATTAGCGCAGACTATATGCTCTGAATGTCTATCATTTATGCGTAAATTAGACGCTGTATCAATCACAAATGTTGCTATTATTTCTGAATTATTATCTTTTTTTTTGATTAGTTTTTGTAATCCAATTTTCAATATCAGCAATAGAACTTATTAAAGTACCTTTTAATTCACTTTTGACAAGTTTTAATAGTTCTTTATCTCCAACAAATTTGTATTTCCTCATAAAATGCCACTTCAATATTTTAAAATCATTTCACCCATTTTTTAAATTTCTCTTGTGTTTCTAATAGGTTACTTTTTTTGGTTAAAAGTGTCATTTCGCACCAGATACCAAAGTTTTGAGTTTGTATTTTTAGGGCTAATTGTTCTATCAGACGCATTATTTCGTTGGTTTCCTCATAATTATATTGAATATTTATAGGCAAAACAACTGTTTTTTCAATGATTTCAGCAGTTTCCAGTGCATTTGCGGCAGCCGTTTTGTAGGCACTTATAAGACCACTCACGCCCAGTTTTGTACCGCCAAAATACCTAACCACTACTACAAGCGTATCAGTAAGATTTTTGGAACGGATTTGTCCCAAAATAGGCGTTCCTGCGCTATGGCTAGGCTCACCGTCATCATTGGCACGATATTTTTCCTGATTTGCACCCAAAATATAAGCAAAACAATGATGTGAAGCATCAAAATAGCTTTTTTTAAGTATTTCTAAACATTGTTTTACTTCCTGCTCCGTTTCCACAGGATACGAAAACGCCATAAATTTGCTTCCTTTCTCTTTGTAAAGGCTTTGTGTGGGTGCAGAAATAGTCAGAAAAGTATCCAAAATAAACAGAGAATTAGTATTTGGTGGCAAATATACAGATATTTGTTTTATATTTGTAATAAATTTGCCTAACTAACTTTCGTATGAATTAAAATGAAAATAGCTATTTTACTCAATACTTCTTGGAATATTTATAACTTTCGGGCAGGGCTGATAAAGCACTTTTTAGCGCAAAAACACGAGATTATTTGCCTTGCGCCAAAAGATGATTATTCTCATTTGCTGGTGGAAATGGGCTGTACCTTCATAGAAACGCCATTAGATAATAAAGGTATCAACCCTTTGAATGATTTGAAATACTGTTTTTCCCTTTGGAAAATCTTACGAAAAATAAGTCCTGATATTATCTTTGCTTATACCATAAAACCCAATATTTATGGAAATTTTGTTGCCAAAATGCTTAATATTCCTGTTGTGAGCAATGTTTCTGGGCTTGGAACGGTTTTTATCCGTGAAAATTTTTCTGCTAAAATAGCACATTTTTTGTATAAAATGGCTTTTAAGTTTCCTCAAAAAATATTTTTTCAGAATCAAGATGATTTACAGATTTTTTTGGATAAAAAACTGCTCAAAAAATCAAAAACCGCCCTTCTTGCAGGTTCTGGTATCAATTTAGAAGAATTTTCTTTCAATATTTTACCCCAAAATAATACTTTTACGTTCTTACTCATTGCTCGTTTGATTTATGATAAAGGCATTTTGGAGTATATTGATGCTATTCGTATTATAAAAAAACAGCAAGAAAACCACCAAAATAATATCCAAATAAAATTCCAATTATTAGGCAAAATAGACACGCAAAATGCGCTCAATATCACTCAAACGCAGGTAGATGCGTGGGTAGGAGAGGAATTGATAGAATATTTGGGGGAAACAAATAATGTAAAACCCTTTATTATTGCAGCTGATTGTGTGATTTTGCCTTCGTACCGTGAGGGAACGCCACGCACACTCTTAGAGGCGGCAGCCATTGGTAGACCAATAGTTACAACAAATGCGGCAGGTTGCAAAGAAGTGGTTGAAAATGAACTAAATGGCTTTTTGTGTGAGCCAAAAAACGCCCAAGATTTAGCAGATAAAATGACAAAAATGCTATTTTTGTCCACAGAAAAACGGCAAGAAATGGCGTATAATGGTAGAAAAAAAGTAGTAGCGCAATTTGATGAAAAACTTGTAATAGAAAAATATCAACAAGAAGTAGATGTTTTGTGATTTCAACTTCCCGAAAGTTGGAAACTTTCGGGAAGTTATTCAGCAAATGTATTCATCTGTGTATCTGTGGCAATTTAAAACTCATAACTCAAAGTGTCAAATTCGTATTTTCAGTTCAAAAAATTTAGGATAGAGCAGGGGCAAACCGCAATGAAAGTCTGTACAGAGGCTTGCATTTTTGGTGCTTGTATTGATGTTTCTAACATTTCAAAACTACCAAAACCCACAAAAATACTGGATATTGGCGCAGGAACGGGCATTTTGTCGTTGATGCTTGCACAACGCATTACAGAAAATTTTACAGAAAATACTAATAATCAAATACTTATAGATGCAGTTGAGCTTGAAGAAAAAGCATTTTTGCAAGCGCAAGAAAATATCAAAAATAGTATTTTTTCTGATAAAATAACTGCTTTTAATGTTTCTATACAAGATTTTGCTGGAAATAATACGCAAAAATATGATTTGATTGTGTCAAATCCACCGTTTTTTAGTAATCATCTTTTATCAAAAATAGCAAATAAAAACCTTGCATTGCACACAAACACACTTTCTTTTGATGATTTGGCAAAGGCAGGATCACAATTATTACACGAGAACGGCACTTTTGAAATATTGCTCCCAGCCTACGAAATGAGTCTTTTTGAGCAAATAGCTAACAAATATAATCTTCAAATTACCAAAAACTTAAATGTTTTTAACACAGAAAAACACCTAAAAGATAATAAAATTTTCAGAAAAATATGTACTTTGAAATTCAATGCAAATGTTTTAGATAAAAGCATTATTTTAGAAGAAAGTTTAGTTATAAAATCAGAAGAAAATGCTTATATAGACAGTTTTAAGCTACTTTTAAAAGATTTTTATTTGCATTTGTAAATCTTTGTGTTTTTAGACTTTGACAATTTTAAGCACTTTTTTACGTATGGGCGTAACCACTATTTGTATGTTGTCTTTCACCTTAAAAGCCTGATATTGCTCATAACTTGCCAGATAACGAATATGATCAATATATAAAGCATTATAACCTTTGCCACTACGTTTTTTGGTGATAACGCCGTTTATGATGTCTTTAAAGCCATTTCTAATATCTTGCTTTATTTTATCTTGATTTTTGGTTGTGATAAAATACACCACCACAGAGAAAACAACAGAGTTTAGCACAACAAAAGGGAATGGCAAAATATCCATATAAAACTGAAGTGCTGTAAAAACCACTAGAATAGGAGAAATTATTTGCATAGTAAGCGTGCCATTTTTAATGGTTTTTTCTAAAAGAGCAATATCTTCTGATGTAAGTTTTTCTTGATTATTCATCTTTATTTTGGAACAGCGACAATGCTAAGAACGGTTTTGCTTATGGGCAAAATCTCTAACTTTACGTTATCACCCTCTTCAAAAGCCATATATTGCTCGTTCACTACAGGATATTTCTCTTTATTTATTTTAAAATATAATGCTCGTTTGTTGGCAACTTTCTCACTAACTACGCCCTCCACAATCTCCTTAAAACCATTTTGAAGGTCTGTTTTTAGCATTTTCTGTTGTGTTTGGAGTAGCCAATAAGCCAAACCATAAAAAAGAATCAATATCACTATAAAAATGATAGAAAATGCGCTATTGAAGGCTTCACCAGAAGCCCAAATCATAAATAAATACATTAAAAGGAGAAAAGCTGGCAATATTTTGTAGACAATTTTATAATCAGCCTGTTGTTTTTCTACGAATTTGAGGTCGTTTGTGTTAAGTTTTTCTTGATTATTCATAATTTTAATGGTTGTTTTTTGATAGTTTCTATACGTAATAAATTGATTATCAAAATTTGTATTTAATTCACAATTTAAAATTCACAATTCAGAAAGTATGTTTTTACTAAGTTCCAAAAACATTTTTTCTACATTTTCTCCTGTTTTTGCAGAAGAAAGATAATCATACTTTAAATCTGTTTCAAGCGTGTTTATATCAATTAAATCAACTTTATTTCCTACTATAATGACTTTTGCTTTTGGTAAAAGTGTGGCTACGTAGGCTAAATCTTCTTTCATTTTCTCAAAAGTGGAGGGTCTTGTAACATCAAAAACGTAAATAACACCATGAGAACCAAGATAATACGCTTTATTTACTTTCTCTTGTGCCACTTCCCCTGCAATGTCCCAAATGAGTAATGTTAGTTGCGTATCTTCCTCTTGTGTGTTTTCAGCTGGAATATCAATGGTTTTTTTGTCTATTTTAACGCCAAGCGTGGTGAGATAGTCTTCTGAAAATCTTTTATGCACAAAAGCATTGGTGAGCGAGGTTTTACCAACGCCAAAATTTCCAATTAAAATTACTTTTTTGCTTAATTGCTTCATCTATTTTATTTAATTTATTATTTAGTGTGTTAAGTGTATTATTAATATTGTAGTTTTCAAACTTATCAAAATGTGCTGTAAGTGCAGCAGAAGCAGCTTTATTGTCTAATTGTTCTCCTTGATTTTCTATTTTGGAGAGATAATTTTCGTCAAAAACTTTCAAATAATCAAGAACACGATATTTGTAAGTAGAATCTACAACACCTTTTAGAGCAGCTACAAGGTAATATTTGCGTGCATTATAGAGGATAATTTTAAAAGTACCATATTCTATCATATCCAACTCTCCATCTTGATAAAATGCGTCTTTTACAAAAGATTTTATAGCTGTAATCATACCTGCCACCATATCATTATCAACAGAATCATTGTTGGTATATTCTGCAAGAAGCATACCAGAATCTTGTTCTATCACATACGCCTCTTCTACGTTGGGCTTGTTGGCATTTTTAATGATTTGCGCATTTTGTTTGATACCAAACACGCCTAAAACCTGCCTTTTCATACTTTCCATAGAAAAAGTTGTCTCAATTTGCTTATTGATACCTTCAGAAAGTTTTTCCATTTCTATTTGCAAAAACTTAGTGATAAGTTTGCCCATAATAGGATAAAGCGCGTCTATAATGTCTGGTTGGGATTCTTTTATTTGTTTTTTGATGGCTGTCGTAACCATTTTTCCAGATTGTCCATCAAACTCCACCTTAAATTCTTCTACTTTTTTATCTACAACAGGTGCAACAACTTCTGGAATATTAGCATTTGCCTTAATAAGTTCTTCTTTAATACCTTGCAGTTGTTTTTCATATATTAATTTTAAACGCTGATTTTCTTGGCGCAAAGCTTCCTCAAACATTTCAAAGAAAACGTCCACTTTTTTACCATCATCTTTAATCTCTTGTTCCAAATCCTTTTTAAGTATATTCCCAATATTTTCAATATGTATAATCTTTGCCAAAAATAGCTAAAAAAAAGCTAAATACAAAAAAGCTATTAAATATTTTATTATATCAACTAAAATTATAGAAATATTATGGCATATAATTATACCTGTTTTGACAATTCAACTAATTTTATTGACAATTCAACCCTTACTTTCTACAATTTAACTTTAAAATAGCAACTTTTTTGCCCTCAAAAGAGTAATACTTTCAATAAGTTTATATTTCAAACAATAATATTTAATTTAACAGTAAAAAACCACCAATTTTATGAGAAATGTATTTTTCAAGCAAAGTGCCAACGCAATTATGCTATTAGCTTTTGCAGCAGGTTCAGTAATGACGAGTTGCAAGAAAAGTGACACTGCACCACTTCCTAATAATGAAAAAACTATCACCCAAATTGTGATAGACAGTCCAGATTTTAGCTTTTTGAAGGCTGCCGTAGTGAAAGCTGGACTTGATGTCGCACTTTCTGCAGACCCCGCAACACTTACAGTATTTGCACCAACTAATGCAGCTTTTATAGCGGCTGGTTTTGCTACTGAAGCCGCTGTAACTGCTGCTGACAAAGCAACACTAGAGGGTATCTTAAAAAACCACGTATTACCAACAAACAGAGCTGCCTCAAGCCTTGCCAATGGTGATGTGATTATCAACAACTTAGCGGCAAAAGCATTGACAGTTTCTGTTTCTGGAAGCACCGTAATAATCAATGACCTTTCAAGAGTAATATCAGCGGACTTAGTTGCTAAAAACGGCAGAATTCATACCGTTAATACAGTTATTTTGCCTCGTACTTCTATTTTGGTAACAGCGGTCAACAATCCTGATTTATCTTCTCTTACTGCAGCGGTTGTCAATGTAAGTAAAAATACAACTACAAATGTAGCTGTGCTATTGAATAGCCCTATTGTTTCAGCAAACGGTCCTATTACCACAAGATATACAGTATTTGCACCAACTAATGCGGCTTTCTTAGCTGCTAATCCAGCTTTTACCACTACTTTCTTAGGTGACGCAACTAACGCACCTGCAGTCTTAGAAATACTCAAATACCACGTGTTAATAGGGCAAGTGAATGCTTCTAATGTGCCTCTTGGTACTTACTCAGAGGTACCTACTTTGGACGCTACTCGCAAGGTTTTTGCCACTCGTAATGCGGCTGGGGTGTTTATTAATGGCATAAAAGTAACTACGGCTGACGTAGCAGCAGACAATGGTGTTATTCATGTGATAGAAAAATCCCTTTCTCTTGCAACTGCAACGTTGACTGCCTTTGTACAGGCTGATTCAAGATTTTCGTGTTTGTTGTCTGCTATTCTCTATGCTGATGCAAATACTACACCTTCTGCGGGCTTAGCAGGTTTACTTGGAGGAACAGCTAACAGCCCTTTTACTGTTTTCGCACCTGTGAATAGTGCTTTTGCATTTTTGAATACAAATGGAAACACTACGCTGGAAAATTCAGAGTTAGTGGGCGTTGGTGGAGCAGCTTTGGCTGACATTATCAAAAGACATGTTATAGTAGGCGGTAGAGTATTTGCTTGTGATTTATCAAATGGACAAGTGGCTACAATGGCAAACGGTACAACAACCATAAACATTAGCGCAGCTGGTGTTGTTACTGTAAAAGCAAACACAACGCCGGCGTCAGCAATAACGGCTACTGTGGCAGTTACAAACGTGCTTGCTACAAATGGTGTAGCTCACGCAATTACGGAAGTTTTACGTTAGTTTTGAATAAAAAATAAAATATAACAGTTTTTAGTGATAAAAACTGTTATATTTGAAACACAGAATCCATTACTTAATTTCTTAGAGATTTTTAGGTAATGGATTTTTCTGGTTTTTTGCAATAGTTTAATAATTAAAGTTTTACATTCGTACTTCGTACCTCTTACTTCGTACTTTTTTTATGTTGTTTTCGCACAAATACCGTTACATTTTTGTACTGTTTTTAGGTTTGTATTCTTACCTAAACACAGTTCTGACTGGTGTTTTTGATTATTATCCTATTACTGCTCCCCAAAGTTATATTATTGCTATTTTTGTAGGCATTACCTTGCTTATTTGGGAAGGAAACCGTTTTTTGCAGTATTTTTTTGAGGAAATTCTGAAAACTCAAAAAGTATTTTTTGGGGGCAAAGTTCATCCTTTGGTTTTGCAGTTTTTGATTAGTCTTTCTGTTGCGGGTTTTGCGGGCATATTCCCTACTTTTTTTATTGGAAAATTTTTACTGAATTTTTCTACTGAAATGCTTCTTTTATCCATAAAATTGACGTTTGCATTTAGTTTACGGGTTAATTTATTTTTGCATTGTTTGAATATAATTGCGTATTTTGTGGAGCAATATCAACAGAAAAAAATAGAAACAGAAAAACTCATCAAAACGACTACACAAGCACAATTACAGTCTTTGAGAAGCCAAATAAATCCTCATTTCTTATTTAATAATCTGAATGTGCTTTCTGCACTTATTTTGAAAGACACAGAAAATGCCAATGAATTTGTAGAAAAATTTGCCAAAGTGTACCGTTACGTCCTCAAAAGTCAGGAAAAAGAACTTGTACCAGTTGCAGAAGAACTTACATTTATTGAGTCTTATTGTTATTTGCTTTTAAAACGCTTTGGAAATAGCGTAAAAGTGGAAATAAACATACCAGAGAAGTTTCTTAGCTGTTATATTGTGCCTATAGCTTTACAGATGCTTGTGGAAAATGCTATAAAACATAATATTGTATCTCAAAAACAACCACTTTTTATTCATATTTATGTAGAAAATGAAAATCAGACTAGTAAAATTGTTGTGAGCAATAGTTTACAGAAAAAAGTGCTTCCAGAAAACAATTCTACGCAATTAGGGCTTTATAATGTCGCACAACGGTATCAATTATTGAATAAAAATGAAATAGAAATCATTGAAAATAAAGATTTTTTTGTGGTAAAATTACCACTTATTACCACTAAAAGCTACTAAAATACACTATTTATAAATATGAAAATCCTTATTGCAGAAGACGAAATTTTAGCAACGGAGCGTATTCAAATTTTTCTTAAACAGTATGAAAATCAGTATAATACAAAAATAGAAGTAATTTCTTTTTTAGATTCTGTGGAAGATATAGTTGATTTTTTGCAGAATAATCCCTTGCCAGATTTATTGTTGTTAGACATTCAACTTGCTGATGGTCATAGCTTTGAGATTTTTGAAAAAATGACTATTCCATTTTCAACTTCTATTATTTTTATTACGGCTTATGATGAATATGCGCTCAAAGCCTTCAAATTCAATAGTATTGATTATTTGCTAAAACCTGTTAGTTTTGATAATTTGGCAAATGCACTCAATAAACACATAGCTATAAAACAACAAAATCAGCAACAAAACACAGAAAATCAACAAAATAAAGCTGATTTGGTAGCTTTTGCAAAGATTTTTAAAGACAATTTTCCAGAAACGCTATTTGCAAATGCAACAAATACACCAACTTTTAAAGCCCGTTTTTTGGTCAAATATGGTGACAAAATGCAGTATCAAAATACAGAAAATATTGCTTATTTTTACGCAACAGACAAAGCTATATTCCTTACTACGGCTCAAAATAAGCGTTTCCTCATAGAATTTACGCTTGAAACCTTAGAAACTTTGCTTGACCCAGCATTTTTTTTCAGAATAAATAGAAAATTTATTGTTAAAATTGATGCCATTAAAGAATTTAAAAACCACATAAATAGCCGTTTGAAATTGATTTTAGAGCCAAATCCACCTGTTGAGGCAGTTGTAAGCCGTGAAAAAGTGCTTCTGTTTAAACAATGGCTAGATAAATAGTTATGAATTGATATATACAAAAATTAGTAAAATTAACAAAATTTATAAAAAATCTATGAAAAAACTATTTTTATCTTTCATTTTTTGTTTAAGTATTGGAGAAATACTTGCACAGGGCTGCAGTAGTGCAGGTTTTTGCACAATGGGCGCACTCAAAGCTGACCAAAAATTTGGTATAGGAAAAAAAATAAAACTCAATTACATTGAAATTAGCCAACTAATGGCGTTTTCTGGTTTGGGTGAAACTATTAACGCCACTACTTTGGATATTTCTGTGGCTATTGGGGCAAAAAATCAACTTCAAATCCGCCTGCCGTATGCGTGGGTAAACGGACCTCTCGCCAGCACAAAAGCATTTGGAGATGTCTATCTTAACTATTCCAGAAATCTTGTCAAAACAGAAAAATATAGCCTCAATGCTATGATAGGCACTAAATTCCCACGTTTTACGACTGCGCTGGCTCGTGCTGATGGTTTGCCTTTGCCATTTTTTTACTCGCCAAGTTTGGGAACGTATGATTTGGTTGTGGGTGCGTCTGTTATCTCCAAAAAATGGCTTTTGGGTATTGGTTTTCAAAATCCAATTTATAAAGCTGTAACAGACAACGCTTTTACGCCACTTGCTTACGAGAATACGCCACTTGCAGCACAAGCTAGCAGATATGAATCTTCTATAAATATTCAAAGGGGAGCTGATATAATGCTTCGTTTGGAGCGTAATTTTCGTTTTAGCAAATATAGCTTTTATGTGGGCTTGATGCCTGTTTGGCGACTTAATCAGGATGAAATTACTGATAAAGATGGCAAAAGAGTGCAAGTACAAGGCTCTAACGGACTTGCAACTACTGCACTTTTAGGAGGACGTTATAACCTTGATATTCACTCTTCTATAAAAGTCTTGGCGGGTGTAAATATCCTTCAGCGTAGCGCAAACCCAGATGGGCTAATGAAATCTTCTTTGTTTTCTTTGATGTATGAATGGCAATTTTAGAGATAAAATTTGACAAATATAGCACTCAAAACTATAAAATCCCTTTCTCAATGGCATAACGAACAAGTTGAGCGGTATTTTTTAGGCTTAATTTAGCAAGCATATTTTTACGGTGCGTTTCAATGGTGTTGATGCTCAAAAATAGTTTGTCAGCAATGTCTTGTGTCGTTAGTCCGTCAGAAATAAGCAATAAAACTTCTTTTTCACGTGGCGTGAGTGTGGCAAAGCTCTTACTTGCAGGTATTTTTAGTGCTTGCATTACTGCCCCTGATATCAAAGGACTGATATAATTTTCACCTAATAAAACTTTATCTATTGCCAAAAATAGCTCATCAGCAGAAGTTTCTTTAAGTAGGTAAGAATCTGCACCAGAACGCAGCATCTTACGAATTACGCCCAATTCTTGGTGCATCGTAACAGCAATGATTTTGATGTTTGGTTGTAGAGATTTGAGTGCTTTAGTAGCTTCTGCGCCATCTAATTCGGGCATACTGACATCTATTAAGGCTAAATCTACTACGTTTGATTCAGCAAAAAGTAATGCTTGACTTCCATTAACACATTCAGCCACAACTTGATAATTAGGGTTGGTTTCCAAAACCGCCTTAATACCAGCTATAAACATTTTGTGGTCGTCTGCTAAAAGTATTTTGATAGTTGGGCGCATTTTGATAGTTTTAAAATTGGTTAGTTAAGTTTTATCCATAGTTTTCTGGGGTAGAACTTCCCGAAAGTTGAAAACTTTCGGGAAGTTTTTTGTGGTTTTTATTGGTGATTTTTCGGAAAAACAATAGTAACAAAAATCCCTTTGTCAGGTATGGTTTCTAAGGTAAAAACACCATTTATAAGTGTTGTACGAACTTGAATATTTTTTAGCCCATAACCTTTATTTTTACCTTGAACAGTATCAAATCCTTGTCCATTGTCTTCATAAGTGTATATTAGTTCATTTTGGTTGTCATAAGTCAGTTGTATGATGATTTGTGAGGCTTGCGCATATTTAAGCGTGTTGTTGATAAGTTCTTGCGTAATCCTAAAAAGTGCCGTAGATTGCATCATACTAAGGTATTCACTCGCATTGGTATCATAAAAATCTACCTCACATAAGCCACTTTGCGTAATTCTAAAAGATAATTCTTGCATAGCTTCTGCAAAGCCATCTTCTTCCAATGTTCTTGGATTAAGATTTAATAAAACACTTCTTAACTGACCAATGGCAGTATCTAATAGCTTTGAAGCCTGCGTATTAGCATCATTTTTTTCTTGACTGATATAAAGTTTTATAGTAGAAAGTGTTGCTCCTAGTTCGTCGTGAAGGTCTTGCGAAATACGTTTACGTTAGGCTGTTCAGAAGAGTAGGGGCAACTTCCCCCATTTTTTGACATAAATTAGTGCAAAGTTAGGCACTCAAAATTCCCTGCACGTCAGCTAAAGCAGACAGCAATAAGAATAAAAAACATAGAAAAAAGATATTTCTGTTCACTTTCTTTTCTTTGCCGTCTGCTTTAGCTGACGGAGGAAAAATATTCAGGTGCTTG
>JAYUKY010000065.1:0-12199 GCA_043764015.1 Raineyaceae bacterium
ACCATTCTACTAAGATTTAACGGCGTTTGGCGTTTGGCGTTTGGCGTTTGGCGTTTGGCGTTTGGCGTTTGGCGTTTGGCGTTTGGCGTTTGGCGTTTGGCGTTTGGCGTTTGTTGAGAGATTGAATAAATTACGCATTATTTTTTGAGTTTTATTTGATAAAATATGAATTCAGTTTTGAATTACTAGCACAAAATTAGGAAAAGTATTTTATTTCTACAAATAAAATGGTAAAATAAATGAAAAAATATGTTTTTATTATTATTTTAAATTTCCAAATCTTACATCTATTTCCTTGAAAAATATCAAAAAATAGATTTTTTTAGACAGTTACACAAATTTTAACAAGATTTTCGTAAAAAATACTAAATTTGTAAAATAAACAACATATAAAATGTCTAATTTTCTTACCACTACGCTTGGTCGTACTCGCCTGATTGCCTTTGTAGAAGGTATTTCATTTCTTTTGATTATTTTTATTACTATGCCATTGAAATATTTGGCTAGTATGCCGACACCCAATAAAATTGTCGGAATGGCACACGGACTACTTTTTGTGGCGTATATTTTGGCAATTATTCAGGCGAAAATTGAGCTTGGTTGGTCGTGGAAGTTGTTTTTTATTGCTTTTGTGGCATCTTTTGTGCCGTTTGGTACTTTTTATTTGGATAAAAAATATCTACAAGAAAAATAATCAACTAAGTAAAAACATACTCCCAAATTCGTACCTCGTACTTCAAACTTCGTACCTAAAAATGAAAGATTATATAGCTAATTTGCCCTCTGATGCAGGAATTTATAAGTTTTTTGACAAAGAAAATACCATTATTTATGTTGGAAAAGCTAAAAACCTAAAGAATAGGGTAAGTTCGTATTTTACTGATTCTAAGCAACATAGCCGCAAAACGCTTAGGTTAGTTTCTCAAATTGTGCATATAGAATTTACGGTTGTTGGCACAGAAAAAGATGCTTTGCTTCTAGAAAACTCGCTTATCAAAGAGCATCAACCCAAATATAATATTCTACTCAAAGATGACAAAACTTACCCATATTTGCTTATCACCATAGAGCCGTTCCCTCGCCTGCTCATTACACGCAAGCTGGATAGAAGTTTAGGAACTTTTTATGGTCCTTACTCCAATGTCAGGGCTATGAATAGCCTTTTGGAGCTTTTCAAGCAGCTTTATACTATTAGAACTTGTAGTCTTTCACTTTCAAGAGAAAATATTGAAGCAAATAAATTTAAGGTTTGTTTGGAATTTCACATCAAAAACTGTAAAGGTCCTTGTGAAAACCTACAAACTGAAATGGATTATCTAGATGATATTTGGCAGGTTCGTGAGATTTTAAAAGGCAATATTAGCCATATCACCCAGATTTTTAAGGAGAAAATGCTCACTCACGCAGAAAAATTGGAGTTTGAAAAAGCAAATATTTATAAAACAAAAACTAATTCTCTGACTATCTTTCAAGAAAAATCTGTTGTAGTTAATCCTAAAATTACTGATTTATTGGTGATTACGCTTTTTACTGATGAAGATAGTATTTTTCTGAATTTTTTGGAGATAAAAAATGGTGCTATCATTCATACAGACACTTTTGAGGCAGAAAAGAAATTAGAAGAAACAAACGAGGAAATTCTTATTTACGCTGTTTTTAGTCTGAAAGATAAGTACAATAGTAATGCAAAAGAGATAATTACGAACATTGAAACAGAGATTTATATTGATGAAATGGAAATTTCTTGTCCAAAAATTGGTGATAAAAAGAAACTTATTGATATGTCTGTGTGTAATGCACTTTTTGCAAAAAAAGAGAAATTACAGAAAAAGGCACTTGCAGAAGAAACGCATAAACACCAGCACGCTTTGCTACAATTACAGCAAGATTTGCGCCTAAAAGAGCTTCCTACACGTATTGAATGTTTTGATAACTCCAACATTCAAGGGACAAATCCTGTGGCGAGTATGGTCTATTTTCGCAACGGACAGCCCGCCAAAAAGGATTACAGACATTTTAATATCAAAACCGTTGAAGGTCCAGATGACTTTGCGTCTATGTACGAGATTGTAACACGTAGGTACAAGCGTTTGCAGGAAGAAGGTGAGAAATTTCCAAAATTAATTATTATAGATGGCGGAAAAGGTCAGTTAAGTTCTGCTTGTCAGGCACTCAAAGATTTAGGAATTTATGGGCAAATCCCTATTATTGGTATTGCAAAGCGTTTGGAGGAGATTTATTTTCCAGAGGACAGCATACCACTTCATATCAGCAAAAAATCAGAATCCTTAAAACTCATTCAACGTATCAGAGATGAGGCGCACCGTTTTGCCATCACTTTTCACAGAGATAAACGCAGTTTAAATAGTCTAAATAGTGAATTAGAAGAAATAAAAGGCATTGCAGAAAAAACACTACAAAAGCTAATGATTGCTTTTAAATCTATTGCTAAAATGAAAGAAGCATCAGAAACAGAAATAGTAGCCGTAGTTGGAAAGGCAAAAGCAAAATTAGTATTGACGCATTTCAAAGAAAATAAGGAAGAGATTAAAATATAATTAAAGGTTTAAAACAGAAAAGAGAAGTTTAGGCAAATGCCTAAACTTCTCTTTCTATTTCTTAAACTAGCTTTAAGATAGCATTATGCTACTTTTAGACTAAAATTCCCAAAGGTTATGCTCATACTCCATAAGCTCATACTCAATTTCTTGAGAACGATAGAGCATTTTGAGTGATGTAGTATATTCAGAGTTTATTTCTTCTCCAATAGCATCACCGTCAGGATTAGATATTTTAACTATCCTTGATGAAAATAGTCTAAGATCTAAAGCGTCTGAAAAACATAATTTTCTCCTGTCATTTTTAGGATTAAACCAAAATGCTTGTGTCTGGTTAGACCTTTCATAAACTTTTTTGAAGTATTGGTGTAAATCCTTATACTTAAATTGAGCAAGTTTTTGGGCAATTCCAGGTCCGCCAGATCCTGATGGTAACACAACCAATGTAATACTCAACATATCTATATACATTCTTGAACGTCTTTTATCAAAAATATACTCTTCTGTAAGACTTAACAAAGTGATTTGTTTACCATTATCCACAGGATTACCGCTAGAAGAATCAGCTAGCTGTTTTTTCCATTCATCAAGTGACAATAAATACTTAGGTACAAGACTATCTACTGGTGCTTGCTCTCTATATGGTGTAATCTCGCCAGCACTAGCACCATCAAGAATTATCTGTGTCAATTCAACACCTGCAGCAAAAAATGGTAAATTTTGCTTCTCCTTCAAATTGATAAATCTTTCAACTCTTTTACGGTACATAATATCATCTTCAAGTACAGGACGTACCGAAAGGGGGTTGTACCCTACTTGTGCTATTGATGTCCCGAGGGAAATTAGAGTGAAAAACACAATAACAATTAACTTTACACTTTTCATATTTCTGATTGATTAAAATTAACAAGAGAATGTATATACACAATTTGTTAAACACATTCTCTTGTATAAAACGAAATAATTATATACTACTATTATTTCAAGTTTACTTGGATAAACCTTGTACTAAGTTTTGCATTAAGTAATTCACCTCTAAAATTAGAGCGTTTAGCAACTATTTGTGTAATCACTATTCTATCTCCTTCTCTTGCTTGAGCCTTTATTGCACCCAAGTTAGCTGCTCCACCACTTCCATTTACTGTTGCCTTCGCAAAAACACCTCTAACGTGTTGGATTTTATAACTCTCAGCTCTATAACTTGATTCTTTTGGAAGAAAGTTAGCAAAGCTTTCATCAGGTATAATTTTAACTCCCATACTTGGTGGACAAGTAATAGCATTTTCATTAAGTTCCGCACCATTTGAAGTAGCAACCGCAGATGCCGCAGGTACAGGTTTCACTGCTATCTCTTTAGTACCTATTGCCATACCACCACTAGATACATTTAGCGTAACCGTTCTAGCACCAGGAGATGGAACAACAATTACCACACCTTTTTTAGAACCAGGTAAGCAAGCTGCACCGTTAGCAGTAAAACTCGGATTATAACTTGTACCCAAAGCTGGTACCATCACTTCCAATTCGTTACCACACCCCTCATACAAAGCACTAACGGCTGCAGAGGAAACAGTCATTACAGGTTTTACTACTTTATATTTACCAGTAACTGTAAATGTAGTGTCTTTTCCTTTCACAAGAAAGGATATTGTACCTTTCCAAGATTGTTCAGCACCCGCTTCTGTTCCACCGCTAGCTGGAATACTTACTTCACCCATACCAGTTTTTGGATCTACTGTTATTGGAGAACCATTTACAGTCATACGAGGGTTCAAGTTTGAAGCACTTGCAAAAATAAACATTTGAGCTTTAAATTTATCCCCATTAGCTACCACATTTGACTCTGCCGCATAAATAGCCTCAATTTTATCAAATTTAATAACCTTACCTGTAATCTCAGCACCTAGTTTTTTCAAAATGATACCTTCAGTACGAAGTATCTCACTCTGTCTGTGTGTAAGTACTGCGAGAGCCGCCGCCGCAGGAGTTTGAGCAAAATTAGCTTTAGCAAAGTCCTTACCACGTTGTATACGGTCATCTGTATAAAGAGGGTTATTCTCGTTACCCTCCGCTAGTTGTGGCAAATCTTTTTTATTCATACCAGAAATACTCGCAACGCTTTCTGTGTATCTATCCAGAGTTGTTTTGAGTTTATACCCAATACCAGACTTACTTTCCCCAGGCCCAAGCATCATTATTTCTAACTTGTTCTCTTCAGCTGGATTAACCAACTGACCAGTTTTTGGGTCAATACCTCCAGCAACTTCTTTCTTTATTTTTTCTTTAAGATCTCCTAGCTCTTTCACTACTTTCTTTCCCTCTGCTATGACCTTCAATGCTTTTTCCATAGCATCAATACCCTCTTTTTTATTACCCTCTTGCTTTACTTCTCTAGCAAAAGCAGCCATAGTACAATCATTTGTCAGTCTAGCATCTGTTTGCGTATGTATAAGTGCCTCATTTAATTCTAGGAACTTATTGATAATTGACGAACTCACTTGTAATGCCAGCATAGCTGTAAGTACAAGGTACATCAAATTTATCATTTGTTGCCTAGGGGTTTCTTTAGCTCCTCCAGCCATAATTTTATTATTATTTAGTTAAAGTTTAGTTTACGGATAACCACTTTTGATGGTTATCCTAGATAATTATACCATTTTTCGGTTATGCTTGCGCTCCTTTCATAGCACTAAGCATTGAACCGTAAACCTTATTTAGAGAAGTAAGATTAGTAGTCAGACCAGACAATTGTGTTTTGAATTGTTCAGCATCTTTAGACGCACCCACAACACTTTCCATTGCGGTAGCAAGACCACCATAATATTTATTCAAAGCTGTGATGTATTTTTTGCTATCTTGCAACTCCATTTCGTAAGATGCGTTCAAAGAGCTAAGCGTCTTAGTCAAATTCTGAATTTGTGCGTGATAGTTCTTAGCATCCTTAGATGCATCAGCCATTGCAGTCATTGCAGTCATTGTAGAAGAATAAGATTTATTCATTTCCACAAGTGAAGTAGAAGCTAGTTTTACATTTTTAGCATAGTCAGCAGTTGCAACAGACGCATCACCTAATGCACTCATTTTAGTAACGTTATCAGCCAAGTCTTTCATACCAACACCAAGATTTTTAACTTTGTCTGGTGTGATACTTTCAGCAAGAGATGCCTCAATAGCAGCCAACTTTAGTGCTACTTTCTCATCTTTTGGAGGACCTTGTGGTGCAATATTACCGAGTACAGACCAATCAGCTTCCTCGTGCGGTGGGTCAATTGGACCAATACCATACAAAACAAAAATGAAAGCTTCAGTCAAAAGGCCAACTGTAAGCATTTCACCAGCAAAAGGCCAGTGCATAATCTTGAATAATGCTCCCACGATAACAACACCAGCACCAATACCTACTACTCTTGGAACGATGTAGTGGTAAAGATAACGAACTCCGCTTAATTTTTTTTCAGACATTTTAGTAACACGTTTTAGTTAAATTGGTTTTTTGATTTTTAAAGATACTATTTTTCAAAGTTTTTGATGCGACTAAGACGCTACTTTGAGTTGGTTTGATTGGTAATTATCTTTTTGTACTTCCGTATTCAGAACCAGAAGAACGACCTAAGTAAGTCATTGCACAACGGAAGCCTACGGCACTTGATGCAGAGTCGTGGAATTGATATGTTCTAGTACCTGTTTCTAGGTAATAAGCAATATCTTTCCAAGAACCACCTCTAATCATACGTTTTGGATAATCTCTTAGGTTAGGAGAACCTGTACCTAGTTTACTACCTTTGTCCTGTGGGTCATAAACTGGGTTTATATCCCAAACAATAGGGGAAGCAGACTCATAATAAGCATCTTGACACCATTCCGCTACGTTTCCAGCCATATCATAAAGTCCCCAATCATTAGAAAAGTAAGAAGCTACAGGAGCGGTGTAAGAAAAACCATCATCATAATAATTACCCCTACCTGGTTTGAAATTAGCCAACATACAACCAAGCGTGTTACGAGTATAGGGGTTTCCCCAAGGGTATTTAGCCAAATCACGTCCACCTTTTGCAGAATATTCCCATTCAGCTTCTGTCGGAAGCCTGAAACGAGGAGATGCTACAAGACCCTGTTCTACAACACGGTAACGGTTTAAGTGCATTGTTCTCCACTGGCAAAATAATGTTGCTTGTGTCCACTTTACACCAACAACTGGGAAATCATCAAAAGCTGGGTGATCAAAATAATATTCTAGCATTGGGTCGCCCATGTGGTGAGCATAATCTTTTACCCATCTGTCCACATTTGGATATGCTTTTTCCATTACTTGAATAGAATCAGGTTTAGCACCATTTGGGTCAAATATTTTTTTCATTACGTCTTCTTCGTAATCAGGATCAAGCGGTGTAGCACCTGTCGCATAAGCCATTAGCGTTTCAGTGAACAAACGGTACTGATTATTTGTAACCTCCGTTTCGTCCATATAGAAAGCACTAATAGTGATTTGCTTGTTATAGTTAATTTGTGTTTGAGGGACATCTTCATCAGCTTGTCCCATATGAAATGTACCAGCAGGAATAACGACCATACTTTGTGGGCGGTATTGGTCCCAACCTTGACGCACTTGATCAAAGTTGTAAACTTCTCCTTTAGTTACTTTAATTCTAGCGTTGAGTTCTTCAGGCAACTTCCTCCCTCCTTTCTTTCCACCAAAAAGTCCGCAACTCTGCAAAAAGGCTGCCGCTATAATTATAGCGAAAAAGCTACTACTATTCCTCAATTTGTTCATAACACTTATTATTGTTTGAAATAAAATTTCTTTACTTTGTTTGTAGAAAAGCATAATTTTGAAGTAAGCAAATACTATGCAATTGTTATGCAAAAATGTATATTTTTTTTCAGTATTGCAAATTTATTCTGAAAAATTTTAAATTATTATTATTAAAAAACTACAATAATTCTTAATGATTGTATCTAGGCGTTTTTTGTGATGGTTTTTTTATTGGTGCTGGCGGTGCAATAGTGTAAGCAACCATAAACTCATGTGAAGTGGCTGACTTTGCTGGTCTTCCTTGTAGAGTGTAATCAAAGCTATAACCTGCTCTAAGTTCTGTATAACCCGCTTCATTTTTCTTAATGTTCATACCAAGCATCACAATCCCTGCATCTCCTTGTCTGTAAGAAAGCCCACCCCAAAACCTATCATCATAAGTAGCAATAGCAGAAATATCAAAAGAATAAGTATTAAGGTCTGATTTTACCAAGAAAGATGGTGTTACTATAAGTTGGTCATTGACTGGTATATTATAACCTGCGGTCAGATATACATTTCTTGAAAGTGCATTTTTTAGTCCAGCTATACCATAATCAAATTCTGCCTGCAAAACTCTAGTACCACTTACACCAACATAAAAGTCTGGCGTTTGATAATATAAACCTGCAGAGACATCTGGTTTTATTTGCATATTACCACTACTTGCAATAGCTGCATTCACCAATGGATCATCAGCTTCTCTTGCACGTAAAATATTAAAGCGGTTTACTTGATTATATGCTCCCGCTCTTGCTCCTATTGAAAGTTTGCCATTTCCTAGAGGGATATGATAAGCATAAGAAACTTGTAATTCTGTATTACGAACAGTCGCTATTTGGTCATTAGTAATGTGTATACCTATACCGCTTGTTTGCATAAAAGGAGCATCAAAACTTAGTACTTGGCTATTTGGTGCGCCTCCTTGGTCAAAAGTACCATTATAACCTAACCACTGCGTTCTATGTAACAAAGCAAAATTTCCTTGTCCACGTATGCCTGCATAAGCAGGATTGTAAAACAATGTGTTGAACATATATTGACTAAATTGAGTTTCTTGTTGCGCAAACGCAGGCAAGCTGATAAGGCAAGCGAAAAACATCAAAGTATTCGTAAATAATTTTTTCATTCTATATTAGTGTAATAAGTTGATTGCATTCAGTAAAAGTAGCATGTTTTTTTGATATTCCAAAAGAAACAGCAAAAATTTTAATAAAAAAATATACTACCTTAAGTTATCTCCTTGATAAACAAGTGAATAAGTTAAGAAATAAAAATTACTTTTTAGGTATTTTGTTTAGACAGAATGTTTTGAATTTTGTATAAAAATCAAACTTTGATACTAGGTTTATGATTTTTAATGCGTAATAATACACTGTTTTTTTTAATTCACCAAACTTTTTTCAAAAAAAAATCTTTTTATTAACTTTTACTGTTGCTCTTTTACTTTTTTGTCTTGTTAGCAATTTGAATATAAGCCTCTAGCGCACCTGTCATAGAGGGCGCATTTGGTAGTGGTGCTTCCACATCTAAAATAAGCCCTGCATCTGTAACTGCCTTTGCCGTAGTGCTGCCAAATGCTGCAATACGTGTGTTTTCTTGCACAAAATCAGGGAAATTTGTAAACAAAGAATTGATAGCAGACGGACTATAAAATGCCAAAATATCATATTTTACATCAGACAAATCAGATAAATCACTCGCAACGGTGCGGTACAAGATAGCTTCCGTAAAATCATAGCCGTTTTCTTTCATATACGTAGGAATATCATCTTTTCTCACGTCAGAACAAGGATACAAAAACTTTTCATCTTTGTACTTTTTGATGAAAGGCACAAGGTCAAGGGCATTTTTAACGCCCGTAAATACTTTTCTCTTACGAACTTGTATGTATTTTTGTAGATAATTAGCCGTTTGTTCAGAGATACAAAAGTATTTCAAATCCTGTGGAATTTCAATTTTCAGTTCTTTTGCCAGCGCAAAATAATAATCTACTGCGTGCCTGCTCGTAAAAACAACCGCCGTATGGTCTTGAATATTGACTTTTTGCTTTCTAAAATCTTTCAACGAAACGGGGTCTACTTGGATAAAAGAACGAAAATCTATTTTAAGATTATACTTTTTAGCCAACTCAAAATACGGAGATTTTGGGTCTGTGGGTAACGGTTGGGTTACTAAAATACTTGCAACCTTTTTAATGCGGTTCTGCACATTTTTTAATTGCGGTTCTTTCATTGTTTTGATAATTCTTTGAAGTTATAAAAGCAGTAATTTTATGTATATAAGTAAGGCATTATTTTAGAGGCGCAAAGATACGAAATTAAATAGATATTTTGCACCAAAAAAAAATATTCTGATAAAATTCTACAATTTATTTGTTTTTCAAAAAGCTAAAAAACAAATTATAAAAAAATTGTGTTTGGTATTAAAAAATTGCGTACTTTTGTGAAATTTTCTATTTTGATTTTGAAATCAATACTTTGAAACACCTAAACCCAATAATTTTATGAAAAATATACTTTTAATGTTGTTTTTCTTTTCCTTGATAGGATTAAAATGCAATAAAAATTCAGGCTCTTATAATATCTGTTATGATAATAACGTCGCTATGATTAGAATTAATATAGGTGACTTTTATACACGTAAGGATTACTTTGGTGGAATAGGCACAAATAGAATTTTGCCTAATGAAATAAATATGTATCAAGAGGGTTTCAAACCGCTACTCCGTCGCAATTGTAGCAATTGTACTCCCCATACATAGGTACTCCTTGGAATCAGGGATACATAACAGAAGGATATGTACTAAATCCTTTGCAAATTGAGTATGTTGATAGAGGAGGAGATACTAAAGATTCTGTTGGTAGACAAATCAACAGAACTTATTATCTTAAAATAAAAAAAGATATAGACACCATAAAAATAAGTTATTTTATGGATAATGCTTGTAATATGAATAATAAAAACTTAAGTGTTTATTATAATGATAGCTTGTATTATCAAGGTAGTAGTGATTATTATACAAATATCAAAATATATAAAAAATAAATGAAATTATGATAAAAATAATATCTTTGGTTGGCTCGCTTTTGATAGCTAACATTTGCTTTGCTCAAAAATTACCAACGCCTACTGAACCAGTAAGTAGTGACATTTGTGGAACGCCAGAGCCGTCTCAAAAGGAAATGGAAGTAAATTTTTATTATGGCAATAATGATAAGTTAAAGCAAAAATATGATAGTCTTGCTGCTATTTATGGTAATGTATCAAGTAATCCAAACTACAGAAATGGTACTTATGGAGGAGAAGATAACATCTGGTTTAGAATATCTTACATACAAAACAAATAACTTTATAAAAAATACAATTTTAATATTGCTTTTATTCTCTTTAGTGGGATTAAAATGCAATAAAAACTCTGGTTCTTATAATACTTGTTATGATAATGATAATGCACTAATTAGAATGAGTATAGGAGATTTTTATACCCATAAAGACTATTTTGGCAAAATAGGCACAAACAGGATACTACCAAGTGAGATTAGTATGTATGAAGAAGATTTTAAACCCTTCTTTTTGGGAAGAACAGCTAATTCTTCTGGATACTCTTGGGATAATGGCTATATAAGTGCTGGTTATGTGTCTAATCCAATAGAAATACCTTATGTGGAGAGGTCTGGACATACTAAGGATTCAGTTGGTAAACAAATAAACAGAACCTACTATCTTAAAATAAAACAAGATATAGACACTATAAAGATAAGTTATTTTATGAATAATGCTTGTGAGATGAAAAATTCAAATCTAAGTATCTATTTTAATGATAGTTTGTATTATAGTAATAATAGTGATGCTCCTACTTATGAACAAGTTAATGTCTATAAAAAATAAAATCCAATGAAAAAATACAACTTTTTGATTATTTTAATGCTGATATGCTCTTTGGGCTTTTCACAAAAATTGATGACTCCTATTCCACAAGAAGATAATAAGTGTGGAACACTAGAGGCAACAGACGAAGAAATGCAAGCAAAGTTTTATTACGGCAACAACAACAGACTTAAGCAGAGATATGACAGTCTTACTACTATTTATGGAAATGTATCAAGTAACCCAAATTACAGAAATGGTACTTATGGAGGTGAAGACAACATTTGGTTCAGAGTACTTTACACAAAATAAATAAATAACTTTATGAAAAATGTACTTTTAATATTGCTCTTATTCTCTTTGATAGGATTAAAATGCAACAAAAACTCTGGCTCTTATAATATTTGTGCGGATACTAACGAAGCAAGAATGAATATTTCATTATACGATGCCGTTACACGCCAAGATTACTTTGGTAAAATAGGTACAAATAAGATACTACCAGAAGAAATAAATATGTATGAGGAAGGATTTAAACCCTTTTTACTAGGTAAAACAATTTACTCCGCTGGTTATCCTTGGAATGGAAGATACATAAGTGCAGGTTATGTATCTAATGCAATACAAATACCATATGTAGAAGACTTTGGACATACCAGAGACTCTGTGGGTAAAGATATAACTAGGATATACTATTTAAAAATAAAAAGAGATGTTGATACCATAAAGATAAACTATTTTATGGATAACTATTGTAACAAACAAAATAAATACTTGAAATTATATTATAATGACAGCTTGTATTACACAGGTAATCCAAGAAATTATGAGCAGGTAAACATATATAAAAAATAAGTAATGACAATGAAAAAATATAATCTAATAGACCTCCTGCGAAAGTCGGAATAGTGTAGCAATTTAACAAAAAAGTGTTATTTTTGCAATTATGGAAGGAATAAAATATAATAAACTGGCTAAT
>JAYUKY010000066.1:0-45076 GCA_043764015.1 Raineyaceae bacterium
AAGGCAAAAATGGTTTTATGTATAGCGGTGGCGTTCACGCCACCGTAGCCTAAAAATCAGTTTTTTGAAATTAGGAACTTATTTGCAACACGTTACTAAATACATTATTTGCAATGATAAATTACTAATAATTCGTACCTCAAACTTCGTAACTTAGATAAGGTTGGGCAGAATGATAACTACTTCTGTTCCAATGTTGATTTCACTTTGTAATGTTACATTCCCTTTTAGTTTTTGTAAACAATTTTTCACAACATACAAACCTACTCCTGACCCTTTTGAAGTAGCATTATGTTTGAAAAACATAGTAAAAACCTTATCCTGCACGTTTTTTTCTATTCCTTGTCCGTTATCAGAAACAATTATTTGCAAATTTTTATTTTCTTGTTGCGTGATTTTAAATAAAATATTTTTCTTAGGAGTTTTATTTGCAAAAGAAATAGCATTATCTATCAAGTTCTGAATAACTGTACGTATCAAATAACGGTCACTTATAAACAACTCTGATACATTTATTTCCATCTGAAAATCAATATTTTCACGCATAAAATCCTTAGAAAACTGTTGCTTTACCTTTGTAGCAAGCTCATTAAGGTCTATTTCTGTTACTTCTACATCTAAATATTTAATTTTAGTAACTTCCAACAAAGTAATCAAAATCCTGTTTAATTTTTCAGAATTTTCTGCAATCATACCCAAATAACGCTGTGCATTCTCGTCTTGTAGCTCCACTTTTGCCAGATTAGAAAGCCCAATAAGTGACGCAATAGGACCACGCAAGTCGTGAGATGCTCTATAAACAAACGTGTCTAGTTCTTTCACAGACGTATTAAATTGTTCCTCCAAATCTCTATGCTCTGTCATTTCTTTCAACAATTCTTCATAAACTTCCTGTAATTCTTTGGTACGGTCAGAGAGTTGTTGGTCTAGATATTTGCGGTATTCTATTATTTCTGTATTATTTTGAAGGAGTTTTTTTATTTCAAATTGGTATTTTTGTTGAGAATTGATAGTTGCTAATAATTTTTGTATATTTTCCAAAATAAGCGTATCAGAAACGAATTCTTTATACAAAAAATGATGTGCGCCAAGTTTCAAACCTTCTTCTATTTCAGTGTTTTGAGCAGGTGTACCAAGCAGAATAATGCCTACATCAGCAGGGAAAAAGTGCCTTCTAACAGCTTCTACAAAACTTTTTATGTCCAAATTAGGCAAACTTAAATTTATCAGGATAATATCAATACTTTCCCAAACAATGGTATTACTTAGCATACCTCGCAAAGTATTCTGATGCAAAAGAGATATTTTTATTTTATTTTCTTTTACTTTTTCTGATAAAGATAAAAATAGCTTACTATCTTCATCAAGAAACAATATTTTTGGAATATTTGCCATTATTTTTGGTAGTGATTTTAATTGTCCTTACAAATATAAAAACAATTTCTTATACAATACGTTTTTATTTATAAAACATTGTATTTTCAGTTATTATCTGTCTTAACTATGAAAAAATTTCAATATAATCAACTCACGCAAGCACGCACACGCACAGATGCACCAGCAGACAATGCCATAAAAACACTTTTTGCCACGCTTGCGCCTGCCAAAACCTACGAATGGTTGCAATGGCTCACCACAGAAAATACCAATATTCCTGCTGATTATCAAAATATTAACTACTTTTTTGATAATAATAGCACTTTTCCTATTTGGGCAAATTTTGAGAAAATGAAAAAAGCAAGTTTGTTTTTTGAGAAAAACAAAGAAAATATTTTGTTTACGCTTGGTACTTACTCATTACCATATTGTTATGCTGCCAAAAATGGTGTAAAAGTGCTTTTCCTTTCTAAAAGATTACAAACAGATGCTAAAAAACGCTTGGAAGAAACCGCTAATTTTCTTATCAATATTACATCTAAAGACATTTTTTTAGGCGAAATTAAACCAATTATTTCAGAAAACCAATCAGAAAATCAACTAAACGAAAATATTTCAAAAGGTGCATTTTTATGCCTCAAAACTAGGCTTTTGCACGCTTCTATTCGTCATTTTGTAGTGAATAAAACGGTTTGGAACGCTCCAGAATGGGGAGAACCTATCAACCAAGAAGATATGGCAGGCACTAATTTGTCGTTTTCTTATATCATTTTACAAGGACTGAAAAAAATGAATATTCCTTTTACTGATGAAGAGGCTGAAAATTATTTACATCTTTGGAACGTAATTGGTTATTTTTTGGGTGTTGAAGAGCCGTTTTTGCCTGATACTATGAAAGAATCTTTTTGGTTAGACAAACTTATTGCAGAAAGACAGTTTGCGCCAAGTGAGGAAGGAAAAACACTTACAAAGGCATTGCTTGCGGTTTTTGAGGAAAGCGTAAGTAGTTTTTATAACAAAACGGCTATTGCACAAATGCGGTTTCTGTTGGGTGATAAAATTGCAGATATGATTGATGTACCAAAATCTACGCTTTTTAGTGGTATTTTAGCTGGTTTGAGAACAAAAAATTTATTTTCAAACTAAAAAAACTTTCCAAAGTTTGAGTTTTTAGAAAGTTTAATAATATTTTGAGGTTTTTATAGAAAATTAGGTTAAAACCGCTACTTCTATTTGGTACATTTCAGAAATAGTTTGCTTGACAAGTGCCACAGAATCTGGTGCGAGTACAACACTTGCGTTTGGATTTTCCAAATCTGTAAGGCTTAAACCTTTTTCACGAAAATGCGCAAAAATCTTCATTGTAACTCTCTGCCAAGCTACCGGTGTAATATTTTCATCACACCATTGTTTTATTATAAGTGCTTGCATAAATTTATTTTTTAATTATTATTACTGTTTTTGTATGCTTTTTATTTATACACAACTTCCCCATAAGGAAGTTCAATCTCGTACACAGCCATAATAGAAGTATAAACCAACTCAAAACTCTCTTCATCTAAAAAGGTATTTTCGTTTGGGCTGTTTATTTCAGTTATAGAAAAGCCTTTTTCCTTAAAAAAGTTGAGGTTTTTCATAGCAACTCTTTGCCAAGAGGCTGAACTAATGTTTTCGTCACACCAGTTTTTTATTTTGAGCGCATTATATTTCATATATTTATTATTTTGTTTTGACAAATATACAGAAAAAATTATTACCTACAAATATTTAAGTGATTATTTTTCAAATACTTACAATATAATTGGATTTTCTCTGTTTATCCGTTACAAAAGTAATTCTTTTTTCTATCAAATCAAATCATTTGTGCCAATAACTTTATTTTGTCGTTCAATATTTGATAAAAAACGGTGAGTAATTATAAACGATGCAAAAACTAATACTACTCAATAATTATATTTCTTTTGTCATAGACAAGCGTTGTAAAAACGCCTATTCCGCCCTGCACGCCTGATGTGATAGAAACTGGTTGTGCAAAAGGGTTTCCATTTGCGCCTTGCGAGGCATCTACACTTCTTTTGTAGTCATAATATTGCTGTTCTATGTTGAAAAGGCGCACAAAAACAGTATCTTTTTTCTTAAATAAATACCTTGTACCAATTGTAACCACATTATTGGTACTAAAAATCCCCACATACGTAAAATCCGTTTCCGTTTTTAGTTTTAGTGTATCTTCGTTATTGACTTTCCCAATTTGTAGTCTGTGGCGTTGGGTGGCACTTAATTTGTTGTGACGCACCAAAATCAATGCTTTTCTGGCAGTATCAACTTTGAGTGGGTCAGTGTCAAATTCCCAAGATATTTCATTGATAGGTAATTTTGGCAAAAAGCGTGTTTTTGCAGTGATTTCACGCCCTTTTGTATCTCTCACAAAAAGAGAATAATCTCCTTTTATGGTGCTATCCACAAGCTCCGCAGAAGTATAATTAAATACTTTATTATTAGAAGTATCAATATTAGGCTTATAAATGAGTGTTATTACTTTGTTATTATGGATAATAGAAACGGTTGCCCCTAACACATCTGGCAAACCAAATGCTGTACCATTTGGCGGAGAAAGATAAGGTACAGTTTCCGTAAGAAGTAACTGATACGGCTTTCCGTGTTCCAAATAACATTCTACCACAAGTTGGTCTTTGCCTTTTGGAAGGTCTATCTCAATAGCTCTTTCCAAATTGCAAGAAGCTAAAGACAATAATATTAAAATGCTAAGAATTTTTGTTATATTTTTCATTTAAAAATTATATTTTTTGAGGTCTTTCTAAAAAAAAAAATCTCTAAAACCTAAAATTATAGGTTATAGAAGGAATAATAGGAAATAATGCCACTTGTTTTGCCACACGTCTAAGCGCAGTTGGAGGTAAATCAACACCATTATTATCTTGCGTAACTGTTTCAATATAAACGAAGTACGCATTTCTTCTATTATAAACATTATAAACACTAAAAGTCCAATCAGACTCACCCCATCTGTGTTTTCTTTTTCTGATAAGATTCAGGTCTGCCCTATGATAGGCAGGAAGACGAAAATTACTTCTTTCCTGCACACCACCCGCAACAAACCCCGCTCCCGTAACGTCTTGTAAGACAAACAAATCCGTAGGAATTGAAGTGGCATTTCCTGTACGATAAACGAAATTAGCAGAAAATGTCCATTTGTCATTGAGAGCATAAGCCGCAACTATTGACAAGTCGTGGCGACTATCATATTTAGGATAAAATGTTTTTCCTCCGTTGATAGGACCATTTCCGTTGCTACTGTCAGCAAATTGGCGTTTTGTCCACGAAATAGTATAACCAATCCAACCAGTTAGTTTCCCAGATTTTTTTTCTAGATAAATTTCATTTCCATAACCCCAGCCACGCCCAAAAACAAACTCTTTTTCTAAATTATCATTGGCAAAAAGTTGCGCACCGTCTTTTAAATCAACTTGGTTAGCTAATTTTTTGTAATAAATTTCGTTTGAAAGTAAATATTTTCCTTCTTTGCCCAAAAGAAAACTTGCCCCAGCAGCGACTTGTTGCGACATTTGCGGCTTGAAATTGCCAGTTGTTGGATACCAAATATCAGTGGGCAAACTCGCCCCAGAATTAGAAACCAAGTTCAAATATTGGTACATTTGTGAGGCACTCGCTTTGAGAGAGATTTTTTCATTGACTTTGTAGCGTGCCGCAATACGTGGCTCAAGTCCGCCATACCATTTGCCATTTTGCGTAAAACCAGACAAACGCAAGCCTGCATTAAATTTCCATTGTGCATTTAGGTCGTATTCGTCATTGACATAAACACCATATTCTGTAGCATCAAGCCCTTTTCCTGCCTGAAAATCAATTTTACCATCATTACTTGTAAAACTTGTACGCCCTATTTCAAATAAATGCTGAGTAGCTTGTACACCAAAACGTAGGTTATTTTTGTTGTTGATAGCATAATCAAAATCAACTTTTGCGTTATAATCTTTCACACCAGAACCAATAGAAAAATTAAATTGCCCAAAAGAATTATTTATTTTGTATTTATAATCTGAATAAATTAAAGAAACATTCATAAAAAGTTTAGGGCTAATGGTTCTGTTCCAACGGAAAGTACCTGTTGCATTGCCCCAATCAAAGTCAAATTTGAAGGTTCTATTAGAAAAATTAAAGACATCACGCCCAAAATAACCACTCACAAAAATTCTATCACGTTTGCCTACCACAAAATTCATTTTGAGGTTCATATCATAAAAATAATAGTCAGGAATAGGATTTATGTTAGGTTTTCCTTCATTTTTTTTATTGATTTGACGAGTAAAAATATCAAAATAAGTGCGGCGTGCAGAGAAAATAAAAGAAGATTTATCTTTTTGGATAGGTGCTTCTACCGTTAGGCGTGAAGAAATAAGCCCAATTCCACCAGAAACAGAAAGTTTTTTATTGTTTCCTTCTTTGAGTTTTACATCAAGCACAGACGACAATCTGCCGCCATATTGCGCAGGAAAATCACCCTTATACAAATCAACATTTTTTACTGCATCAGCATTGAAAATACTGAAAAACCCAAACAAATGCGAGGCATTATAAACCACTGCTTCGTCTAGAAGCACCAGATTTTGGTCTGCACCACCGCCACGCACATACAAGCCTGACGAGCCTTCACTGCCAGATTTTACGCCAGGTTTTAGCTGCAAAATTTTAATTAAATCCACTTCTCCAAAAATCACAGGAACAGTCTTAATTTCTTGCGCACTAAGCGTTACGGTACTCATTTGCGTATTTTCAAGTTCCTGTTTGAACTTGTCAGCCACCACTTCCGCAGCTTCCAATTCCTCATCAGAAAGCTGAATATCAACGACAACATTTTGGGTAAGATTTATTTCTTTTGTAATTGATTTAAAACCCACAAAAGAATAAGTAATTTTGAGATTTCCCGCAGGCAAAGAAAGCGCATAATAGCCATAACCATTGGTTAAAACACCTATTTTGGTATTTTCGTCTTGTGCGGTTGCACCTTGCAAATCTTCTCCGTTGCTGGCATCTTTGATATAACCACTTATGGTAAATTTTTGTTGTGAAAAAACATTTAGAGAATTAAAAGACAATAAAAGACAAAGAATAAAGCGCATAATGTAATTTTAAATTGTAAATTTTGAATTGTGAATGAATACAATTATTAAGATTTTAACTACATTATAACGCAAAAAAAGCCTTTTCGTTATAAAATACCAATATTATTTTCTCTTAATTTTCATTTGGTTTTCATTTGATTGTAGAAAAGCAACAAAAAAAATGCCAAAATAAATTATTTTGACACTTTTTTTAATTTATAAGGGTTTTTTAAATCCATTTGGAAACATAATTGTCAGCAAGGCAAAAATTAAGAGGAAATTAAATTCTACACCATTTGTGCCACCGCCTACCACAAACCACCCTTCTTTGCCGTGAATGAGGATAATTCCCATTATCAACACCAAAATACTGATAGCAGAGGTGATTTTTACATATTTATCAGTCAGCAAACTGACCACATTTGTCAAATGGGATAATTTGATAGCCCACGCAATAGGCACTCCCAAAGGCGCAAGACCAAGCCCCCATTCGTTGAGTGCTTGCCCAAAACCGTTTATTCCACCATTAAACATTCCGCCCATACCGTGAATAATAAGGATAACAGATACTGCCAAACGCAGCAGAAAGGTATTATTAGATATGATATTCATTTTGATTTGGGCTTAGAAATTATTTAATGAATTTAATTGAGCGTTATTTATTGACAAAAGTACGCTAAATATGTTTCATTTTCATTAACTTTGGTTAAGAAATAAAGATATTTTTGTTTATTCTTTGATTTTCTCCAAAACAATTATATCAAAATCAAACTCGTTTTTTTCATTCTTTAAAAATGAAATTTTGCTAATTTCTGTATATTTTTCAAGATTTATTTCAGGAAAAAAAGTGTCGCCTTGTGTATATGTATGTACACGAGTGAGATAAATAACATCTATTAAATTATTTTCTAGACTTTGCTTATAAATTTCGCCTCCTCCAATAACAAAAACTTCATTTTGGGCGTTATTCTGGGCGTATTCTTTCGCTAAGGAAATAGCATTTCCCAAAGAATTGGTAAATTGACTATTTTCTATTTCTCCAAAACCTGCTGAATTATTCCTAGAAATAATAATATGTTGTCGTTTTGGGAGTGGTTTGGGGAAGGTTTGAAAGGTTTTGCGCCCCATAATAATAGCGTGATGCAGGGTTTTTTCCTTAAAATTCTTCAAATCATCAGAAAGTCGCCAAGGCAGGTTTTGTTCTTTGCCAATTATATTGTTTTCACTTACAGCTACAATAATAGCGGTTTTTATGGTGTTTTGCATCATATTCAAATGTTTTTTTGCAAATATGCAAAAAAAATATGACAAAAAAAAGCTATCCAATTTGGGTAGC
The DNA here is from genome assembly GCA_043764015.1 of Raineyaceae bacterium. GTDB lineage: Bacteria > Bacteroidota > Bacteroidia > Cytophagales > Thermonemataceae > JANYGM01. The sequence continues at coordinate 7,858 of JAYUKY010000066.1, forward strand.
TTTTTTGATTTTAAAGAATGCTCCAGTTTTACTATGTCCATTATTTTTTTGAGTTGTGTATTTATGAATAAAAACATATTCACTCATAATTAATAATTTAAAATTCATAACTAACCTTACACACAACAATTTTTCATATATTATTACGTTTAAATTAAATCAATGAGTTTTTATAAATTAAGAAAAATAAAAATACGCTTGATTTTAAATCCCTCCAACTATTTTTAGTATCTAAAAAATAAAAACACATTTATTTTGATAATTATGGTACTTTTGTTATCTTGGTACTGAGGTTAATAAATTATACTATGAACGGGAAGGATTTCGGAAAATGTATTACAGTCCAGCGGACTGATATATTTATAGAAAAAACATGTAAAAAATGTATTTCGCTCCAGCGGAGCGTCATATTTATAAATATTGCGCTCCGCTGGAGCGAAATACCAATACAACAATGTTTCTATAAATATGCCGTTCCGCTGGAACTAATACAAAATCTGTTTTCCGAAATCCTTCCCGTTTACAGTATAGCTAGAAATAACAGTACGTTGCGTAACTTCAGTTACTAAATAATTTGCAACGAAACTTTTACAGCAACAAAAAATTGGCATTGTCTAATATGTATCAAAAAAAGAAATTTGTATTAAAATGTAGGGGCTGGGCTTGCCCCTGCCCAACGACAAGCAATAACAACAAGCAATTTTCAACGTGTTGCTTACGCATTATTGCTTACGCATTTGGGCAGGGGCAAGCCCAGCCCCTACAAAACACATCTTACATAATACTAATAATTTTCTTCTTCCTACATATATGCGCCCCTATATATGCGCAAACGCCTGCTCTCCAAGACACGAGCAAAGAGTTAATTTTTATCAAAAAAATACGTATTAAAGAGCCTGTGCAGGTTTCTGCTGACCGTTATGGAAATATTTTCATAGCTGATAAAAATGGTGCTATCACCAAATACAAAAATAATGGGGATAGTATTACGGCTTATTCTCCTGCTATTAGGGCAAATATCACACTTTTGGAGGCGTGGGCAATGTTAGAAACTGCTGTTTTTTACCAAGAAAATCAAGAATTAGTTATTTTTGATAGATTTCTTACACTCAAACAAAGTATCAAAATAGACGACACAATGGCAGGATTTGCAAGACTTGCCACACTTGCTGCTGATGGAAATATCTGGATTTTTGATGAGGTGGATTTTAGCCTAAAAAAATATAACACACGAACTAAAACTATTATTTTGCACACACCTTGTGATTTGCTTTTTCAGAAAAAAGAATATAACTTATTGTTTATCAAAGAATTGAATAATTTAGTTTATTTGGTTGATAAAAATAATGGCGTTTTTTTATTTGACAATTTTGGTAATTACAAAAAAAGTATTTATATTGCAGATGCAAACGCTGTGTTTATAGCAAATGATTATATCTATGCTTTGCAAAAAGATAATAAAATTAGCGTTAATTACGTTTACAATAATATCAATAATATCATAACTCAATATAATACGCCTATTGCCCAAAATTACGAACTTGTAGCGGTATCTGATAATAATTTACTGCTTTTTACCAAAAATGAAATGTATATTTTTAAAATGAAATAATAGAATTTCAACTATTTTTAGGTAAAAACTACATCAGAGTATTTTTGGCAAGGTTTTGGTTATAGTATTTTCAAATTAAAAATTATACTAACAATTCCTAGCTGAAATGAAAAAAATAATTACATTACTCGCCCAAAGGGCTACTCCAAAAAGCATTTTATTTGCTTTATGGCTTTGTGCAGGAAATATCCTCATACAACCTGCCCCTCTGCACGCAATGCAAACGCTTATCATAGAGCCTGCGCTCACAGATAATGATTTAATTACTGAAAATAATACGTTAAATCTCTCGCAGAATACGTCTAATAACATTGATTTTGAAGTCCGTGCGCTTGGAAATAGGCGTTTTATGGTAAGTTTTATCAATAAAGATTCTCGTGTGCATATACGTATCTATGACGTGATAGGAAATCTTATAAAAGAAGATAATACAACGCAAAGAGGACGCTTTTCACAAGAATATGATATGTCTAAATCAAAATCAGAAGTTTATATCGTAGAAGTGGGTGATACAAAATATAGTACTACAAAACGAATATTCCTAAATTAAGTATAGACTTAAGTAAAACACATAAAAAACGGAGGATAAGTATTTGTTCTCCGTTTTTTTTGATGAATTTAATAATAAAAAATAATAAAATGAATATTTATATTAAAAAAAATAGGCATAAAAATACTTATTTTATTGCTTTCTTTTTGATGTTTTTCTTGTCAATTTCTCTGCAAGCGCAACAAAATGACAAAAAAAATATTATTGCTGGAAAATGGAAAGTCAAAAAAATTGAAATCCCCAGTATGGAGCAAAAAATAGCCAGCGCATCAGCAACAGACAAAGAAAAATTTAAGGCAGAAATGCTTATGGCTGCCAAAAAATCATCTTTTGAATTTGATAAAAATGGGAATTACCGCATTTTTTTTAATGGTAATTATGAAGCAGGTGAGTGGAAAGTGAACGAATACGGCTCAAAATTGTTTGTAAAAAAAGCATTGGGCAATGGTAGTTTAGATAAAGAAGACCAAATTGGCATAGAACAACTGTCTAAAAATACAATGGTTTTACTAAATGACTACGAAACTGGCGAAATAGTACGTATCACACTTTACAGATAATTGTGAATTTTAAATTGTGAATAAATACGTTTGTTACGTGTTGTGTTCTTTTATATTCATTTAAAATTCACAATTAAATATCACTAATCAAAAAATATTTTTTTTAGCTCAATATAATGCAAAAAATCCTTATTACAGGCTCTAATGGGCTTTTGGGACAAAAATTAGTAGAACTTATTGCTCAAAAAACAAATTATCAGCTTATTGCTACTTCTCGTGGCGAAAACCGTCTGCATTTGCCTCACCTCAATTATGAATATCATTCACTTGATATTACTAAAAAGGAAGAGATAGAAACAGTTTTAGATAAGTTTTTGCCTAATATTGTTATTCACACGGCAGCTATGACCAATGTTGATGAGTGTGAAACCAATAAAGAAGGTTGTTGGGCGCAAAATGTCGTGGCAACTGAAAATATAGCGCAATTTTGTGCAAAAAAAGGTATTTTCTTACTTCATCTTTCTACTGATTTTATTTTTGATGGTAAGAGTGGACCCTACAACGAAAACGACACGCCCAACCCTATTAGTTATTATGGTGAAAGTAAACTTGCGGCTGAAAAAGCACTAGAAAGTGCTTTTGAGAAGACAACTACAAATTTATACGCTATTGCTCGCACCGTTTTGGTGTACGGCATTGCGCAAGATATGAGCAGAAGTAATATTATTCTTTGGGTGAAAAAATCTTTGGAAGAGAGAAAAAATATTAAGGTTGTTGATGACCAATGGCGCACGCCCACACTCGCAGAAGACCTTGCAGAAGGTTGTTTTTTGATAGTTTCCAAGAAAAAAGCAGGCATTTTTAATATTGCAGGCAAAAATTTGCTTACGCCTTATCATATGGCTATGGCTACGGCTGATTTCTTTGATTTACCGACTTCTTATATCACCAGAGCAGATTCTTCTACGTTTACGCAACCCGCAAAAAGACCTCCAAAAACTGGGTTTATTTTGGATAAAGCTATCACAGCATTAGAATATCAGCCCCACAGCTTTATAGAAGGACTTTCTATTCTTAAAAAGCAAATTGCTAACCAAGAGATAAAAGAGTTATGAATTATAAATTATAAATTATAAGTAAGGTTACTGCCGTACACAATCTTTTGATTATCAAAACTTTGTATTCATTCACAATTCACAATTCACAATTAAAAAAATGAATACTAAAATTATCTCTTTTGCCATAGCAGCGCATCAAAATACAAATCATTTGTATGACCAAAACCCCTATTCCGTCCATTTGGCAATAGTGGTCAGTTATGCGCAAAAACACATTCATTTGTTACCAGAAAATCTGCAAGATGATGTAATAAGTGCTTGTTGGTTACACGACACTATTGAAGATTGTCGCTTGACTTACAACGACTTAGTACAAGAAACTAATACAAATGTAGCAGAAATTGTTTTTGCGGTTACTAATGAAAAAGGTAAAAATAGAAAAGAACGAGCCAACGCAAAATATTATGAGGGCATCAGAAACACTGTAGGCGCAATATTTGTGAAACTTTGCGACAGACTAGCCAACGTAAAATACTCAAAAGATACCAATTCTCGTATGTTGGAAGTCTATAAAAATGAATATTCTGAATTTATTAAGGCTCTTTTTCCTGATACTCTAAATGGTGAGAATGAAAAGATGCTTTATTATCCTATTTTGAAGGATTTAGAAGAGATAATTAACAGTTAATTATTGATGCCCTGCAAAGCCTTTCCAAAATTTGGAAAGGCTTTTTTAGTTATTTTCCCACTTTCTTTTTTCTTTGTTTTTGGAGTTTTGTCCAATCAACAACAGCACTAATTTTATCCAAAATTTTCTTAAACAACTCAAAATAAAGCGTTATGTAAAGTAGCAACGACATCACCCAGATAACAATAATATTAAAATACAAGGTATCATAATAACGTCCCATAAAATGCTTTTTAGGAGCGAAAAAATGAGTACGAAAGCTAAAATAATCTTCTGGTGTAGCCGTAAAATAAATAGGATTTATTTTTTGTATGATACGGTCATTAGCTACCAAAAAACGAGTAGCATCAGCAGAATTTTTCACCAGTTGTTCTAGTTTTTCATTAGAATAGCGTTTTTTGAGTTCTTGAAAGACTTTTTTCTGTGCAGGCGTTTGTGCAAGGCGTGCCATTAGCTTGTCTTTTTCATCTGCAATTTTGTTGTAAGATTTGATATAACTTATTTGAAGTTCTTGGATATATTTTTTTGTTTTGTCGTAGATTTCTTTTGTAAGTTTTTCAGCTGTAAGGTTTTCATTATCAGCGAAAACGCCAGAAAATTGTGTTTTTCTCTCAAATTTAAATTCATTTTTCAACACACGCAATTTGGCTGCCACATCATTTTTGAGAGAAGCAACCTTTAAATTATTAAAACTATACGAGAGCTTGCTTTCCAGCGCAGGAAGATAATAAACTTTCATATATTCCGCTTCTGCCATTTTTCTATCATATTCATAAAACATTTTTTCATAATCATTGTCCTTAAATTGGCTGACCACAATAGCCTCAAAACCCCAACGAGATGCCATAATATCACCCACAACAGGCACTTTGTCTTGGCTAGAAACTTGCGGATTTATTTCATCAAAATTCACCACAACGCCACCCAAAATAAGTTGCGGAATAAGTAAAATAGGAATAATTATATAAATAGTAATCACAGAATTAAAAGTAGCAGAAATATTGAGTCCCAATACGTTAGCAAAACACGCACACGAGAAAAATACTGCCCAATACGTACAAAACATTCCGTTAATGTCCAAAACCCAATGTCCAACAAGCACAAAACAAAACGTCTGAATAGCAGAAAAAGTGAATAAAATGGCAATTTTCGCAGTCAAATAACTATTCCTACTCAAATTCAAAAATGCCTCTCTTTTATTCATTTTTGCATCTTTGATAATCTCTTCTGCGCTTACAGTCAGTCCAATAAAAATGGAAATAATCACACCCATAAAAATAAAGGCAATAATATTCATATTTTCATTAAAATTATAACCAATTTCGCCCAAACTCTCGTCAGTATTATGAAACCGCACAATATATGCCAAAATAAGTGCCAAAATAGGTGCTTCAAGCAAGTTGATGGTAAGATATTGCGTATTACTAAGTTTCGCAAGCACATCACGAGTGAAATAAATAATACTTTGTTTGATGCGTGAAGGGATTTTAAGCGTTTTTACAGGCTCTTCCAAATTTGGTTTTATCTCTGGAAGAATGATTTTTGACTTAAAATTATCATTCCATTTGCGAGGGGAAACCTTGCGTTTGGTGGTCAGACGACCATATTCATTGACAACTTTCGTTTCAATAATACTAAAAATCTGTTCTGGATTGACGTTTCCGCACTCCACACACGAACCTTCCTCCTTGTCCACAAAATGCGCCATAGTCTTAAAATAGACAATAGCTTCCACAGGATTACCATAATAAATGGGATACCCACCTACATCAAGGATAAAAAGCTTGTCAAACATCTTAAAAATATCAGAAGAAGGCTGATGGATTACCACAAAAATTAGCTTTCCACGCAAAGAAAGCTCTTTTAGCAAATCCATAATATTTTCAGAATCCAGAGAACTAAGCCCAGACGTTGGTTCATCAACAAAAAGCACCGCAGGCTCACGGAGTAGCTCCAAACCAATATTTAGGCGTTTTCGTTGCCCTCCAGAGATAGTTTTTTGCATCACACTACCAACTTTGAGGTCTTTTGTTTCTGAAAGTCCTAAATTTTGAAGGGTTTTCAGCACCAAAGTATCCAGTTGTTCTTCTGAATAATGGCTAAAACAGAGCTTTGCAGCATAATAAAGATTTTGAAAAACGGTGAGTTCTTCTATTAAAAGGTCGTCTTGTGGCACGTAGCCAATCAGCCCTTCTATGCGTTTTTGATCTTTATGAATATCAATGCCGTTAATCAGCACTTTTCCTTGTGAAGGTACGTAATTACCATTCAAAACATTTAAAAGCGTACTTTTCCCTGACCCACTTGCACCCATAAAGCCAACCAATTTGCCAGATTCTTCTGACAAATTGATGTCGTGTAAGGCAATTTTATTGCTTGAAAAGCGGTAGGTAAGGTTTTTTACTTCAAAAGAAAGTTTTTCGTTACGGTGTTCGTTGAGGAAAAGTGTAACAACATCACTATAATAAATGGGGTCAGTTTTATCACTTCTAAGCGAGCTTCCAGTAGGAAAAATATAGGTTTGGTGGTTGCGCAGGGCAATTCCGTTGAGATAAATGTTGCTTTTACCAGATTCGTAGCGTAAAAGATACGTTTCTAAGCTAGGAATACGCAAAACGGCTATTTTTCCTTCTATTTTCTCTCTAAAAATATGTTTGTAAGCTATATTTTCATTTTTAAAGGCATCATTATCAATAAAAACAACTTGTTCTAGGTCAAAATTATCTAAATTTGGACTAATAATAAAACTTTTAATTAGTTGATATTCAGCATTTTCAAAATTAAAGGCTTGCGCCACAGTATCTGCATATTCTGCTTCTGCATTGGAAACTGTGCCATCAGAAACGGTTAAATCCAGCAAATTAGCAATTACAACAACTTTTTGCTGTTGTGTGAGCTCGGAATTAATGGCTTTAAATATCTGAAAAGCGTTGATTTTTTCTGCACGAGCTGCAAAAACATCAAATTTGTGCATATATTGCCCAATATGGTCTTCACTGATTTGCTCCGCCAAAAACTTACGAATAATATTTTTTTCTTGGATAGTAACCCCGTCCAAATGCGCTGAAATGGCTAATAATTGGATAATAGCATCTAATATTTTCTCACTCATTGACTAAATAATGTAAAAAGATAAGATATTGAATTTTGTTTTGGTGGAAATATAACGAATATTTTAATATTATAGTATTTTTATTTTATTTATATGAAACTAAATAATATTGATACATACTTAGTCTATCAATTACTATGATAATTTCAATAAACCTAACATAAATTTAATGTAAAAATAATATAACTCAAAACTATATTTATTCATTTGATACAAAAACGCCTTAATTAAGTGCAATTTTATCTATGTAAAATAATATATTTCCAAAAAAACACTTTTTTAATAAAAAAAACAGTAAAAATATTTTTTTGAATATAAATTTCTCCCTACTTTCGGTAAATCAAAAATGAGTTGTGAGTTTTGAGTTGTGAATTGTGAGTGAAATACAATTTACTATTATTACAAATATTCATAACTCCAAAAACTTCAACTTACAACCAAAAATTATATGTCTTATTCCTATCTTCAAGAAGATAAAAATATTCAAAATATTGAAGTAAAAGGTGCTTTCACGCCTGAATATCAAAGTATTCTCACGCCTGATGCGCTTGCATTTGTGCAGGCGTTGCAAAAGCAATTTAATGCTAAAAGACTTGCATTATTAGAAAAAAGAAAAGAAGTGCAGCAAGAAATTGATAACGGAAAATTGCCCCATTTCTTACCAGAAACGAAAGAAATTCGTGAAAGTAGCTGGCAAGTTGGCACTATTCCTGCGGATTTGCAAGACAGACGAGTGGAAATTACTGGTCCTGTGGAGCGCAAAATGATTATTAACGCCCTAAACTCTGGTGCAAAGGTTTTTATGGCTGATTTTGAAGATAGCAATTCTCCAAGTTGGGCAAACAATATTGAAGGACAAATCAGCCTCAAAGAAGCCATTAGAAAGACTATTTCGTTCACAAACGAAGCTGGAAAAGTCTATAAATTAAACGAAAAAGTGGCTACATTGATGGTGCGACCACGAGGTTGGCATTTGGAAGAGAAAAATGTGCTTGTCAATGGCGAAAATATGAGTGCCAGTTTGTTTGATTTTGGCTTGTATTTCTTTCATAATATAGCCTATCTTACTGAAAACGGCAGTGGAACGTATTTTTATCTCCCAAAATTAGAAAGTTATTTAGAGGCTCGTTTGTGGAATGAAGTATTTGTTTTTGCGCAAGATTACCTCAAAATCCCACAAGGAAGCATTAAAGCAACAGTTTTAGTAGAAACTATTTTAGCAAGTTTCCAGTTACACGAAATTTTATTTGAATTGCGCCACCACAGCGCAGGGCTAAATTGTGGAAGATGGGATTATATCTTCTCTTTCATCAAAAAATTCAAAAATATAAAAGGCTATATTTTCCCAGAAAGAGGTCAAATTACTATGACTGTGCCGTTTATACGTGCCTACACGCAACTCGTCATTCAGACGTGCCACAAACGCAAAGTTCACGCTATTGGCGGAATGGCTGCACAAATCCCTATCAAAAACAACGAAATTGAAAATCAAAAAGCCCTTGACAAAGTCGCTGCCGACAAACTTCGTGAGGTAACAGACGGACACGACGGTACTTGGGTAGCTCACCCCGCACTTGTGGACGTGGCTATGAAGATTTTTAACGAAAAAATGCCTACTTCTAACCAAATTGAAAGCCAAAAAAGAGAAGATTTTTCTTGTACTGAAAAAATGCTTTTGGAGCTTCCACAAGGCACTATTACAGAAGAAGGTTTACGAATGAATATCAATGTAGGCATTTTGTACCTAGAAAGTTGGCTGAATGGTGTTGGCGCTGCCGCACTCTATAATCTTATGGAAGATGCCGCTACTGCCGAAATTTCTAGAACACAAATTTGGCAATGGATTAAGATGAAATGCGTTTTAAATGATGGTAGAATAATCAATAAGGAACTTTATGAGGATTTTAGAGAAGGTGAAATAGCAAAAATAAAACTACTTTTTGGAGATGAAAAATACCAAAATGGTAAGTTTGAAACAGCTATCACAATGTTTAATGACCTTGTTTTGCAGGATAATTTTGAGGAGTTTTTGACTTTGCCAGCATACAAATTTATAAAATAAAAAACACTTAAATTTAAAGAAATTGTACTAAAAGTCCTAAAAGGGTTTAACAATCATAGCCCACGTGGAACGTGGGAACGACAAACAATAACCATTTATAGTAGTAAGAACTTAAATAAACTTCCAAATTTCAAACTCAAATAAAATGACACAATTATCAAAAGCAGATCAATTAAAAGCAGATTGGGCGAATAATGTTCGTTGGAATGGCGTTTTGCGCCCATATACAGCAGAAGAAGTATTAAAACTTCGCAGTAAAGTAGATATTGAGTATAGTATTGCAAAAATGGGTGCAGAAAAACTCTGGAAACGCCTAAAAAGTCAGTCGTATGTAGCCGCACTAGGCGCAATGACAGGCAATCAAGCCATACAAGAAGTAGCGGCAGGTTTGGAAGCTATTTATTTGAGCGGTTGGCAAGTGGCAGCAGATGCCAATGTAAGCGGTCAGATGTACCCAGACCAGTCTTTATATCCTGCAAACTCTGTTCCAGAGGTCGTAAAGAAGATAAATAATGCGTTGCTTCGTTGCGAGCAAATTGATAGCGTTTCAGGTGATAATACAAAAGATTGGATGCAACCTATTGTAGCTGATGCTGAAGCGGGTTTTGGAGGAAATTTGAATGCTTTTGAGTTGATGAAATGGATGATTGAGGCAGGTGCAGCAGGCGTGCATTATGAAGACCAACTTTCAAGCGCAAAAAAATGCGGACATCTAGGCGGAAAAGTGCTTGTACCAACGCAAGAAGCTGTAAATAAGCTAATTGCAGCACGTTTGGCGGCTGATGTTTGTAATGTTCCTACCCTTATTGTGGCACGTACAGATGCAGAGGCGGCAAACCTCATTACAAGTGATATAGACCCAAGAGATGCGGATTTTATCACGGGAGAAAGGACTACAGAAGGCTTTTATTACGTAAAAAATGGCTTAGAACAATGTATTTCAAGAGGACTTTCGTATGCACCTTATTGTGATTTGCTTTGGATGGAAACTTCAAAACCTGATTTGGAGGTTGCTAAGCAGTTTGCAGAAGCAATTCACGCACAATTCCCTGATAAAATGCTGGCTTATAATTGCTCTCCTTCTTTTAATTGGGCAAAATACTTGAGTGTAGAAGAAATGCAGACTTTTAGAGAAGATTTGGCAACACTTGGCTACAAATTTCAGTTTATAACGCTTGCAGGTTTCCACGCATTGAATACGTCTATGTTTGAGTTGAGTAAAGCCTACAAAGCTAAAGGAATGGCTGGTTTTTCAGAACTTCAAGAACGTGAATTTGCTTTGCAAGAAGACGGTTTTAGAGCTATCAAACACCAAACATTTGTAGGAACAGGCTATTTTGATGCTGTTCAAAGCACTATTCAAACCAATTCTTCAACTGTCGCAATGAAAGAAAGCACAGAAACAGCACAATTTCACTAGGATTTGAAGGAAAATTATTAGAGCAAAAACTTCACATAAACAGTTTGTTTATGTGAAGTTTTTGCTTTAAAATTGTGTGGTTTTACTTAATAACATATTTTATAAAATATTGGTAATGAACTTGTTGTATTTATTCATAAATTGTGATTCACCATTCACAATTATTTAAAATCTTATTTTTATCATTTTTTTGATTATTTTTGAGAAATTTAGGATAAAATATGCGTTTAATTTTACTTATAATCATTTTATTGGGATTTCAAGCTCACGCCTTTGCACAAGACACGCTCACGAGCGAGTCGCAAACGGCTGATTTTGGGCGTGAACGCATACTTTTGGCAGCAGAACAAATGCCAGAACCCAAAAAAGGGTATAAATTATTCTATAAATATGTGTCTGAACAGATAAAAACGCCACAAAAAGCCATAGACAAAAAAATCAGTGGTTATGTTTTTGTATCTTTTGTGGTGAGTGAAACAGGCAAAATCTACAACGTGAGAATAATAAGAGGCATAGGAGAGGGCTGTGATGAAGAGGTTTTAAGGGTTTTTGAAACCCTCCCAGAATGGAAACCAGCACGAAACAAAGGCAAAAGAGTAAAAGTAAGAATGACTTTTACAGTGATTTTTAGGCAGTAAATTATTTATAAAATACAAAAAGTGCATTAAAACTACTTTAGCGCACTTTTTTGTATTAAAGCCCCTTTGGGGGTTTGGGGGCTACTTTTTTGGTTTGGGGGCTGTTACTTCATTTGCACAATGGTACTTCCTGCGCCGCCTCTGTCTGCGTGTTCGTCTGCCATAGATGCCACTTGTTTGTATTCTTTGAGTTTTTCCCTAATCAATTTGCGCAAAATCCCATCTCCTTTGCCGTGAATAATACGAAGTTCCGAATAACCAACCAGAATAGCATTATCTACAAAACTCTCTACTTTTGCGACTGCGTCATCTCCACGCATACCACGCAAATCTAGGCTAAAACTACCATAAGCCGCTTTTTCGTTGATATCCACGCCAGTTTTTTTGCTGATTTCTTTAGTAAAAGGCTTTTTGACTTTCTTAGCATTTTTGCGGCTAATTTTCTCTAGTCTATTTAGTTTTATATTAGATTTAAGCTCACCAATGCTGATTTCTGCATCTTTTCCACGCAAATAAAGCACTTGTCCAATGGTTGTTTGTCCAATAAGGCGCACAAAATCACCTACCAAAATCTCGCCACCCACTACTTCCAAAACCTCGTCATCATCTTCCGCAGTTTCGTCTGTTGGGAGGATTTCTGGGGCTATTTCTTCTGTAAATTTCTCTAGTTTTTGCCTAATAACCTTTGTTTTCTCTTTATCTGCTTGGTTTTCACGAATATCTCGTATAGTTTGTTCTATTTGTTTATTGGTGTTTTGGAGAAGGATTTTAGCTTCTAATTTGGCGGCATTGATAATTTTTTTCTTGTCTGTTTCTAAAATAGTGTTGAGTTTTGTGTATTTTTCCAACTGGATTTTCATTTGACTTTCCCTCACGAAAAGTGCCTGATTTTGGTCTGAAAGTGCTTTTTTTTCTGTTTCTAGTTCTTTGAGAAGTTTATCATAATTGATTTCTTTTGTGCCTAATTTCTCTTTTGCTTTTGCCAAAACTTTCTTAGGAAGTCCTATTTTTTGCGCAATTTCAAAGGCAAAAGAACTACCTGCCTGCCCAATTTCTAGCATATAAAGTGGCTCTAATTTGTCTGTATCAAAGCGCATAGCACCATTAGCAATATTAGGTTTGCTTTGTGCAAAAATCTTCAAATTTCCGTAATGGGTATTGACCATTCCGTAGGCATTGGTTTCGTAAAGCGTTTCCAAAATAGCCTCTGCAATAGCTCCACCTAGTTTTGGCTCTGTTCCTGTTCCAAATTCATCTATCAAAAAAAGCGTATCTTTGTCTGCAAAATTAGCAAATTGGCGCATATTCGTAAGGTGCGAACTGTATGTACTCAAATCATTTTCAAGGCTTTGCTCATCTCCAATATCAATAAAAATACTCTTAAAAATGCCCATTTCCGAGCCTTCCTGCATAGGTACGAGCAAGCCGCATTGGTACATAAATTGCAGAAGTCCCACCGTTTTAAGTGAAATAGACTTACCGCCAGCGTTTGGTCCAGAGATAACTAAAATGCGTTTATCTTCGTTTAGGGCAATATTTAGCGGTATGATAGGCTTTTTTTGTTCTTTGTGCGAAAGGTACAAAAGTGGGTGTTTGGCATTGCGCCATTGTACCAGCGTATTTTTCCTAAAATATGGGTTTATGGCATCAATATCTAGTGCAAATTGTGCCTTAGCACGTATAAAATCAACCATTCCAAGAAAAATGTAACCTTTTTGCAAAATACTTACATGAGGGCGCAAAATAGTTGTCAAATTCATCAAAATTCTGACAATTTCACGTTTTTCCTTGTTTTCAAGCTCTCTGATGCCATTATTAAGGTCTAAAACCTCCGCAGGCTCTAAATAAACGGTTTGTCCTGTGGCGGACTCGTCGTGTACAAAACCTTTGATTTTACGTTTGTGTTCCGCTTTTATGGGTATAACCATACGCCCACTACTGACCGTAAAATTAGCATCTTCTGCCACAAAACCGCTTGCACGTGCAGATTTCATAATACTTTCTAGGGTTTTGCGTAAAGAACCCATTTGCGAAAGTATCTCACGTCTGATGCTTTGGAGTTCTGGCGAGGCATTATCACGAAGTTTTCCTCTGTCGTCTATGATTTGGTTGATACTTTTGAGTAAATCTTTGTCTATGCTTACGTATTGCGTGATTTCTTGGAGATAAGGATATTCTTCTGCTGGTTTGTTTTTTAAAAATAACATACATTCTTGTATGGTATTTAGGGAAAGTTTTACCTCAAAAAACTCTTCTTCTGTCAAAAATGAGCCTTCAATAGCCGCTTTTTTGAGAGATTGTTTGGCATCTATAAAATTTTGTGAAGGAAACCCACTTTCAATAGTGAGAATTTTCTGAAATTCTGCGGTTTGTGAGGTCAGTTTTTTGACAATCTCGTAATCATCAGAAAAGCGGATTTTGTCCACGTACTCTTGCCCTAGCGTACTCACGCAACGCAAGCGCAAAAGTTCTCTAATTTTGTCAAAACCTATTTTTTGTTCTATATTTTTTGGATAAAGCATTTTTGTTGGTCTAATTTTATGATGCAAATTTACATAAAAAAATGCGTTTTTTACGAAAATAAATGTAATTTTGCTAGTGGATAATTTGAAATATTATTTAATATTAAGATACGCAAAAAAACGAAAAAATGCAAATCAATGCCACAATTACAGGTATAAAGTACCAGATATTTCTCACAAGTGATTTAGAAAAAATTTCATTAGAGAATTTTGATATAAATACTTGTCCAACTTCTTGTATTATTCAGGATAAAAAAGTAAGTTTTGCTATTTCAAAATGGGTTTCTCCTAAGCGTACACGCTCATATCCATACGAGAGAGTTTATAATACGTTGTCAAATGGTAAAAAAATAACTGTAATTCCTGTGGTAAAAGATGAAGGATTTGATGGTGATAGGGATTTTATTCAATGGGATACTATTTCTCTGATGTCTTTGCTTGATGTTTATGTGATTTTGGCATATTATAGCGTTGCAGAAAAAAGCAAAAAATATAAAAATAAAATTACTAATCAGAAGTTTGATAATCAATATATTATCAATAAAATAAATGAAATTTCTGCTTATCATAGTTCTGCTTTGCATTGGAATTTGAAAGAATTAAAGGACAATTTTAGTAATATTATTGATAACGTGAAAAGTAGCTACTTGGAAATAAGCAGCAAATCTGGCGTAAAAATGCACAATGAGCAAGGTGTAGATAATTTTCAAGAAGTGATTAAAAATAGTTTGGAAGAATTTATGATATTTTCTCGTAAGAAAGCAAAAGATGCTCAAAGTAGAGAATTTGTAACTTTTCAACCAAAAGAAAGTTTACAAACTTTGACAAAATCCAAAATAACCATAACCAATTACTTAGGAGGGCAATATTTTTTGACAGTTGATGAAATTTTAATTGAGAAAGATAACATTAAACTTATAGAAGCAAAGCACTCAAAATCAAGCATTTTACCAAGTAAAAGTGATATAAAAGATGGACTTTTGAAAATGATTTTATACAGCAATTTTCAAAATATTGAAATAGAAGAAAAATTTTATAATGCAATTCCTATTTTACTTCTAACTTCTGCAAAAATCAGTTCTGAAATTAGTTCTAAGCATACAAAGATTGAAATAGAAGATTTTTATAAGAAAAATAATATTAAAATAGTACAACAAAGTTTTATAGAAATACTTTTTGAGGAAGCAAATACAAACAACTTTTTGGTTGTCTTAAACAAAGGTTAAATAAAATAAACAATGATAAAGAGCCCTTTACGCTATCCAGGTGGCAAAAGTAGAGCCATAGACAAAATAATCCCACTTATTCCTACTTTTGAGGAGTTCAGAGAGCCTTTTGTGGGTGGCGGGTCTATTTTTCTGACACTCAAACAACTTTATCCAGAGAAGAAATTTTGGATAAATGATTTATATTTTGAATTATATAAGTTCTGGGAATATGTTCAGAAAGATTTGGAAAGCATTATAAATCAAGTAAATACGTGGAAAAATGAATATCAAAATGGTAAAGAATTACACCAATTTTTAGGTAAAAATATAGCGGATTTTGATGATATAAAACGAGCAAGTGCATTTTTTGTTTTTAATAGAATTACATTTTCAGGGACAACAGAAGCAGGCGGATTTTCAGAGCAAGCGTTTCAAAACCGCTTTACTACCACAAGTATTGAACGCTTAGAGCTTCTGAATCAAGTAGTTAGGGAAATAAAAATTACTAATAATGATTATAAAGAAGTTGTGGAAAAAGAAGGTGAAAATGTATTTGTTTTCTTAGACCCACCTTATTTTTCTGCCACAAAATCAGCACTTTATGGTAAAAAAGGCACGCTACATAAAGGTTTTGACCACGAAAGATTTGCAGAAACAATGAAAAATTGCACCCATAACTGGCTAATCACGTATGATAATTGTGAATATATCAAAGATTTATTTTCTTTTGCACATATTACTGAATGGGATTTGATGTATGGAATGCGTAATCAAACCAAAAAATCTGACCAACTAGGAAAAGAAATATTTATTTCAAATTATGTAATGCCTTCATTATCAAATAATAAAAAAGAAAATACTGCTAGGCAAACAACGCTACAACTAGAATTTTAAAACCAACAATCTCCAAATCCTATCCAACTTTTTAACCTCACTCACAATGCCTAAAAACCTTGAAACCCTAGTAGAAAGTAGCCCTATGGAGGTTACCGTGTTTTTGTCTGGTGCAGAACTCAAACACCAAAACGAGCTAAAACTCACGGAAGGACAAAATATTTTCCGTTTTGTGCGTTTGCCTGCCTCTATCAACGCCAATAGTATCAGTTTTAATTTGGGAGAAGATGTCAAATTTATTTCTGTTTCTGGTGAAATAAATTACAACGAAAAGGAGGAAATTAGTCCAGAAAGGCAACTTTTGGAAGATTTAATGCGTGATTTTGAAGACGAAATCATACAAATCAATAACGAAATTGAAGCTTTGCAAAGTGAAAAAATCTTGCTTAACAAAAATATAGACAGAATTGGAAGCAATAACGGTACAAATAGTGCATCAAATACTGTTTCTGTAGCTGATTTGCAGGCTTTTGCTACGCATTACCGCAACCAAATCAGGGAAGTAAACGACAATATTGCTACGCAAAACAAAAAAATCAAAGAACAAAACAAGAAAATTGAAAATACACTCAAAAATGTAGAAAAACTACGTCAAAAAGATGCTATGCCAACTTTTGAAATACTTTTGATTGTTGATGCACAAGAAACAAAAAGCATTTTGACTAAGTGGAGCTACGTCATCAATGATGCTGGTTGGTCTCCTGCCTATGATTTGAGAGGAAAAGGCATTGATAAACCCATTCATTTTACTTACAAAGGCAACGTTTATAATAATGCAGGAATTGATTGGAACAACATCAAACTCAAACTTTCTACGGCTGATATTACGCAAAATGCTACGCCACCTTACATCACGAGCTGGAAGATAAATTTTGAAGAAGCAGCACATTTTCAAAATAATATTTATCAACAACAACAAAACAGTAATACCAGAATGAGCAAAATGGCAGGCAGCTTTGTGGGTAATGTAAATGAAGATACAGCATCTCAAGACCATTTTATGGATGGGAATTTTTCTGATGTGGTTGTGTCTGAACTTAGTACAGAGTTTGAAATCAAGGAGTTATATAATATTCCTTCTAATAATATGGCGTATGCTGTTGAGATAAATGAGTACGAACTAAAAGCAGATTATAGCTATCTTTCTACGCCAAAAATGGATAAAGATGCGTTTTTGATGGCTAAAATTTTGGGTTGGGAAAGCCTAAATTTGATTGAAGGAGAAGCAACTATCTATTATAATGACACTTATGTTGGCAAAACTTACATCAACTTGCGTAGAGCTGATGATTTGCTGGAAGTTTCTTTGGGAAGAGACAAAAAAGTCATTGTAAGTAGGGTCAAAAAGCAAGATTTTAGTAGCAAAAGTTTTCTTAGTAATGCCATTACAGAAACTTTTATTTATGAATTGAGCGTAAGAAACACCAATACAATGCCTATTGAGCTAGAACTCAAAGACCAAGTACCTGTTTCTGGAAATAGTGAGATTACGGTAGAGATTTTAGAAGTTTCTAGTGCCGCCATCAACAAAGAAAATGGCTTATTGTTTTGGAAAATGAATTTAAATGCAGGAGAAACCAGAACTTTTAAACTAAGTTATGCTATCAAATATCCCAAAAATAGGAAAGTAAGCATACAACGAGTGAAAATTCAGAAACAATACAGAAAAATGTAATTTTATTGGTGGTGCGCCTATTTCTTTGGTATATCAGAAAGTTTTTGTTGAAAGCGTGGCACTGCCATAGCCTTCTCAAAATCAAAGATTTCTATACTACTTATGTAATGAGACTTAGAAAAATCTTTATCTTCTTTGATAAGTTTTTTCATAGAGTCTTCTGCCATTTCTTTTATTTTCTTTGGAAAGTCTTTATTGTATGCTACTTCCCTTTTAGTACCCAAAAGTTTTGGTTTGCTTATTTTTACATTATTAAGAGGAGTGATAACACTTTCACAGATGAATTGTACAGTTTTATGCAGGTCTTCTGCTTCCAAAATTATACCAGGCAAACCATAAAGCAACCACGGACCAGAAGAAACAGGAATACTAGGCGCATACCACGCAGTCCAAACACGTCCACGATATTCTGCCTGTGCTGCAAAACATTCTATATTTTTGATTTTCTTAGATTTATTGAGTGTTTTCCAAGAGATTGGAAGCATTTTGTCTGCTATTGATAATGTTATGTCAAGTGCGAAAATCTCGTTGAATAATATGGATTTAGTAGATAAATTTTGATAAGAATATGTTTCTGGTAAAATTTCTTCTGTAGAAGAAAAGGTAATCTTAAATCTTTCTTTTGTTTTTGGATTGATTGTTTCAGATTGGAAAATATCCACAAAATCAACTTCATTATCTTTATAAAAAAGATGAAACTTTGAAGCTACACCAAATGATAAAGTGTCTTTTGTATAAACTATTTGTTCATATTTGATTTGCCCAGTATTGCTTTGGGAGATACCATTTTTTGCAATAAAAGTCAGAAAGAAGGCTATTAATAATACGTTTTTAGTCATAGTCGTTATTTTGAGTTTGTTGTTCTATTTACTTTTTTGGTATGTCAGACAGCTTTTGTTGCCTACGTTTCATAAAGTATTTATTTGCTTCAAAATCAAAGATTTCTATATCTCTCACGGGATAATAATTTTGTCCTTCTGGAGTGTAGCTCATTTTTTCTGCATTTTCAATATCTTTTCTTGTCAAATCACTAAATTCTTTCGTAGTGATTGGTTGCTCATTTGTTTTGGTATTCTTAGCTTTGGGTGTTTCTATTGCAATATCTGTTGGTGGAGGAACAGTAATAGCCACACACTCAAACTTTATTAGTTTTTTCAAATCTTCCGCTTCCAAAATCATACCAGGCAGTCCGTATAATTTCCAAGGACCAGACGAAATAGGAATACTAGGCGCATACCACGCAGTCCAAACACGCCCACGGTATTCCGCTATGGCAGAAAAGCATTCTATATTTTGGATTTTCTTAGATTTATTGAGTATTTTCCAAGGAATCAAAGCCATAGCATCTTTGACTAAATAACTTGTACCAATACTTGCATTAGTAGCCGTTACTGTTTTGTTGTTAAAATTTTGATAAACTTGTACCATTTTGTTTTTATTTCCAGTAAGTGGGACTACACTACCATCTATATTGATTTTCCTTGTTGCATCAGTATAAAAAAACGTTGATTCAACATCATTAAATAACAATAAATAATCCATTACAAGACTAGCGTTTATGGTATCAATCATATTTATTGTACCTTCGTATTTGATTAACCCTACGTTTTTGGTTTGTGCTGATACATATCCTCCAAAGCTTATGCAGACTAGTAATAATAGTATTTTCATTTTTTTTATATTTCAAAGTATTTAATTTGCTATTTTTGGTTGTTGACACCAAGAGAGGAATATTCCTGATATCAACAACCAAAGGTAGGCGTTCTAGTTACAATCCGCAGCATTTAGTGCTGCATCTAACAATTTTTTTGCTTCTGCGCAAGTAGAGGCTGTTCTACAACCACCTATAGAAGTGGCAACACCATTACATATCCAACCAGATACGTATCCACAAGAGGTACAAGCTTTGGTTGGCTCTACTTTTATTTCTGCTTTTTTTACTACTTTGGCTTTATTTTTTGGATTTTTGTCATCATTACTGATGTTGTCGTTTGCTTGTGCTGCAAAGCACGCAAGTGCAAAAGTTGCACTCAAAATTAATTTTTTCACTGCGTTGAGGGTTTAAAGATTGACACTTATTTTACCCCACAAAATAGCAAAATAGCAAAATAGCAAAATAGCAAACAAACTTTTGAGCATTTATTTTTCAGAAATAAGCTAATTTATAATTATTCTAAATAAAATAGTTTGTCCTAATATAAAAAAATGTCAGCGTATCAAAAAAAATACTACATTGTATCAGAAATAATACCAAAAAATCATTTCAAATTTTATGATATATACAGAAGTTGATTCTTCAATGATAGACCTTGTCGGCTATGATGCTGATAGTGAAATGCTAGAAGTGCGTTTTGTGAATAGTGGGCATACTTACGGGTATGAAGACATACCAAAAGGTATTTACAAAAATCTAATGAACTCCTCTTCCAAAGGCAGTTATATGCGTGAGATTATAGATATGTTTGATGGTTTCAAAATTAAGGGAAAAAGCAGAACGCCACGCCCAAAAAAAGACCCATTTGATAAATATATTGGTGATTATATCATTACAAGTGTTTTTGACTTTGATTTAGGTGATGACGACTGGCTAAGTATTGAAGCTGGTGGCGTAGGAAAATTCTGTTTTGCAGGCATTGAGGGCATTTTTTCTGGCGTTATTGGGGAAGATGATGGAGAAGATAAAGATGAAATGCTTGTTATCAAATGGCAAGGTAGTAAAAGTAATAAAGATGCCACGGAAGGCACAGGACTTTTTATTTTAGATGATTACAGGACGAATATAGAGGGCAGAATAGCATTTAAAGACGGAAAAGACCATTATCTTTGCGCAGAAAAAGAAGAAAATTACTAATTGTGAATTTTAAATTGTGAATTGTGAATGAATACAAAAGTTCAATAGTTAAACAACCAAAATATATGAAAAACTTGCTTTATTTTTTCCTTTTAATAGGATTTACTTCTTGTAATACGCCTTCTGATTACAATGATAAGGTTTATTTGCAACAAGAACGCCTGACAAATGCCCTAAAAAAATTTTTAGAAGCAGACCAAACAAGTGCAGAAAAGGCTTACAAAGACCTAGAAGAGCAAGCAAAAAAATCTAACGAGAAAATCCAAAATTTGGAGCTTTTCAAAGATGATGTAACGTATTTGAGTACCTCAAAAGGGCTGTTCATGTATGCTATGCAAGCTCTTACAGATGAATGGTTGCCTATAAAAGAAGCTAAAATAAAAGGAGAAGATGACAAAATACTTAAAGAAACAACACTTAAAAATTTCAATAGAGCGGTTATTATTTTGGAAAAGGAAAGAATGATTTTTGCTAAGAAATATGGACTATTATAAGGTACGAAGTTTGAAGTACGAGGTACGAAAATACACCTCGTACTTCAAACCTCACTTCTTTCTGTTTTGGATAATCCAAAAGAACAAAGTAGCCACTGCAAGCACGCCCAAAAGGATATTAACTACTCTTACGAGCCAATTATTTTCCTTTTGGTCGTATAAATTTGTGTCTTCATTGAGTATTTTCCTATAAAACTCACCATAAGTAGCTGCTCCAGCCACAACATTAGCGTTAATAGCGACTCCTTCTACCTTAAAAACCGCTTTTGGACGCAACGTATCATACTTTTTTTTGTTAAGATTAAAAGTAATGTAGCTAAAATAGGGCGCAAAACTGAAATTTCCTGCATTTTTAGGGATTATTTGATAATTAAACACCTTTGTACCAAAAATTTTGTCCCCAACTCTGCGCACAGATTGCACAATAGCAGGTGGATAAAACTCAAAAAGTGCATTTTCAATGAGTGTAGGGGCTTGTACGCCTACTACATTGCCCTCACCAGTGATGGCAAGACTATATGTAAAACTCTCACCTGTCCTAATCACCTTAGAAGATACTGCTTCATCTAAATAAAAATTCCCAACTAAACTGCCTTGTGGTTGCATATCAAGTTGATTTTTAGGTAATTTACGTACTTTTATTTTCGTGGCTTGCGTTTCAAAGGTATTCTCTTTTGCAGTTTCTTTGTTAAGGGTATTGATGCTTACAGAAGGAAAAAAAATAGTGCCTTCATTGAGCGGAAAGTAAGATGCTTGATGAATTTTGTACTGATTATAGGCTTTTCCATTGATTTTTATAAGATTAGGAGTGATTTGAATGATATTAAAATCCTCTTCCCAACAATTTGTAGGCTTTATTTCTTTCAAAATAGTGGCAAGTTCCTTCCCTAAATCCTTAAAATTAAGCAAAAAGCTACTTTTTTCAGCAATATAAATGGCTAAAATAACATTAAACCCTTCACCTACAAATATATCATTTTTATCAAGCGAAAGCCCAAAAAAAACCTCCTCTTTAATATTTTTAAAAGATATTTCTTCTTGTAAACCTTCTTTTTCATAATCTTCTGGCAAACCTTCTGATTTACCATTAGCAACATCAACAATAATATTAAGCGCATCAAAATTAAAATTTTGTTCGTTTATACGCATTATAAAGGGTTTTATGGGATATTTTCCAATTTTTTTGGCATAATAATTCTGAATAATTTTGAAAACAAGCACACGTCTGCCTGCTACTTCTTTTGTGGTAGTTTCATTGATAGTGCCATATTTGACAAGTCCTGCAAGTTCAGGAAAGATATTGACTTCTTCCAACGGCTTGTCCTCCACAGAAATAATAATGCTAAAAGGTTCATTTAAAGCTATCTCTTGGCTACTAATTTCAATATTGATATTGCTTTGAGCGTGGATTTTGGAAGAAAAAATGAAGAGTACAGAAATATAAATAAGAAATAGAAACTGTTTTTTGAGGAGCATTTTAGGAATAAATTTATAATAAAATTATAATGTGGTTAATATTTCTTTCAAATATAAAAGATATTTTTAGAAAAATTTAAGAAAAAGTTGCCTTTTTGAGAAAAAAAAACTAATTTTAGTCCAAATTCAAAATTCACAACTATTTAGTTATGCAAAAGATATTAGATTTCTTCCTAAAACTGCGAATATCAACCAAAATCACAATGATAGTGCTTTTGGTGGTGTTTGTGTCCGTTACTGTCGTGAGTATGATAGCGTTTTTGCTTATTCGTACTTCCATTAAAGACCGTTATCTTGACCAAATCCAAGTAATTGCTGACCAAAAGTCACAAAAAATCCAAACCTCTCTTTCTGAAATAGAATCAGCTATTTTGGTAGGGCAACGCCTCAACGCAGTACGTGAGCAACTAGATACACCTGTTGAACGCATCAATGCAGGACAGAAAACGCAAAAAGATACAACTGTAAAAGAAATTATTGATACAAATGAGGTAATTGACCCAGATAATTTATTTCCACCTGAAGGAACAGAATTAACAGAAGCAAGAAAAAAAGAAATAGCGGATTCTATCAAACAACAAAAACAGCAACAAGAATTATTTGGACCTGATTTGGATAATGCTTTTTCTGCAATCAATACCATTTATAAACTTAATAACATTTATTTGACTGATAAAGATGGTTATATAGCTTATATTAGTGATGCTACTAAGACAACACAACAAAAAGGAACACTTTTCAAAGAGCCAAATACAGAAGGTAATATGCTTCCAGAAATAAGAAAAGAACTGGGAGATAGTATAAAAGTAAGTTATAGTAAGGTTTTTTTGCAAAATGGTACTTATCTTTTGCTTGCAGCAGTGCCTATCAAAGCAACAGATGAGAAAAGTGTCATTGGTGTACTGGTTTATGAGATAAATATTGCTAAAATTGATAGACTTGCATCAGATAAAACAGGTTTGGGTGTAACTGGTGAGGTTATTTTAGCGCAAATCCAAGACGAAAATAAAATAAAATATCTCAATACAGGACGTAATAAACGCAAAGATGGTTCTAAAATACTGCCTTTGCAGGAAGCCGGGCTTGTTACTGACAAAAAAGTAATGTATCCGC
The DNA here is from genome assembly GCA_043764015.1 of Raineyaceae bacterium. Classification (GTDB taxonomy): domain Bacteria; phylum Bacteroidota; class Bacteroidia; order Cytophagales; family Thermonemataceae; genus JANYGM01. The sequence goes on from JAYUKY010000066.1 coordinate 31,731, forward strand.
TTGCACAAGCCATCAAAAAAGCCAAAGGAACAAGTGAAAACGAAGATTATAGAGGTGAAAACACCCTTGCAGCTTACACATTTATTCCAGGTGTAGATTGGGCTATTGTCGTAAAAATTGATACTGAAGAAATTTATCAGCCAACTGCCGTTTTATTGCGCCAATTTGTAATAACTGGTATTATTACTTTTCTTGCAACATTTATTATTGGACTTATTTTCTCTCAATTTCTTATCAGACCGTTGGGCGTTTTGCGCAAAACTGTGAGTTCTTTGGGGCGTGGTGAGCTTCCTTCACGTATTGAAAGTGCCTCTGGTGATGAAATAGGCGAGATGACAGAGCAAATCAACGGACTTGTAGAAAACTTGCGTAATACCTCTGATTTTGCCAAACGTATTGGTAATAAGGACTTTGCAACAGACTTTAAGCCTGCAAGTGATAGTGATGTATTGGGTAGTTCGCTGCTTTCTATGAGAGATAGTATTATGAATTCGTCTAAAAAAGATGATGCAGATAGCTGGATTGTGAAAGGTGTGGCAGAAGTAGGTGATATTTTGCGTGAGTCTAATGATTTGAAACACTTAGCTGATGCCATTTTAGCCTATGTTGTACCGCTTACTGGTGCTATTCAAGGAGCTTTTTATGTAGCTGATAAAGATGCACAAACTTTAGAAATGATTGCTAGTTATGCTTATAACAAGAAAAAATACCTTAATGCTAAATTTAAGTTTGCGGAAGGACTTGTAGGGCAAGCCGCTATGGAAAAAGATTTGATTATTCGTACAGAAATACCTGATACTTATATGACACTCACTTCTGGGCTTCTGGGCGACAAAAAACCTAAGAGTTTACTCATAACACCACTTATTACTAATGATACTGAAGTTTATGGCGTTTTAGAAATTGCTGGTTTTGAGGAATTTGGAGAAAGAGAAAAGGATTTTGTGGTACGTATTAGTGACATCATTGCTCGTACTGTATTTAACATCAAAGTAACAGAAAATACAGAAAAACTGCTGAAAGAATCTGAACTTTTGAACACCAACTTGAAAGCGCAAGAAACTGTTCTTAACCTCAATGCCAAAGAAATGGCACGCACACAAGACCAACTAAAAAAATCAAATGCTGAACTTGAAGTGCAGTTCCAAGAGGTAGAAAACGAACAAAGAAGAACACAGGCGTTGCTAGAAAATGCATCTGAAGTAATTACTATCTATGAAGCTGACGAAACTATCCGCTATATTTCGCCATCTGTGGAGAAAATCTTAGGTTACACACAAGAGGAAATGATTGGTATTAAAGATGAAGAATATGTAGTTTCAGGCAAGAAAGGTTTTAGGAAAATGTTTGAAGACCTTGTGAAATATCCTGACGAGAAAATTACTATTGAATTTTCTTATAGAAAAAAATCTGGAGAAAGTATTTTCTTGGAAGCATCAGGACGTAATTTGCTTTCAGACCCTATTATTGGTGGTTTGGTCGTCAATTCTCGTGATATTACGGAGAAAAAAGTAGCAGAAAGAGAACAAAAAGAACGTGCCAAAATGCAAGCACTTTCTGAAAACTCTCTAGACCTTATCACACGCTTAGACAAGGAAGGTAAAGTGCTTTATATGAACCCTGTTATTGAAAATTATACAGGAAAGAACAAAGAACTTTACATACAGCAACAACTTACTAATGAGCTTATTTCTCCACAAGTTATTACTTCGTGGATGTCGCTTATTAATTCTACCATTGCTAGGGGAGTGAAAGCAAAATCAGAAGTTATGTTTCCTTCTATGACTGATGGGCTTATACTCACAGCAGAACAACGAGAGAAGAGTAACTTTGTGGTAGGTGATAGGATTATGCAGGTAAATGCTATACCAGAACCAGGGGAAGATGGTAGTGTAGATTCATTCTTGGTAGTTTCTCACGACATTACAGATATGAGAAAAGCATCAGACGAACTAGAAGCATCTAAGAAAAAAGTAACGGATTCTATCAACTACGCAAAACGTATTCAAGATGCCATTATGCCTGATACGGGACTTTTGAGAAGCTTTTTTAAAGATTCCTTCATTATGTTTAAGCCAAAAGATGTCGTAAGTGGAGATTTTCCTTGGATGATTCAAAGAGATAATACTTTGTATATTGCTTGCGTGGATTGCACAGGACACGGTGTACCAGGTGCGCTTATGTCGCTTGTGGGGTATTTCTTGCTAAATAATATTTTGGATACACAGCTAAACCCTAATCCTGGTGTTATTTTGGATTATTTGGACGAATATGTAACAAAAACCCTACGTCAAGATACAGGAGAAGGTTCTGCAAAAGATGGTATGGACGTTGGATTTTGCAAAATCAACCTTGATACAAACGAATTGGAGTTTGCAGGCGCACACAGACCATTGTATTTTGTTAATGGAGAAACAAACGAACTAGAAGAATACAAAGGCGACAAATTCCCTATTGGTGGTGGGCAATACCGCAACCGTACCAAGTTTACGAATACAGTTATCAAATTTAATAAAAATGATACAATGTATATGTTCTCTGATGGTTTGCCTGACCAGTTTGGGGGTGATGATAACCGCAAGTTTTCACCAAAAAGAATTAGGGATATTGTCAAAATGGACGTTTCTGTACCAATAGAAAAAATTGAAGAAAACCTTGATAAACAACTCTCAGATTGGATGAAAGATGGAGAAATAAAGCAAACTGATGATATTTTGATGATTGCTATCAGGTTTTAGAGATATTGATTTTCACTATTAGCAAAAGAATTGCCACAAATACACGAATGTATTTTATTTGTGTATTTGTGGCAATAATAGGCAAATGCAATAACACTTAAACAGTTACAAAAATAATAAATTAACATTACTTATAAAAAAAATCAAAAAAATATTGACTTCAAAGAAAAAAAGCGTACATTTGTGGCTAAAATAAAAAACTCTTACAATATCCTTATCAATCTTCCGTAAAAATATCAAAATTTAGACTAATACAGCTTTCTGGGTGAAGGTTGTAGTCCAAGACAAACAACCAAATAATTCTAATTCATTATAAACAATCCCAATAAGCAATAAAACCACATTATGAGGCTCAAACAAGCAGCAACAAACTATAACGTACACTCTAACACCATTATTGAATTTTTGGCTACTAAAAATCAAATAGTTCTTAATGATTTGAATACAAAAATCAGCAATGAACAATTAGCTATGCTAGACAAGCAATTTAAAAGCTCATTTTTGGAGAAAAGAGAAGCAGATATCAAACATCTTAACAGCAAACCTCTACAAGATAATGTAGTGATAGAAGCTACAAAAACGTCTAAAATTGATAAAACAAAAGATATTTTTAAGATAGCCGTAAAAGAAGTAGAACCAATTAAAGAAATTCACAGAGAAATTCCTGCGGAAGTAGTCAAAGAGGTGGTGAAAGAAGTTCCAAAAGAAATAATTAAAGAAATAATTAAGGAAATTCCAGCGGAAGTTATCAAAGACGAAGTAAAAGAAGCTCCTAAAAACAAAGCAAAAGAAATTGCTAAAAAAGCTGAAAAGGATAAAATTATTAAAGATAAAGCTGATAAAACAGAAGATATTGCTAAAAAAATAACAACAAAAACCAAAGAAGTTACGAAAGACATTACAAACGAAATCCCCAGAGAAGTTACGCCAAAAGTAGAGGAAACTTCAAAAGAAGAAACAAAAACTTCTTTGCCAGGACTTACCATACTTGGCAAAATAGACCTTTCTAACACAGTTATTACTGATAATAGTAGAGGTCGTGGGCGTGGTGGGCGCAATAAGCAAAATAATACCGCCAAAACAACCAACGCCTATAAAGACAAAAAAGATGAGAAAAAACCTGAAACAAAAGGCAATCTCAATCAGAAAAATGTCAAAAAAGAACCAATAAATGAAGTCAAAAAGGTTGTTTCTAATGAAATTCCAAAAGAAGTTTCTAACGAAATCAAACAACCTATTGCAGAAGTAAAAGTAGCTGAAACAACAACTCCTCTTGTAGCAATACCAGTTATTCCTGTAAAACAACCTGAATTTATTGAGCTTATCAAGGCAAAAGCTGACGCACTTGGCGGGTTGACTATTTTAGGTAAAATAGAACTTCCTGTTGATAATAAGCGTGGAAATGGCAATAAAACGCCTGTCGGTACAAACGACCCAACCAAAAAGCGCAAACGTAACCGTATTCGTAAGAGAAAGCCTGTTGATGAAACTAAACCAACAACGGGAACGACTGGCACAACAACAAACAACACCAACAAAACTACTACGGGTAGCACAAATAACGTCAATAGAACTACAACGGGCAACAACCAAAATAGAACTGGCGGTGTTAATAATCAAAATAGAACAACTACTGGTACAAATAATCAGAATAGAACAAACACGACTAATACCACTAATAACAATAAAAAAGTTGTTAAAGGAGTAAAAGAAGAAGTTTCTGACAAACAAATCCAAGACCAAATAAAAGCTACAATGGCTCGTATTTCTGGCGGTGGAAGTAATGTCAAAAAGAAATCTGTGAAGAAAGTTTTGAGAGATAGAGATTCACAAGACAATGAAAATGAAGGAGATAACTTAATCAAAGTAACAGAATTTATTTCTACGGCTGATTTGGCATCTTTGATGGACGTTGATATTATGACAATGATTTCTAAATGCTTATCTTTGGGTATGTTTGTTTCTATCAATCAGCGTTTAGATGCCTCTGCTATCACTATTATTGCTGACGAATTTAATTATAAAGTTGAATTTACATCTGCGGAGGAAGAAATTGAAGTACAATTAGGAGAAGAAGATACATTAGAGAGTTTGATAGAACGCCCGCCTATTGTAACAGTAATGGGACACGTTGACCACGGTAAAACTTCACTTTTGGATTATATTAGAGGTACGAAAGTTGCTGCAAAAGAATCTGGAGGAATTACACAACACGTTGGAGCTTATAGCATTACGACAGAGGCTGGAAAGAAAATCACGTTCCTAGACACGCCTGGGCACGAAGCCTTTACAGCTATGCGTGCAAGGGGTGCACAGGTTACGGATATTGTAATTATTGTAATTGCGGCAGACGACAACGTAATGCCACAAACAAAAGAGGCAATTAACCACGCTCAGGCGGCTGGTGTGCCTATTATTATTGCCATAAATAAAGTTGATAAACAAACGGCTGACCCTGAAAAAATACGTCAGGAGCTTGCTAGTTTGAACGTTTTGGTGGAAAGTTGGGGCGGAAAATACCAAGACCAAGAAATTTCTGCAAAATCAGGTATTGGAATTGACAAATTATTAGAGAAAATTTTGCTAGAATCAGAACTTCTAGAACTGAAAGCAAACCCTAAGAAAAAAGCAGTTGGAACAGTTATTGAAGCCTCTTTGGATAAAGGACGTGGTTATTTGACCAACGTACTGATACAAGCGGGAACAATGAAAGTAGGAGATATTATCCTTGCAGGCTCACATCATGGTCGTGTAAAGGCTATGACAGACCACAAAGGACAAACTATAAAAATTGCGACTCCTTCAACGCCAGTGCAAATGCTGGGTTTGAGCGGTGCGCCACAAGCAGGTGATAAAGTTCACGTAATGGAAACTGAACGTGAGGCTCGTGATATTGCGAACAAGCGTCAGCAAATTTTACGTGAGCAAAGCATCAGAACTACAAAACGTCTTACACTCACGGATATTGGTCGCAGACTTGCGCTGGGCAGTTTCCAACAATTAAACGTGATTATTAAAGGTGATGTTGATGGTTCTGTGGAAGCACTTTCAGATTCTTTATTGAAACTTTCTACACCAGAAGTGCAAGTAAATGTGGTTCACAAGGCAGTAGGGCAGATTTCTGAATCTGATGTGAATTTGGCTGCAGTTTCTGATGCTATTATTATTGGTTTCCAAGTACGCCCATCTGTAAATGCTAAAAAACTTGCTGAAGCAGAGGAAATTGAAGTACGTTTGTATTCAATCATTTATGATGCCATCAATGAAGTGAAAGATGCAATGGAAGGTATGCTTGCGCCTACTTTTGAGGAAATTATTGTTGGAAATGTAGAAATACGTGAAATCTTCAAAATCTCTAAATTAGGTACTATTGCGGGTAGTTATGTGCTTGATGGTTATATCAAACGTAATAGTAAATTGCGTGTTATCAGGGATTTTGTGGTGATTTTCACAGGCGAAATTGATGCGCTCAAACGCTTTAAAGATGATGTAAGTGAGGTGAAATATGGCTATGAATTTGGATTAAGTCTAAAAGGATTTAATGACATTGAAATAGGAGATAATATTGAAGTCTTTGAACAAAGAGAAGTAAAAAGGAAACTTTCGTAAGTTTTTCTTTGTCAATAAGTTAAATAAAAAATCCTGCAAAACTTAATTTGCAGGATTTTTTTATTTTGTGAGTAGATTGACTTTTTGGGTTGATGTATAAGGTAATCATAAAATTATATTTCAAAAAAATTATCTAAGGCTTGCCTCGTGTATAAGTTGTTCACGACCTATTTTTGACTGATAACCCAACCAATAAGAAATAGCTTCTACTATTGCGTTACAATAATCCTCAGTTTTTAGATTATTAGACATTGACTACCAGAGGTTTAGCTAATTTATTTTCATTTGGTTTAAATATTTTTTGTTCCAAGCTATTTATGTCGCTCAAAACTATTCGCATCCAAGGATTTTCCAAACTAGCATCCATTAGTTCATAATAGCCATTACGCTCAACGTATTCACTAACTGCCAAATCTAACATTTTTGCAGGGTCAAGGTTACCAGAATAAATAAAAATAGCCATTTTAAATCTTTATTCTCTTTCATTTTATTGGTTTGTTTAAGTTTTCTACAAAACAAATATAACGAAAATAAATTTATTTCACAAAAAACCATCACCTTTATTTCAAAGAAATAAAGGTGATTAGCTGTAAAAATACGTTTTAAACTATTTACTGACTATTTTTTATAATAGCTTGTTCCTTAGGTAAGGTATGTTTCCCAATTTAATTCTGCGAGTGCTTTAGTATCACGCAATAGAACTTCAGCTTGTTTAATAGCATCTTCTTTATTATCAGTATTATGGTCTACATAAACTGTAATACTACTGCTAAGACTATTAAGCTCAAAAATTTGTTCGTCCTTTGCTCTTTTTGTTGTATTATCTGTATGTGTGAGAAGTTCAGAACTACCTGTAAAATCAAACTGGATTTCATGACAATATGATGATGCATTTAGTCCACCACCAATAAATTGTGGTTTTTGTGGAGTATTATTGTATTGTGGTTGGTGCCCCTTATGTTGAGGATATTTAAATATAATTTGGTATAATATATCTCCATTCTTTTTTCTTTAAGTCAATACAGGAAGTGTATTACGATATACTGTTTGATTTTTCATATTTATTATTATTTAGAAAATATTTATTTATTTTTTTAAGAAGTTTAATAAAATAATCTCCTCTTTTGGAGGAGATTATCTGTAAAAACTATTAGCAAAAAGTTAAGAAAAAGCGCAATATTACATCATTCCGCCCATTCCTCCGCCACCCATTCCACCCATTGGGTTTCCTTTGTCATCTTCTGGATCATCAGCAATCACACATTCAGTAGTCAAAAGAAGTCCTGCAATAGATGCAGCGTTTTCTAGTGCCAAACGTGTTACTTTTGTAGGGTCAATGATACCTGCTTCAAACATATTTTCAAATTTGTCTAGTCTAGCATTATAACCAAAGTCTTTTTTGCCTTCTTTCACTCTATTGACAATCACAGAACCTTCTCCGCCCGCATTAGCAATAATGGTACGCAAAGGAGCTTCTAGGGCAATACGAATGATGTTTACACCTGTCATTTGGTCTTCATTTTCAACTTTGATTTTGTCTAATGCCTCAATAGCACGTATCAGCGCAACACCGCCACCTGGTACGATGCCCTCTGCTACGGCTGCACGTGTTGCGTGCAAAGCATCATCAACTCTATCTTTTTTCTCTTTCATTTCTACCTCTGTAGCTGCACCAATGTACAAAATAGCCACACCACCAGAAAGTTTTGCAAGACGTTCTTGCAATTTTTCACGGTCATAATCAGATGTTGTAGATTCCATTTGAGATTTAATGACGTTTACACGTCCTTTAATGGCATCTTTATCACCTTTTCCGTTTACGATAGTTGTATTATCTTTGTCCACAATGATTTTATCAGCTGTTCCAAGGTATTCTGCTGCATTTTCAAGCAAATAACCTCTTTCGTCCGAAATAACTTCTGCACCTGTCAAAATGGCAATATCTTCCAACATTGCTTTTCTACGGTCACCAAAACCTGGAGCTTTTACGGCAGCAATTTTCAGCGCACCACGAATTTTATTTACTACAAGTGTTGTAAGTGCTTCACCATCAACATCTTCTGCAATAATCAAAAGAGGACGACCAGTTTGCGCACATTGCTCCAAGACGGGTAAAATTTCTTTCATAGAAGAGATTTTCTTTTCCGTCACGAGAATGAAAGGTTTTTCCATCATCACTTCCATTTTCTCTGTGTCAGTAACGAAATAAGGAGAAAGGAAACCTCTATCAAATTGCATTCCTTCCACTGTTTTTACTTCAGTTTCAGTACCTTTTGCTTCTTCAACAGTAATAACGCCTTCTTTACCTACTTTCTCCATTGCGTTGGCAATCATTTTACCAATTTCTTCGTCACTATTAGCAGAAATAGTTGCTACTTGTGCAATTTCTTTGGTGTCTTTTACTGTTTTAGATTGCTTTCTAAGGTGTTCTACAACGGCTACAACGGCTTTTTCAATACCACGTTTCAAGTCCATTGGATTTGCACCAGCAGCTACATTTTTAGAACCAGCATTGTAGATAGCTTGTGCTAAAACTGTTGCCGTTGTAGTGCCATCACCTGCCATATCAGCCGTTTTTGAAGCGACTTCCTTAACAAGTTGTGCGCCCATATTCTCAATAGGGTCTTTTAGTTCAATTTCCTTAGCAACTGTAACACCATCTTTGGTGATAGCAGGTGCGCCAAATTTTTTATCAATAATAACATTTCTTCCCTTAGGACCTAATGTTACTTTTACTGCGTTAGCGAGTGCATCAACCCCTTTTTTGAGTTTTTCTCTTGCTTCCGCATCAAAATATATTTTCTTAGACATAAAAATGATTGTGATTTTTTGGTTTAATTTTTTTAAATAATATAGGCAATTACGAATTATTAATTACGAATTACGAATGAATACAAAATATTGATAATCAAAGAATTATTTTTTTTATTCACAATTCACAATTTAAAACTCACAATTATTAAACAACAGCAAAAATATCAGACTCACGCATCATTAGATATTCTACGCCATCAACTGTGATTTCCGTACCAGAATATTTACCATAAAGTATGTTATCACCTACTTTAACGGTCATTTTTTCATCTTTTTTACCAGTACCGACTGCCATAACTATTCCTTTTTGAGGTTTTTCTTTGGCAGTATCAGGGATAATAATGCCTGATGCGGTTTTAGTTTCTGCGGGTGCAGGCTGCACTAGCACTCTGTCAGAGAGAGGCGTAATATTGAGCTTTTTAGCCATTTTTTTAGAAATTTTAGATAAGTAATTGTGAATACGTAACAAAATACTGTAGTACCATCTGTTTTACATTTTTTATGCCAATTATGTGTTTGGGTGATTTTTGTCAGTTTTTTATAAAAAACCTGCTATTCTGTCAGGTTTTTATTTGACTAGCGTTATATAATAGACGTAAAAATAAACCTTTTTTGCGTTGTTGATGTTTTTATAATGATTTTGTTCTAAATAAATCTAATAAAGCTACAAAAATGAAGTATCTATTTTCATATATCTATTTTTTGATTTTTATGTTTAATTTTGGTTATATTTTTGCCCAAACAGGCGCAGAAAACACTCCTAAACCCGAAAATCTTGTAAAAAATCATAGTTTTGAGCAAATAACTTCTTGCCCTACGGATTTTGATGAATTAGAAAAAGCTAAGTTTTGGAAAAGATATCAAGGTACGCCTGAGCTAATGCATAGCTGTTGTAAAAATGGTACTACTGGCGTTCCTAACAACTTTTTTGGCGCACAAACTGCTCCCACAGGTGGCGCTTATGCAGGAATAACCACTTTTCACCGTACTGCACCCAACGAGATAATTGGAGGAGAACTTACTACGCCACTCCAAAAAGGCAAAAGATACAGAGCAGGTTTCAAGGCAAGTTTATCAGAAAAATATTCTGGGTTTTCTTCTAATAATATGGGTATTTTGTTTACTCATAACCCTGAAAAAGATACAAAAGCAAATAAAGCACATATCAAACACGACCGTATTCTATACCAAAAAAATTGGACACAAGTACAAGGAACTTTCATTGCAGACGACAATTATACTAAGTTTTTGCTGGGAAATATGTTTGATAATAAAAATACAATACTAGAAAGAGAGCCTGCAAGCACAGATTCTTCTGCTTATTATTATATTGATGATGTGTTTGTGGAGGAAGTTTTTGACCCTTATGCGCCAAAAGAACCTGCTACAATTACTTACATCAATAAAATTACTGATGAAGATACAAAGAAAAATATCAATGGAAAAATTACCTATAAAACAGGTGAAAACCTACAAGAAATGACTTTTAAAGAGGGAGAAATACGTTTGGAACTTCTTAAAAATAAGGTTTATGATTTGATTATTACAGCTGATGGTTTTTATCCTATCATTGAACAAATAGAAACAAACAAACTAAAAAACAATACTATTAATGCCAAACTTACACCACTCAAAGCAGGCAAAACCATTGTTTTAAATCATATTTTCTTTGATTTTGCCAAGATTGTTCTTAAAGATGCCTCATTTGTAGAACTTAATTTGCTTGTGCAAATTATGAAACAAACACCAGCTATCAAAATAAAAATTATTGGTCATACCGACAATGTTGGTACAGATGCAAACAATATTATTCTCTCAAAAGGACGAGCTGATGCAGTACGTAAATATTTGATTGCTAGGGGTATAAATGAAGAAAGGTTAGAAACGCAAGGTGCAGGAAAGTCTATGCCAGTCGCACCCAATACCACAGAAGAAGGACGTACTAAAAACCGTAGAGTAGCTTTTACAATAACTTTATAAAATTGTACTGATAATTCAATACTCAAGAGTTCAATACTATGGACAGTTTTGAGGGGTTTAACAATCATAACCCCACGTAGAACGTGGAGAACGACAAACAAAAACTATGTATAGTAGTATGAGCCTGTATTTCTTTAAAAAATATGAATACTCATTATAATAAGGCTTAGGAATGAAGTTAAGTTTCACTAAATACGTTATAAAATTACGGATTTTTGAGAATATCTAAAACATAATTAATTGGGATAACATAACCACAGAAAGTACCTTTAGCGTTCAAATTATACATTTATTATGGAAAACAGGCGGGACAATTCAGTATATTAAAATAAATTATAAAATAAAAAACATATATACTTTTTAAGATTGAAAACTGTCCATAGTATTGATATAAAAATTTATAAAATAACAATGTCCATATCTAAATAACACAAAGGTAGAAACATCTGAGTTTTTTGATACCAATGAGAACCATATAAGCACAAAAGAATATGATATTCTAGCAAAGAAAAATATTGAGAACTATGAGAAAATGAATACAACAGCAACAGATAAAAATGGTAATATGAGTAAATCCTCTATGGGTGTACAAAATATAGAGATTTTTGACTTTGAGAAAAGTCTCGCAATGAAACGCACCAGCAAAAACTCTCTGACATTCCTAAAAAATAGTGCCGTATTATCTAAGAAAAATCATATTATTTCTTAGAATAATACAATAAAAGGAAATATTTTTACTTTTTTTGAAAAATAATTTGGTTTTGGTTTTGGTTTTGGTTTACTTACATTTGTGAAGTCAATTTTTATTTTCAACAATTTAATTCCTTCATCAATGAAAAAGTTAATCCTAAGTGCTGCATTTGCACTTGCGTGCTTTACTGCACAAGCCAACAATGAAGTCATCAAAAATGATGATGACAAAAATCCAAAAAGTAAAACCAAAGTGGTGAAAGCGGAAAAAAAATCTCCTGGAAACTGTCAAAGAACAGTTGAATTGCCACTCAACTGCCCAGATGGACCTGGCGTAGTCGTGGGTATTGGTACAGCTTCCACTTGCCTAAGAGCATTTCTTAATGCATATTATGCTGCTGCTACAGCAGGTTGTTAAAAAATTCCATAGAAAAGTAGTGTGAAAATTATGTTTTTCACACTACTTTTTTAATTACAAACTACCATATTTTAATTGTTTTTTATGAAACTAATAAAAATAACCACCCTTCTTATTCTTTTAGCTTCGCAGTCTTATGCGCAAAGTAAAACCAATATTTCTGGTTCAATAAGTTATGTTTGTACCAGAGAATTAGGTGAATACAAACAAGAAGCTAATAACACGTCTAACAGCAACAAGCATCTTTCTAGATGGCTCTTCTTATTTAATAATGGCGAAGCCAATCATTTCTATATTAATACAGGTAATAACGGTATAACTGGACGCTCTGGAGATAGCATCATATTACTAAAAAAAGCAGATGGTGTAGCGCAACCACCCTTCTTAAAGCAGTATCAAAACTTTGCTACTAAAGTAATTATCAGTAAAGAGAGGGCTGTAAAAACACTTTATCTAGTGGCTGATACAATAATTACAATCCCTTGGAAACTATCAAAAAATACAAAGAAAATCCAAAATATAGAATGTTTTTCTGCACAAGCAGAATACCGTGGGCGTGTATGGACAGCTTGGTATGCGCCAAGTATTCCAATTTTATCTGGACCTTGGAAACTTTATGGTTTGCCTGGTATGATTCTAGAAGCAGAAGATAGAGAAGGGCTAATACGTTTTGAATGCGAGAGTATTGTTATTCCTGCGCTTAATAACACAAAGATAGAAACATCTGAGTTTTTTGATATTAATGAGAAGCATATCAGCACAAAAGAATATGCTATTCTAGCAAAGAAAAATATTGAGAACTATGAGAAAATGAATACAACAGTAACAGATAAAAATGGTAATATGAGTAAATCCTCTATGGGTGTGCAAAATATAGAAATTTTTGATTTTGAGAAAAATCTCACAATGAAACGCTTTCAACAAAAACTATCTGATATTCCAAAAAAGTAAAATGAAAAGTATTTTTATCACCCAAAAAGTAGGACTAAAAAGCACTATCTCTCTGATATTCCAAAAAAATAGTGCCAGACCTTCTAAGAAAAGTTATATGTTTTCTTGGAATAATACAACGAGTGCAAATATTTTTACTTTTTTTG
>JAYUKY010000067.1:0-44985 GCA_043764015.1 Raineyaceae bacterium
CTTCGGGCATATTTTCCTCCTATTTAGATATGTTTTGCAACACAAATATAGGGGGAATTTTTATATATCTTCTGAACAGCCTACCTGAAAGGGTTTAACCATCATGCCACCCGAGTGGAACGTGGGGAACGACAAACAAAAACTATGTATAGTAGTATGATCTGTAGTATTATTCATTAGAACGAATAATTGTATTTATTCGTGTATTCGTGGCAACTAAATTAGACACATTTGTTTGTTTTGATAATGAATAAGTTATATCTGTAACATTATTCATTAAAACTCAACAATAAAGCCAATAGTTGGTACTACACTCGCTGCATCATTAGGAAGTATAGTTGAAATAGCATTTGAGCCGTTTGTGGCAAGCGGTTGCCCGTCTGTTGTTACTATTTGCTTAGTTATTTCATCTCTTTTAAATGTATAACGTGGAATTGATGCGTTTTTGAAAGCAAACGCATTAGTAACGTCCAAATAAATATCCAAAGTAAAGCCTTTTTTATTCCATTTTTTATCCAAACGGAAGTCAAATTGGTTAAATCCACTCAAACGCTGCGAGTTTAATTGTGTAAAATCTTGCGTTCCTCTGCCTGTAAGCACATATTGACTTTTTGCAAGTGCGTCATCACTCGTAAAAGGCGTGTAAGGTGTGCCACCCGCAAAACGGTATTTTAAGCCCATTTCCCAGCCTTTTTTGAATTTTTTTCCTAAAATAAAAGAAACTAAATGCCTTGTATCCCACGCAGACGAAATAAGTTTGCCGTTAGTGCCTGCAAACTCACTATTGAAAAACGTATAAGATGCCACAATAAACAAACCTTTTGATAATTTTTGTTGTGCAAAAAGCTCAAAACCATAAGTTTGCCCTTCTCCGTTTGTTGTAACTGCTTCATTTCCAATACTTCCAAAATCTCCGCCCTGATTAGCAAGTGAAATACCATCACGCACAGAAACGGCATAATTGCTATATTTCTTAAAAAATCCTTCTGCCGTAATACGCAAACTTTGTGTTGGCAAAAACTCAAAACCTGCCACATAATGCATAGAACCCGTATATTTACTGTTCTTATTCACTCTATTTCCTGTGTTATCTTCAAAACCAAGCACCGTATAAGTAGGAAGTTTGTAATATTTCCCAACAGAAACATTAGCCGTAATTCCGTCTGAAATAGGATAAGACAAAGATAATCTTGGAGAAAGTGTACTAAGTGGGTTCATTGCATCAGTCATATAATCATTCATATCTGTACGCAAGCCAAAAGAAGTACCCAATTTGCCAAAAACCCTTGAAATTTGACCAAAAACGCCATATCTTCCAAATTCTATGGCAGTATTAAATCTTGCATTGATAGCAGGTGCTATTTGTGTTCCAGAATTATTAAAAAGTGGGTTTTGAATACGAATAAAGGCATTATTATTATATTTAACAAATTGCGCTGACACGCCATAAGAAAATTTCCAACCATTTATGCTCTTGTTTACGTCTATACGCAGTTTATTTTCAATTTCCTGTGATTTTAAGCCCAAAGTACGCTTAGTTTCGTCAGCGTTTTGTGCATCTTCAAACTGGTCTAATTTATTATCAAACATATTTCTACTAAGCGCAACACTTACAAAACCATTAGTTATCAAGTGTTTAACAGTCGCTCCTACTGTATAATTCCATTGATTTATGAAAGGAGTAGCACGCAAAACATATTCTTTACTTGCATCAGAGTTTCGTGGAACGCCAAACTTAAATTCATCAATAGCACCCACTCCAATAGCAGTGAGCGTGGTTTTCGCATTAAATTTGTGTGTAACTTTATACTGAAAATCCCAATAATTAGGGCGAATAGGCAAATCAATAGCTGCAAACAACAACTGCAAATAAGAACGCCTTGCGGAGGCTAAAAACGTGGTTTTTTTAGCTTTTTTATTGATAGGACCTTCCAATGTGGCAGCAAGTTCTGTACCACTCAAACGAATATTTGCTTGCAGGCGTTCTGGGTTGCCATCTCGTTGCTTAAATTGCAAAACTGAAGATAAAGTATTATCATATCTACTATGAAAAGCACTAGACGAAAGTGTTACATCTTCAATAAAATTCACATTCAAAATGCCCGCAGGACCTCCCGCAGAGCCTTGTGTGGCAAAATGGTTGATAACAGGGATTTCTATGCCATCAAGGTAATAAACATTTTCATTTGGTGCGCCACCTCTGATAATAATATCATTTCTAAAACCTCCCCCACCTGTTGTGCCACCCACACCAGGAAGTGCTTGTATCACACGAGAGATGTCAAAATTTCCGCCAGGATTACTCTTAATCTCCTCACTAGAAAGACTCTGAATAGACAAAGGCGTATCAATATTTGCTACTGCAACAGTTGTTTTTTTGCCTGAAACTTCAACAGCTGCCGTTTCATTTTCGTTGTCAATGTCTTCCAACAACTCAAAATTAAGGGTATTAGCATTTCCAGCGTTTACGACAATATTATAACGAATTTGCTCCTTATAATTGAGAGAATTAACCTTGATATTATAGCTACCAACGGGGATATTTTCTAAACGAAAACTGCCTTGTTCGTCACTTAAAGTGCTTATTTCTGTTCCTTCCACAGAAATGGTGGCACTAATAATGATTTCTTGCGTATTTTTGTCTTTCACACTTCCAAAAATCTTGCCTGTACGAACACTTTTCTGGATTAAAATAGTATCTTTTGCTACTTTGGTTGTATCTTGCGCAAAAAGTGCGTTAGAAATGGTTAGAAGAGAGAAAATTAAGATAAATAATATTTTTTTCATTGAGTTTTTGTTTTTTTTGATAAAAATAGTTGCAGAATAAACTTTTTTCATTAGAAATAAGTTATACTAAAACATACTAATTTTGGTTTTTTACATAAATTTTAGTACGTTATAGTCTTATAACAATGAATGTTATAAAAAGTTTCATTTAAGAAAAATATTTTTTCAGAAATAATAAAAATACAATAGAAATACAATGAAATACGCACTTCACAGAGAGTTATTAGATATTTTAGAAGAATTTGAAGAGAAAAACCCACAAAAAGAAAAACAAAATATAACTGATTTTTCTTTGTTTTTGCATCAAAAAAATGCTAAAAAAAATTTACAATCTACATCAACTAATAATAATAATAATAATAATAATAATAATTATGATTTGGAGATTTCTATTGGCAAATTTGTGACGTTTATGGTGCGTTATGCTCGTAATTATACTAAGAAAGCACTAGAAAATAGCTTGCTTACCACAACTGACGACTTTGTTTTTTTGGCAAATATTTTTTATAGCAACGGAATTAGCCCTACGGAACTTATTACAAGCCATATTTTAGAGAAAACTTCTGGGATTGAAGTCATCAAACGACTTTCAAAAAATAACCTTATTACACAAAAAAACCACGCCACAGACAAGCGTAGCAAGGTTTTAGTAATTACGGAATTAGGAAAAGACGTTTTTTTTAGTAGCCTTAGCGAAATGCAAAAAGCAGCTAAAATAGTTGGCGGAAAGCTATCAGAAGAGGAAAAACAACAACTTTTTTATCTTTTGGAAAAACTGAATAATTTTCATAATCCAATTTATTTAGAAGACAAAAATATGCCTTTGGATAAGGTTTTGGAGCTTTTGGAGAGGTGAGTTTCTTTTAACCTCTCCAAAAATTTGAAAATTTTTGGAGAGGTCTTTTATTACTTTTTAGCAAAACCAAGCGCAGAAGCTACCAAAAATTCTTTATCTGTACCTAAATTAAAAACAACTTTATAAATACCTGCTACTGCAGGTGTGAACTTTAAAACTGCCTTTCCGTCTGTATTTTGTGCCATTATTTTGCCTTCTTCGTTCATAATACGGATATTTATTTTTTCATTTGGTGGAAAACTACCAGACAAAACTACCACATAATTAGAGCTTTTACTCAAAATAGACTGATATTCCGCATCTTCTGAATTGCTATCTTTTTTGAGGCGCAAACGGTAAGATTTGGATAATTGATAGCCTTTTGGCAAAGTGGAAATAGCGGTTTGTTCGTGTTTGCTAAATTCTGAAAGTTCTTTTTGTTGTTCTGTTGTAAGGGTTTCTTGTGCATACAGTTGTGTAGCTGAAAATGTCAAAAAAGTAGCAAAAGATAACCTTAAAAGTATATTTTTCATATAAAATTGAGTAGGAAATATGTTTGAATAAGTGAAAATAAGTAATTTTTTTTAGAAAAACAATTTGTAATCTAACTTTTTTTTCTTAAATTTGTTTCATTGTTGATTTTAATATCAAAAAACAATGAATCTAATCAAAATAATTTATCTAATTTAAAACAAAAAACAATGAAAACCAATACAAAAACATCAAGCAAATTGTCAAAAGGATTGTTTTTAATGCTATTCTTGGGCTTTTTCTTTTGTATGAATTTTGATGCACAAGCGCAAAAATCAAACACAAAAAACAACGACAAACAAATTGGAAAAGACAAAGAAGGGCGTATGATTTTTGAAGGTCCAAAAGGCGGTAAATACTATCTAACTGCTTCTGGTGCAAAGTCTTACGTAGACAATGATGCAAGTCCTAAAAAAGACACCAAAGCTGATGTGAAAAATACAGACAAACAAATTGGAAAAGACAAAGAAGGACGTATGATTTTTCAAGGTCCAAAAGGCGGAAAATATTATATAAATGCTTCTGGTACAAAGAATTACGTAAAATAGTTCTGATGTGTGATATATGATGTGTGATGTGTGATGTAATACAAAATATCTATATGAATGCACAAAATTAGCACTAATTTTAGTAATCTGATTACAAAAAAAGCCACTCAAAAAGCGTCTAAATTTGCTTTTGAGTGGCTTTTCTCTAAAATATAATTGAAAAAATAAAAATAATGTCAAAAAATACTTCACATCTCACATCTCACACCTCACACTTCATTTCAAATATCATTTCCATTGTTTTTCACCCTTTGTTGATGCCTACGGCACTTTTTTTGGTAGTGTGTTATGGTGCGCCTTACACGTTGAGTTTTAGAAGTATGGATTTGAAATTTTTATTACTGCAATCTTTTCTGATATTTTCATTTATTTTTCCTGCGCTTTTTTTGTATGCTTTTTACAAGCTAAAAATCATTAAAAGCCTTACTATGAAGGAAAGACAAGAACGTCCTTTGCCATTTGCATTCATTACTTTGTGGTATTTGGGCATTACTTATTTACTTTATCTGATTATGGAAAGGGCATTTTTGGATAAAAGACTTATTGTGATGATGTGTAGCATTACTTTATCTTTGGCTTTGATTACTTTGATAAGTTTATTTTGGAAAATAAGTGCGCATAGTTGGGCTATAAGCGGTATTTTGGGTATTTTGATTGCTATTGTGGCACGTACTCACGACAGAGATTTAATGATTTGGTGTGTGTTTGTGAGTGTATTTGTAGGCGCAGTAATGAGCGCAAGAATGCAACTAGGCGCACATTCTCAAAAAGAGCTTTATGTGGGTGCTGGAGCTGGTTTTTTGGTGAATTTTGCGTGTATGTATTTTATTTAAAACTCTTCTAAACTCTAAAACTTTTGGAGGGTTTTAAACCCTCCAAAAGTTAATTTACTAAGTAACTATTATGACAATCAAGGATTTACAAGATAAAAAACTAATTATTTTTGAATGTATCAGTGGTAGCAGAGCTTATGGCACTAATTTGCCCAAATCTGACACAGATATTCGTGGTGTGTTTGTTTTGCCTGAAAAAGATTTTTATAGTTTAAATTATATTCCGCAAGTGGCAGATACCACCAATGATACCGTTTACTATGAATTAAAGCGGTTTATAGAGCTTTTGGCAGACAATAATCCAAATATATTGGAACTTTTAAATGCGCCAGAAGATTGTATTTTGCAAAAACACGAAATAATGAATATGATTTTGGCAAAAGATTTTTTGACCAAAAAATGTGAAAAAACCTTTGCTGGTTACGCCTATTCACAGATACACAAAGCACGAGGACTAAACAAAAAAATATTTAATCCTGTGGAGCAGGAAAGAAAAACTATTTTGCATTTTTGCCATATCACGCAAGGAAATGGCTCTATGCCACTTTTGAGCTGGTTGGAGAAAAATCAGTTGTTGCAGGAAAATTGCGGACTTTCTGCAATACCGCATTTTAAGGATATTTATGCCCTTTTTTATGATGATAACCAAAATTACAAAGGAATATCCAAAAAAGAAGAGGCAAATGATGTTTTGTTAAGCTCAATTCCAAAGGAACAAACGCCAAAAAATTACTTATACTTTAATAAAGAAGGTTATTCTTCTTATTGCAAATCTTACAAAGAATACTGGGATTGGGTAGAAAAACGCAACGCAGAACGCTACGAAAATACGCTTTCTCATGGCAAAAACTATGATTCTAAGAATTTGATGCATACTTTGCGCCTGTTGGATATGGCTGAAGAAATAGCCAAACTAGGAAAAGTAATAGTAAGAAGACCAAACAGAGAATATCTCTTAAAAGTGCGACAAGGTGAGTTTTCTTATCAGGAACTTTTGGACGAAGCAGAAAAACGTATTGAAAATATGGAAAATCTTTATAAAAAATCAACCTTGCCAGAAGACGTAAATAGAGATAAAATAAATCAGTTGCTTTTTGATATGAGAAAAGTTTTTTATGAAAATTTAGAATAAAATATGAATATAAACCCTATGAAAAAAGATTTAACCTATGCTGAAGCTATTGAGCAAGTTATGTTGGCAAATGGCTACATTGCGCCTTTAAAATTATTATATGAAAAGATTTGGGAGTTTAAAGATAAATCAAAAATTAAAGGAAAAACTCCAGATTATACCATAATGGAGAAGGTGCAACGAGATGAGAGATTTACAAAAGTAGGTTTGGGTGTTTATGCTTTGACTGCTTATTTAGGTGAATTAAATGCTGAAGCGCAAATTATCCTTACTAATCAGCCAGTTGAAGACAGATTACATGCAAAAATTCAGGGGATGTTAATTGAAATTGGCAATGCAAAACGTGATATTGAGCATACTTATACAAATGATAAAAAATGGATTTTTGAGAATAAAACGCTTGGTAGTTTGGCTACATTAAAAGATGTACCACTTTTTACCTACGAGAATATCATAAAAGATAGTGTACGGTTTGCTGATGTGATTTGGTTTAATAAGAGAGGTTTTCCTAGTAAAATTTTTGAGGTAGAAGCATCAACAGATTTTAGAGATGCATTCATTAAATTTTCTGAATTGCAAGATTTTAATACTGCTTTTTGTTGCATATCAGATGAAAAAAGAAGAGTAAAATTCTCTAAAGAAATTGAAAAAGTAGCTTTTGCACCAATAAAAGAAAGATGTCAGTTCTTTTCCTACGAACAAATAGAAAATGATTATAAAATTGCTTTAATGAAATCTTTCTTGTAAAACAACAGAATTTTTACATATTTTGGAGAAATAAGAAATTTGTTGCAATAAACCAACATTTTTTCACTAATATTGCAAAAGAAGACTTCGCTTAAAGCGAAATCTTCTTTAAAGTCTATTAAAAATCATAAAATCTTCTATGAAAAACCTTATTTTTCTTTCTTTTTTGCTTATTTTCTCTGCTTATTCTTGTCAAAAAACACTTTCACAAGAGCAATTAGGGCGTATTGTGCTAGAAAATGAAGTGATGGCACTTCACGACAGCATTATGGCAAAAGGAGGCAAAATGCAACAACTCACCACACAACTCAACAAATTCAAAGAAAATCAAAAAGATAGTATTATTAAAAACATTGATTCTCAAGTGTTTGCGCTCACACAAGCAGATGATTTGATGATGGATTGGATGAAAAATTATCAACCACCAACCAAAAGAGATACTAATGATATTGCCAAAGAAATGAAATATCTTTTGAATGAAAAAGTAAAAATATTGCTTGTAGGCTCACAAACCGCACAAGCTATCAAAAATGCAAGTATTTTGAGAGATGAGCTAAAATTAAACCAAAAAAATAACAACTGATAACTCTTGGAGGGTTTGAATCTCCAAGAATTAAAAATAAAATAAAAATAAACGCATAATGAACTAATTTCACCTTTTAATTGTATAATTTTTATATGAAATCAAAAAATAATAGTAAAGGTAAACCCTTTACAAACAAAAAAAGCGGTTCTAAAAGCGGTTCACAAGACATCAACCCCACAAAACTGAAGGCAAAAGTCCTTCAAATTATCTCAAAACCCAAGCATTTTGGCTACTCCTCACGTACCGTCTTGCGCAACCTCAACTGGGAAAACAAGCACGCTAAAACGCTTGTACAGAACGTAATAGAAGAATTGTTGGAAGAAGGGCTGATTTATCTCACAGAAGAAAACCGTTACAAAGCCTCTGGCGCACCTGATGCAATTATGCACATAGGCACGATAGACCACGTAAACGCAAGATTTGCCTTTGCGACCCTAGAAGGCATAGAAAAAGATGTCAAAATTGATACCCGAGATTTGCATAGTGCCGTTGATGGTGATACTGTCAAAGTGGCTATCTATGAAAATGATGATGATAATGGCGTTTCTGGCGCAGTTATTGAGGTTGTCAAGCGTAAAAGAAACGAAATAGTTGGCGTAGTACAACTCAATAAAACTTTTGCTTTTGTCTTGCCTGATAGCAAAAAAATCTATTTTGATATTTATGTTCCTATTGATAAAATTGCTGGAGCGCAAAATGGAGATAAAGTAATGGTCAAAATTACAGAATGGCCTATGGTTGGCAGAAATGCTAACGGAATTATTACCAAGGTTCTTGGAAAAGCAGGTGAATACAAGGCAGAAATGCACGCAATTATGGCTGAATATGATTTGCCTTTTGCATTTCCTAAAAATGTAGAAGAGTCTGCAAAACGTGTTTCTAGCGAAATTCCTGATAAAGAAATTGCTAAAAGAAAGGATTTCAGGAAAATTACGACCTTCACTATTGACCCTGACAATGCAAAAGATTTTGATGATGCACTTTCTATCCAAAAACTTAAAAATGGTAATTGGGAGATTGGCGTACATATTGCAGACGTTACATATTACGTAAAACCTAATACTTTGCTAGAAAAAGAAGCTTACGAGCGTGCTACGTCAGTTTATTTGGTGGATAGAGTTGTTCCAATGCTTCCAGAAAGACTTTCTAACGGGCTTTGTTCCCTTGTTCCTAATGAAGATAGGCTTACTTTTGCAGCGGTTTTTGAGATAAAACCAGACGGAAATATTGCTAATGAATGGTTTGGACGTACTATTATTCATTCAGACAGGCGTTTTTCTTATGAAGAAGCTCAAGAACGTATAGAAACTCAAAAAGGTGATTTTGCAAAAGAAATCAATGTTTTGAATGATTTGGCTAAGAAAATCTGTGAAATGCGCTTTCAAGCAGGTGCTATCAGCTTTGAAACATCAGAAGTGAAGTTTAAACTTGATGAAAATGGTACCCCACTTGCACTTGTGCAGAAAGTTCGTAAGGATTCTCACAAGTTGATAGAGGAATTTATGTTGCTTGCTAATAAGCGTGTGGCACATTTTGTTTATGAACAGCAAAAAGGTGAGAATAAAAACACAATGGTTTACCGAGTTCACGAAGCCCCAAACCCTGATAAAATAGCCACTTTTGCGACTTTTGTCAAAAGATTTGGTTATAAAATTGAAACGCAAGGCAAAAAAATGTCTAATTCTTTCAATATAATGTCAAAAGATTTGGAAGGAAAACCCGAACAAAGTATTTTACAGAGTTTGGCGGTGCGCACAATGTCAAAAGCAAAATATACAACAGAGCCAAAAGGGCATTTTGGGCTTGCATTTGAACATTATTCCCACTTTACCTCCCCTATCCGCAGGTATCCAGATATGATGACCCACAGACTTTTGCAACATTATCTCACAAAAGGAAAATCCGTGAGTAAAGAAGAATATGAATTAAAATGCAAACATTCTTCTGATAGAGAAAAGCGTGCTGCTGATGCTGAAAGAGCTTCTATCAAGTACAAACAAGTGGAATTTATGCAAAATGTGAGTAAAGCGCAAAATAGTAAAGTCTTTGACGGCATCATTACGGGCGTTACTGATTTTGGGATTTATGTGGAAATCACAGAAACCAAATGTGAAGGGCTTGTGCGTATGAGTGATTTGGGAGATGATTTTTATACGCTTGATGCGCCAAATTATAGAGTTGTTGGGCAAAACAGCAAGAAAATTTATAGTTTTGGGCAAGCCGTTCAGGTGTATATCAAAGATACCAATCTTTCAAAACGTACCATTGATTTGGAAATTTTGCCGGATAAATCTCAAAAGTCTGTTAAAATGAGTAAAACAGACAAAATTGATAGTTTTGAGAAAAAACCAAGAAAAAAACCTTTCAAAAAAGGGAAACTTTAGGCAGAAAAATAATAAAAAAGCTACAAGTTTCATACGAAACTTGTAGCTTTTTTATTGTTTTTCTGCTTTTTTCATTTTGATAAATTTCAAATCTTTATCAAAAACAAATACCTGAATATCTTCTTTTTGTGTGGTACTGGTAGCTTTTATTTAATACCAAAAACCCTTTTTATTGGTAATTTTGAAATAATTTTCACATTCTGCAACAGCATAATTCTTGCTATTTATTTGTGCCGTCATTTTTGGCATAAATTTATAATATTCTTCTTCTGGTTGCACATCACAATGAGAATATGTATGTGTTTCTACCCAATTTTGTTTTTTGTCAAATATTATACGAAAATACCAAGGCTCGCCACCACTATACAAAGAAATAAAGCCATTTTTAAGTTGAAAAAAATCTTTATCAGAAAAACCATTATAGTCATCTGCATTTTTTGCAATTTGAATTTTGGAGAAATCAGCTACTTTTTGCTTAAATTCTTTGCTAGGAACGTAAGGCTTTATGCCAACTCCACGAGTTGAATTGAACATTTTTTGAGAAGAAGCTAACGTAACACTCATTAGCAAAACGAAAGTTAAAATGGATTTTTTCATTTGAGTTTTCATTGATTTTGTTGTTGTTTTTAATAGTTAGGAAAATTTTATCTCTCTTAGTTTCAATAAACGTGCCAAAGAAATTGTGAAATATTATAGCTATAATACCTCCTAAATACCATAAACATTTATTGCAAATAATAGGTTTTTTTCGTAATATTGTGTGCCAAAAGCCTGTTAACTCCCTAAGATTTAGTAGATTTTTGAATAGAACTCAAAAAACAATAATTAAAAAGTATGATTAATTCAAATCAAATTTTAGAAGAAGTAAACGTAACGAGTATTAAGTTTATGTTGAAAGAAGGCTTTTATGGGCATTTTTTCTCTGGACTTATCAAACAAGTGGAAGCAACCATAGAAACGCTTGCCGTAAGCTATCACAACGGACTTGTGCGCCTACATATCAACCCTACATTCTGGACTGAAACGCTCAATACACAAGATTTTCGTATGGGTGTGATAAAACACGAGATTTTGCATATTGTTTTCAAGCATATATTTCGTTTTAAAGATTTTTCTAAAAAAGATATTTTTAATGTGGCGGCTGATTTGGTTGTTAATCAATATATAGAAAGAAGCCAACTCATTGATGGTGCGGTGTTTATGGAAAAATTCCCTGAACTGAAGTTTTTGCCTGACCAAGCAGTTGGTTATTATTATAACAAACTCCTTGATTTGTACAACGAACAAATGAAAAAGCAAGAAAAAGAAGACCAAAGTCAAAATGACTGTGATTGTGAAGGAGAGGGAGAGGGAGAGGGACAAGGTAAAAGCAATAAAGCAGGTGAAAATAAAGGCAAAAGTGGTGGGAAATCAAAGAAAGAAAAGCCTAATATCTCGTGGGCAAACCTTAAAAATTTTCTAAGAGAAGATAATCCAAATCAAGGACAACATACTTTTTGGCGGAATGTGCAGGATTTGCCAAGTGCAGAAAGAGAAATAGCAGAACAAGCTATCAATCAAGCACTTGCACGTACTATTCAAAGAACAAAATCAGACCAATTTGGTAAATTGCCTGCAGGTTTGCAGCAATATCTTAACGAATTTACACAGTCGCAAGTACCTGTGGTGAATTGGAAACGTCTTTTAAAGATTTTTGCCACGTCTAGTGTGCGTACTTATGTTAAAAACACCCTGCGCCGCCCTTCCAAAAGATATGGTACAACGCCTGGCATCAAAATAGTCAAAAAACATAAACTTTTGATAGCTATTGATACATCTGGAAGTATCAATATGGCGGAATTAGAAGAGTTTTTCAGCGAAATATACCATATTTGGCGTTCTGGAGCAGAAATCAGGGTCGTGGAGTGCGACACACACATACATAGTAACTACGCCTACACAGGAAAAGCTCCTAAAACAGTCAAAGGAGGCGGAGGAACGGCTTTTGAGCAACCAATTATCTATGCTAATGAGGAGTTTCACCCTGATGCACTTATTTATTTTACTGATGGCTACGGTGGCGTACCAAACGTACCAAGTCGTTGCCCTGTAATGTGGCTTCTTAGCGCAAATGGCGCAAGTATTGAGCAAATGAAAGACTTTTTAGGAAGAAAATTAAAAATGAATTAACGGTGAGGTGTGAGGTGTGAAGTGTGATGTAAATACATTGTTTACGACAAAAAAATACATCACACCTCACACATCATACCTCAAATATCAAATAATTATAGTTAATTTCTTAACAGCAATTTAATAGCGAATTTTATGAATGTTTTAATGAAAACCAATAATGTAGAAGATTTAGCCATACTGATTTCATGTGCTAAAAGGCTGAATATTCAAGTGATAGAAACACCTACAAATAACGAATTAGCAAGTGCTAATTGGAATGAACTAGCACTTGCCAGTCTGCAAAAAGCGTATGATGATAATGAGCCTGAATATAGTCTAGACCAAATCAAAGTATTTAACCCTAATTTTGACCCTGGCAACTAAAGAAATGATACAAGAGATGCAAATTTGGATAGCAATAATACAACAATCAAATGGAGAACGCAAAAGAAGACCAGTAGTAATGCTAAAGAAAATGCCTAATAATGATTATTTAGTAAGTGCCATTTCCTCCCAATTACGGCAAGAAATACAAGGTTTTGATGTGCTTTTGCTGGCAAATAATTTAAATGGATTAAATACTAATTCTCTTGTTAGATTGTATCACATTTCTACACTTGCAGAAAATGAGCTTTTTGGTATGATAGGCACTATAACAAGTGAACAACACAACACTCTTTTAGAAAGAATTAGCAATTATCTAAGAAAAGATTTAGTATAAATATACTGATTTTACAATAATATCTCAATTAAACACCTCATACTGATTTAAAACATCAATGTTCAAAGATTTAGCCACAGAAATAAACAATATTTTTCCTTTTGAAATACTAGAAAATAAACCTAGTCAGATAGTTGCGTTTCTGATTATCTTGCTTGTGGGCATAATTACGCAGCGTTTTATTGCCCCACTTATCACAAAGGCACTTTATATGCTCATTAAGCGTGTGCCAGACACAGATAACTTGCAGGTTTTCGTAAAAAAAATGCAGCCAAATGTAGAGTTTTTATTAATGATTATTTATTTGTATCTGGCAGTTTTGCCTTTGCACTTTCCTAAGAGCTGGGAACTAGAAGAAGTTACCAAATTTGGGCTAAAAATGGTTCTGGTGCGTTGTTACGCCCTTTTGGTGATACTCACTATCTCTACTATTTTTATAAAAGCTATCAATATTATTGGAAATATAATGATAGAAAATGCAAAAGCAACAGAAACTATGATGGACGACCATATTATCCCGTTTGTCAAAGAACTTGCTAAGGTTTTTGTGGTGATTGTGGCGTTTTTTGTGATTTTGGGAAATGTTTTTGATATAAATGTAGTTGCAATGATTACTGGTTTGGGCATTGGAGGTATTGCCGTGGCACTTGCTGGTAAGGAAACACTTGAAAATCTTTTTGCCTCTTTTACTATTTTCTTAGATAAGCCTTTTATTGTGGGTGATTGGGTGAAAGTGAACGAAATTGTGGGACGTGTGGAGCGTGTGGGCTTCCGTAGTACGCAGTTGCGCACTATTGAGCGAGGACTTCTTACTATTCCTAACAAAATGATGACTGACAGACCCGTTGAAAATTGGACTGAAAGAGAGATTTGGAGAGCGCAATTTAACTTTGGATTGAGCTACGGCACACCAAAAGAAAAACTCTACAAAATCAAAAAGGAAATGCACGAGTATCTGCAAAGCCACGACAATACGACAGCCGACAATCAGGTTTATCTCTACGAATTTGGGCAATCCAGCCTTAATTTTACGGTTTTTTTCTTTGCGCAAACCAACAATTTCTTTGAATTACAGAAGATTAGAGATGAAATAAATTTTAGACTATACGAAATAGTACAACAAAATGAAGCTTCTTTTGCCTTTCCTACGCAAGTCGTTTACTTTAAAAAAGAAAATGCAACTGGCGGCTTTGATTTGTAACAACTGTTTAGATTATATTTTTTAGAAGTATGCCACTCAAAAAGTATGAATAATATTTTATACTAATTTTTTTATATACTCCGTGATTTCGTGGCTTTGCATTCCGTCTGTGGCAACATCAAAAAGCATATCCAAAACAGATGCAAAATCACTATTAGAGCTTTCTAAAAGACTATTTTCCAAAATATTTATAGTTCCATTCTCTTCTAATTGCACACAAATACCTGCGTGATATAAACTAGGAGGATTATTCACGACTTCATCACCCACATTGACAAGTCTAAAAACGCCTGCCGGGAATATCATATCAAAATTAGTTGCAAAAAGCATATCTCCAATTTTGGGCTGTCCAAAAGTATAAACGCCATTCAGTTGAGGCATTTGCTCGCCAAGAAGTCGTGCCGTTAGCATTGCCAAAGCTCCACCCTGACTGTGTCCTGTGATATAAATAAGCTGATTATTATCTTGAAAATCTTGTACTGCTTTAAAAATATCAGCCAAAATAACCTGCAAAGTATCGTAAAATCCTTGATAAATATGCCCAAAAGTACAAGTTACAAGCCTATTATCCATATTACTCACCATATCTTCCAGACTATCCATTTGCGTTCCTCTGAAAACAATAAAAATAGCTTTTTGGTTAGCTATAATGAAGGATTGCGCATCAAAACCAGCTTGTTTATGGTCTTGGTGCGTATCAATAAAGCGAAATCTAGCAAATTCGCTGGCAAATTCTGCAGGAAAACAAGTAGTCAGCGCATCAGTTATATTTGCTTCATTTTCATACGCCAAAGCAGAAAGTTGTGCCAAAAAATAAGCGTTTTCTTTATTAAAATCTGTTATTTCATAGTTAAAATTTATCATTCAAAGTTATTAAATTTAAAATTATTTTTTGCCTAAACTACTTTTTTTCGTATTTTTGGGAGAGAAATCCAACATTTCATCATAAAATTGCATCAATCTTTCTTGCGAAAAAGCATTATTTTTCATAAGATTTTTTATCATATCTTCCGTTACCTTCATTGTTTCTAGCTGATAATTTTGCAAAGAAGAGAGATATTGTGGTTTTATTGGGAAAGGTTTCATTGCTTTTAATTTATCTTTGATATTGTTTTAACTTAATTTATAACAATCAACTGTATTTTTGTGTTTACAAAAGTACACATTTTACAGAAAATTACAAGTTTTTACTGAAATATTACTATTTGATGTAAGTTTTCTTTATCTTTTCGTATTTTTTTTATTCATTTCTAATTCCTAATTAAAAATTTCTAATTCTCTCGTGAGTGATTTTCTAAAAGCTATTTTTGCTAAACTTTTTCCTAAAAAAACGCCTCAAAATGCACATTTGCCCATTATTGAGGAGGTTATTTTGCGTGAAGATAAGTATAAAAAATCTTATTTTGATTGGATGAATAGCGGTTATTATAAAAAATTGCTTCAAAGCATTAAAAATGCTTATTGGAAAAAAAGAAATGACGAAAATGATGACTTTCAAGTACATCTTCTACAAATGCCCTATGCCAATGGGCTTGCCATCACCTACCACAAAAACGTGCCAGAAATGCACTTCCAGCATTTTTTTGATTTATTAAAAGATAAAGTTTTAAATTTAGGTTACCTGCAAGCAAACGCAGATAGACGCATATTTGACCGCCCAAACTATGTAGAAACCATTGAAAAATATTATTTAAAACCTCCAATTTCTGCACAAGTTATTCAAAATGAATTACTTAATCAAAAATATGGGAATATTTTGATAGAATATATTTTGATAAATGACCAGCCAAGCTATATAAAACTCGTGGTTTCTGTGTATTCTGATAGGCTTTATACGGTTGCTTTGCCTTTTGATGAGTTTTTAAAGAATATTTTTGAATAAAACTTAATAAAATCTTACATCAAATATTTTGCTTTTTGCTTTTTTATTTAGATAATTATATTTAATTTTGTGTTTGATTTTATAAAAAATTATGAAAACGACTACCTAATTATCTCAAAAATAATCTTGGCATCATTTTAGTATTCAAACTGACATTCAGCAACTAAGATAATCTCAACTAAATAATTACAAAAACCCTCTTATTATGTGGAAAAACATACTTTTTTGTGCTACCATTGCTACGATGCTTCTCATAACGCAAGCAAAAGCACAAACACCAGACGAGCTAAAACGTGCAGACGTAGCTTTTAACGCTGGTGAATATGAAAAAGCCCTGCCTACTTACCTTTCAACGCACAAAAGTACGCCAACTGATGCGTTACTCAACTACAAAATTGGGGTTGCTTATTTCCGTACACCTGACGCAGAAGCGCAAAGCAAAGCCCTTAATTATCTAGAAGCATCTTTGTCTAAAGTATCTGATAAAGTGCCATTTAGGTTGTATTATTACTTAGGAAAATGCTATCATTTAGGGCATCAATTTGACAAAGCACAAGCTAATTTTGAAAAATATAAATCAAAAGTAGCACAAGATGACAAACTTTTTGCAGACACAGAACGCTCCATTGTTATTACAAATAACGCTAAAAAAATTGTTAAAGACACCGTAGATGTACTTATTCAAAATCTTGGTAAAGACATCAACACGCCAAATACAGAATATGGCTCTGTTATTTCGGCTGATGAAAATATGATGATTTATACACTTGCTAAAAAAGATAAGTCTGGGCAATATGTAGAACAACTTTTTACAGCTCGTAAGAAAAATTATTCTTGGAAAGAAAGACAACAAATTAGCTTTAAAACCTCTTCTAATGTGGGTTCTGTAGGACTTTCAGCAGATGGACAAGAGCTTATTTTGTATATGGGTGGCGAAAATGGCAAAGGTGGCTTATTTATGAGCAAGCAAACTGCTGGACAAGCTGCTGGACAATGGGCAGAACCCGTTAAATTCCCTGCTCCTATCAACTCGGGCAGTTTGGAAAGTGCCGCAAGTATGACCACAGACGAAACTACAATGTATTTTGCCAGCAACCGTGCAGGTGGCGCAGGCGGACGAGATATTTATAAGGTTGAAAAACAGCCTGATGGCTCGTGGGGCAAACCTGAAAATCTAAAAGACATTAACACGCCTTTTGATGAAGATGCGCCCTTTATTCACCCAGACCGCAAAACGCTCTATTTTACCAGCAACGGACATAATACTATGGGCGGTGATGATATTTTTAAAACAATCGTAGAAGGTTTAAAGTGTAGCGCACCAAAAAATATGGGCTATCCCGTTAATAGCGTGTATAATGATAGTTATTTTGCACTTTCTGCTAATGGCACAAAAGGCTATTTTTCCTCTGATAGGCTGGGCGGACAAGGTATGCAAGACATTTATTTTTTGGGCATTCCTGAAGAAAACGGCATTCCTTTGACAATGATTAAAGGCAAAATATTGGCGGGAAATCCTCCAAAAGCAATTCCTACGAAAATAAAAGTGATTGATAAAACAACCAACAAACCACTCAAACATATCTATAATCCTAATGCAAAAACAGGTGATTATTTGATGATTTTCCCTCCAGGAAAAAATTATGATATGCTTATTGAGGCGGAAGGCTATTTGCCCTATTTGGTCAATATAAATATTCCTAATCAAACGTATTTTTATGAAATGTACCAAGAAATTACATTACAAAAGAAAATGATTGATAACAAAGAAGTTGGGCAAGATATTGTAATTAAGCAAGATTTTAAAGCTCCACAAGAAGAAGATGCTACTAATTTTCAAGGTAGAAATTTAGATTTATATGATTTGATGGAAGATATTGCAGAATCTGAAGATACAGTTGCTCGTAATTATTTGCTTGATATTATGTATAATGAAGAAAGCATTGACGCTCAAGAGAATAGCACCAAAGAAGAAGCACCAGTTCAAGCTACTTTCTTTTATGATGACCCTTCTGGAAATCTTGTTGAAATGACTGTAGATGGCAAAAAAGTTAAAACTTTGAAAGCTATTGATACTAAAAATCCTCAAAATAATGATGACGAGTATTCAATAAATAAAGGTAATATTATTCAAAATAAGGTTTATACTGCTTTTTATCCTAGTAAAGAGGTTACTTTAGACACACGAGCCAAAGTAGAAGTACTTAAATTTGCAGATTATCTCAAGAAAAACCCAACGGCAGGCGTACAAATCACAGGTTACGCCTCCTCTGAAGGTGAAACAGATGCCAACATAAAGCTTTCAGAACAACGTGCAAAAGCCGCTTATGATTATTTTGTTTTGAATGGTGTAGAAGCCACACGTATCACATACAAGGGCGCAGGAAGCAACAAATCTGCAGACCCAGAGGCAGCACGCAGAAAAATGCGTAGAGCAGACATAAAAATTATGCCAGTTGCAGACCTTAAAAAATAGGTTGGAAGTTTGGGTACGAAGTTTTTTTAAAAAGCCTTTCTAAATATTTAGAAAGGCTTTTTTATTCTAATCTTAGAGATATATACTTAACAATAATAAGATTTTTCATTATTTTTTGTAAATTGGCACTCTATTACTGTACGCAATAGATGCACTTTTTGAAGGGAGAATAAATATTTTTAGTTCTTACACAAACAAATAATCAAATGAGAATAAAAGAAGTCAGAATAAAAGGGCTTTTTGGAATGTTTGACCACATTATTCCGCTAAATTTGGATACACATTTATCCATTATTTATGGCATCAACGGCATTGGGAAAACTACGGTTTTTAAAATGTTGGAGTATGTATTTAATTTTAATGCTGAATATAAAGATACTAATTTTTCGTATCTTGAAGATATTAGTTTTCAAAAAATAGAGATATTATTTGAAGATGATACTACTTTTAAATTCATCAAGAACAAAGAATATATAAATATTTTCATTAAAAATGAAACAAAAAAAATCAGTACATTAAGTATATTTTCATCCATGGAAACTAGTATGCTTCCAAATATTTCAATGAAAGAAAAATGGGCAGAGTTTTTTTTAGAATTTGATGAAAAACGTGTAACTAGTTTAGAAAGAATTGATTATGATACATTTTTAGATAAAGCCTCTAATGAAAACCTTTCTTTAGAAGACGTTTTTAATAAATATTCAGATAGATTTTTTAGTACACCACGAGCTAACTGGAAACGTTTTAATAATGTTAAAGAACTTCCAAAAGAGCATATTGATGTTATAAAAAGTTTGAATATCTATCGTATTGGTGTGGAACGTCTAACTACACTTGTTGAAAATACGGATTCTTCAGGTATGACAAATATTAGGAAAGTTAATTCTATTGAATACTGTACTCAAGAGTTTTCTAATCTTATCAAAAAAAAAAATACAGAATATACAGACCTTACAAAATCCTTAGAATCTTCACTTGGCAAAAGAATACTAAGCAAAGAAATTAATACAAATTTAGACAAAGAAGCCCTCAAAAAAATAGTTTTTGAAGTGCAAAAAAGACGTTCAGAACTTCAAAAAATAGGTTTGATAGAGAGTTTGGAGCAAGAGAATTTAACTATTCCTGATGATTTGGATAGTGGCACACAAGCGGTTTTATCTGTAAGTTTTCAAGATATTCAAACAAAATTAAAGATTTTTGATGAATTTTATGAAAAACTAACTTTGTTCTTAGATATTTTAAATCAAAGACGTTTTTCATTTAAACAAATCTCTGTAAATCAACAAGATGGATTTTTGATTACCAATGATAATGGTGTAAAAATAGAACTTACAGATTTGTCCACAGGTGAGCAACACGAACTAATTTTACTTTATTTGTTGCTTTTCAAAGCTCCAGAAAACTCGCTAATTTTGATTGATGAGCCAGAAACTTCGTTGCATATTGATTGGCAAGCCGCTTTTTTGAAAGATATGGAAGATATTATTAAATTACGAAAATTTGATGTATTGATTTCTACACATTCCCCAAGCATTGTGAGTGGTCGCAGAGAACTAACTATCCCACTTTACGGAAAAAAATATGAATAATAAGCCAACAGATATCAATGAAGCGGGTATTGAGTATTTTATTAGTGAGGTACTAATAAGTCAAGGAGTTGGTATTTTGGTTGAATCCCCTGATAATAAAAAGTTATTTGAGAATTTATTACACGAAAAATGTCGGTTTTATTCTGCAAATGGTTGGGCAAACGTAATAGAAAATATCAAAAAAGTCAATTTAGAAAATAATAATAGTTATGCGCTTATTGGCATTATTGATGCAGATTTTCGTAGGATTTCTAATGAAATTCCTACAGAAAAAAATATCTTTATGACAGACTACCACGACACAGAAATAATGATAATTAGTTTTGTTGCTTTGGAAAAATTAAATATTCTAGTTGATAAAGAGAAGATACAAACCTTTGAAAATCAGCAAAGTAAACCATTAAGAGATTTTATATTAGAATTGATTAGACCTATTTCTGTACTTCGTTGGCTAAATCATAGAGATAATCTTGGCTTAAAATTTAAGGTAAGGTCTAGAGATAAAGATGATAATTATATTGATTATAAGAGTTTTATTGATGAAAAGTATAAATTTAATCTTGATATTTTACTAAAAGAAGTAGAAAATAAAAGTCAAAAGCAAGGTTTTTTCAAAGATAAAACAATAAAACAAGATTTTGATAATTTGCTCAAAAATGATTTTGATTTAAAGGAACTTTCAAATGGTCACGACTTTATGAATGTTTTGACAATGATTTTGAAAAGAATTGCTAAAAATACGCCAATAAAAGTGGCGGATATTGAAACTAATTTTATTTTTGCCTATCATTTGACTGATTTTCAAAAGACCCATTTACACCAATTTCTGGCAGTTTGGGAAACACAAAAACAAGGTTTTAAGGTACTTAGAGCTATTATTTAAACATTTATGAACCTCACAGAAAAAGATAAAAAATACGTTTGGCATCCGTTTACTTCTTTTGGAAATGCTATGCCTAATTTGCCCATACACAGCGCAAAAGGCGTTTATTTGTATTCTGATGATAATAGAGCCATTTTAGATGCCATTTCTTCGTGGTGGGTCAATATTCACGGACACTCTCACCCATATCTCGCTGATGCCATCACAAAGCAGGCAAACACGTTAGAACACGTTATTTTTGCAGGTTTTACGCATACGCCAGCCGTTACGCTTGCAGAAAGATTGTTAAAAATCTTGCCTAGTAATCAATCCAAAGTATTTTTCTCTGATAATGGTAGTACCGCTTGCGAGGTAGCTATTAAAATGGCTTTGCAATATTTTCATAATTTAGGCACGCCAAAACGCAAAATAATAGCCTTAGATGGTGCATATCACGGAGATACGTTTGGCGCAATGTCGGTGGGTGCAAGAAATGCGTTTAGCGCACCTTTTAGCCCATTTTTGTTTGATGTTGAAGTCATTGATTTGCCACAATGCGACACTATGAATTGTTGTTTAGGTATTTGCACAGGCACACGTGAGAATGCACCTAACTGCCTTAATATCAAGCAAATAATTGAAAAATTTTCTGAACTCATTGCAACTGGTGAGGTAGCAGCTTTTATGTATGAGCCTATTGTGCAGGGCGCAGCAGGAATACGTATGTATAGCCCAGAAATTTTGGATAAACTACTAGAAATTGCGCAAAAAAATGATGTTATTTGCATTGCTGATGAGGTTATGACGGGTTTTGGACGTACTGGCAAACTTTTTGCTTCTGAATATATGACACAAAAACCAGATATTATGTGTTTGTCAAAAGGGCTTACAGGCGGTGTGATGCCACTTGGCGTAACGACTTGTACAGAGAAAATAGTGGCTGCTTATTATTCTAGTGATGTTTTTAAGACTTTTTTTCACGGACACTCTTTTACGGCAAATCCGTTGGCGTGTAGTGTGGCAAATGCTAGTTTAGACTTACTTTTAAAGGCTGAATGTATGGAAAATATCAATAGAATAACACAAAAACATATTGATTTTGAACAAAAAATCATTAAAAATATTCAAAATAATAAAAGTAATAATAAAAGTAATAACATCAAAAATGTGCGTACATTGGGTACAATCCTTGCTTTTGAAGTAAATAACGACCAAAAAGATAGTTATTTTAATACTATTTCTGCGGATATTTATGGTTTTTTCTTGGCAAAAAATATTCTTTTGCGCCCACTAGGCAACACTATTTACATAATGCCGCCCTACGTGATTACAAATGAAGAATTAGATAGAATTTATGATGCTATTGAAGAACTTCTTTCAATTACGAATTAAAAATTACGAATTACGAAAAATACAAATTTATAATACCTAATTCAAAAATAATAATGACAAAAATAATTATTCACGGTGGTTTTTTTAGTGAAGCCTCACAAGATAATAGCACCAAAATAGCTAAACAAAAATCTCTACAAAATATTGTAAAACTGGCTCACGAGTATTTACAAGCACATACGGCACTAGAAACCGTTGTTTTTGCAGTTACTCTATTAGAAGATGACGAGCTTTTTAATGCAGGAATAGGCTCTCAAATTCAGAAAGATGGCAAAATACGTATGAGTGCAAGCATAATGGATAGCATTACGCAAAAATTTTCTGGTGTAATTAATATTCAAGATGTAAAAAACCCAATTTTAGTGGCACAAAAACTAATGAATTATGAGGATAGAGTGCTGGGAGGTATAGAAGCTACAGATTTTGCACATAATAACGGTTTTGTATATTTCAATACTGAAACGCCACAAAGACGTTTAGATTTTGAAAATAAATTAGCTAAATTAACAAAAGATTTGGCAAAAGAAACAAGCAAACCAACAAGTACAGTAGGCTGTGTGGCACTAGATAAGTTGGGAAATATTGCCGCAGCAACGTCCACAGGCGGAAAAGGGTTTGAAATTCCTGGTCGTATTTCTGATTCTGCCACAACAGCAGGTAATTTTGCCAGCAAATGTGCAGGTGTATCTTGTACAGGCGTGGGGGAGGATATTGTGAGTGTGGCAGTTGCCACAAAGATTGTTACAAGGATTTCTGATGGAAAAACTATCTCTGATGCTTTTAAACGCACTTTTGAAGAACTAAAAGAAATAGATGGTTTTGCAGGTGCTATTGGAATAGATAAAAATGGCAATATTTTTCATCAAGATTCGCACCCAAAAATGGTTTTTGCATATTTGGAAAATGATAAAATAACAGTTTTTGAATAATTAATTCACTAAACTTCCCGAAAGTTTCCAACTTTCGGGAAGTTCTTTTAATAAATTTATGAAAAAAATATTTTTATATTTAATGGTTTTATTTTTATTGGGTGGCGGAATTTATCACTTTGTAAGTCCTGCCACTTATGTGAGTATTATGCCTTCTTGGTTTCCTGCAAAAGAAATATTAAACCAGGTTTCTGGCAGTGCAGAGATAGTTTTGGCTTTACTTCTTATTCCTAAAAAAACACGTACTTTTGCATCAAATATGATTGTTTTGATGTTTATTTCGTTCTTTTTAGTACATATTGGTCATTTATTTGAGCCACCTGTTATTATCAGTAATGGAAAAACATTGGTGGATTTTCGTGGAGATATGTATTATGGATTGTTTGGGCGTGTTTTAGCACAATTTGGGCTTATTTATTGGGCATACAAAATCCGTTAGGAAAGAGGTACGAATTTAACACTCTGATTATTAAGCTATTAAAAAAATAAGTTATGTAATTTTCCTTTCTAATTGATGCTTGTTTATCTTAAAATACAGAACCCTACAATAAATAAATATTGTAGGGTTCTTTTATAAAAAATTCGTAATTGATAATTCGTAATTGACTAAGCAACAGCTAGTTGTGGTTTTTCTCCAAGTTTGCGCATCGTGCGTATATGCGACATAACCGCCTCTCCAAAAGTAGGGTATTCATTATAAGGCAAATTGTATTTCTCACAATTAGCTTTCACAATCTCACTAATAGCAGGATAATGTATATGGCTCATACGTGGGAATAAATGATGCTCCACTTGATAATTAAGCCCACCAACGCACCAAGAAACAAGTTTACTACTACGAGCAAAATTAGCAGTTGTTTTTACCTGATGTGCTGCCCACTCACTTTCTATTGTTGTGTCTGTAAGTGCAAGTTCAAATTCTGTATTTTCTACTACGTGTGCCAACTGGAAAACTATTGCCAAAGAAAGCCCCATAAACAAGTGCATTACAGTAAAACCTATGCCCCAAGTTCCCCAACCCACAAAATAAACAGGAATAGCTACATAAAAAATACCATACAAAACCTTACTCAACCAAAAAATAGCGTGTTCTTTTAGTGGCATATTTTGAATAGGTGTTGTAAATACCTTTTGCTTAAGATATTTATTAAAATCCATCAATACTGCCCACGCAATAGAACTAATACCATACACCAAAAACATATAAATATGCTGAATGCGGTGAGCAGGCACCCATTTTTGGGTTTCACACTGACGAATAAGCGGACTTTTTGCAATATCATCATCAACGCCATCAACATTTGTATAAGTATGATGAATAACATTATGTTTAAATCTCCATATAAAAGCGTTTCCGCCAAGTGCGTTCAAAGTAAGCCCTAGTAGGTCATTTACCCATTTTTTGCTAGAATATGAGCCGTGACAAGCATCGTGCATCACATTAAAGCCTATAAATGAAAGCGTTAGCCCCAATGCAGCGCAAAGTGTTAGTGCAAGTACAGCAGGCATATTTACAAGCAACAAAGTAGCATAAAGCCCCAACGCAAGCGGAATAAGTACAAGCGTTTTGTAGTACAAATTCCAATTACCTGTTTTTTTGAGGTTATTTTCTACAAAATAAGCCTCTACATCTCTTTTTATATCAGAAAAAAAGGTACTATTTTTATTAAAACTAACTTTTGGCATAATATTTTTTTAATTAGGAATTTTTAATTAAGAATTAGAAGTTAAATACAAAACACTTCTATGTAAACTTCACGTTTCATTTTTAAATAACTATTACACAAAGATAAGGGTTTTTGTTTGAAAAAATTTATTTTTAATACTAAAACCATATTTATAATTACTTCGTACCTCGTACTTTTCCCCTCGTACCTCCAAATTTATCTTCTTTTCTTCACTCTCACCCACGTATCTAGGCTCTCGTATGCGTAAGCAATCACAGAAAAAGCTAAGAAAATACTTGCCAAAGTAGTAGAGAAAAACAAACAACTTGTTATCAAAATAGACATAAATGCAACAACACCCATATTCCTAAAAACACTCATATAAATCAGAATGGGGCGTGTTTGGTCTAAAAGTGCCTTTGCTTTGCTGATATTATTAGCTATTTTTATCTCCAAACCTTTCAAACGTCTGCCCAAATTGAGGCGTATATCTTCATTTCCTTGTCCTGCACCTTGCAATACAATATTATGTACTTCTTCCTCTTTGTCATTAAAACTTCGTGCTAAACGTATCAAATTATCTATTTCTTCTGCTACTTTGCTATAACGCAAGCGAGAGGCAATCACAGAAAGGAAAAATAAGGCACAAAACAGCGTTTGTATCATTACAAGCATAATGAGATTTTTTGGTCTGGTGAGGTTTTCCCATTTTCTGCCTGCATCTTCAATATTAAAAAGCAAAACATCATTCATAAAAGCTACAGCATCGTCCCAAAAAAGAGCTATTTCAGTTGTTTGGAGCTTATAAATATTTTTTGTAGCAACTTTATCATAGCGTTTTCTATCATTACGAGAAGAACTTATGCTAGTTGTATCTTTGCTATTATTAGGTAACTCCTTGAAATTCATAGCTTTTTTATCTTCCAAAACTTCCAAAGTTTCTACCAAACGACCATCTTGAATCTCTATATTTCCTTTTCTAATGTCGCTACGTTCTGAAAGTGTAATATTAAATCTTTCAGATGCAATAATAGATAAAAATGCAGAAAAAGCCAACGCCCCAAACATCACACTTTCCAAAATATACGCCTCTATGCGTATAGCTTCGTTGCGTATGCGCCCTTCAAGCTCTACAATTTGATTGTCATTTCTGTCTATTTTAAAATCATATTCATTCAAGAATAAATTTTGAGAAATCTCTTCTTCACTCAATAAAACGGGTTTTTGATAAGAACGTTGAAAAAATTGTAACAACCATTTCCCTAATGTAGAAGTATTTTCTTGTGCTTCTTTTTCTAATAAAATGCCCTCTTCTGTACCTTTATAGGTAAAACTAATAGAAGAAATACCAATAATAAAAATTCCGTACATAAACATCACAATAATAGGCACAAAAAACTGTGAACCATCATCTTTAAAAGTGAAGTTTTTATAAAATTCTTGGTCTTTAATTACGTTTGTAATGATATAAACGACTGAAATAGTAGCAATTGCACGAAAAACAATAGAGATGATAGAAATTTTTTCTTCATACGTATTATTTTTAATAAAAATGAATTTTTCTTTAAGTTTTTGGATATTATTGTACGCTAAAAAGAACGTAATTCCAGAGATAATAAGGTTTCCTAGTACAAAAATCCAAAAATCAGACTCCCCTTTTGTATGAGAAATGGAACGGTAAACACCCATAATTATCCAACGCAAGAAAAAATCCAACACGAAAGGCAAATAATAAAATTCTAATATGTGTGGTTGCTCTTTGATAACTTTCATATTTTATGTTTTTGTAATTTAATTCGTTGTTGGTGTTGCTGCGCTAAAACACCAAACAGCGGCAGTTTTTGTAAATAATTTTTATTTATTAAAATATTTCTCTAAAAGATTGGTCATTGTATCTGGGCAACGAACTGGGCGCATAGTTTGCGTACTTACAAACACCAAAAGTGTATAACCAATGTGTAAAAGTGTGTTTTCCTCGTTATAAATTTCATAATCAAAGCGCATACGAGCTGTTGGCAACTCTTCCACACGCACACGTATACGAAGCAAATCATCATAACGAGCAGGACGAATAAACTTAGAGTAATTTTCCAAAACAGGCATCATAACGCCTTCTTGTTCAAGCTGTTTGTAGCTATAACCCAAATTGCGCAAGGCTTCCACACGTGCTACCTCAAAATAAGTGGCATAATTGCCATAATAAACGTATTGCATTTGGTCAGTTTCTGCATAACGTACACGCAAATTTAATTCGTAAACATACATAAAAATCCTAAATTATTGATAACTTTGCTAAAATTCTATTTATTTAATTTTCTATCTTTAGATTTTGAAAAAATCTTTCTTGCAATTCTGCCACAAATATACGCTTTTTAACGAAAAAGACAAAATATTACTTGCCATTAGCGGAGGTGTTGATTCCTGCGTTTTGGCACATATTTTCTATGAAAATAGCTTAAATTTTGCGTTGGCGCATTGTAATTTTGATTTGCGTGGAGAAGAAGCTCAAAAAGACGCTTTGCACGTCAAAAATCTTGCTCACAAGTACGGAGTAGCATTTTTTGAAGCAAAATTTGATACAAAAAAATACGCAGAAGACAAACAAATCTCTATTCAAATGGCAGCACGTGAGTTGCGTTATGAGTGGTTTGAGAAAATACGACAAGAAAATGAGTTTTCTTACATAACAACAGCGCATCATCAAAATGACAACCTAGAAACAGCCTTATTTAATTTTACAAAAGGTACAGGAATAGCAGGACTTAGAGGTATTTTGCCAAAAACAGGCAAAATTATTCGTCCCTTGCTTTTTGCCAAAAGAGAAGAAATAGAAACGTATGCTACTGATAATGAGTTAGTTTGGAGAGAAGATGTTTCTAATAAAGTAGATAAATATGCCCGAAATTTGATAAGAAACCAAGTTGTGCCACTTCTCAAGAAAATAAACCCCAATATAGAAAATACTTTTGAAATAACTGCCAAAAAGATGCAAGCTTTAGAGGATATTTTAAAAGTGCAAATAACTGATTTTGAAGAAATTAACAAAAAATATTATCAAGAAAAAGCAATAGAAAGTAAGCAGAAATATTTTCTTATTGATACAGATTTTGTGCAAAATATTGCCTTAGAACTACTGAAAGCAAAAGCAGGTGGAGAACTTATTTTGTATGAAACAATTAAAAAATATGATTTTTCTTACAACCAAACTTTGCAGATTTGGGCGCAAAATGACAAACAAAATACTATTTCTGGACAACAGTATTTTTCTCAAACGCATAGTATAACGCAAAATAGAGGAGATTTGATCATTACGCAAATAAAAAATGAATTTCTACAAATCTTTGGTAATCAAAATTTTATAGAAAATAATGAAGATAAGCAAAACTTTTGCTATGAAAATGAATTTTTTAGGCTAGATTTTCGTACTTTTGAGAGGGAAGAACTAACAACACTAAAAATGCTTTTTGATGAGATTATTGTGGATTTTGAAAAGGTTGTTTTTCCATTGAAAATGCGTTTTTGGGAGAATGGAGATGCTTTTTATCCGTTGGGAATGAATGGAAAGAAAAAAATAAGTGATTTGCTCATCAATGAAAAAGTACCTTTAAGTAGTAAAAAAAATGTTTTTTTATTGCTTTCAGCAGAAAAAATTATGTGGGTGGTAGGAATAAGAGCAGATAATAGGTTTAAAATAAGTACAGAAACTAAGAAAATATTACATATAAAAATAACAAAAAAATAGATCATAAAAAATACAAAATAAATGAAAAATATAAAAATAATTACCTTATTGCTTTTTTGTTTTGTAATAACTTCATTATCAGCACAAAACAATAGCGAAATCCTTCTAAAATTAGACGGTATGCAAAAACAAGTGGATATGCGCTTTGATTTGATGCAAAAACAAACAGATATACGTTTTGATGGTATGCAAAAACAGTTTGATGCTATGCAAAAGCAGTTAGATGTACGCTTTGAGGCGGCTGATAAGAAAAATGATATGTTATTTTATGTGATGATTACTATATTAGTGGGCATTTTTGGACTGATTGGTTTTGTTGTTTGGGATAGACAAGCATCTTTAAAACCTATTGAAAAAGGAAATAAAGAACTTGCAGATGAGCTTTTGAAAGTAAAAGAGATTAGTAAAAAATATGAAGGTATTTTTAAGAGAATGGGTGAAGTTGAACCCCGTTTTGCTGAGATTTTTAGGAATGCAGGAATATTGTAAGAAGCAATATTAGTAATTAACTAAAACATTATCAATAGTTTAAAACAAAAAATAAAATGAATTTAACTACTTTTAGGCTCAATCAAATAAGAGAATATTTGAAAAACCAGCCTGTTTTGAAAGCCTATATTTTTGGCTCGTATGCACGCAAAATGGAAGAAAACCAAAGCGACATAGATATTTTGATAGAAATGGACTACTCACAAATGATTGGCTTGCATTTTATCCAAATAAGATTAGATTTGGAGCAAATTCTGCACAAAAAAGTGGATTTGGTCTGTATTGATGCGCTTTCTGACTATATCAGACCTTTTGTAGAGCAAGAAAGAGAACTGATTTATGAAAAAGCCTAAGATTAAGCCTAAAATAACTTTTATAAAAATATTACTCCTAAATTTATGAGAAAATACACCAGCGACCAAGTACGTGTAAGCCTTATTACTGACGCACTTACGGAAATAGAAAATTATTTGCAAAGCATTGATTTTGAAGTGTTTAACGGAAAGTCTATTTTGCGTTATGCCTGCATCAAACAGCTAGAACTTGTGGGCAATCTTTGTGAGGAAATAACAGATGAAACCAAATTTGATTTTCCAAAGGTGGAATGGAAGCAATTGAGTGAGTTAAATAGGCTTTTTGCTCACGAATCTTTGGTAATTAGTAATATTATTTTGTGGGAAATAATTACTAAAAATCTGATTAACACAAAGAAACAGTTTAACATTATTTTGTCTGAAATCCAGTCTTAAATTCTTGTGTTACATTAGAAACATTTAATACAATTATGAAAATTTACAACCCTTTTAAGAAAAATTTTAGCAAGCAAGAATTAGATGCTTTTGAGTTTTTGGCAAATGTAAGTTATTTCTCAAAATTTACGGAAGGAGAGTTTGAAGATATTTTCCCTTACCTACATTTACGCACTTATAAGCGAAATGAAGTAGTTTTTTTTAGAAATGATCCAAGTCAAGCCGCTTATATCATCAAAACAGGCAAAATAGAGATAAATTTGGATATTAAGGATATTTTTGAAGTGGTAGAAACCGTAAAAAGTGGCGACATCATTGGTGAAGGTGCTTTTTTGCCAAAAAAACGCAGAAAATTTAATGCTATTGTAACCTCTGACGACTGCGAAATATATGTTTTTCCACAAGTAAGTATTTTTGAAATATTCCACAAATATCCCAACATTAAGACAAAAGTATTAGAAGTTTATGCCCATAATTTGGAGAAAAAAATGGAAAATATCCTAAAATCTTACAGAGAAAATCACGGCTTTTTTGAACTTTCACAGGCGTTTCAAAACCTATAATTCAATTACGAATTATCAATTACGAATTATCAATTACGAATTACGTTTTTTGATAATTTTTTTTAATAACTTACATTAATTAACTATATTAAAAATAAATGTATCAAAAAACAAGTATAGATTTTGCTAAAACGCATCAATTTGAAGATATTTTTTTGGATTATGTGGCACAAAAAGAGCAATTAAAGGAGTTTTATGAACTTTTCCCCACTATAGAAAACTTCAAAACACAAATAGATAAATATCTTCAAAATGCTGAAAAACCAGGTGAAGCACTAGATTTTGATAGAGCAAACCTGACCCAAACCTTACACACACAATATGCCACACTTGCCACAGATGCAAAAAAACAAAATATTTTTTTTGAATTGGATAAGAAAGTTATTGAAAACATTGATTTAATACCCAATAATAATACTTTTTTTATCACAACTGGACATCAACTGAATATTTTTTCTGGGCAAATGTATTTTATTTTTAAGATAATAACAGCAATTAAAACCGCTGAAATCCTAAAAAAATCATATCCTGATTATAATTTTATTCCTGTTTATTGGTTGGCAAGTGAAGACCACGACTTTGAAGAAATAGCCTCATTTTCGCTTTTTGGAAAGAAATACACTTGGGAAAGTGAGCAAAAAGGTGCAGTTGGGCGAATGAATACACAAGGAATAGAGAAAATTTTAGCACAACTTCCAAAAGAAATTCTTGGAAAAGTGCCATTTTTTGCTGATGCCTACAAACTTCCTACACTTGCACAAGCGACCACTTATTTTGTAAATGCCCTTTTTGGTGAGTATGGGCTTGTTTGCCTTGATGCTGACAATG
The DNA here is from genome assembly GCA_043764015.1 of Raineyaceae bacterium. Lineage (GTDB taxonomy): Bacteria > Bacteroidota > Bacteroidia > Cytophagales > Thermonemataceae > JANYGM01. Next base: position 31,625 of record JAYUKY010000067.1, read on the forward strand.
AAATACTCAAAAAACAATTTGCCAAAATAGCAAAAGATGAGTTGCTGCATCAACATAGTGCGCAGGAAATTACCAAAACATCTGCAAATCTTACATCAAAAAATTATAAAGCGCAAATCACGCCACGACCAATAAATTTGTTTTATTTAGATAACAATTCTGGTAAGAACTTACGTGAGCGTATTGTGCGAGATGAAAAAGACACTAATAAATGGCAAGTTTTAAATACGAATATTACTTTTGATGAAATACAATTAGAGGAACTAGTCAAACAAAACCCTGAAAAAATTAGCCCAAATGTTGCTTTACGCCCTGTTTATCAGCAAATTTTGTTGCCAAACCTTGCGTATATAGGCGGACCTGGTGAGCTTGCATATTGGTTGCAACTCAAAGATATGTTTGATTTTCACCAAAAAAATACTGATAATAGGGCTATTTTTCCTATTTTGATGCCACGAAATTTTGCACTAATTGTTACAACTGCTAATCAGAAAAAATTGGATAAATTGGGGCTTTTAGTGGCGGATATGTTTGAAAATGAAGTTTCTTTGAAGAAAAAATACTTAGAAAAAAATACTGATGGTGTTTTTTCTATGGAAAATGAATACAAACAAATTGCCGAAATATTCAAAAATCTTACATCAAAAATAGGAAAAATAGATAAAACATTGGAATCTAGCGTTTTAGCAGAAGAACAAAAAGTGCTAAAAAGTCTGGAAAACCTAGAAAAACGTACTCAAAAAGCACAAGAACGCACACAGGAAACACAACTTTTACAGGTTTTGGCACTTAAAGAGAAGTTTTTTCCAAACGGTAGTTTGCAAGAACGTACAGAAAATTTCCTTAATTTTTATGTCAATAATCCGAGTTTTATTGCTGATTTGATGGAATTATTTGAGCCTTTTGATAATAAATTTAGTGTTTTAACGGAAATAACAACCCCTAACCCCAAAGGAGAATAATACAAAAAAACACAGAAATATATTTAGTGCAAAATGACCAAAACAGAAATTCGTAAAATATTTTTGGAAAGACGAAAAAACCTCTCTAAGTGCCAGCAAGATAATATTAGTGAGGCAATAGCCACCAATTTTTTTAGTTTTTTATCAAAAAAACTAAAAGAAAATTCTATTATAAAATACATACATATTTTTTTACCTATCACTTCTAAAAATGAAATTGATACATTTCTGATTATTAGAAAAATACAAAAAGAATATCCAGAAATAAAGCTAGTCGTACCAAAAGTAAATCTTTCTATAATGCAAATGGAGAATTATCTTTTAGAAGATAACTCTATTTTGAAACCAAATAAATGGAATATTTTAGAAATTGAAAATGGCAAAAAAATGAATAATTCAGTAATTGATATAGTTTTATTGCCTTTGCTGGCTTTTGACAAAAATGGTTTTAGGGTTGGTTATGGAAAAGGGTTTTATGATAAATTCTTAGAACAATGCTACCAAGAAGGAAACAAAAACATCATTAAAATTGGACTTTCATCTGAAAATAATACTGTTTTTATTGATGATTTAGACGAATTTGACCAAAAAATGGATTTTTGTATCACGCCTATTTGTATTATAACATTTTAGAAAAAATACAAAACCCAAAAAGCCGTTCATTTTATAAGAATGAACGGCTTTTACTTTGTATCAATAAATTATTATTGATACTTAGTTGTTTTGAATAACTTTTACACCAAAACTAGGTGTTCCAGGTATTCCTACTGCCACAAGTGTATAGGCTTTCGTCATATCAACTGTAACTGAAGGAATAGTAAAAAGCACGGCATTAGGAGAGGCATTATTTTGTACTTGTATGTTTTTAAGCACCAGTTTGTTATCTGTGGGAGCCGTAGTAGGTACAGCTAGAGTATTTGTAGAATTTACTTTGTAAACAATATTTGTAAAAGCAGTAAAATTGGTAAGTAATACCGTATTGTCCGTTTGTTCTACTGACCCAATAACAACCCTTACTGCAGGCGCACCAACTGCCAAATGTACTAAGCGTAGTTTAACTTGTCTTGCAGTAGCAGGCGCAGTAAAATCAAGTAAAGTGTTATCATTGAGTATAAAATCTAACAAAGGACCTCCAATATCTGTACTTCTTCCGCTTTGTATATTATTTGGACGAGTAGTTGCATCTGTATAAAATGCAGAATAAGAAACTCCAGCAGCAGCATTGAAATTACCTGTACCCATTACAGATGGCGTGGTTGGTGTGGCAACTGTGCTAGAACGAAAAGCGACATCTTTAATATCCCTCGTAATACCATCAAGACCAGTATATCTAAATAATATTTTTGTCATATCTGCTACAGTTGTGTTAATACGTGTGTTGCTTACCACATTTACTGTAGTATAAGGACTATCTTGTCCAAAAGTAAGCGTATTCGTAAGACCTGCTGGAACAAGCACATTGTTGATAAAAAACTTCATCTCAGGAGAATCTGGAGAAGCGTGAACGAACTTTATTCTTGCTGTTTGAGCCACAGGCAAAGTTGCTGCTGTTGTGTTTGGCTCTGGGTAATCTGTTTTTTTGTCGCAAGCCGTGATGATAGTTCCTGCAAGGAGCATCATTAGGGTTGTTTTGATGATATTTTTCATTTGAATATTGAATTAAAATTTGAGTTGTGAATTTTGAGTTATGAGTTGTGAGTTATAGATTGCGAATAAAATACAATTAAATAGTTCTATTATCTATTTCTTGTATTAACTCACAATTCATAACTCACAACTCAAAACTATTTAGTTGAAGATATAACGAGCTCCAAACTGTAACTGCCAACGAGAACCAGTACCGTTACTATTGCTATAGGTTTTTCCTAGTGGCGTTCCATCAGCATTTGTATCAAAACGGAACACAGGACGACCTTGCGTAGGCAAAGCACCAGTATGTGATGTTTGGTAACCCACAAAGTTCAACAAAGAAGCACGGTTTGCAAATTGCGTAAGTCCGTATTTGCTATCAATAACATTCAATGCGTTGATAACTTCCACAGATAATTGCAATTTGTGCTGATTTTCTCTGCCTCTTCCAAGTTCAATATCTTGCAAAATACGTATATTAAGGTTATGTACCCAAGGCGCAATAGCACCATTACGCTCCGCATACTGACCTCTACGAGAATTCAAATACTCATCTTGTTTGATGTATGTATCTAACTGATTCCAAACTTCGTCAAGTGTACGAATATCACCAGCACCGCTTGTCGTCAAAAGAATATCATTTTTATCTTTTGGCACATACATCAAGTCATTTCCATTGATACCATCATTATTTACATTACCAGCACCACTTCCACCACCATAAATGTAAGAAAAGTTAGCACCAGAACGAGATTCGTGGATAAAAGAGATAGTTGTAGCAAAATATTTAGCGTACTCAAATCTGTAAGAACCACTTGCAATAACTCTGTGCTTAGTAAGTGAGCCAGCAGCAGAAAGCGTGATGTCATTTTGACCATTTACAGTTGGTGTTCTTTGTAACGAAGAACCTGCAATAGCTTCTTGTTGGTTATTTACGTCACGAGCGTCTGTATAAGTATAAGCAGCAGACAAGTAGAAGTTTTTGTTAAAATTCTTTTGTAATTGCCCCGTTACACTCCACTGATAAGGTTTAGAACTGTTATCCAAAATAATTGCTTGGTTTACCCTTTCATTGATGCGGTTAGTGTTTTGTGGAAGTGTCGCAACACCATTAACAGCACCCCCAAATAAAGGACGACCATCACCTTGCAAAGTTCCTGCTGGTTTTGCTAAGTTAGCATCACGGAAAACAATACCATTGACATCTTGTGTATAAATACCCTCCAATGTAGCAATAATACCACCAGGTAATTTTTGGTCAATACCTAAGTTTGCCCTGAAAACTTGTGGAAATTTAAAATCTTTTGCGGCAGCATTGATAGTAAACGTAGAAGTGCCATTAGGATTTCCAGCTGGATAACCCAATGCAAAGTTAGGGTTAGTAAGGTCTGTCGGTCTTGTACCGTCTTGATAATAAGGCTCTAGCTGAAATGTAAGTGGTCTAGCAGGCGTTGGAGTCAAAGATGATTGTGCAAAATCAAGTCCATTGTTACCTACTTGGTTAGAAATCCAAACAAAAGGCACACGCCCAGTAAATATACCAGCACCACCACGTATTTGTGTGTTTCCGTTTCCTTGTGCGTCCCAATTAAATCCTAAACGAGGAGAAAATAATACTTGGGAGTTTGGAAGTTTAGAAACATCAATTTTCTCATTATTAGCAAAAGTCATTTGTTCTACTGCCAAATTACGTTGCAATTTAGCAAAGAAAACAGGTATATCAGCACGAATACCAGCAGTAAGTTTCAAACGAGAAGTTGCATAAAATTCATCTTGCAAATAAACCCCAATTTGTGCAGCACCCCATTTAGCAGGCGGAATAGCCACATTAGGAATACCAGATGAATTAAGAACGTAATTAGAAGGAGAAGCATTATTTAAGAAATCATCTACACTTCTAAACAAATAAAAGCCGTTATAAGCAGGTGTAAAGAAATTGCTAAAATTAAAAATTTCGTTAGCCGTTCCTACAGAAATGGTATGTTTTCCTAAGTAAATGTTAAGATTGTTATTGATTTGATAAATATCTTGGCTCAATTTATTATTCTTAGAAAATGTTTCAGTTCCAAAACTTGTCACAGTATTACCATTTTCACCTATCATATCTACAATAGGCATAGTGCCAAACTCTTCACCATTTACGGAATTTCTAAAATCTCTAAACTGTGTGTAACCAACTGTTAACGTATTAGAATATTTACCACCAAAATTAGAGTTAAGCTCTGCAATAACGGACTTCATATTGTTGTTGATACGGTACCAAGTGCTAGAAAACGGCATAGCATTTACACTATTATTACGACCACCTGGAGGATTGATACCACCAAAACCAGAATTGCTAGGGGCAGAATCTCTAAAAGAGTTTAATTGGTTGTAACGAATACTAAACTTATGTATTTTATTGATGTTCCAATCCAATTTCACAAGCATTTTGTAGTTATTTGATTGTGCATCAAAATTATCAAAAGTACCTGGATCATATTTAAACTCGTCTATCAGTTTCTTTCTAATTTGTTCCAATTTAGCTCTTTGTGGCTGGTGTGCAATACCATTAGTGCTACTACCAACAAGGAAAGTATAAGCAGGGTCTGTACGAGATTCAATTTCAGCATTGATAAAGAAAAACAATTTGTTAGGAATAATAGCACCACCCATACGGAAACCTGTGTTATTGTATTTAAAGTTTTGTATTTTGTTTTTCTCACCAGCAACATTTTCACCTACAAAATCCTGATTACGCATAAAAGTATAAACAGATGCTTGTGTTTTGTTTGTCCCAGAACGTGTTACGGCATTGATACCCGCACCCGTAAATGCTCCCTGACGTACATCATAAGGCGCAATAGAGACCGTAATATCTTGAATTGCATCAATACCAACAGGTTGCGCATTGGCTTGTCCGCCTGGCGTTGGCGCAAGACCAAACACGTTGTTAGAAGTCGCACCATCAATAGTAAAGTTATTGTACAAATTACTTCTACCACCAAAACTAAAATTCCCTCCTGCTTGTGGCGTAAGGGCAGTAAAATCTTGGAAATTACGAGAAATAGTAGGCAGTCTTTCAAACTGTTCTTTTCTGATGTTTGTAGAAGCACCAGTACGGTCTCCGTTCATTACGGCATCTTTTTGTGCAGTAACTTCCGCAGCGTCTGTGATAGTTTCTGTGTCATCTCTCAATTTAGCATTGAACGTATAATTTTGTCCAAGACTAAGATTAGCGACTTCTTGCTCAAAGGTAGTAAATCCTACAGCTGAGATAGTAACCTTATAAGGTCCGCCTACACGCATATTAGGAAGTGCAAAACGCCCATTGTCATTGGTTACTGTTTCATATACAGAGCCAGTTTCTGTAAGTGTAGCAATTACCGTAGCTCCTGGGATTGCTCCCCCTTTCGTGTCCGTAACGAGTCCGCTCATAGAGCCTGTCGTAATACCTTGTGCGTGCGTGTTTTGCACTCCGCAAAACGAGAGTAAACCTAAGAGGATTACCAGTAGTTTTAACTTCATTGTTAGTTTTGTTTGAATGATTGTTTATTGAACTGTTATTAAGACTATTTTTGAACTGTAATAAACTTTGCGCAAAAGTAATATATTTGTACTAAAAAACCTTATTAAAAAAAATAATTCTTTTCTTAACATTAAAGTAACATTGGAATTTCCAAGTTGCTTACAAAATCATTCATCAATCAAAAAGGTACTTTCATAAAGAAAAAAAGGCGTTTGGTAAAACTATTTAATTAAACAGGTTTTTTTTAGTTACTTTTGCTTGTCGTGTAGTATAAAATACAACTACAATCACACCAAACAATTATTAAATCTTACAAAAATGAAACCTTTTTTTAATCTGAAAAAATATCTACAAAAATACCTACTAATTTTTATAGTTTTCTTTGCTTTTATTGAAACCTTGAAGGCGCAAATAAGTTTTAATCCTATTCCTTTTCCTAATGCGCAGTTTGGGTCAGTACAAGGTAGTGGCGTAAAAAAAATGAAAGCAAATGATTTTAATGGAGATGGCATACAAGATGTGGTAACTGGTGCAGCTACTCCAACAACTGCAGCTGATATGCAGATAACATTTGGAACAAATACTGGTGCTATGCAAGTGGTTTTGATTCCTGCAGTAACGCAACCACAAGGCATCAATGTAGGTATTGCTAATGGCGTTACAGCTATTGCTACGGGTGATTTTGATGGTGATGGAGACCCAGATATTGCCAATTTGCAAGCCCAATTTTTATATATTACTAAAAATGCCTTTCCTGCGCCTTTTGGTGCTGGAGCAGGTTTAAGTGTTGCTGGAAGTTTTTCTAGCGGTTTTACTGAATTAGAAGAAGTTGATTTTGATAGAGATGGGGATTTAGATTTAGTAACACTTGCTACTGATATTACTAATAGTTTGGTGATAATTTTATATACAAATAATGGCGCTGGTATTTTTACTTCTTCAACTAAATCTAGCACAATAAATACTGTTGTTGGAAAATTTGGCTTTGGTATTTTTAATGGTGTAAATGTAGATTTGATTTATGTAAATGAAAATACAACACAACAAGATAGAATATTCAGGGTAGCTAATTTTGCTGGTACAACTCCCTTATTTTCAAGTATTTACCAAGAAACAGACATTTCATACATACCTAATATTTTTTTTAGAGATATTACTATTGGAGATTTTGATTTAGATGGAGATACTGATATAGCTGCACTTAGTGCGAAAAGTAATGTTACAAACACCTATTTTTTTAGAATACTTGATGGAGATGGTAGTGGTGGATTTACAGCAGGGTTTTCTACAGGTACTACTTTATCTGCTGGCATAAATGCTATTCCCAATATTCTTAATTATACTTTTGCTTCTATTGCTTCAAATGATTTGGATAATGATGTAGATGCGGATATAAGTGTGGTAATGGGTTATACAAATAACTCAACAGAAATTTATACATACAGGTATGATGCAACAGCAACACCTATTTTCACTAGAAATACAGATGTTATTATCCCTCTTGCTTTTCAAGCTAGTAATTTGTGTTATGGAGATTTTAATTTAGATGGTAAACGTGATATTGCTGTTGTCAATAATACTAATGATAATGCTAGGGTTTATACTAATGTAACATCTGCCCTATTTCCTGCGCCTGATGCTTGTTTTCAAGTAATAAATAATAATCCTAGCCCAGGAAATTACGCTACTTCTACTGCCTTATCTCTCCAAAAAGAAAGAGATTTTACGGTTGAAGGCTGGTTTAAACTTGCAACACCTGCACCAACGAATGACCAATATTTTTTTTATGTTGGCAGAGATGGTAGTAATGGTTTTGGAATGTATGCAGAAGCAACAACGCAAAAATTATTTGTAATAGGCGCAGGTGCAACACCTTTTATACTTGACCTTAAACAAAAAGCTTTTTTAGACACGTGGATGCACTTTGCACTCGTGAAAGAAAAGGGTAATTTGTGGCGTTTTTACTTAAATGGCATAGAAAGCACACCACTTTCTAGTGATAATTTTGACGAACCTACACTTGGTGGTAGTGGGAATGGCACTTATTTTGGTGTTGATGGTAGTGAAAATAATAATATGAATGGTTTTTTACAAGAATTTCGCTTTTGGAATACGGCACTTGATAGAAAAACCATACGTGAATGGTCGCACATACAACCAAATATCAGCCACCCAAAATTTTTCACGCTGAATAGTTATTACCCTATGAGTGAAAATAATTTAACTGGTATTATGAATGATATTGCTTATACAATCAACAGAACTGCATTATATAAGTTTGCTACTATCGTTCAAAATGTTGCTTCTGCTAATTTTTCTGCGGATATTGCGCCTGTGGGAGATGGTGGTTCTGGCACAACTTTTAACCTTACAGGAAATATTCTTAATGGGCGTGATAAAGTAGGTTTTGAAGCTGATTTTACAGGTGCTGGCTCTCCGTTTCCTAACGGTGATGTGGTGATTTCTCGTGTGTATGACACACCTACCAACAATTTATCTACTGCAACAGATGCTATGCCGCTTACAGTTGGTGCGCCTATTTCTCGTACTGTTTTCAGTAATATTTATTGGGTAATAGAGAATTTTAGTACAAATTCTACTAATTATACAGGTTTTTTGAATGAAATAACTTTTGATATAAAAAACAATCAGTTTATTGATGTGGGAGGTTTGCCACAAAGTTTTCCTATTAGTAGTTTTCCTGTTACTGCGCCATTTCCTGCGACAAATACACAAGCTAATGCTTTTGAGATATACTCACGTCCTGCCACTTCTAATAATGCTGGTGATTGGAAACGTGTAGGCGTTTGTAATGCTTTTGGGAGTGTAAAAGCAAGAAAACCAGGGAGTGTGGTGAGTGATTTTGGTAGAGTTCAGTTGGTTATTGGGGTTGATGTTACCATTTTGCCTATACATTTAACGAGTTTTTCAGGGAAGAGAATGAATAGTGAGACCAATCTTATTGAATGGCTTACTACTTTTGAATACAAAAATCAGCTTTTTGAGATAGAAAAAAGTTTTGATGCCAGAGAGTTCTTCAGAATTGGAACAGAAAAAGCAACTAATACTACGACTCTTACAAGTTACAGTTTTACTGATAAATATGCAACAGAAGCTGCTTATTACCGTTTGAAACAATATGATGAAGATGGAAAAGTGAATTATAGCAAAACTATTTTTATTAGTAATAGCAAACAAACTGATTTTGAAGAATTTTCTGTTTATCCAAATCCTGCCACAAATGAAATTCACTTTAAAACAACAGGCATAAATAATGCTGAAAATCTAAAAATAGTTATTTTCAATACAATGGGCGTTAAAATGCTAGAAATCAACGGAAATCTTGCTGAAATAGAACAAACGCTTAACCAAAATTTGGCTAAAATGCCTTTTGGGTTGTATATGATACAAATTCAGATAGAAAATAAAACAATGAAAACTAAATTTATTAAGAAATAAAATTGTCTGAATCACGGATTTAAACGGATTACGCAGATGACACGGATTTTAATAGAGGAAAATAGTTCAAAAAAATTTAAAAATAACTGTTTTTATTCTAATCTGTATAATATTCTAATCTGTATGATTAGTGTAATCCTCTAAAAATCTGTGATTCAGACGACAACATCTACAAATATGAAAAAAATACTATTATCCCTATTTTGCATTTTCCTAACTGTTTGTACAATTACAAATATACAAGCGCAAAAGCAAAACAGAACAGATAGCCTTTTAAAAGTATTATCTTCTGCTTCTGCTGACACGAATAAGGTGTTGTTATTGAATGAATTAGCTATTGCAATTCATAACAGTAATCCAAAAAAAGGAAAAGAATATAGTCTAGAAAGTGAAAAACTTGCGCAAAAATTAGATTTTGCGAAAGGACAAGCAAAGGCATTGCAAATCACTGGTGTAATATTATCAAAACAAGCTGATTTCGCTGCTGCTATTGAATACCAATACAAATCAATAGAAATTAATGAAAAAATTGGTAATAGAATTGGAGTAACAGCTTGCCTAAATAATCTTGGTGCTTATTACTATCAGCAAGGAAACTATACCAAATCTCTTGAAAACCATTTTAAAGCACTCAAAGAAAGAGAAAAAACAAAAGATGAAGTAGGTATTTTATCTTCTCTTAACAATATAGGAGCTACTTATGAGATACAGAAAGATGTGAAGAAAGCTTTAGAATACTATGAAAGAGGGCTAATATTAGCAAGAAAACTAAATAATAAAGAAAGAGAAGCATCTATATTATTCAATATGGCTGCCATAATGAGTGATAAAAAACAATACCAACAAGCATTGGACTACAATTTGAAAGTAGTTGCTATTAGAGAAGAGATTGAGGATTTTCAGGTTTCTGATGCTTATAGAGCTACTGGAGAAGGTTATGTAAATGCAAAAGATTATCAAAAAGCTGATGAATACTTCCAAAAAGCCATTAAATCTGCCACTGAAAATGAAGATTTGCAAACACTCGCAGTAGTTAATAGTAGTTTAGGTGATATGTATGAAGAACAAAAACTACATACAAAATCAATAGAATTTCATTTGAAAGGCTATGAAATTGCTAAAAAAATAGGGGCAAAAGACATTATGAAGAATGCGCTTGCCGACCTTAAAGATAATTATGCTCACGCTGGCGACTATGCCAGAGCATACAAAATGGGTGAAGAATACTTAGCCCTCAAAGATAGCCTTTTCAATGAGGACAAATCCAAAGAAATTGGAAAGTTAGAAGGTGGTTTTGAGCTTGAAAAGAAACTGGACGCAGAAAAACGTATCAAAGATGCAAAAGATGCGAAAGAAAAAGAAGATAAAAAACGTATAGTTAATTTGCAATATTCTGGGATTTTCTTGGTACTTATTTTGGCATTTGTTGGGCTGATTTTCACCAAAAAATTCAATATTAGCCCAAAAATGATGGAAAATGTTACGTTTTTCTTATTTTTGATTTTCTTTGAATTTATTTTAGTTTTTACAGAACCTATCTTGTCAGATTATACAGGTGGTTTGCCACTGCTCACGCTTGCTGCAAATGTGGTGCTTGCGCTCATATTTACACCTATGCACAGGTATATGGAAGGTAAATTCAAAAAAGCTGCAGTTACAAGAGAGAAAAAATAAAGTATAAAGTAATTGTGAATTTTTAATTGTGAATAAATACAAAATGTTTGTAATCAGTTGATTATTTTGTATTTTTATTAAAGTTTTATAGCTTGATAATGAATAAGTTATGGTATAAATATCTTTAAACCACCCCTAACCCCTCCTTGAAAAGGGGGGGAACAAAACTCCCCTCCTTCCTAAGGAGGGGCTGGGGGTGGTTTAGAATGTCTATTTATTGCTAAATACTTGATAATCAAATTATAAAAACTCTATTAAAAGGATTTAACATTCATAGCCATAGGTCGTGCTTACGGAACACAAGAGCAATGTATTAATTCGTAATTGAAACTATTGATTATCAAGATTTTCAGGTTCTTTTTTCATTAAGATAGCAAGTACAAAATACCCTAAAATAATGACCATACTTGCACTTATATCTCCATTATCTAAAAAGGAGGGACTAATTATTATGCCAGCTGCCGTAGCTACACGCAATATTAATGAGTTTATACCAAAATAATTGGAAATTCCACCCAAAACTCCCAAAATCTTTTTATCTGTGCGAGATTTACTAAAGGTTTTAGGAATATTTACAATATGACTAATATCTTTGTTATTGACTATTCCAAAGGGATTTTTGTCTAACTGTTTGATACTAATATTTTTAATTCCCTTGCTCAACTGGCTTGAAAGCATAAAAGAATATTCGTGTGTTGGGTCTGCTAAAAGTGCTTTTTTTACGGTTAGTTGTGCCTTTTCATAAACTTCTTTATCTTTTTCTAGTGTCGCCACATACGTATAACACAACGCCAACGCCTGCAAAACTTCTGCGCTGTTTGGTTTTAGAATAATGGCATATTCTAGTTCTTTGATGGCACTATGCCAATCCTTAAACTTCATAAAACCCTTTCCACGAGTCATTGAGTCATTAAAAGTGTCTTCTACTTTCAAAAGGTCGGTGCTTGAAAGCCCAAGTTCTAAGGCTATTTTTTGCATTTCTTCATCAGAAACACTTTCTTGTGTTTGCCTAATTTTGAGTGCCTGCTCAATGTAGGCTTTTAAATTGTCATCAGACATAAAAATGTAATTTTTATATAATTTAAAAAATTGTTTTGTTATTATTTGTATTATTTGTGCATCTGTAGCAGTAAAACCTCAATTTCCTTTGTCAAAAACTTTGCGTATTGTGCATACAAAACGCAAAAAAATGTTTTATATTATCATTTTTACGAGTTTTAACTAATTTTTTATCAAATGCTAAATTACAAAAAAACTTAAACAAACAAAAAAGACATATTTAGAAAATATGCCCTTTTAAAAAAAATGTTTTTATTTCTTTTTATTACTTTCTAAGTCAAAACCTTTCTTGGTAAGTCTGTAAGTAAGTATTTGTTCCATTGATTTGTCGCTAGCTGTTTGGTCTAAAACTAATTTTCTAGCCTTAAAATCTAAACTAGCCACAAAACTATAAGAAAATCTCTTGGGTACACCACCATTATTTGCCATATAATTTTGTATGCCACCACCCAAAATCTTGCCTTTTTTGTCATAAACTCTCGCATTAAGCGAGATTTGAGTATTTTCTATTTCTTGGTAATCAATGCCGTGTTGTGCAAAAAACACAATAAAAGTGCCTCCAATCTCTAATTTTCCCATAGGAAAACAGTAATCAGTGATAGTTCCTACTGCTGCAAACTGCCCATTGATAAAATTTTGCAATTTGATTGGTACATTTTTACCAGTTTTGCGTGCTTTTTCTAGGTCGTCACCTGTCCAAACCACGTTGGTTGTGAGTGTTGGAAACAAAGCCAAATATTCTTGGAAAGCTTGTGCTTTTGCGCTAAAGCACAAAATACACAAAAAAAGTGTGAGAAAGGCTGTTTTTTTCATTTTGATTTTGGTTTAATTTCTACATAAGGTAGTAAAATTTCGTTTCAAAACTACAAAAAAATTAGTAGTTGTTTTCATTTTTTTTATGAAAGTAGCTTTTAGTTTTATGAAAAGTGTTTTTTAGTTTATATTTAAGTTTACTATTAGTGTTGCATAAAAGCTATATTGTAGGGTTTGCAATTGCCACGAATACACGAATGAATACAATTATTCCTGTATTCGTGGCAACTAAATCAGACATACTCTCATTTATAGTA
>JAYUKY010000068.1:0-11932 GCA_043764015.1 Raineyaceae bacterium
ACCTTTTTCATTCCTTCTCTCCAGCTTTTCATTATAACCTTTGTCATATTAGTCTATTTTTATTATATTGTCAGAACTTTCGCCCTGACAACAAATAATATACTTGAAAACTTATGCTGCGACTGCAACCACAGGTTTTTTGCCTAGTTCTTTCATAAGCTTGATGTGAGAAAGTGTTGCTGTCCACATTGTAGGAGATTCATTATAATCAATGCCAAACTCTTCACATTTAGCTTTTACTATCTCGCTAAGGGCAGGATAATGTACGTGGCTAATACGTGGGAACAAATGATGTTCTATTTGGTAGTTCAGCCCACCAACATACCAAGAAATAAATTTGTCATCACGAGCAAAATTAGCTGTTCCACTCAACTGGTGTACTGCCCATTCGTTTGCTATGTGTACTTCTTCTGTGTGTGCCGTTTCAAATTTAGTTTCTTCTACTACGTGGGCTAGTTGGAAAACAATTGCCAAAATCAGTCCTAAAACTGCGTGCATAGCCATAAAGCCTATAAACCAGTTGAGCGTTCCCACAAAATAAATAGGAATTCCTATATAAAAAACCAAATAAAGTGCCTTGCTCACCCAAAATGTAACGTGGTCTAGTATCGTCATTGCAGGCATATCACTCACGACAATTTTTCTACTAAAATATTTTATATAATCAAACATAAGCATCCACGTAATAGAGCTAAGAGCATAAGCACCAAACATATAAATATACTGAAATTGATGTGCAGGTTTCCACGACTGGGAGCTACACATACGCAAAATAGGGTGTTTGTGAATGTCGTCATCAAGTCCTTCAATATTGGTGTAAGTATGATGTATTACATTATGTTTAAATTTCCAGATGTATGCGTTTCCGCCCAATGCGTTTATAGAAAGTCCTACAAGGTCATTAACCCATTTTTTGCTAGAATATGAGCCGTGACAAGCATCGTGCATCACATTAAAACCTATACTTGCAGCTACCACCGCAAACAACACACAAAGCCCCAGCGCAATAGCCCAGTGCATAGGCACAATAAGCACGCTTACATACAGGGTAATAGCCATAGGAACAAGCACCAAGGTTTTGGCATAAAGTTCCCAGTTGCCTGTTTTTTTGATGTCGTTTGTGGTAAAATAATTATCAACTGATTTTTTAAGAGAATTAAAAAAGTCAGCTTTTCTGTTAAAAATTACTTTTGGCATAAATTAAAAATTTAATAATGTTAAATTTACGCAGGGTGTAAAACCCTGCGCTATTGATAATAAACCTTTCAAATCTCGTGCCTAAAAACAGTGGCACTTTCAAAATTTGTAATTCGTAATTGATAATTCGTAATTGACTACTAAGCCATTACCATTTGAGGCTTTTTCCCCATTTGGTTGATAAGGCTAAAATGCGACACAATGGCTTTCCACATTGTAGGAGATTCATTATAAGCAATGTCAAATTGGTCGCAGGCATCTTTTACAATTTTGCTAAGCGCAGGATAATGTACGTGACTAATGCGTGGGAACAAATGATGTTCTATTTGATAGTTAAGACCACCTACATACCAAGAAACAAGTTTATCTTTACGAGCAAAATTAGCCGTTCCCATCAACTGATGTACTGCCCATTCGTTCTCAATGTGAGTTTCATCTATACCCAAAACTTCAAATTTAGTTTCTTCTACTACGTGTGCTAGTTGAAAAACAATAGCCGTAACAATGCCTAAAACTGCGTGCATCAGCATAAAACCAACAAACCAGTTCGTTACACCAAGAAAATAAATAGGCAAAGCAACATAAAAAATGTTATACAAAATCTTACTAACCCAAAAAATAGTATGTTCTTTCGTACTCATTTTGGGCATATCACTAATATGAATTTTTCTGCTAAAATATTTGACATAGTCCAGCACAAACATCCACGCAATAGTGCTAATGGCATAAACTACAAGTAAGTAAGTGGACTGAAAACGGTGTGCAGGTTTCCATTCTTGGCTGCTACACATACGCAAAATTGGGTGATTTGCAATGTCGTCATCAAGTCCTTCAATATTAGTATAAGTATGATGAATTACATTATGTTTGAATTTCCAGATGTAAGCATTTCCGCCCAAAGCATTCAAAGAAAGCCCCACAAGGTCATTTACCCACGTTTTTGTAGAATAAGAGCCGTGACAAGCATCGTGCATTACGTTAAAACCAATACTTGCAGCCACCAACGCAAACAACACACAAAGCCCCAAAGCTGGGAGTACTGCCATTGTAGGTACAAGAAGAAGCGTTATATAGATGCCAAGTGCCATAGGAACAAGTACCAAAGTTTTGGTGTAAAGTTCCCAGTTACCAGTTTTCTTTATGTTATTGGTTGTGAAGTAGTTATCTACTGATTTTTTAAGTGAATTAAAAAAGTCAGCTTTTCTATTAAAAATTACTTTTGCCATAATTTATATGATGTTTTAAAAATTTAGATAATGATTTTTTAAGTTGATAATAATTTAAAGATAAATATTTAAAAATGATTTTTTTAAGCAATATTTATTTTTGATTTTTTTAAGAGAATGTTTAAAAAGAATGTTTTTATTTTAAGATTTTTATTTATTTTTTATTCAAAAACCACTTTTATCTATATTACAACAAGCATTTTAGCAAATGTATAAAGATAAAAGTGGTTTGTTTTTCAGTAATAATTTTTTATTTTTATTATTGAAATTTTATTTTTTTAAGATAACTTATTTTGGTTGGTTGTCTTTGTTTCCACCAAAAAAGCTACCTATAAGCCCCCCAATATCCAATTTGTTATCACTACTAACCGCAGCTAAAATGCCTTGTAAGCTAAAGCTACTGTCTTTTTCATCATTTGTTTTATTGACAAAACTTGCCATTATTGTTGGAAGAAGTGAGTTGGCAATACCAGTTGCAGTTTGCTCATTCATACCAAATTTTGTAGCAAAATTACCTACAACGCTAGAAATCATACTATTCATAATAGGATTTCCTTGATTGTTTTGTGCATTTACAACAATACCGTCAGCATTTTGCTGATTATTTCCTTGAAACATTTGTAGCAAATTGTTCACGTTTCCGTTAGCTACTTGCGCCTGAAGTACAGAAAAAATAGAACTTGCCACAGAAGAAACGGCTGCTTCATTGTGTTCATTAGGAACTGCTGTATTATTGACAATTTGTTCGCCAGAATGCTCTTTTACCAAATTCATTAATTGTTCAAACATAAAACTGTGAGTTTAATTATTAGAGATATAGTACTAAATCAGACAAATATAGTGTTATCTTTTGACTTATCATAGAAAAAAGAAAAAAAATATAAATAGTGTTGTTTGAATAGATTTAAAAGTAGTTTTAATCTTTACAATATTTGTGCTTTACTGCCTGCAAAATGATATAAATTTGCTTCAAATCCTCCAAATCCAAACTGTCAAAAGACTTAGAAATAACATACTCAAATTTATTTTCTGCTAATTTTTCCAAAATTACAAATTTCCAATATTGTCCAATAATATAGCCACCACGCATAATAGTGGTTTTATTTTTTTCTGTGGCTACTAATAATTCCGCCAATAATTGAATACGAGGGTCTTTATCTGGTACTGACGGTTTAAATTCTTGAATGAAAAAATAAGGTTTTCGTGGATTTTCCGTACCTGATGCCACCATAAAATCCGTAAACCCCTTAAATTCTACACCATTTAATGTACCTGAAAGCGCAGTATCATACCAATCACTTACAGGCTCAAACACGAAATCAACAAGATTGAGAATGGGAATAATAAACTTCGCCTTTAAATTTTCCTCCATATAAAATGCAATACGAGTTTTGTTTTTTTGAATTAAATTTTTGAAAAACAAAGTTTCTGTATCCTCTAAATTATAGGGCGTTTCAAACCAATCATCAAATTTAGCATCATTATCAACCACTTTGATATCAACAATTTCCTCTAAATCTGAAAATTTGATGTTAGAAAAATTATAAGATTTTACTTCTTGATTTTCCATAGTTTAAGTAATTTTGAATTATGAATTTTGAATTGTGAATTGTAAATGAATACAAAATATTGATAATCAGATAATTTATGTATTAGCAAAAATCATACTACTATACATAGTTTTTGTTTGTCGTTCCCCACGTTCCACGTGGAGTTATGATTGTTAAACCCTTTCAGGGTTTTTTAATACAGTTTTCTTTGTTTAGATAACCCCATCGTGAAACGTGGGGAAACGGACAAGCAATGTATAGTAGTATTAGCAAAAATTTCTTTTTTTCATAATTATTTACAAACCTAAATCTTTTTTAATTTGTGTTGCTTTTTGAGATAAAACCTTTGTAACTTCGTCAAAATCTTCTTTTTTAGGTAAATCTTGGCGCAAACCAACATAAAATTTAATTTTTGGCTCTGTACCAGACGGACGAGCCGAAATTTTGCTGCCATCTTCCGTAAAAAACTGCAAAACATTTGATTTTTCAGGGAAATCTAGTGTTTTTTGTTCTCCTGTGAGGATATTTTTTTCTGTAAGTGCTTGAAAATCTTTGATAAGCACCACTTTTGAGCCTGCAAGCGCAATAGGCGGCATATTACGGAAATCTTGCATCATTTTTTTGATGTCTTCCGCCCCAGAAATACCTTTCATTGTAACGGAAATCAATGTTTCATAATAATATCCATATTCTACATACATTTCTTTCAACATTTCGTACAAAGAAATGCCGTTTTCAGCAGCGTAGGCGCATATTTCAGCCACAATAGCGGCAGCGGCAATACCATCTTTATCACGCACAAAATCACCAATCATAAAGCCGTAACTTTCCTCGCCACCAGCAATGAAAACCTCATTTTTTTCGTGTTGGCGTATCACTTCTGCAATGTATTTAAAGCCTGTAAGTGTGTTGTAGCACGCCACGCCCATTTTTTTAGCCATATTATCCATCAGTTCAGTCGTAACAATAGTTTTCACTATGTACTGATTTCCTGTGATTTTTCCTGCTTTTTCCCACGCATTGAGAAGATAATATAAAATCAAACTTCCTGTCTGATTACCATTTAAAAGCACAAATTCTCCTTTTTCATTTTTTACAGCAACACCCAAACGGTCTGCATCTGGGTCTGTGGCAAGCACCAAATCTGCATTGAGTTCTTTGGCAAGTTTTAGCGCAAGTGTAAGAGCTTCTGCCTCTTCTGGGTTAGGAAAAACCACCGTAGGAAAGTTTCCGTCAGGTTTTTCTTGTTCTTTGAGCACGCTAACTTGCTCAAAACCAAGCATTTTGAGTACCTGTGGCACTTGCGTAATGCCTGCGCCGTGCAGAGGCGTATAGACAATTTTGAGATTTTTATGCTTTTTTATGATGTCTTTATTGATAGATTGCGCCAAAATTTGCGCTTGGTAAAGGCTATCAATTTCTTTTCCTATGATATGTATATTTTCCTTAACTCCTTGAAAATTAACGTCTTCTACTTTCATTTTTGCTATTTCGTCAATGACGTTTTGGTCGTGAGGTGCGACAAATTGCGCTCCATCATCCCAATAGGCTTTGTAGCCATTATATTCACGAGGATTGTGGGAGGCAGTAACCATAACGCCACTTTTGCAACCCAAATGCCTAATAGCAAACGACAATTCTGGCGTAGGGCGCAAGCTCTCAAAAATATAAACCTCAAAACCACTCGCAGAGAACACGTCAGCCACGATATTAGCAAAAAAAACACTATTATTGCGGCTGTCGTAGGCAATAGCTACTTTTATTTTTGTGTTATTTTCGTTGATAGGAAAGCATTTTTTGATGTAATTTGCAAGTCCTTGCGTAGCCATTCCAACGGTATATTTGTTCATACGGTTAGAGCCAACACCCATAATGCCACGCAAACCGCCCGTTCCAAACTCCAAATCCTTATAAAATGCCTCTTTTAGTTCATTTTCTTTGTTTTCAGAGAGGAGTTTTTGTATTTCATCTTTTGTATTTTGGTCGTAATCACCTGATAACCAAGTATTTACTTTATTTTGAATATTTTGTTCTAACATAATTTTCTGATAAATATTTTTGGATAATTGTATTACCACGTTCCGTAAGTGCGACTTACGGCTATTAACATTAAACCCTTTCAGGGTTTTTAATACAGAATTTAAGTATAATAGTTTGATTATAAACATTTTGTATTCACTTCATATTTCACACCTCAAAAACCTTCTTTTGTGTCTTCATACCATACTAATTTTCCCATTAAAAGTGCTATTTCTCCCCAACTATTAATATTTTCATAGACAACACACGCCACGCTACAAGGTGAAAAACTACCTAAATTTACCCTGCTTAACTTTTCCAAAAGATAAGAAATATAAGGATTATGCCCAACCAAAATGATGGTATTATATTGATTATCAATATTTTGTATGTAGCTTATCCAATCTTTGGTGGTGGCAATATACAAATATTTATCTTGATGTATATTCTCCACAGGAAAGCTCAAATTTGAGGCAATTATGCTTGCAGTTTCGTGTGTACGTAAGGCAGAACTTGTGCCTACAAAATCAGGAATAATGCCTTTTTCTTGCAAAATTTGCCCTATTTCGTTGGCTTTATTTATGCCATTTTGCGTTAATTTTCTATCAAAATCAGCTATTTGACTTGGGTTTTCCGCCTCTGCGTGGCGCATTAAAAGTATTTTTTTCACCGAAATTTAAAGATTTGATTATCAATATTTTGTGTTCCTAGATTTGATTAAACTGATCAGACCTTCATTCCATTACGGTACAGACCAGTTTAATCAAATCAATTATTTATATTTTTTCAATGTTCATTACAAGTGCATCACCTTTGATAGTGCATTTTTGGGTGATTTTGTCAAACATTTCGGTACGAACAGCTGCCGTATGCTTTTCTGGGTTAGTTTCTATCACCGTAAAAACTACCTCATAAACCGTATCTACAAACATTGGGCGCATAAATTCCATAGTTTGGCGCATATAAATAGTGCCTTCACCTGGGAAAAACATACCAAAAACTCTAGAAAATACACTTCCACCCAAAAACCCGTGCATAATTGGTCGTTTGAAGGGCGTTGTAGCTGCATATGTAGCATCTAAGTGCAAAGGATTACTGTCGCCTGTAAGTTCTGCAAATTTGTTTACTTGCTCTTGCGAAAAGCTAAATTCTTGCTTAAAAACATCATTCACTTGTATTTTAGACATTATTTTATTGATTTTAAGATAAGTTTTACGTTGATTTTTTAAGTGAAATATCCTAGATACTTTTGCAAATATAGGTATTTTTGATTACTTTTGATACTTAAACCAATACAAAAATACATAAATCTCTTAAAAACATATAAAAATATGCAAATTCGTTTTTCAGTCAAACAACTTACCAAAAAACGCCCTTTTATCAATGCTCAACCGCTAGAAATTGCGGGAGAATATGGCAAGCATTATGATTTAAAAGAGGTTTTGACCGCTATTGTTACGCAACAAGTAGGTGTTTTCAACCAAAAAATAGATGATAGCATTAACCAAAAAAATCTTTTTACTTTTTTTGAAGAAACAGAACTTACGCAAGAAGCAGAAACAGGGAAAATACGCTTTGGAGCTATCTATAACGACAAAAAAGCAGATTTAGACAAAGCAATAGAAACTGTTTTATTGGCTTTTTATGATGGTTTAATAGTGATTTTTATTGATGAAAGGCAACTGGAAAAACTAGATGACAAAATGAAATTCAATGAAAATACTGTTGTTACGCTAGTAAGACTGACTTTTTTATCTGGAAGTTTTTGGTAAAAATTAAAAACAGCATATAATTATAAATCATATCTCAAAAAAATGCTAAAAATTGCTTTTTCTCCTATTTATGCCCACCCATTGCCAGAAGGACACCGTTTTCCTATGCTCAAATACGAGCTAATTCCTGCACAACTGTTGTATGAGGGAACGGCAACTAAGGAGAATTTTTTTGTGCCAAATATCAATGATGATATTATTGATGAAAAATATATCCTCAACACACATACAGAAACCTATTTGCGCAAACTCCAAAATTTGGATTTAACGCCTTCAGAAATACGTAAAACTGGGTTTCCATTGTCAAAAGAGCTTATTGAAAGAGAAATAATCATAGCACAAGGCACAATAGATTGTACCAAATTTGCCCAAAAATATGGTATTGCGCTTAATATTGCAGGCGGAACTCATCACGCTTTTACGGATAGAGGAGAAGGATTTTGCTTATTAAATGATATTGCTATTGGTGCTAATTATTTGTTAGATAAGAAGTTAGCTAGTAAAATTTTAGTTATTGATTTGGACGTGCATCAAGGAAATGGAACTGCACAGATTTTCCAAGAAAATAAGCAAGTTTTCACGTTTAGTATGCACGGAGAGAAAAATTACCCACTAAAAAAGGAAAAATCAGACCTTGATATTGGACTTACTGACAGAATTAAAAATAAAGAATACTTACATCTACTAAAAACTAATTTGCCACAAATTTTGGATAATTTCAAACCTGATTTTGTCTTTTATTTGGCTGGTGTAGATATTTTGGAAACAGACAAATTAGGGCGTTTGGGCGTTACTCGTGAAGGTTGTAAGGAAAGAGACCGTTTTGTTTTGCAAATTTGCAAAGATAATAAATTGCCTGTTTCTGTAAGTATGGGTGGTGGTTATTCTCCAAAAATTTCGGATATTGTTGAGGCTCACGCAAATACGTATAGACTGGCGCAAGAAATTTTCTTTTGAGTTATGAATTAGATAACGGTATTGATATTTTGTACTTAGCCCCAGCAGGGCGACACTAGCAAGAGCTAGTTTTATAATAATGAAACTGTTTTATTACCATTTATTTATCAAGTAATTATGAAAAAAAAATACAAATTAACAATATCATTATCTAAATCAACGAACACTATTTTTTATAAATATGTCGCTCCGCTGGGGCTAAATACATTTTCATGTAATTTATTTGCTATAAATATGCCGTCCCACTGGGACTAAATACAAATTAACAATGTTCTTATCTAAATAAATTTCATCAATAAAAATGCTATGCTCATACATATAGATGAAAGCACATTTAGGCGCATTGTATGCTGAAAATTAGCATTTTTTTCATCTTTTCCTACAAGCATAAACCAATATGTAAAATAAGCAAGAATAGGGAGCAAACACACTTCAAAAATAATCAAAGATGTAAAATCTTCTAAATAATAAAAATAACCTAAAAAGCCCAAATTAGCAATAAAAAACATAATTCCTACAAAATAAAATGTACCTTTTATGCCCAAAAGTAAGCTAATAGTTTTGTCGCCACGTTTGCTATCTTCTTTGTGCTGATATATTTGTGTCATTGGATACGAGCCAAAAAGCAAGAACATAGCCAAAAAAGCAGGAATAAATAACCTAAATGATAAAACTTCTATATAAACTTTATGTAGTTCTGTAACACTTAGAAATAGTCTATATAAATCAAAGTCATTAAGAGCTATAAAACACATCACATACACAAAAAATCCCTGAAAAAAGCCCACAGTAAGCAAACTTATGATAGGATATTGTTTTAAGCGAATAAATGGGTGGCTATATGCCTTAGAAATCAACCCGTAAATAAAAAGCATCACCGCAAAATCAACAGAAACCAGCAGACCTAGCAAAATAGCCACCAAATCAAACAATAAAGCAGCATAATAAAGGTCTTTTTCTACTTTTGGGGGCTTTTCCAAACCACCAATACTATCTTCGTCTTTGTCAAAATAGCTATTATAACCATTACTAGCAGGATATAAAAAAATATGAATACTAATAAAAATAATAATGATATTCAAAATATATTTTTCAAATGTATAATTATTAGGGATTTCTGATTGGCTAAACGCAAACAAAAAAATTGGCATCAAAAAAATTGAAAAGGGTATGCGTAAGTGTAGTAAAGTGCTTTTTGAGAAAATCATTTTGAAGTGTGAGGTGTGAAGTGTGAAGTGTGAGATTTGAATAAAACGCAAAATCCTTAGCACGTAATCACGCATTAAGGATTTTACATAATTTTACGGAATTTAAGCAGTTTTATTATGAATTTCTTGTATTAACTCATAACTCAAAATTCATAACTTATTTAGCGTTTTTTTCGTGTGGTGGTTGTTTTGCTTTTAGCCACATACCCGTCACGAAAGATGCACCCATTAGTAAGGCAAAGAAAACGTATGCCATTGTTTCTGTCATTCTAAAATCTATCATTTTTATATAATTTTTGGGTAAAACAATTAAATTCAAACCTTTTCACAAATAAAATGTTTTTTATTGGAAAATCAAAAAAAACTTTCAAAAACATTCAAATTTCTTAAAAATGGCTTATATTTATCTTATCAGACACACTACGCCAAACGTATCAAAAGGCGTTTGCTATGGACAAACTAACCTAGATATAATGCCTAGTTTTGAAGAAGAATTTTTACAAATAATAGAAAAATTGCAAGTTTTTTTAGATAAAAATAATGTTCAGAAAATTTATACAAGTCCACTTTTGCGTTGTCAGAAACTAGCACAAATGCTTAATCAAAATATGCCTCAATATACTAATAATCAAATTTTTAACATTGGTTTTCTGGAAGATGCACGCTTAATGGAAATGAATTTTGGAGATTGGGAAATGAAAACGTGGGCGCATATCCACGAAAATGACGTAAACAACTGGATGAATGATTTTGTAACTGTAAAAACACCCAATGGAGAGAGTTTTGAAGGTTTATCAGCTCGTGTAAAAGAATTTTGGGAAGAGATTTTAGTATTTTTGAACAACGAAAATAATACAAACAAAAATATTGCTATCATCACACACGCAGGCGTAATACGTGCAATACTTGCGCTGATACTAGGTTTTCCGCTAGAAAATGCCTTCCGTTTAGAGATAAATTATGGCGGGGTTTGCGTACTTAAACAGAATAAAGATTTTGTGCAAATATTGCAAATAAATAAATAAACAGTTTTCTTATGAATAAAGCGCAAAAATACAAAACTGTGTAATTTTGCGCTTCTATTTTTTTCATACTTCGTCCCTTGCACTATCTCATTCTGTTAGAAGATTGTACTAATTTTTCATCTTTTCTAATGAAAAAATTTGCTGCCATATTAAGCAAAATACCTGCAATAATAGCCCAAAAACCAAAAGAAAAATCTCCTTTTTGTGTTTCATTGAAGATTTTTTCAGCTTTATAGATAGTCAAAACATTGACTGCCATTAGCACAAGCATAGTCATAGAGTTTGCCATACCCAACTTCATTTGCAAAATTCTCTTCTTAAAACTAAAAATAGAGAAAACACTCATTATAAGCACTATAATAGCCAAAATGCCAATATAAATGGTTGAATTACTGCTTGCCTCTATAATTTTATTGCCTTGTGTATGCGTGATAGAAAAGGCGTTAAGATGTATATTTTGCATATTTTGCGTGTCAGTTTTATCCCAAATAGGCAAAGCAACCACCATAATCATACAAACGGCAACGAGTGCCAAAAAAATACTTTGAATACGCTGAATCATTATAACTATGTTTTTTGATAAAATTATATAATATTTTGAAATTGTTTTAGGCCACAAAAGTAAGAAAAAAATCAAGAAAAATAGCAAAATTTAGAAGAAAATCAATAGTTGCTTTGTAGCTTTTATTTGGTTATATTTGTAGTGAAGACTTAGAAAATAAATCAATAATTTAAGACTAATAAAGATGAAGACGTTACTAATATGCACCATATAATCACATCAGAATTATCACGACTTGACCTTCACGACTCATCATTTGAGAAGATTATTAGACAGAATCAAGAAATAGAATTAATATTTGATTGGGCAAGTCTTACTAACTGAAGTTACGCAACGTACTGTTATTTCTAGCTAATTTATTAACCTCAGTACCAAACATAACAAAAGTACCATAATTATCAAAATAAATGTGTTTT
>JAYUKY010000069.1:0-11751 GCA_043764015.1 Raineyaceae bacterium
GAGGTAGCGAGGTAGCGAGGTAGCGAGGTAGCGAGGTAGCGAGGTAGCGAGGTAGCGAGGTAGCGAGGTAGCGAGGTAGCGAGGTAGCGAGGTATTACACAAGATATTTTTCATTTTTTAGATATTTATTTGGTTTTAGTTTGTTTTATTGATGTTTCCTAGAGATATTTCAAGTCAAAACGTCCTTCTTTTGCAACAACTTTGTAGCCATCTTTTCTTTCCATTGAAAACTCAAAACTACCTGAGATAATTTTATTTTGAGTATCAAGTTTTGTAATAATGAGTTTATAAGTGCCTATATCCTCATCAGAATACCAACTGCGTGGAATTGTTGCATCACGGTAAACAAACGTAACGGCTATAAGTAAGTCTAATATCTGAATACATATAAATAATAATTTTATTTATATCTTATAATTTCCTTATTTTTCTTAGGCAAAAAAGCAAAAAGCACGCTAAAAGCGTGCTAAATTACTTTAATAAAACTACTTAGCGAAAAATACTAGTGTAGTACCTAGAGTCGGGCTCGAACCGACACACCTCACGGTACACGATTTTGAGTCGTGCGCGTCTACCAGTTCCGCCATCCAGGCATTAGTATCAAACTTTGAAGTCTCTAACTTTTATTTGATTGGAGTGCAAATATACGAATTAAAATTGACTTTCCAAATTTTTTCAATAAAAATTTGGATTTATTTTCAAGAAACTGTATTTCAGCTCTAAAAACTAAGTGGGTCAAGATTTTTAAAATGTCCGTTCATACGTATTCTATCTTTGGTGCGCTCCATTTCTGCTACCACGGGCAAAATCTTGTTTAGATGCTCAAAAAGATAGTTTTGGCGTTCTTCTTCTCTCTCAATGCAAAGCAAAGCATATTCTTGTTCCAAAGAAAGCCCAATTTTGTGCGCTACCTCAAAGGATAAAACTTCACTATCCCAATTAAAAGTAGCTTTGACGTGCATAAAGGCATATAATTCATTTATTTTTTGGATGAGTTCGTTTCTCAAAATGCTATTAAAGCCGTTTTTATCTAAGCTTTTGCGGTTTATTTCGCCCCCAGAATAGAGTTTGTTTTTGATGGGATTTTCAAAAGTAAGTATCCCAAAAGTGCAAATTCCTTGTGTTTTAATGTCCATTCTGCCATCTTCATACAAATTTTCTACCTCCAAAATACTAACTTCAGTGCCATAAGTCTGCATTTTTCCACCAATAAAAGCAGGAATACCAAATGTAGCTTTGTTACTCACACACTCGCTGATAAGTTGGCGGTAGCGTGGTTCAAAAATATGCAAATTTAGGTTTTCCATAGGGAAAACCACCAAATTGAGGGGAAAAAGCGGAAGAAAAATCATTTTTTATTATGTGTAAGATGTGAAAGTGTAAGATGGTGAAAGAACAATAGACCTCTTGCGAAAGTCGGTATTATTCAAAAATAAATTTGCATTTATAAAACCCAAATAATCCGTTATTTTTTTTGTTTTTGAAATTTTCCATTTTGTGAATTTTTAGCGACTTGTTGAAAACTGTGAGGAGTTAGAAATTAAGTATATTTTTTATTTTTTCTCATTTATAAAACTTGACTGATTTAGTTTAAATACAATAATATATGAAAAACTAGCACCTGATTTCATATATTTCTGGGAAGGTATTTTTTGTAAATTTAATGTTAAATATTGGATTATAAAATACTGGTCTATAAAATATTATATTTTCAGATATTAATATCTTTGTGGTCTTCAAAAAAATCTATTAAAAAATCCCTAAAAGGTGTATTTACGCAATTAGATATACTAATTGTCTGTTTTGATATAATTTTAATTTATTGATTATCAGTATTTTAAATATTAAAAATTTCTCCACCGTAAAAAATATTCGTGTCAGAAAAAAACATTGATTAAAACCATTTAACCATTTATTTTAGACGAAAGTTAGTTTTTTTATGTATTTTAGCTGTTTTTTATTACTCTGTTTTTTAGACGAAAAACTATCTGTAAATCCTTTGTTTTTTTTAAATATTCCAAAAAAATAATCTTCCAAAAGTTTTAAAACTTTTGGAAAGTTGGCAAGTAATTGGTTTGCATTTGTATTTTCATTATTTTTTTGTAGTTTTGGCATCTCTAAACGCAAATAAAAATAAATGGAAATCTCTTCTAAATACGACCCTTCACAAGTTGAAAGCAAATGGTATGCCCATTGGCTCAAAAATAAGTTTTTTGCCTCAAAGCCAGACAGCACCAAAAAACCTTTTACCATTGTAATACCGCCTCCCAACGTAACAGGCGTACTTCACATGGGGCATATGCTCAACAATACCATACAAGATGCACTTATTAGGCACGCTCGTATGCAAGGGTATAATGCCTGCTGGGTACCAGGAACAGACCACGCTTCTATTGCAACAGAAGCAAAAGTAGTTAATTTGCTCAAATCCAAAGGAATAGAGAAAAAAGATATTTCTCGTGAAGAGTTTTTAAAGTATGCTTTTGAGTGGAAAGATAAATATGGGGGAATTATTTTAGAGCAACTTAAGAAATTGGGAGCGTCTTGTGATTGGGATAGAACCCGTTTCACAATGGAAAAAGACCTTTCTGATGCCGTTTTGGATAGTTTTATTCATCTCCACAAAAAAGGGCTAATTTATAGAGGTGTGAGAATGGTAAACTGGGACCCCCAAGGCAAAACTGCGCTTTCTGATGAAGAAGTGATTTTCAAAGAAAGTCAGTCTAAAATGGTGTATGTTAAGTATTTTATTGCAGACGACAACGGAAATGCTACAACTGATTTTATTACTATTGCTACAGTACGCCCAGAAACTATTCCTGGTGATACTGGCGTTTGCGTAAATCCAAATGATGCACGTTATACGCATCTCAAAGGCAAAAAAGTGATCATTCCGCTTGTAAATAGGCTTGTACCTGTTGTTTTTGATGATTATATTGATATTGAATTTGGAACTGGTGCGCTTAAAGTTACGCCTGCACATGACGTAAATGATTATGCATTAGGACAAAAGTTTAATCTAGCTGTAATAGACACTATTTCTGATGATGGCACTATGTCTGAAAATGTAGGAATAGCTAAATACGTTGGAAAGGATAGGTTTTTTGTAAGAAAAGAAATTATAAAAGATTTGGAGGCACTTGGTCAGGTAGAGAAAGTGGAAGAATATAAAAACCAAGTTGGTACTTCTGAACGTACTGGAGCAGTTATTGAGCCTAAACTTTCTATGCAATGGTGGCTGAAAATGGAAGATATTGCAAAACCTGCGTTAGAAAACGTAATGAATGATGCTATCCGTTTTTTCCCTGATAAGTTTAAAAATATGTACCGCTCGTGGCTAGATAATCCAAAAGATTGGTGTATTTCTCGTCAGTTGTGGTGGGGGCAACAAATTCCTGCGTATTATCTTCCAAATGGTGAGCTTATCATTGCTAAAACCAAAGAAGAAGCCTTATTGATTGCTAATAATGGCATTACAGATATTTCAGGCTATGTGCAAGCATACGAAAGAGGAAATATTCCTGAAATTGGAATTCCGAAACTTTATAATATCAGTGATTTAAGACAAGATGAAGATGTTTTAGATACGTGGTTTAGTTCGTGGTTGTGGCCTATTTCTGTTTTTGACGGATTTAAAAATCCTGATAATGAAGATATTAAGTATTATTATCCAACCAATGTTTTAGTTACAGGTTTTGATATTATCTTCTTTTGGGTGGCACGTATGATAATGGCAGGCTACGAATTTAAGCAGGAAATGCCATTTAAAGATGTTTATTTTACAGGTTTGATTAGAGATAAACTAGGCAGAAAAATGTCTAAGCAACTAGGCAATTCTCCTGATGCCTTGCGCCTAATGGAAATGTATAGTGCTGATGGTGTGCGTTTTGGCGTACTTTTCAATAGTGGCGCAGGAAATGATTTGATGTTTGATACTGATGTACCAAAATCATCAAAACAAGAAGATATTGATGCTTTTGCGCTTGCTGAAAACTCTCACGACTCAAAATTATGTGAACAAGGGCGAAATTTTGCTAATAAAATCTGGAATGCTTTTAGACTTTTGAAAAGTTTTGAGATAGTTGATAATGCTATTCTAGCACAACCCGCTACTAATGTACTTGCAGGAAAGTGGTTTGAAGCAAGATTTTCTGAAAAACTTACAGAAATAGAAGACCACTACACAAAATACCGTATGTCGGAGGCTTTGCAAACTATTTATAAGCTATTTTGGGACGACTTTTGCGCTTATTATCTGGAAATTATCAAACCAGAATACGAAAAACCACTTAATAAAGCTACTTATGAGCAGGCTATAGGCTTTTTGGATAATCTTTTGCGAGTTTTGCACCCTTTTATGCCGTTTATTACGGAGGAAGTGTGGCAAAATATTTCTGAAAGAAAAGAAAATGAAAGTATTTGCGTAGCTAATTACCCAGAAATCAAGGAGTTTGATAAAGCTATTTTAGCTGATGCTAGTCTTATTTTTGAGGCGGTTACGGAGATACGCAATGTACGCAATGCCAATGGACTTGCGCCCAAAGCTAATTTTGATATTATTATCAAAACAGAAAAAAACACGCTGATTTACGAGAAATGGCATCATATTCTCCAAAAACTCACGAGTACTACGCTTACGTATGCGCAAGCAGATACGCAAGCAGTTGTAGGTATGAAGTTTTTGGTAACAACAGATGAATTTTTTGCTCAAATAGATGTAAAAATTGATTTGGAACAAATAAAAAAGGATTTGGAATACCAAAAAGGTTTCAAAGAGAGCGTTTTGAAAAAACTTTCTAATGAGAAATTTGTTGCCAATGCCAAGCCAGAAATCATTGAAAATGAACGCAAAAAACTAGCAGATGCAGAAGTAAAAATCAAATCTTTGGAAAATGATTTGAATAATAATTTGTAGAAAATAACGCAAAAACTTAATACAACAAATAAACTTACTTCCTACGTAACATCAAAGTTTATGTAAGCTCCAGAAATCAACATTACTGGAGCTTAACTTACTACTTGCAGCAGTAAATTGCGAAGTTTAATTTATCAAAATCTTGTCAAAATCAAAGTTTTTTCGTACTTTTGCGCAATAATTCATAAGAATTTTTTTAGTAATTTCCTTAGCAATTTCAAATAATAATGTTAGCAATAAATAATCTTTCTTTTCATTTTGGCGGTCGTACTTTGTATGATGAAGCTAGTTTACATATCAAACCAAAAGACCGTATTGGGCTTGTGGGTGCAAACGGCACAGGCAAATCTACGCTTTTGCGCATCATTACAGGCGAGTATTTGCCTGATGGCGGAACGGTCAGCAAGGCAAATGATTGTTCTTTGGGTTTTTTGAACCAAGATTTATTGTCTTATCAAACAACTGAAAGCATTTTGTCGGTGGCTATGCAGGCGTTTGAGCGTGCCGTTTTTTTGGAGAAAGAAATAGAAATAGTGCTTGGTGAGATGGAAACGGAATATACAGACGAGCTTTTAGACAAACTTACCAAATACCAAGAAGAATTTGAAAGATTAGAAGGCTATACAATGCGTGCCAAAACAGAAGCCGTTTTGGAAGGTTTGGGATTTGCTACAAAAGATTTGGAACGCCCACTAAAAGAGTTTTCTGGTGGCTGGCGTATGCGTGTGATGCTTGCAAAACTACTTTTGCAAAAACCCGCACTTTTGATGCTTGATGAGCCAACCAATCACTTGGATATGCCCTCTATTCAATGGATAGAAGGTTATTTGGAGAATTATGAAGGCGCAACCATTGTAGTTTCTCACGACAGGCAGTTTTTGGATAATGTTTGTAATATTATTGTGGAGGTTTCACAGCAAAAACTCAATGTTTATAGCGGAAATTATACGTTTTTTCAAGAAGAAAAAGCTATGAGAAACGAGATACAAAAAAGTTCTTTTGAAAATCAGCAAGCCCAAATCAGACAAACTGAACGCTTTATTGAGCGTTTTAAGGCAAAAGCAAGCAAGGCACGTCAGGTGCAATCTAAGGTGAAATCTTTGGATAGAATTGATATGATTGATGACGTAATTGCGGAAAATGCAAAAGTGAATTTCCGTTTTACTTTTCAACAAGCATCTGGGCGTTATGTGGTCAAATTAGATAATGTTTCTAAGGCGTATGGCGACAATCATATTTTAAAACACACCAACGTCAGCATTGAACGTGGCGACAAAATTGCCCTTATTGGTGCAAATGGTAAAGGGAAATCTACGCTTTTGCGTGTGATTGCAGGCACAGAACAAGTACAAGGCTTGCGTATAGAAGGGCATAATGTCATACAGACGTTTTTTGCACAACATCAATTAGAAGCCTTACGTGTTGATAATGATTTGATTACAGAACTCAAAGAAGCTGGAAGTGGAAAACTAGAGTCAGAACTTCGTGGCGTTTTGGGTTGTTTTTTGTTTTCTGGTGATGAGGTTTTTAAGAAGATTAAGGTGCTTTCTGGAGGTGAAAAATCTAGGGTTGCGCTAGCTAAAACGCTGATTTCTGAAGCTAATTTTTTGCTTTTAGATGAACCAACCAATCACTTGGATATGCAATCTGTCAATATCTTGATACAGGCTTTGGCGCAATATGAAGGCACTTTTGTGGTGGTTTCTCACGACAGGTATTTTGTAGAAAATGTGGCTAACAAGATTTGGTACATAGAAAACTACGAAATAAAAGAATATATGGGTACGTATGAAGAATACGAATATTGGAGAAAGAAAACTGAAGAAGAAAATAAAGCTAAAAATGCCCTAAAAGCAGGTGAAAAAACGGCTGAAAAAATCACTGAAAAGCCTAAAAATCAAACAAATAACAACAACAATAATACTACTTCTTTTGAAAACAAAGAAAAAGCTAAAAAACTTCAAAAAGAGTTAGAAATAGTTGAATTGCGCATTAGTGAGCTAGAAAAAGAAAAAGCCAATTTTGAAAAACAACTCGCTGATAGCAACATCTACAATGACAATCAAAAGCTAAAAGCCACCAATGAGAGTTTCCATAATGCTAAAAATCAACTAGACAAAAACCAACAAGAATGGGAAAAAATAGCGTTGGAAATAGATAAATTGTAAATTAAAAAGCTTTCCAAAAGTTTTAAACTTTTGGAAAGCTCCTATGGTGTTGGGTGCTTCCACCTGACACCAAAAAATGTGTTTTTTGATGCTTGATTATTTAAAAATATTTCCCAAATCAATGCCCAAAAGCACATTTAAAATCAGGTGGAAATGCCTGAATTTATAATAAAAGGTATCTTTAGAAAAATAGTTTGCAAAATAAATTACATAAATTCCTATTCCAAAATAACTTTCTGAAGTGTATATTTGAGTTTTTTTCTTAATTTTGTAAAAAATTTAAAATTCATCATTACAAAAAACACTAATGACAAGTAAAATAAGAATAGCAGTACAAAAATCTGGCAGGCTTAGTGAAGCATCTTTAGCCCTCATCAAAGAATGTGGTATAGATTTTGGCGGTACGGGTACGGGCAGGCTGAAAACAGAAGCAAGTAATTTTCCTGCAGAAATACTTTTTTTGAGAGATGATGATATTCCTGGTTATGTGGCTGATGGTGTGGCTGATATAGGTATTGTGGGTGAAAATGTGTCTGTAGAAAAGTCCCCAAATGCTAATATTGTGTATAGATTAGGGTTTTCTAAGTGTCGTTTGTCGCTTGCCATTCCCAAAGGTGAAATTTATACAAATTTAACTGATTTTGAAGGCAAAGATATTGCTACTTCTTATCCAAAGCTACTGCAAAATTATCTAAAAGAAAATAATGTTTCTGCCAAAATCCACGAAATAAGCGGTTCTGTAGAAATTGCACCAAGTATTGGACTTGCTCACGGTATTTGTGATATTGTGAGCTCTGGAAGTACACTTTTAAGCAACGGACTAAAAGAAGTAGAAGTTATTTTCCGTTCTGAAGCCGTAATGATTGCTGCTGATAATTTGCCCACAGAAAAACAAAAAATCTTAGAAAAACTGCTTTTTCGCATCAGAGCGGTGCAATCTGCACAAAAAAATAAATATATTTTGCTCAATGCACCCAACTCCCAAATAGACGAAATAGTACAGATTTTACCAGGCATCAAAAGCCCAACTATTTTGCCACTTGCCGTTGATGGTTGGAGTTCTTTGCATTCAGTTATCAATGAAGATGATTTTTGGGATATTATAGAAAATCTCAAAAATGCAGGCGCAGAAGGCATTTTGGTTATTCCTATTGAAAAAATGATTGGGTAAAAGAGAAGTACAAGGTTTGAAGTACGAAGTTTGAAGTATAGGATACAAACTTAAGATTTTCTTTCAAAAAACTATCAAAATAGCATCAAAAATGGCAAAGAAAGCAAATTTTATTAACCAAAACGACAAAGAAAACAATAACGAAGTTATCAAAAATTGGCGTGAAGGTGATTTGATACAAACATTCAAAATAATTCCTATTAGAAACCGCAAAACGACTCTGATGGAAGAATGGCTGAATGCGCCCAAAATAACCCTTGATATAGCTGAAAAAACGGTTTTTGATAAGATTTTGAAACGTGCTGTAAGTGATATTAGTGGCTGGAATGAAGAAGATTTAAAAATGAAATTTATTGCCTACATTCTTGATTTAGGTCTTATGAATGAAGGTGTGGGCATTGTTTCTTATTTTGATAAAACTATTTCTGCTAATGTAGAAGGCACAAAACTTGTTGTAAAATCTGATTTTATGTTAGCAAAAGGCATTTTAGATGCTTTTCGTACTCCTTATTTTCATTTTCAGGAATACAAACCTAATAAAAACCCCAAAGGAGACCCAATGGCGCAACTTTTGGAGGCTTTTCTGATTGCACAAGTCAAAAATAAAAATGATAAATATAGTGATAAACCTTTGTATGGCGTTGAGGTAATTGGTGAAAATTGGAAATTTGTGGTAATGGAAAAGAAAGAATATTGCATCTCAAAAGCCTATAACGCTATTATTGAAGAGGATTTATTAGAAATAATTGCCATTTTACGCAAATTCAAAGAGATTTTAGTTGAAAGATTATTTGAAAAAGATTAAAAAAATAATAAACACCAATAATGAAAATAATTACATTGATTTTAATAGGCTATTTTGTAGCTCTATTGGGTTTTGCACAAACCCCTCAATATTCTCCTTGTTCTACAACTGAATATATGGAAAAATTACGCAAAGAAAATCCAAAAATGCAAACTGATGCACAATTTGAACAATTTATGGCACGAGAAATAGCCCTAAGAAAATCAAATAATGCTACTAATCAGCGTGTTGGTCCATATATCATCAACGTAATTGTTCACGTAATACATTCAGGGCAATCAGTAGGCACGTATCCAAATATCACCCAAACACAAATAGCCACACAAATAAGGGTATTAAATGAAGATTTTAACCGCACTAATCCTGATGCAAACACATATTGGGGTGGAACGGCAGCAGGTATGACTGGAGGTATTGTGTTCAAACTTGCCACAATGGACCCTGTAGGCAATATTTTAAAAGAAGCAGGAATACACCGCTACAATGGAGGACAATCAAGCTATACCGTTGACCAAATTGAAGCAAACATAAAACCCGTTACTTCTTGGGATCCAGCCCGTTATTTTAATGTTTGGACAGTGTCTGATAATATTACTGCTTCTCCTGGTGTACTATATGGTGGTTATGCACAATTCCCAGAAGGCTCTGGTCTTAATGGAATGCAAACAGTAGCAAGTACAAACGCATTCACAGATGGTGTAGCAATCAATGCCTATTATTTTGGAAGTAATTTTAATGCTAATGGCGTTTTATTACCTCCAGCACAGCAAATTTTCAATGTAAGTAATTTTGTAAGAGGGCATTTAATGACTCACGAAATAGGGCATTCATTGGGTTTAAGGCATATTTGGGGAGATGCTAGCTGTGGTAGTGATTTTTGTGCTGATACACCTATACACAAAGACCCTAATACAAATTTATGTTCTTCTCACCCAAAAGCTAATACTTGTGGCACAGCAGACGAAATGTTTGAAAACTATATGGATTATACCTCTGATTTGTGTATCAATATGTTCACGGCAGGGCAAGTAGAACGTATGGTTACTGTAATGGACGTTTCACCTCGCAGGCGTACACTTAGTACATCAAATGTGAGTAATTGCCCCACGCTTTCACTTACACGTGCTAGTGGCGCATATCCTGCAGGAGTTATCAATAATGTTTATTTTCAGTCAAATGACGGCATAGGTGGCGCACCCACTACAAATAGCGGTTATACTTATGTACTTGGTGGCACACTTCCCACAGGGCTTAACCTTAATACTGATACAGGAGCTATTTTGGGTACACCAACTGCATCTGGTACATACAACTTCTCTATTACACTAAAAGGTGCTGTAGGAATTGCTATGTCAGGTTTCGTTACAACAAATATCAGTTGTACAAGTAGTACTATTTCTTATTCAATTAACATTCAAAATACTATTTGCCCTATCATTGATGTTTTACCTGTACTAAGCTCTTTACCTAATGCCTCCATAGGTGTGGCATATAATCAAAGTATCACTGCGTCTAATGGGACAGCACCTTATAGATATTCATTATTTGCTGGGAATCTTCCTACTGGACTTACGCTTTCTAGTTTGGGGGTTATTGCTGGTGTACCGACAACCACACAAAATAGTAATTGTTCTATATTGGTATCCGACAGTAATGGTTGTTCAAAATTAGTAAATTATAGTATTGTTCCTTGTTCTGCAATAACCATAACAAATGTATTACCAACTGGGTTTACAGAAACGCCTTATTCTGCGCAACTGCAAGCAAATAGCAGTAGTACAGATGCCATTTATAGATTTAGTAAAACACCTTCTTCTTCATTGCCCTTGGGGCTTGTAATGTCTAATACTGGGCTAGTAACAGGCACTCCCATAAATGTTGAAAATGGTAGTTTTTCTGTGACGGCAACCAATCAACTTAATTGTGAAAGTACAACCACTTTAGTTTCACTTTCAATTGCAAGAAATCCTACTACAAGTTTGAACAATCAGAGTAATACGCTAGAAAACCAAATTAAAGTATATCCTAATCCTAATAGAGGGGATTTTAATATTGATTTTGGAGCTTTGCGTTCAAATTATCAGTTTATAAAATTGTATGATATACACGGACAGTTGCTATTATCAGCTAATATTGTAAGTGATTTGATGGCTATTTCTATGAAAAATTTTGCTAATGGTATTTATCTATTAGAAATAGACGACAATAAAAATAATGGGAAAAGTCGTATATTGAAAAAAATAATTAAAATTTAGAAACTACTTATGAACCACACTCATTTGTATTCTCCGCCTAATTTTTGGGCAAGAAACACAAGAAACCGTTGATTTATTGGTTTAAAAACAAAGATTTGATAACTTTTTGAATTATCAAATCTTTGTTTTTAAGAGTTTTATATTTTTTTGATTGGCTTTTAAAACTTCATTTTCTCAATAAAAACTTTAGGGAAATTTTTTCTTATTCATATAAAAATGATTTTTTATGATTGTTTCCCATTTAGATAACGACATTGATAATTTGAATTTCAAATGTCGTTATCTAACTCATAAGTAAAGTATTGTAAATAACCTACTAAACTTCCCGAAAGTTGAACACCAAGGCTGTAAGGAACTTTCTCATAAAGGTGAAATCAGCTTTTCAGCTCCATTAACAAGCTTTTTAGATACTTGCTTGTTACCAGTTAGGCACTCAA
>JAYUKY010000070.1:0-11411 GCA_043764015.1 Raineyaceae bacterium
GTAATAAGTTGTTAATAACTTCCTAGTCGGTGGCGTAAACGCCACCTCTTTATATCAAAGGCAAAAATGGTTTTATGTATAGCGGTGGCGTTTACGCCATCGTAGCCTAAAAATTAGTTTTTTGAAATTAGGACCTTATTTGCAACACGTTACTTATCAATCAAAAAAAATATGTTTTTTTTATCTAAAAAATTATTGATGATTGTTTTTTGTTTACTGACTTTTTCAGCAGGCAATACTTATGCGCAATTTAAGAACTTCAAAGTAGGTTTTAAGGGCGGTTTTGCGTATGCTTTCAACCGTACAGACTCCAAAACGCAAACCCTCAAATTTGATGCTGATGGACAAACGCCCAAAATGATTGTAGGAATTATTACGGATATTCAGTTTGCTGATAATTATGCTTTCAGTACAGGGATTTTATTTGCTACAAAACAATGTAGTTTTTCTCAAAAAGGCGGCATCACTTCTACTACTGGGGTTTTACCTACTGTTTCTGGCGCAGAATCTTGGGGGCTTCAATACCTGCAAATCCCAATGACTGTCAAAATGTTCACAAGAGATATTTTTTATAATTGTAAGGTTTATGTGCAGGCAGGTCCACAATTAGAGTTTCTTATCAATAAAAGTGTTAAATCTAGCACGTTTGCCTCCCAAAAAACAATAGCAAATACGCCTCCCATTCCCAACGAGTATATTGTAGAACCAGAACTAATGAGTAGTTTTAATGCCATTGATTTGTCTTTAACGGCATCTGCAGGCTTAGAATACTCCATTGGAGATAGTATTTTGTTTGGTGGTATCAACTTTCAAACAGGCTCTTTTAATACTATCAACAAAACAAATACAGTTTATAAATCTCTTGGTGGAAATATTGATTTTAGTTCCAAAAATATGCTTATTTCTATTGAAATTGGTATAAAGCTGTAATTATGAATTTTAAATTGTGAATTGTGAATGAATACAAATTATTGACAACGAATTAAGATTTATTTCGCTAATAAAAATATTCCATAAAAAAAGCCTTTTTCTTTGTGAAAAAGGCTTTTTTATGCTAAATTTGTTGTCAGTTGTATTTGTTGTGGTGATATTTTACACTACACACTACACACTACACACCACACACTAAAAAAATGCGTATTCCTACTGATATTGTCCAACAAATTCAACTTCGTGCAAATATTGTGGAAGTTGTGGGAGATTTTGTGAGTCTCAAAAAGAAAGGAAAAGATTATAAAGCGTGTTGTCCTTTTCATAACGAAAATACGCCATCTTTCTCTGTTTCTAGCTCTCGTAATATTTTTAAGTGTTTTGGTTGCGGAAAAGGCGGTGATGCTGTTACTTTTGTGATGGAAATTGAGAAAATTTCTTATCCTGATGCACTTATTTATCTTGCCAAAAAATATCAAATAGAAATTCCTGAAGCTGCTTACGCTCCGCCCACAGATGAGGAAATGGCAGCCCAAACAGAGAAAGAAAGCATTATGATTGCCCTCAATTATGCCAAAGATTATTTTAAAGATAAACTTTTGAATACAAATGAAGGCAAAGCCATAGGACTTTCTTATTTCAAAGAAAGGGATTTCCACGACAATATTATTTCATTTTTTGAGCTTGGATATTCACTAGAAGCGTGGGACGACCTCCACAAAACCGCAGAAAAAGCACTTTACAAATCTGAAATACTAGAAAAAGCAGGACTTTTGATTAAAAAAGATAATCAAAATAATAACCAAAATGATAATAACCATTATTTTGACCGTTTTAGAGATAGGGTAATTTTTCCTATACATAACGTAGGAGGGCGTGTCATTGGCTTTGGTGGGCGCACTTTGCGCAAAGACAAAAATATTGCAAAGTACATCAACTCACCTGAAAGCCTTGTTTATAACAAATCTAGGGAACTTTACGGGCTTTTTCAAAGTAAGAAAAGTATCAGGGAAAAAGATTTTTGTTTTTTGGTAGAAGGCTATACAGATGTGATTTCTCTGCATCAAGCAAATGTAGAAAACGTGGTTGCCTCCTCTGGAACATCACTCACTATTGAGCAAATAAGACTTTTAAGACGTTTTACAACTAATATTACGGTGCTTTATGACGGAGATGCCGCAGGAATAAAAGCTGCTTTACGTGGAATTGACCTTATTTTGGAAGAAGGCTTAAACGTAAAAGTAGTGTCATTTCCAAGTGGGCAAGACCCAGATAGTTATGTGCGTGCCGTTGGTACAACTGCTTTCCAAGAATACATACAAGCAAATGCACAAAGTTTTATTACTTTCAAAGCAAAAATTTATTTGGAAGGTATTGATAAAGACCCTTTCAAGCGTGCTGAAGCAATAAAAGAAGTAGTAAGTAGTATTATAAAAATTCCTGAAGTTATACAAAGAAGAGTTTTTTTTCAAGAAACTGCTAATATTTTTGGAATAGATGAAGAAACACTTATTACTGAAGGAAATAAAATAAAAGCACAAGAACGTAAAAATCCTAATCAAAATAATCAGCAAAACAGTAATAATCAGTATGATTTTGGAGATGAAACCTATACAGAACTAACTGCAATAGAGTTTTTGGAAGCAAAAAGTGATATTATTAAGGCAAATCCTATTATTCCACAAGAAAAAGAACATATACGTTTGCTTTTGCATTACGGAAGTAATCAAATAGGCGTAGATGAAAATAATAAAGCTACTTTTGCGGAATATTTGCTATCAGAAATCAATGAAATTAGCTTTCAAACGCCTATTTATCAAACTATTTTGCTTATTTTTAAAGAAAATTTAGCCAAAGGACATAGCCCAGATACTAATTTTTTTATTCATCACCAAGATACAGAAGTGCGCCAAGCAACCGCAGATTTGCTTGCACAAAAACACGAAATAAGCGACGAATGGGCGAAATTAGGCATCAGAATACCAAAACAAGATGAAGATTTGAATGTCGTGAGTTACACGCATCTTACACGTATGAAGGCACGTTTGGTGGAAAATCTTATCACAGAAAATAACAAAAAACTGCGTCTGGCGACAGATGAAGGAGAAATACAAGAATATTTAATGATTGCTATAAAACTCAAAGAAACTGCCAAAATGCTCGCCAAAGAACTTGGGAATGTGTATAGGTAAGTAAATTACGGAGACAACTTCCCGAAAGTTTATAACTTTCGGGAAGTTAGACAAACATTTTTTATAAAATTTACGTTCTTTGAAGTAAGTTGTATTAACTCACAACTCACAATTTACAACTCACAACTCAATATGAAACTTTCTGAAAAATTTGCTAAGGTGGCTGAATCTAAGGCGTTTGACATCAAACACCGCCAGACTATCAACTTTAATATGAATAAATATGATATTGCAGTAGAAGCGGGCTTAAAACAATATCAAAACCACGAGTTGGCACGTAGTCGTGCTTCTTACATAAAAACCCAAACTATTGCACACCTTGATGAATTTTTGTTGGAATTTG
Organism: Raineyaceae bacterium; assembly: GCA_043764015.1. GTDB lineage: Bacteria > Bacteroidota > Bacteroidia > Cytophagales > Thermonemataceae > JANYGM01. The sequence continues at coordinate 3,466 of JAYUKY010000070.1, forward strand.
AAGATAAATTTACCAAAAATGGTGGAAAAATAATTTGGGCTGATACCACAAAAACCGCTATTGAAGCCATTGATGCTATTTTTAAGCTCAATGAAGTAAAATCTATTGTCAAAAGTAAATCAATGACAACAGAAGAAATACATTTTAATGATTGGGCGAAAGAACAAGGTTTAGAGAACGTAGAAACAGATTTGGGCGAATATATTGTGCAATTAGCAGGGCAAAAACCGTATCATATCGTTACGCCTGCAATGCATATGTCTAAAAAAGATATTGCAGAACTTTTTGTTGAAAAACTGCATATTCCGCTCACAGATGACGCTCAAGAGCTTACACTTACCGCAAGACGACTTTTGAGAGAAAAATACACAACCGCAGATATTGGCATCACAGGTGGCAATTTTATGGTCGCAGACATTGGTGCGGTGGCTATCACTGAAAATGAGGGAAACGCTAGACTTTGTACCACTTTCCCAAAAATTCATATCTCAATTATTGGTATTGAGAAGGTTATCCCAACGCTAAGTCAGTTGGATTTGTTTTGGTCGTTGCTTTCTACAAGTGGCACAGGACAGAAAATAACCGTTTATAACACGCTTTACACAGGCGCAAGACACGAAAACGAAACTGACGGACCAAATGAAATGTATGTTATTCTGCTTGATAATGGCAGAACTAACTTGCTTGCAAAACCTGATAAACGTCAGGCATTGAATTGTATTCGTTGTGGTGCGTGTCTAAATGCTTGCCCAGTTTACAAAAATATTGGTGGACACACTTACGACACTACCTATTCTGGTCCTATTGGCTCTGTTATTACGCCTCATTTGAGCGGAATGAAGGATTATAAGCATTTAAGTTTTGCAAGTTCTTTGTGTGGTGCTTGTACGTCTGTTTGTCCTGTGAAGATAGATATTCACAATTTACTGTTGATGAATAGGCGTGAAAGCGTGGAAGAAGGCTATGATGATAGTTTGGAAAGAATTGGTTTTAAGTTTTGGAAAAACGGTATGAAAAGCCGTAGAATGATGGATTTGGTAGGTTCAGGACTGAAAAATAAACTTTTGATACAACTTTTTAAGAATAGTTGGGGCAAAAAACGTGATAATCTCAAAACCTCAAAAAAATCTTTTAACGAACTTTGGAAAGAAAGAAATAAATCTTAAAATAGGTACGAAATAAGAAATATAAATATTTCATGTTCGTACTTCTTACTTCGTACCTCGTACCCTCTTTTTCTTAAACGTAAAATTATATCCTAAGCTAAATTCCACACTTTCTGCGGTGGCAGCGTGGGTTTTTAGTAAAATAGCAGTATAAATTCCTTTCCAAACATAATAACGCAAGCCATAACGCTGATAAAAAGGTTGGTCTGTACGAGAAGGAAAAGGTCTATAAAAATAATATCCAAATTGTGTTTGCAGGCTCATTTTTCCAAAAAACAGTTCTCCACCCACCACAAGACTCGCCCTGCGGTAGTCTGGACGTGTATCAGTAGGCAAAGAAAATTTCTTTTCAATTTGTCGTTTGATGCCTTCATTCCAAGAAATATCTGTACCAACACTCATTCTAAGCATTTTATTTACATCTTTTGCTAGATAAAGTCCCCAATTAACGACCCAATCTTTTTTATCTTGATTAATAAAAGTTTCTACTGGACTAAGTGCCAATACAGTCTGCAAATGCCATTTTTCTTCAAAAATTGTTGGATTTTGTTTTTGATAAACCACATTTTCAACATTAAATAAATAGGCAGTTCCCACACTCAAAGAAATAATATTGATGCCATTATTTGGCAAAGTGCGTGCTGCATTGGAGTTGTGCGTGAGTTGTAAAGAAGTTTTTACTTGTAGATTTTTGGTAATATTATACTGATAATGTAGCCCAGCACGCATCAAATAGCTTATTTGGCTACTCAAAACTGTATTTTGTGGGTTTTTATCAATATCAAAAGGGTTGGTTGCATACACAAAGCCCGTACCAATATGAAATTCCACTTGACTACGTTTTTGCTTGTTTTTAGTGATAGGAATAAATAAATTAGCACTTGCAGAGAGGGTTTTGCCTACAATTGGATTCAAAAAACCAAAATAAGTAAGAGAATATTGTGTTTTTGGATAATTGTAATGTTGTTGCCACACTTGCTTGCCCAAATGCAATTTCCCAAAAGATGCCGTAAGTCCATAAGGGTGCGCTTTGATAAGATGTCCAATGCCTTTGGTATGCTTCAAAATAAAACCATAATCAGTATTAAAACCTATTTCAAAAGGCTTTTTTTGCGCTTTTAGAGAAATAGAAAAAAATAGTAAACCAAAAAACAGAAAATACTGTATGTTTTTTTTCATATAAATTATTTAGATATATTGTGCAAAATTACAAAGATTAAAGCTATTTTGAAACTTTTTAGACTTATTTTATGTACAGCTAGGACGTACTGAACATACAAGTACGAATAAACAAATTTTAACAAATAATTTTTTACTATGAAAAAAACATTTTCAACTCTCCTGTTGCTCATTTGTGTTATAGCTGCTAATGCGCAAAAGGCAAAATCAAATGGCGTAGCAAACAATCTTTCTATTGGACCTATTGTAGGCGTGAATTTCTCTACTTTGCGTGGAGATGAAGACAACAAGTTTAAAGCGGGTTTTTCTGGTGGGCTTTTTGCTAATTATAGCATTTTGGACAATTTTGGTATCACCGCACAATTGCTTTATAGTACACAAGGCGCAAAATCAAAATCTAATAGTGATGTTACCCAAAAAGTGAATTACTTCCAAGTGCCTGTTTTATTGATGTATTATTTCAATAAACCTGGTAGCACTTTTCGCCCAAAAGTGATGTTAGGACCTCAATTTGGCTTTCTTTCTTCCGCAAAAAATACTATTGGTTCTAATAGTATGGATACAAAAAATGCTTACACAGACACCGACCTTAGTGCAACACTTGGCTTAGGCTTCAATTATAGAGTTGGAAAAGGTATGTGGCTCAACGTAGATGCACGTTATGCACACGGGCTTCAAAATATGGCAAAATCCCTGTCAGTAATTTCTCCTACTAATAATTCTGTTATTTCTATTATGGCAGGTGTTAGTTTTGCTTTTGGTAATTACGAAGATTTGTAATTGATTTTCACCACATAGGCACAGAGAAGGCATAGAAGTACAATATTTCTATGCTTTTTTTATATTTTTCTGTATTATCCTAAAAATCTTAACATCTTGAAAATCCTGATTAAAAGTCTTTATTTAATTTAATATAGCCAGGATACTTAATAAAACCCTTTCCAATAGAAATAGAGGGTTTTATTTTGAGAGTTAGGCGTGTTGGACGACTGTTTCCATCAGATAAACCTAAGCCTTTTGAGGCGGCATCTTGTCCTTGTTTTGAGGCAAAAACTTTCACCAAATCCGCAGAAATTTTGATAGGAAAAATAGCTGTTCCACCGCTTGGCGCAACTTCTATGCGCTTGTCTAAAACTCCTCTTGCTATTTCCATTCCGTCTATTTCAGCTATCCACTCCATAAAATTCATTGCTGCAAGTTTGTCGTTGGGATTTCTCGCCTCAATATTTAGTGTAATACCCAAAGGAACGCCTTTTGTCGTTTGATAAACTGCCAAAATCTGCGCCATATCAAGCATATTTAGCTCACCATAAGATTGCACATTTTGCACATTTACACCTGAAATATTAGTGTTTTCTGTGGTCGTCATACGGAAATCACATTTTGCCAAATTTTTTATCTCACGTACAGTACGACAAGAAACCGACAAACAAACTACTAATATTATCAAGATAAAATAAGAGGGTTTTTTCATATTTTTTTATTTTTTATACTTTTTAAATTTTTTCTTACAAAATTAAGCATTTTTTTTTATATTTGTGTTAGTTTTTTAAAGTTACATTAAATTAAAAAGTATTTACGTGAGAAAAAATATCAATTTAAGACTGCTAATAGCTTGTTTATTTTGTGCAATGATTTGTGTAAGTTGTGAGCAATCAGCTAAAAGTCGTCTTGTAGGCAAATGGAAAATCAATGGAAAAGCTACTGTAGCTAAAATGGACGAAGAAACAAAGAAAAACTTTGGCGGTGAAAAAATGGCAGAACAATTACTTAGTGACATAAAAGTTGAATATAATAAAGATGGTACTTATGTTGCTACTAACAATGAAACTGGTACTTGGTCAGTATCAGAAGATAATAAAACCCTTACAACTACTGCAAAAGGTAAAAAAGAAGAAAAAATGACCATTGTAGAGATTAGTGGAACGCAATTTGTGGTTAGTAATGTACCAAGTATTAGCACGTCAGTTATTTATGAGGCTTACAAATAAGCCATTAGCAAACAATAGGAAGGAAAAATTGTTCTAATGTAGGATATTCCAAAATTATGAATGATGTATTTCATTCATAATTCACAGTTCACAATTCATAATTATTACAATGGCAAATATACTTACGAAAAGACGTGAACCCTATGAATTTATGCTTTGGACAGGCATTGTGGGTACGTGTATTATTTTTTTATTTTTGGCGGGTGCTTATCTTGCACGCAAAGGAACAGTCGGTTGGGTAGATTTCTCTTTGCCTCGTGCCTTTGGCGTAAGTACATTTTTTATGTTAGCAAGCAGCTACACACTACACGTAGCTAATAAATGCTTTGCAAAAGATGAATATTTTGCTTACCGTTATATGCTCGGAACTACTTTATTTTTAGGCTTGGTTTTTGCGGGGAGTCAATATTGGGGTTGGCATCAACTAGAAAAACAAGGTTTGCCTTTTATGAATGGTAAGGTATCAGGAAGTTTTGTTTATATACTTTCAGGGGCGCATTTGGCGCATCTTTTGGGAGGTTTGGTAGCGTTGCTGTGGGTTTTTGTTACTTCTGTGCGTAGAACAAGTTATGTAGATTCCTTTATTTATGCTGTGAATGCGCCTAATATTCGTCGTCTGCGTCTTGTAACAATATATTGGCAGTTTTTGGATTTTATTTGGGTATTCTTGTACTGCTTTTTGTCTTATCATCACTAAATAATTATGAATGAATGCAAAATTTTGATAGTCAAATGATTATGTAATTCTCTGGTTAAATCAAAATTAATTACACAAAATCACTTAAATTTACACGTAACTATGCTAATTTAATAACTTATAAAAATAAAATAAATGTATTATAAAGGAGATATTACTGATACTGCTATTAGTTTGATTATTGAACAGATGGAAGCTAGCTTAGACCAAAAGCAAGCTCCTGTACGTGTGCGTAAAAAAATTATCTATATGATTATAGAATGTTTGCAAAATATTTATAATTATTTTAAAGATAAACCTTACCAAAAAATGGTAAATGATGAGAGTTGCTTAGATATTAAAGTTGATGCGTATAGCTATACCATCAATGTTAGTAATTATGTAACTGATGAAGGTTCTCAAAATATCATTAAAAAAATTGAGCATATCAATTCGCTCACGTCAGAACAACTTCACGAACTGTATTTAAGTGTGCTTGCTAGTCAGCAGGTCTCCCCTTCTGGGGGCGCAGGTTTGGGACTTATTGATATTGCACGCAAATCTGGCACAAAATTATCTTATCTTTTAGCTCCTAATGCTAACGGAGACGTTTATTTTACACTACAAATTAGTATTTTAAATAATTAGACAACAATGACAAATTTAATAGTAGAAAAGACAGCACGAACGCCACATATTTTTTTTGATAGTGAAAAATCTACACTTAATGTACAAGGGCGCTCTATTCCAGAAAATTCTTTGCAGTTTTATGGTGTTTTATTCAAATGGGCAGATAATTTTTATCAAGATACTTCAGAACACCAAAACTTAGAAGTTACTTTTAAATTAGAATATTTTAATACAAGCTCTTCTAAATGTATTTTAGACTTTTTGAGAAAGTTAGAAAATCTCAAAAAAATGGGTGTAAAAGTAAAAATATATTGGTTTTATGATGTGAGAGATGAAGATATGCAAGAAGTAGGGCAAGATTTTAAGGAAATCCTTGATTTAGATATAGAACTTTTGCCAAATCCTGAAAAACACTAAGAAAGAGTTACGAAATACGAGGTACGAGGTACGAATTTAAAATTCTGATTGTTAAATTATTTAATTTTTATTCCTAAAATATGTTAGAAAATAATAATACTAGGATTTTAGCCTTAGATTATGGACAAAAACGCACTGGTATTGCTGTCACTGACCCACTAAAAATTCTTGCCTCGCCACTAGAAACAGTCAATACATTAAAAATTTTTGAATTCCTCAAAAAATATACTGAAACAGAAACCATAGAGGCTTTTGTCGTAGGAATGCCAAAAAATTTGGATAATACAGACACCAATAATACTCCTCACGTAAAAGGTTTTGTAAAAGCACTAACAAAGTTATTTCCAGATATTCCCATTCATTTGGAAGATGAGCGTTTTACATCAAAAATGGCTTTAGCTGCTATGATAGCCGCAGGTACAACCAAAAAACAACGTCAAATCAAAGGAAATATTGATAAAATAAGTGCCGTTATTATCTTAGAATCTTTTATGACAAAATACCAATAGCCTCTAACTCCAAACGGGCTATCTTGTTTAAACACTATGTTACACATTCAAAACATTTCCAAAAAATACAACAAAACTGAAATTTTGAAAGATTTTAGTTTGAATATTGTAGGTAGTGAAATTTTTGCCTTATTGGGTAAAAATGGCGCAGGCAAAAGCACCATTATCAATATTTTAGCGGGTCTTATTGCGCCAACATCTGGTGAAATAAGTATCAACCAAGAAAAATATACGCCTGATAATCTCAAGATAAAGAAAAAAATGGGTTTTATGCTCCAAAATTCAGCTTTAATAGAAGAGTTTACTGGGTATGAGTACCTTAAATTTGTTAGTTTATTGCACGAATTAGATAAAACTAGCATCAATGCCCAAATAAGGGATTTATTTATGTTCTTTTTTGATGATGAAAAAGACATAAATAAGCGTATTTCTGTCTATTCTGCAGGTATGAAAAAGAAATTAGAACTTTGCGCTTGTGTGCTTCACAAACCAGATATAATTGTTTTAGATGAGCCTTTTGCTAATCTAGACCCATTTTCTGCTAATAAAATGATTGATTTTCTCAAATTTTATGCAGAAAATAGAGTAATCTTTTTGGCTTCCCACGACTTGCTTTATGTGGAGAAATTTGCTACAAACATAGGTGTTTTACATGAAGGAAACCTTGTTTTTAATGGTAGTATCAATGATTTTACAGAAAATGGAGAGAAAGTGCTAGAAACCTCTTTGTTTGAGTTTTTAAAACCTGAAAAAGCTGATTTTAGCAAAGTTGAATGGCTTAAATAATTTATAAAAAACATGTTGATTTTTCTATTTAAAAAATATTTAGCTAATCTTTTTAGCTTTCATAAGCCTTTGTAGAGTTTTCTGAGAATTTTGTTTTTGGTTTATATGCTTTCTCAAGGCTTTCTTTTAGCATTGGGACTTAACGCACTACAAGAAAATTACCCAGAATACACAATAAAAGCACTATTTTATCTCAATATATTCATATTTATTATGATTATTCTGAGAAATATTTTTCCTTTTTATTCCTTCAAAAATAGCATTATTCCAAGATATTATGCTGTATCTGCCACTAAAAGAATTATAGCTGATTTCTTACAAGATATTTGTTCTATGGTAGTTTTGAGTGTGTTTTTATTGGTGTGTGGCGTATGTTATAGTACATTTTTCAAAATGCAGGATTTTATTTTGTCTATTGGCGTTATTTTGAGTGCCATTTTGATAGAAAGTAATTTTAAAAGCTTACTGGAAAAGAGTTTTAAGCAACTATTTTTACATTAGACCTCCTGCGAAAGTCTTATAATTTTAAAAAAGTGTCTTTAAAGTCCTCCCAGCAGGGGAGGATTTAGGTGGGGTTTCTTCTATTATGCTA
>JAYUKY010000071.1:0-11323 GCA_043764015.1 Raineyaceae bacterium
AAAAAAGCAGAAAATGCCGTTGTTATGATAAAATTAGCCTTTATAAGTATGATATTAAATCACTTTTAAAGAAAAATAGTTTCTAAACATACTCTAAAACCTTGCATTTAAACGAGGCTTCAACTTCTTGGTTTTCAAATTTTCTAGCATCTAACCCACCTCCAAATATCGTTTTAAAACGAAACATAGCCACCTCATTGAGGCTTCTTAGGTGATAGCCCTCCTCTTTTTTCCACTCTTTGAGTTCCACCTCTGCTATCCGTTCATAACTGCAAATTTAGATGATTACATCACAAAGATAACGAAAATAAAGTTGTTCTCAAACCGTAACCAAAAGATTTAAAAACGCATCTGTTGTCAGATGAAAACACCTAACAACACAAAATGTATTACTAAGGCGTTTCAGTTTTTCCAAATCTTAAAGATTTGGAAAAACTGTTTAAACCGTAATTGATAATTCGTAATTCGTAATTGAATTTCTACTTTTTAATAGCACTCTGGAAATACTCCAAAGTGCGTTTTAAGCCTTCTGAACGGTTTACTTTGGGTTCCCAGCCTAAAATTTCTTTGGCACGAGTGATGTCTGGTTTGCGTTGTTTTGGGTCGTCTGTGGGTAGTGGTTTATACACAATTTTTGATTTTGTGCCTATCAAATTGATAATTTCTTCTGCAAATTCTAGCAAAGTAATCTCATCAGGATTACCAATATTTACGGGATAGGCATAATCACTAAGTAGTAGCCTATAAATGCCTTCTACCAAGTCATCAACATAACAAAAAGAACGTGTTTGAGAGCCATCTCCAAAAACCGTAATATCTTCATTATTAAGGGCTTGGCTCATAAATGCTGGCAATGCACGTCCATCATCTAGGCGCATACGAGGACCATAAGTATTGAAAATTCTTATAATACGAGTTTCTAAGCCGTGATAGGTATGATAAGCCATTGTAATAGCTTCTTGAAAGCGTTTTGCTTCATCATAAACGCCACGAGGACCAATAGGATTAACATTTCCCCAATAATCTTCATTTTGTGGGTGAACATTAGGGTCGCCATAAACCTCTGATGTTGAGGCAATTAACATTCTGGCTTTTTTTGCTTTGGCAAGTCCTAGCAAATTATGTGTACCCAAAGAACCTACTTTTAGGGTTTGGATAGGGATTTTGAGGTAGTCAATAGGGCTTGCAGGTGAGGCAAAGTGCAAAATATAATCCAAATCTCCTGCTACGTGAACAAATTTTGAAACATCGTGATGATAAAATTCAAAGTTTTTCAGAGGGAAAAGATGCTCAATATTAGCAAGATTTCCTGTGATAAGGTTGTCCATTCCGACAACGTGGTAGCCTTCTTTTATAAAACGGTCGCAGAGATGCGAGCCAAGAAAGCCAGCCGCACCTGTGATGAGTATTCTTTTCATTAATGAGTTGTAAGTTGTGAGCTGTGAATTATGAGTGAATACAAGACGTTTTCACAATATTTTCTACAAAACTAATAAAATTTTGAAGAATTTTGAAGAATTTTGAAGAATTTTTAATGTATTTTCACAAAAAAACATAATTTGAAGATAATTTTAAACTATTTTTTTAAAAGTGCGTTTATCTAAGAAAAAGTGTGTACCTTTATGTTTTAGAATTCGTTTTATATTCAAAATTCACAATTATTTATGTTGATGATTTGGGCGTATTTACTTTTTTCTGTTTTGTGCTTTGGACTGATGGTTTGGGTGCTTTTCAGAACTATGAGCCACAATTTGCCACCACCAGACGAAGGTGATGACGAAGGCGGTTTGCCACGCAATAACTTTCCTATTATTGATATTCCGCCAGGCAGCAGACTTGAGGATATTTTGGTAGATAGAGCTGTAGGAGATATGATTACAAGCAGAAAAATTGTGCGTTGATTTTTTTAATACTTAGATAGCAACATTGATAATTTGTATCCAGCCCCAGTAGGGCAAAATATTTATAGAAAATTGAGTAAAAAATGTATTCAGCTCCAGCGGAGCGGCATCAGCAAGGGTGCTTTTATAAATCTAGCCCCTGCTAGTTTCGCTCCGCTGGAGCTGAATACAGACAAAACCACAATCATATTACTATAAATATGCCGTCCCGCTGGGACTGAATACAAACTAACTATATCATTATCTAACTAAGAGCATTAAGAAATGCACACTAAAAAAGCACTAAGAAATACAAAAAGAGAAATACAAAGAAAATACAAAGTTACATACTTGTATTTTCTTTTTTTATTTTGAAGAAAAAACTTGCTAAAAATGCCAATAAGCCTACAAAAAGCACTATTCCAGTTTGAACGGTGTGCATAAATGTTGCAAAGTCTTTTCCAAAACCAGCCTCAATTCCGTAAAACATAAGTGCCTGACTTACAAGCAAATGATATGCTCCCACGCCACCTTGCACAGGCGCAGCCATACCTATACCGCCCATTACGAGGATAACACCACCTGCAATAAGTCCTAAATTTTCTGTTTCTGGACGACAAAAAAACAACACATAAGCCATCATATAATACATAAACCAAATAAGAAGTGTATAAAACACAAATAAAGGCATATTTTTGACTTTTCTGATGCTTTGCAAACCCTCAAGAATTCCTATTGAAAAGTTTTTAACTTTCACCACCAACGGAATAGCAAGCAATTTCTCACGCATTCTATACATAACAAAAATGCCTATTACTAGCATCAAAACGGCTATAATAGCAAAAATATAAAGGTTTTGCAGGCTTTTTAGTTTATCAGAAAAAATACCCAAAACCATTTTCCCTATTTTGTCAAATTCTAGCAAAACCACACCCACAACCAACGAAAACAAGATAAAAACATCAACAATACGTTCCATTACGACAGTCCCAAACGACACATTAGCAGGAATCCCGTGCATTTTCTGCACCACTGCGCAACGTGTAACCTCGCCCATACGTGGCACAAGCAAATTAGCAAGATAACCCACCATCACACCAATAAAAGATTTAGTAATAGGCAAATCATAGCCAATTGGTTCTAAAAGCAGTTTCCAGCGTTGCGCTCTTGCCCAATGGCTTATGATAGCAAAGCAAAAAGAGGCAAAAAGCCAACGGTAATCCGCACCACGAAAAATAGCTGCTATTTCTGTGAAATTTTGTTCTTTCATTACCCACCAAAAAAGACCCAAACCAAGTGCTAGGGGCAAAATATACTGCAAAAATGCTTGAAATATTTTTTTCATTTATTGATTTATATAAAGTGTATTTAATTATGTCATTTTGTAAATATTTAATTGTCAATATCTGTATTCATTCACAATTTACAATTTACAATTCACAATTATTACGCTAAACGGTTATTTTCATCAGGAAAAGCCAGACTTGGAACAAAAGTCTTAGCCTCTTCAAATTCCATATAACCATAACCAATAATAATCAGAATATCACCCACCGCCACTTTACGTGCCGCAGGTCCATTCAGGCAGATAGTGCCAGAGTTGCGCTCTCCACGTATAACGTAAGTTTCTAGTCTTTCGCCATTATTGACATTGACAATCTGCACACGTTCCCCCGCAATGAGGTTGGCGGCTTCCATTAAAACCTCGTCTATGGTGATACTACCCACATAATTAAGTTCTGCTTGCGTAACTTTTGCTCTATGTATTTTTGATTTGAAAACTTGTATTAGCATTGAAAAATTCTTTTGAAATTTGTTAAAATCTAGTTAAATAATACTTTTGGCAAAGTTAGTAAAAAAATTAGCTTGTGAGATAAATATTATTTGCTTCAAAACAAAATTCAAAGAAAATTATTATATTCGTTATCTTATTGTATTATTGTGATGTTTTTTGCTTTGAGAATTAAAATCAATAAAACACTATGAAAATTCTTTGGCTGACTGAAAATTATCCACCAAATGTGGGCGGAAAAATTAAAAATTCCAAGATGAAATAAATGATAAAACAAAATTCACAACTATTTATGGTTAATATTTCAAAGAAAAAACCTTCCTATCTTATTAGCAAAGACTTAAGAAATTATCTTCATAAGTATCAACGAGATACGCAGCTACTTCTTAAATATGATGATTTGATGCAATATTCACAGGCTTTTCCGCTTGTGGATAAGAAAGGGCAAGATACCCTTTGGTTTACGGTTATTTATCCGCAACACGTCATACAAGAGTTAAATCACAGCTTGACCAATGTTTATGCCATTCTCAAAACTGGGGGAGAAGCAGGCGTAATGGAACATTTGAACATAGACAGGATAGATTTTTGTAGTTTTGGCAACTCAAATCCGTTCCGCATTCGTGTAATAAACCGTTTTAACGACAATTATGACTACTTTTATGTAAAACGTGCTGATGCTTCTCGTTTGTATGGTTTGGAACTAGAACATTTGCTTTCGCCCAACCGTATCAATTTTTTGGTACATAAAGAAACACTCATAGAAGAGCATATTGCAGGTATTCCTGGTGATGCGTTCATAAAAACCTATCTCACACGCCCAGAACTCAATAAAGTACGTTTAGCAAAAGAATTTATTAAATTTAATGAAAGGTGTTTTATACGTCTTTTGGGTGATATGCGTTCTTATAACTATGTCATTGATATTACGCCAGATTTTGACAACGAACAGTACCGAGTACGTGCCATAGACTTTGACCAGCAATCTTTTGAAGGACAAAGAAAAATGTATTTGCCACAATTTTTTAAGGAAAATAATGCCATTGTAGCACTTTGTATGCAACTTATCAACCTAGAAACTGCAAAACAATATCAATATGAAGAACGGACTTTGCTGGCACGCAGACTAAAATCTGCTCGTTACCGTATCAAAGATTTGATTGATGCAATGCGTAAAGATGTTATTTCTACACCTGAAAAAATATTGGAACTCAAAACAGAACTTGCCAAATATCACAAAAGAGAAGATTTTTTGAAGTGCAAAAATATGGGTGATATTGTTAGAATGCAATTAAAAGTTATTCTTTCAAAAATAAAAACAAGGTAATGCAATTACGAATTATCAATTACGAAATTATTTTTTTGCTATCTTTGTGAGTATTTGGAACTATTTTTGCACGCTTTAGAAATCAAAAGAAAATCACCTCAATTTTAAAATAATCCTAAAAAATCAATGAAAAATAATCTGAAAAATCCCTTTTTTATCTCTTTGATGTTGCTTTTTGCTTGCATATCTACGCAACACACGCAACTACATGCGCAAGCAGGCGGAAACGAGGCTTATGGTGCAAAATCAGCTAGTAGAGCCAATTATTACCAACACTCTGACCAAAAACAAAATGTCAAAAAAGTGGCTAACGCCAATTTTTATAGTGATGATGCGCTTATTTTGGGTGCAAAAATCTTAATAAATGTGGAAGCAGACAAAATGATAGCTATTTTTAGCCTTTCGCAAATTGCGGAAACAAGTGAGGAAGCAAACAGGCTGATGAATGAACGCATCAATACGTTTAGCAAAGATTTGATTGCTGCGGGGATTGTTCAAAGTGATATTTTTGTTGATATGATTTCGCTCACGCCCAATTATGAGATAGAAAGTGAGAAAAAACTATTTAGTCGCACTTATAATGAAGTTCCTAAAGGTTTTGAACTACAAAAAAATATGCATATTAGTCTTACTGATGAAAGAAAATTACAGGATATTTTGGCACTTGCCACAAAAAGCGAGATTTATGAATTTGTGAAATTGGAGTATGTGGTGGCTGATGTCAAAAAAATTCAGGCGCAACTCCAAGATGAAGCCATAAGTGCCGTTGCTTTGAAAATAGAAAAAATGAAAAAATTGGGCGTTGTTTTGAACCCAAATAACCGCCAAATAGCGGAAGATTTTGCTATGAGTACGCCTGCGGAGCAATATGACAGTTATTCTATTCCTAACCAAAGCATCAGCAATAAAAAATCTGGAAAAATAAATTTTACCAAAAAGCCTGTTATTTCATATTATAACAAAATTTCTGCTGATGGATTTGATGTTGTGATAAATCCCATAAATACGCTAAAACCTGTTGTTCAATTTACGTATGATTTGAAAGTGAAATTTTTTAGAGAAAAACCTACTTCTTTGGTGTTTCTTACGCCAAACGGAGATTTGAAACCAATACAAATACCTAAATAAATAATAAAATTATGGCAAAAGTAAATCCTAAAATAGATTTGGTTTTTAAAAAACTTTTTGGAAGTGAGGAAAACAAAGATATTTTGCTTTCTTTGGTGAATGCTATCTTGCCCCAACATCAGCAAATAGCCTTTCTAACACTAAAAAATCCCTATAATTTGGCTGATTATACAGATGGGAAACTGACTATTTTGGACATTAAGGCGCAAGACGAGATGGGCGTGCAGTATGATATTGAAATGCAAATACGTGGCTCTGATTTTTACGGAAAACGCACTTTGTATTATTGGGCAAAAATGTTTGGCTCACAGCTAGATTATATGACTAGCAGTGATGATATAGCTAATAATGACTATGATACAGGTTTTTTAGACCTCAAAAAGTGTATTGTAATTAGTCTAATGGATTTTAGTTTTTTTAATGATACAGAATATCAAAGATGCTTTATGCTCAAAAACAGAGAAACAAACCAGACTCACAAAGATTTGGATTATTTGGATTTGTATTTTGTGGAAATGAAGAAGTTGAAAAAAGATTTGGGCTTTGCGCAAACTATCCTAGAAAGGTGGATAAAATTCTTAAATAATGCTTCTAAATATACGAATGATAATCTTCCTCAAGAACTAGCGGAAATTAAAGAAATTAAAAAAGCAAATAAAAAGTTGGAAGTAATGCACTTTGATAAAATGGAACGTGAGCATTATGAAGGGCAACAAAAATTTAGGCTTGATGAAATTTCACATTTGCAGGAAGCCGTTTATAAAAAAAGTACACTTATTGCAAAAAACTTAAAAGACCTAAATGTTTCTCTTTCAGATATCAGTAAAGCAACTGGGCTTTCAATAGCAGAAATAGAAAAACTATAATTTAAAATGACAAACTCTGCTACTTTTGAAAAATATCTTCTTGGCACGTTAAAAGTGCTTGGCGTGTTTGTAGTGCTGTTTTTTTCGTATCAAATGTATAAAATTGTTACGCCATATATATTGGTGCAGGGCAGTTGGTGGCGTACTGATATTGATTTTTTGATGTCAAAACAGAAAATAGTACGCCTGTTGCATTATATGGGGGCTTTTTATGTGCATATTTTTAGTAGTTTGTTGGTGCTTTTGGCAGGAGCAACGCAATTTTCTCACGTTTTGATGACTAAATACGCCATTATTCACAGAAATATAGGCAAAATGTATGTTTTTTTGGTGCTTGTAGTTAGTGCGCCTGGTGCGCTGATAATGTCTTATTATGCAAATGGAGGTACTATTGCAAAAATTGGCTTTATTATTTTGAGCATTTTGTGGTGGATTTTCACTTGGTTGGCATACACTCGCATACGTGAGCGAAAGTTTATTAGTCACGCTAATTTTATGTTGCGTAGTTATGCTTTGACGTTTTCTGCTATTACATTAAGAATTTATCAGTTTGTTATCCAACAATTTTTTGGGGCAGATTTCCCGCTGGATAGCCTGCAAACCTATCAAATGCTTTCTTATATGAGTTGGATTCCCAATTTGATTGTGGCAGAAATTTTAATTTATAGGGGATTTAATGACTGGATATTAAAGAAAAATAGTTAGTATTGAATTATTTTTATATATTGCCGTAAATAAAAAAACACTTCAAAACATGTTTTGAAGTGTTTTTTTTGGCTTGAAGTGCCCCCACCTGGATTAAAAACAAAAATAAAAACCTTTAGCCATTGCTTATGTCTTCACAAGCAATATAGATGTTGTTTGTGAAGACACAAACAACGGCTTTTACAGATTTTTTTTCTCTTTTTAGGGCTACTTTATCTGTATTATTAAATGGTCTTTGAAAAGATGAAATTATTTAGTTCTCGTTCCTTAGTTTCCATTATAGTCAAATTAAATAGCCGTTAGAATTGAAATTAAGTGGTGAGTTTCAAAGAGATGTTATGCTCTTGGAAGATAATACCTAATAAGTTTTTTAGTTCGTTGGTATGTTGTTCTTTGAGTTCTGTATATTGTGTTTCTTGCAAAATGTCGCCTTTATGCCTTTCTATTGCTTGATTAGCTTTGTCTATTAGCTTAATTTGGTCATCTATGGCAAGTAAAATATGCTCATATTGGGGTTTTTCTATGAAGTTCATATATTTAAAAATTTAAGTTCCAAAAATCCTTTTGAGTAGCATTTACCAGTATCAATATCTCTTTTAGTAGCCGTAAATAATGAAAACCATTCTTTTTTGTCTAATTCATAGGTATTGTTTCTTTTGTGTCCTACCTTGCAGATAGCCACAAAATAGCTATCTATTTGCATTTTTTTATATTTCATTTTGAGTTGTAATAGTTTACTAATATTTGCTTCATACACCTCAAAATCTACAAAAATAACACAATCTAGGTCGTTTGGGCTTTCTTTTTGTGTGGCAAAACTACCATTGAGCCAAACACTAAAAGAACTTGCCAAAATAGCCTGCAAATCTACAGTAAAAACCTCAAAATTAGCCCAAATATGCGCCCTGTGTTCATTCCAAACGAGCAGACTTTCTGCACTCTTAAAATCTATTTCTAGTGCCTCAAATGGCTCTAAATAACCGTTGAAATTGAAATTAAGCATTGAATTTTAGTAGGTTTAGGCGGTGAGTTTTAAAGAAACCTAATAAGTTTTGAGTAGGCCTACAAATATATAGAAATATTACGAAAACACAAAAGAAACCATATTTTTTTATATCTTTGCACACTAAAATTATCTCAACCAAAAAAATCAATGGCAAACGAGAAAAAAACAGACATTTTTATTAGCAAGTTACTTGAAAGTGCTAAAATAAAATATACACCAAACGGAAGCGACATCAAAGAAATTCAAGAAGCTTTAAAAACTGCCTCCAAAAAAGGAACTGGAAAATCTGGTTTCCCTGAATTTGTTGCCATTTGCAAAAAAGATTTTATTTTGGTTATTGAAGATAAAGCGACACTTGACAAACAAGTAAAATATGAAAATGACGACAACCAAACCATAGCCACAGACCAAAAATCCGTAACCAACTACGCTGAAAATGGGGCTTTGCACTACGCAAAAGAAATTATTAGCAAAACTAATTTTAAGAAAATATTTGCTTTTGGTTGTTCTGGTGATGAAAAACACCATATCATCAGACCTTTTTTTGTAGATGAAAAAGGCTACACACTCCTTGAAAAAGTAGAGAATTTTGAAAACTTTTCAGATAAAAATATTGAGAAATATTATAAAGAACAAGTTTTAAAAGAAACACCGCAGGAAGCCGTAGAACTTGCAGATATTCTTAAAAAATCCGCTATACTTCACGAAATGCTACGTAATTATGGACAACTGGGAGACTCTGAAAAACCGTTAGTTGTGTCTGCCCTGCTTCTTGCGTTAAGTGAGAAAAGTTTTGAAACAGATTCTTTGATAGGAGACGAATTAAAAACAGATGGACAAAGAATTTATGATGCGCTTTCTACGCATATGGAAAGAGTAAAAGTGCAGCCTGTCGTAAAGAAAGAAAAAGTATTAAATCAGTTTAATATCATAAAAGATAGGTCTATTCTTAGCACTTATAATGATAATTTAGCTAAAACTCCCCTCAAATCTTTTGCCGAATACATCAAAAATAATATTTTAGATGCCGTTTTAGCAAATACTACAGAAGACGTTTTAGGACGTTTTTATGGTGAATTTATTAGTTATGGTGGTGGTGATGGGCAAACGCTAGGCGTTGTACTTACACCTAAACACATTACAGAACTCTTCTCTGACCTTATTGACCTAAAACCAACAGACAAAATTTTTGACCCTTGCTGTGGTACTGGTGGCTTTCTGATTGCTGGTATGCACAAAATGCTCAATAAAAATGACATCAGCGAGAAAGAAAAAGATAAAATAAAAACAGAACAAATTCACGGCATAGAAATTAGAGAAGATATGTTTGCTATTGCCACTACAAATATGATTTTGAGAGGTGACGGAAAAAGCAACCTTATCAATGAAGATTTTTTGAGACAACCAGCGGAAACGCTAAGAAAAAATAATTATACTGTTGGTTTTATCAATCCCCCTTACTCGCAGGCAAAGGGAAAAGATACCGCCCATTTGTCAGAAATCAGCTTTATTAAGCATCTTTTGGATAGTTTGGCAGAAGGTGGAAGATGCGTTGCTATTATTCCCCAATCTACAATGGTAGGAAAAACCAAAGAAGATAAAGCCATAAAAAAGCAAATCTTGCAAAGCCACACGCTAGAAGGCGTAATTACGCTCAACAAAAACACTTTTTATGGCGTGGGGACAAACCCTTGTATTGCTATTTTTACGGCGCATAAACAACATTCTGATAAAAAATACTGCAAATTTGTCAATTATGAAGATGATGGTTTTGTAATAAGCAAACATATTGGCTTACTAGAAACCCAAAGAGCCACAGAAAGAAAAGCCTATTTGTTGGATTGTTGGCTACACGACAAACCAGCAGAAACTAAATTTATGGTAAAAACTACCATAGAACCAGAAGATGAATGGTTGCACTCGTTTTATTATTTCAATGACGAAATACCAAAAGAACAAGATTTTGACAAAACCATTAGTGATTACCTTACTTTTGAGTTTTCTATGATTATGCAAGGAAGAGAGTATTTGTTTGATAACAACCAAACAAACGAAAAAAAAAAGCCTGAACCAACTTACAAACTTGAAAATGTAAGTTGGAAAGAGTTTGAAATTGGAAAGATTTTTAAAGTTACAACAGGTAATTTAATTTCAAAAAATCTTTTAAAAAAAGGACAAATTGCACGAATAACTGCAACGGATAATAACAATGGAATTTATGACTTTTACCAAAAGATAAATGATAAAAATTACAGAGAATTATCTAATTTCATTTCAGTTTCATTCTTAGGTTCAGTTTTCTACCATTCTTATAGTGCAAGTTTGGATATGAAAATTCACGCAATACAACTACCAAATAAAGAATTAAATAAGTTTTTGGCTGGATTTATTGTACTATGTTTAAAAAGAACTGTTTCTACTTTTTCTTACGGAGATCAGTTATCAAGTTCTGATTTACCCAAAAAGAAAATCCTTCTTCCTGCTACGCCCACAGGAGAACCAGATTATGCTTTTATGGAGGCATTTATGCGTGAGAAAGAACAAGAAAAATTAGAAAAATACATAACTCGTAAGTTGTTGATAATCAATAATTTAGTGGGGGGGGGGGGGGGGGGTAAA
>JAYUKY010000072.1:0-11199 GCA_043764015.1 Raineyaceae bacterium
AAATCATCAAAGGTTTGGAATGAGAGCTATGCTAATTGCGGCTCTTGTAAATGCAAATTTGTTCTTTGTTTAACAATACCGACTTTCGCAGGAGGTCTAATGATTATTTTAATGTTGATAAACTCGTTGAGTTTCTCACAGAAGCTAGTTGCTATTCCACAAGATATAGATAAGTGTGGAACATCAGAAGCAACAGAAGAAGAGATGCAAAAGAAATTTTACTACGGCAATAACGACAAACTTAAACAAAGATATGATAGCCTTGCCAAAATTTATGGAAACGTCGCAGGTAGCCCCAATTATAGAAATGTTTCTTTTGGGGGAGAAAATGGTATTTGGTTTAGAGTATCTTACACACAAAATAAACAAATAATTTTATGAAAAATATACTTTTAATACTGTTTTTATTCTCTCTAATAGGAGTAAAGTGCAGAAAAGACACGGATATTTGCATTAGAGATACAGATGATGCAGGAGTTGATGTTACTTTGTTTGATGCAAATACACGCAAAGATTATTTTGGTGGAATAGGAGTTAATAAGGTTTTACCAAATGAAATTAGCATGTATGAGGAGAATTTCCAACCTTTTTTACTAGCAAAATCAGCTAATTTTGCTGGTTATCCTTGGAATACAAGGTATATTAATGATGGTTATGTTTCTAATTCAATTCAAATTCCTTATGTAGAAGGTATAGCTTTTACGAGGGATTCTGTTGGTAAACAAATAAATAGAACCTACTATCTTAAAATAAAGCAGGACGTAGACACTATACAAATCAATTATTTCATGAAAGATTATTGCACTAGGGAAAATCTAAATATGGAAATATATTATAATGGTATCGTTTATTTTAAAGGTAGTACACGTGATTATCAAGTGATAAAAGTTTATAAAAAATAAAAACATGAGAAAAAATTTAATTATTATTATGCTTCTTTTGAGTAGTGTAAGTTTTGCTCAAAATCTTACTAAAGTGCAAGATAATACTTGTGGAACAACTGAAGCAATAGAAGCAGAAATGCAAGCCAAATTCTATTATGGCAATAATGATAGACTACAAGAAAAGTATGATAGTCTTGTAAAAATCTATGGAAATGTCGCAAGCAACCCAAATTATAGGAATGGCACTTTTGGAGGTGAGGATAATATCTGGTTTAGGATACCTTATACAAAACAAATAACTTTATGAAAAATACACTTTTAATACTACTCCTGTTCTCTTTATTGGGAGTAAGGTGCAGAACTCCAGTACCAGCTTGTTATGATGTTGATGAAGCAAGGGTTAGTTTAGTACTGCTTAATCCTGCCACAGGAAAAAGCTATTTTGGTGGAATAGGCACTAATAGGGTTCTACCAAATGAAATCAATATGTATGAAGAAGGTTTTCAGCCATTTTTATTAGCAAAATCAGCTAATTTTGCTGGTTATCCTTGGAATAAGAAATATATTGATGATGGGTATATCTCAGAATCTGTTACTATACCTTATGTAGAACGTATGGCATTCACAAGAGACTCTGTTGGTAAACAAGTAAATAGAACATATTATCTTAAAATAAAACAAGATATAGATACTATAAAAATCAATTACTTTATGACGGATAACTGTACTATGAAAGTAGTAAACATTGATGTTTACTACAATGATAGTTTATATTATCGCCATAGTAACGGTGATGGTGATAACTCACCACAAATTGGAATCTATAAAAAATAAAACATGAAAAAATATCTAACTATCCTTATTCTGCTTTTAAGTGGTTACAACACAAGCCTTGCTCAAAAACTCATTTTACCTCTCAAAATGATAGACAATAGCTGTGGAACAACTGAAACAACAGAACAAGAGATGCAAACCAAGTTTTATTATGGCAATAATGATAGACTACAAGAAAAGTATGATAGCTTGGTTGCTATTTATGGAACTCCTAGTGGCAATACCAACTACAGAAATGGTACTTTTGGAGGTGAAAATGACATTTGGTTTAGGATAATTTACACACAAAACAAATAATTATATGAAAAATATCCTTTTAATAGCACTCCTGTTCTCTTTATTGGGAGTAAGATGCAGACATTCAGAAGAAGGACGACGTTGTTATGAACTTGATGAAGCAACAGTTAATTTAGTCTTACTGGATGCTAAGACAGGATTAAATTATTTTGGTGGGATTGGCACTAATAGAGTCTTGCCAAATGAAATTAATATGTATGAAGAAGGCTTTCAGCCATTTTTATTGGCAAAGTCAGCTAATTTCGCTGGTTATCCTTGGAATACAAGATACATCAATGATGGTTATGTTTCTAACACAATACTAATACCTTATGTAGAACGTATAGGCTTTACGAAGGATTCGGTGGCTAAACAAGTAAACAGAACCTATTATCTTAAAATAAAACAAGATATAGACACCATAAAAATAAATTATTTCATGACTGATGATTGTACTATGAGACTTTTAAATATGGACATTTACTATAATGAACGTCTATGTTATAGTGATAATGGTAGTAATAATAATAACTCACCACAAATAAATGTTTACAAAAAATAAAATAAATATGAAAAAGTACCTTATTCTACTTTTACTACTTTTAAGTAGTGCACTAGGTTTTGCCCAAAAACTCGTTAATGTTGAAGGTAATAGTTGTGCAACAATTGAAGCAACAGAAGAAGAAATGCAAGCCAAGTTTTATTATGGCAATAATGATAAATTGCAAGAAAAGTATGATAGCCTTGCCAAAATCTATGGGAACATAGCAAGTAATTCAAATTACCGAAATGGTACTTATGGGGGTGAGGATAATATTTGGTTTAGGATACCCATAAAATTTTGGATTTATCAATGGACATCTGCAAATTCTCTGGAATATCCAGAGCGAAGTGTAAAATCTATGATTTGGGCATTGAATGATGCTTATCGTAGAAACAATATTCCTGTAAGATTTTTTACAAGTTGTTATCAATTTGTAGAAAATCAAGCAGCAGCTTCTAATTCTCGTATTAGTGATTCAGATGTAAAAGATTTAATGAGTAGCAACAAAGAGTTTGCAGCTATTAATATCCACATAGTAAATAATCCAAGCAGTAGTTTTTACGCTCCTTATAATAATGGTGGTGGTACATTAAATGCTATCTGTGTAAGACGTAGTGCTGTTGGTACAGGTTTATACCCTGAATTAAGTCCACTAACATCTTATAAAAACACTACATTTATTCACGAAATAGGGCACTATTTCCAGTTGGAGCATACACATAGAGATAGAACTGGTCCTTGCAAGGAACTTGTTACAAGAGGTAGAGTATGGTCTGTGTGTTTAAATAGTTTTTCATACACTAGACAATGTGAATGGCGTGCGGACGCACTTTGTGATACAGAAGCAGACCCTAACTTAAAAGATTATGTATCTTCCATAAACACTTCTAATAACTGTTTATGGACTGGTAATGCTCAAGACCAAAGAGGAGATACCTATCGTCCAGATACGAAAAATTATATGTCTTATTCTGCCCCAGGTTGTATGAGTACATTTACAGAAAGCCAGAAAGCAATAATGCTATCCAATATTGCAGACAGAAATTATATTTTTCTTAATTTATGGCAGGCTTATGCTAGTGATTTCACGGATATATATGAGCCAGACAACATAGATGCTATGGCAAGTCCTATTCAATTAAATGAAACACAAGAACACGCTTTTGGCAATATATTAAGCTTTGGCTGTCCTGATAATGAAGATTGGGTTTCCTATCAAAAAAAGACTTTAGTAGGTGACTTATTGGTAGAAATAGAAGATGTAGCAGGCTTTAATAATCCTGTTCTAGATGTTGAGTTTTGGGAGTCTAATGGTACAGATATTTCTCCTAAAGCGTCAGTACTCCGTACTTATGCAAGTATAGTAAATCAAAGTGGTAAGCGCACTTATAGGGTTGCTTGTGGCTCACTTATCAAGGATAATATTTATTTATTTCGTGTTAGGCGTAATGGAAGCCAAACAGGACGTTATACTGTTACTTTTAAAGAGCAGGGTTATGTGCTTTCTGGTCAGGGTCGCCTTTGTGAGGGTACAAATCACATATTTACTCTATATGGATTTGATGTTAGTCAAGGCACACTTACATGGCTGGTAAGCAATGGCATTACACTTGTTTCT
Organism: Raineyaceae bacterium; assembly: GCA_043764015.1. GTDB lineage: Bacteria > Bacteroidota > Bacteroidia > Cytophagales > Thermonemataceae > JANYGM01. Next base: position 4,157 of record JAYUKY010000072.1, read on the forward strand.
AGCGCAGGCAATACGGCTACAGTTGTCCATAGCGGTTATGCTGGTTATGGCTCAGTCACGGCAAGAGTAACAACTCCTTGTGGAACAAAAGATTTTATTCAGAATCTTACCTTGGGTAACTTCCTCTTACTCCCTGCTGGTGCTACACTTAATGGCAATTTCAACCCAGTTATAGGCAGTACACAAGTATACACTTTTCCTTTGCCTTCCAATTACGATAGCTATAATTGTGTTTTAACGCCAATAGGCACTCAACCGCCCTATCCGTATCAGTGGACATTACAAGGTTGTTATGTTAGCAATGGACAAATGACAGCAACTGTACAAGTAGGCACAGGTATTGCTAATGTAGGCTTTGAAGTATATATGTGTGGGACTTTAGCTGGTAATTTCACTTGGCTGATGTTGCCAGAAAAAGACCCAAATTGTGTTTATGATTTCAAAATAGTCTACCCAAATCCTACTAAAGAAAGCCTAACCATTGAGCGTGGGCAAAGCGGATTTTGCGTTGGTGGAATGAGAATAGATAATAATATGCCCTTGCCTTATGAAATCAAACTTTATGACAGTTATGGAGTTTTGAAAGGCGCACAAACAACAAAAACGGATAATATCACATTAAATGTGGCAAATCTTCCAAGTGGTTTATATGTGTTGCATATCATTCATAACAGAGAAATACAACAAAAAAGAATTTTTTTAGAATAAAAACAGTCCATATAATTCATTAAAAGAGAGAAAACTCTTCAAAAAACCTCAATAACGCAATCTTAAAAGTACATAAACAATAATTATGGCATTCAAGAAAAACAGAAAACTGACAAGTGATTTTAGTACAATTACTATTAGCTTGGCTTCTCCTCAGTCTATCCTAGATAGTTCACACGGGGAAGTAACACAACCAGAAACAATCAATTACAGAACTTACAAACCAGAAATGGGCGGTTTGTTTTGTGAACGCATTTTTGGTCCAGTCAAAGATTGGGAGTGTCATTGTGGCAAATACAAACGTATTCGTTACAAAGGCATCATTTGTGACCGCTGCGGTGTGGAGGTTACAGAGAAAAAAGTACGTCGTGAGCGTATGGGACACATTGAGCTTATTGTTCCTGTGGCACATATTTGGTACTTCCGTTCTTTGCCCAACAAAATTGGTTATTTGTTAGGTTTGCCTACCAAAAAACTTGACCAAATCATTTACTACGAAAGATACATTGTAGTAAATCCTGGTGTAATGGCTGAAGAAGGACGTAATGGTAGTACGTACTTGGATTTCTTGACAGAAGATGAGTATTTGGATATCCAAGACAAACTTCCAAGAGAAAATCACTTGCTAGATGACTCTGACCCAACTAAATTTATTGCTAGAATGGGTGCAGATGCTTTGCAAATGCTACTTTCTCGTCTGAAATTGGATAAGTTGGCTAATGAATTGCGTCATCAGGCGGCTAATGATTCTTCTCAACAACGCAAAGCAGAAGCTCTAAAACGCCTTAAAGTAGTGCGTGCTTTTCAAGAATCAAAAATTGAAAACCGCCCAGAATGGATGATTTTGAAGATGTTGCCTGTTATTCCTCCAGAACTTCGCCCACTCGTACCGCTTGATGGTGGTCGTTTTGCGACTTCTGATTTGAATGATTTGTACCGCCGAGTGATTATCAGAAATAACCGCCTAAAAAGACTGATTGAAATTAAAGCTCCTGAAGTGATTTTGCGCAACGAAAAACGTATGTTGCAAGAAGCTGTGGATAGTTTGTTTGACAACTCACGCAAAGTAAATGCGGTGCGTGCAGATGGAAACAGGGCTTTAAAGTCGCTTTCTGATATGCTGAAAGGTAAACAAGGACGTTTCCGCCAAAACTTGCTAGGAAAACGTGTGGATTACTCTGGACGTTCTGTTATTGTCGTTGGTCCTGAACTTAAATTGCACGAGTGCGGTTTGCCAAAAGATATGGCAGCAGAGCTTTTCAAGCCATTTATAGTAAGAAAATTGATAGAAAGAGGTATTGTAAAAACGGTGAAATCTGCTAAGAAAATTGTAGATAGAAAAGATGCCGTTATTTGGGATATTTTGGAAAATGTGTTGAAAGGACACCCTATTTTGCTCAACCGTGCGCCTACTTTGCACCGTTTGGGTATTCAGGCGTTCCAGCCAAAACTTATTGAAGGAAAAGCAATACAACTGCACCCGCTTACTTGTACGGCATTTAATGCGGATTTTGATGGTGACCAAATGGCGGTTCACGTCCCTCTCGGACACGAAGCTATTTTGGAAGCCTCTATGCTAATGCTTGCTTCTCATAATATCCTTAATCCTGCGAATGGTGCGCCTATTACGGTGCCATCACAAGATATGGTGCTGGGTTTGTATTACGTAACGAAAGGGCGTAGAAGCACACCAGAACACCCAATTATGGGTGAAGGTTTGTCGTTTTACTCGTCTGACGAGGTGGTAATTGCTATCAATGAAAAACGTCTTTCTAAGCACGCTTTCATTAAAGTAAAAACCAAAGTGCGTGAGGGTGATGTTTTGGTGGATAGAACCGTTGAAACAGTTGCTGGGCGTGTTTTATTCAATTTGCTTGTACCAAAAGAAGTAGGATATGTAAATCTTCTTCTAACCAAAAAAGAACTCCAAAAAGTAATTGGTTTGGTCTTCAAAACGGTTGGAATGGCGTTTACTGCCAAATTCTTAGATGATATTAAAGAACTTGGTTTCCAGTCTGCTTTCAAAGGCGGTCTTTCTATGGGACTTGGTGATATTGTCGTGTCTGGTCAGAAAGACGTACTTATCAAAGAAGCAAAAGAGAAAATCTCAGAAGTAATGGAAAATTACAATATGGGCTTAATCACTGATAATGAGCGTTATAACAAAGTGATTGATATTTGGGGACGTGCCAACACCAACCTTACCAACCACTTGATGGACGATATGGCGAATGACCAACAAGGTTTTAACTCCATTTATATGATGATGCACTCTGGCGCACGTGGTTCACGTGAGCAGATACGTCAGCTAGGCGGAATGAGAGGCTTGATGGCAAAACCACAGAAAAACCTACAAGGGTCTGTCGGTGAAATCATTGAAAACCCTATTCTTTCTAACTTTAAAGAAGGTTTGGACGTAATTGAGTATTTTATTTCTACGCACGGTGCGAGAAAAGGACTTGCTGATACTGCCCTCAAAACGGCTGATGCAGGTTATTTGACACGCCGTTTGGTTGATGTGGCGCAAGATGTGATTGTAAATGAAGAAGATTGTGGCACTTTGCGTGGCGTTGTGGCTACTGCTTTGAAAGATAATGAAGATATTGTTGAGCCATTGTCAGAGCGTATTTTGGGACGTGTAAGCGTTCACGATATTTTTGACCCACTTTCTGGAGAACTTATTGTAGAATCTGGTCAGGAAATCAATGAAGATGCCGCAGAAAAAATTGATGCGACAAGCATTGAAGAAGTAGAAATACGTTCCGCGCTTACTTGTGAAACAAAACGTGGTATTTGTCGCAAGTGCTATGGTCGCAATCTTGCCTCTGGTAAACTTGTAGGACGTGGTGAAGCGGTAGGTGTTGTTGCTGCGCAATCTATTGGAGAGCCAGGAACGCAGCTTACTTTGCGTACATTCCACGTGGGCGGTACTGCTTCAAATATTGCCGTTGATGCGTCTGTAAAGGCTAAATTTGATGGTATTATTAGTTTTGAGAACTTGCGCAAAATTGATACAACGGATTCAGAAGGTGAAGCTGTTACAATAGTTTTGACACGTTCTAGTGAGGTGAGAATCATCAACCCAAAAAATAAGCAACAAGTATTGATTTCAAATCACATGCCTTATGGTGCTATTTTGAAGGTAAAAGAAGGACAAACTGTTTCAAAAGATGATGCACTTTGTACTTGGGATCCTTACAATGCCGTTATTTTGTCAGAATTTGAGGGAACGGTTGAGTATGATTCTGTTATTGAGGGAATTACCTATAAAGTTGAGTTTGATGAGCAAACAGGTTACCAAGAAAAGGTAATTATTGACACAAAAGATAAGACAAAAAACCCTGCCCTTATCATCAAACCTAAGAAAGGAGAGCCAAAAACTTACAATATTCCTGTGGGCGCACGCCTTACAGTAGAAGACGGTAAGCAAATAAAAGCTGGTCAGATTTTGGTGAAAATTGCCCGTTCTGTTGGTAAAAACCGTGATATTACAGGTGGTTTGCCACGTGTTACAGAACTTTTTGAGGCTCGTAATCCGTCAAATCCTGCTATTGTGAGTGCTATTGATGGCGAGGTAACGTATGGCGCAATCAAACGTGGTAATAGAGAAATTGAAATTACTTCAAGAGATGGTGTAAAACGTAAGTATATGGTGCCTTTGTCTAAACACATTTTGGTACAAGATAATGACTTTATACGTGCTGGTATGCCACTTTCTGATGGTGCTATCACGCCTAACGACATTCTTTCTATCAAAGGTCCTACAGCAGTACAAGAATACCTAGTAAATGAAATTCAAGAAGTTTACCGTCTGCAAGGTGTGAAAATCAATGACAAGCATATTGAGGTGATTGTACGCCAAATGATGCAAAAAGTTGAGGTAATTGATGCAGGTGATACTGATTTCTTGTTGGGTCAGGTGGTTGATAAATGGACTTTCCGTGAGGAAAATGACAGAGTTTTAGACCTGAAAATTGTAGAAGAAGTGGGTGATTCTGAAAAATTAGAATTGGGACAACTGGTAACTGCTCGTGAGCTTCGTGAGGAAAATTCTTCTCTAAAAAGAAAAGATAAAAAACTCGTGAAAGTGCGTGATGCGCAATCTGCGGTATCTCAACCTACTTTACAAGGAATTACGCAAGCATCTTTGGGAACAGAAAGCTTTATGTCTGCGGCATCTTTCCAAGAAACGACAAAAGTGTTGTCTGAAGCATCTATTCGTGGAAAATCAGACAGATTGCTAGGTCTGAAAGAAAACGTAATTGTTGGACATTTAATACCTGCAGGTACAGGTGTGCGTGAGTACGAGAGCATTGTTGTGACTTCGTCAGAAGAGAACAAAGTTTACGTTGATACGTCTTCCCGCAAACCTCGCAAAAAGAGAGAATATAGCAACTAAGTAATTGTGAAGATTCAATTAAAAAAGCCTTTCCAAAGTTTGGAAAGGCTTTTTTGTTTGTAATACTTTTGTCAAATTACTCTTTATTTTGCTTATTGATAATATTTTTTAGTAGTTTTATGTCATCTTCAAGGCTTTTAATACGTTCTTCCCAATCTTTACGAGGGATATTTCCGTTATTTATCATGTTTTCCATAACTGGTTGATGGTTATTGATAGAGTAGATTATTTTTTGGTCTTGCATATTGACAAGGTCAGCTACTGACATTCCCAATACTTCTGCTATTTGATTTAGGCGAGAATAAGGCACATCTGTTTCGTCTCTTTCTATTTTTCCATAACCATTATTGGTCATTTCTAGTAATGCTGCCATATTTTCTTGTTTGAGATTTTTCATCTCTCTTAAAAATCTAATTTTCTTTCCTAAAGTAAGGTTTTCCATTTTTTTAGTTGTTTTATATAAACTAATAAGACTAAATAACAACTCAAAAATAGTATTTTTATTTTGAAAAGCAATACCTTTGCGGGATATTTAATCACTCTCTAAACATATTTTATGTTCAAACGACAAAAAAGCAAAGTAGTAGCATTTTTGCTAATGCTTGGCGTAGTCTATGGTTGCAAGAAACCATACGACAACCTAGACCCGCAAGACAACTTGTCCGCCATCAATGTAGCCCTACAAAAGGCTATGACTTGGTTTTATGCCAATAAAAAAAGTAAAAGTAACAACAGTAATGCTCGTGAAATGCCTTCTTTTGAAACTCGCTACAAGGATTTTTACCCTGATTGGCAAAGAGTGAAAACTCTTGATTTAGGAGAAAACAAAAAGTTACTTATTGTACCTGTGGCACGATATTTGACCGTAAGTTATACGGAACAAGGCTTTTTACGAAAACTTTGTATTCTTGTAGATAATGATGAGATTACTTCTGCTAAAATTATTGAAATAGTGGCTACTAATGAAACCATAGCAAATAAACAAGATTTTATTTTCCAAAATGCACTTTCCAATTTTGGAGAGGGTGGAAGTTTTAATGGTTTTACACTTGCTTTGTTGCAGTATGATATTGATTATAATTTTGAGAAAGGAAAAGCTTTTCATCATGGAAATACTTTTGATGCGAGTTTAGCAAGTTATAGTAGTTCACCAGATACACCCTCAATACCTGTTTTCAATACTTCGTATGGAATTAATATCTATGGCTCTGGTACAGGCGTACAAGGTCCAATATTTGCGCCTAGCTATACTATTCCCTTACCCACTAATGGTAATGAAGATGACGAAGACACAGGAATGAACTTTTTGCCACCACCTGATATTAGAGATAGTGATGGTTTGTTTGCACAGTTTAAGAAGGCTATAAATGATAATTTTACTTCATTTGATAATGCGTTGAAGAATAATAAAGTTCCAGCGGATAAAATAGCTAATTTTCAACGAGCAAGGGATGCCTATGCAAGAATGCAAAGAACTATTAAAGCAATGGAAAAACATTCTACTAAAACAGGTCAAGCGTTTGATTTTAAGAAATCCACACAATCAGGGATTTCTTACAATAGAACATCTAAAAGCATTGATATAACAGTAGATGTAAGCAAATGGGCTAATGCAAGTCCGACTACTTTTGCAGAAATATCAGATGTTGCCCACGAGGTTACACATATAGACCAGTTTTTAGATGGTGCTCTGTCCTTTGATAAAGGAACTGGCGAGGCAGGGGCATTGCACGAAATAACAGATGAGCAAGATGCGCTAGTGGTACAAGCGACTATTCGTAATAGTGGAGATAATACAAAAGATTTGTATGGAAAAGATTTACCTGCAACATCAATTCCTTAGAGTATGTTTAGAAACTATTTTTCTTTAAAAGTGATTTAATATCATACTTATAAAGGCTAATTTTATCATAACAACGGCATTTTCTGCTTTTTT
>JAYUKY010000073.1:0-11102 GCA_043764015.1 Raineyaceae bacterium
TAATTGAATATAATGATGTTATTTTTATACAAAATTACAATAAAAATTTGATATATTACATTGTTATATTTTTATAAAATAGTTTCTAAACATACTCTAAAACCGTTTTGCCCAAATGGAAATGTCTCAAAGTGTGAGGTGTCAAAAAAATTAAAAAAGTGCAACGGTAAAGAAAATAGTACCGTTGCAACAAAGTCAGTGTGAGGTGTGAAGTAAATATAATATTTAGATAAGGACATTGTTAATTTGTATTCTGAATTTTGTAGCCACTTGATTTATCAAGTGATGTTTTGGGACAAAACAAATAAAATAGTACAATTATGTAGGACAAATTGCGTGGAATTTACTTTATCAAAAGAACACTTTCCTGTGTAGTTTTCTCTACCATTTGTTTTGTCCCAAAACAGCGTTTTGATAAATCAAACGCCTACATAAAAATTTACAAAATATCAATGTCCCCATCTGATTTTGAGAATAAATAGAAAAGTCCTTGCTTAAAAGTAAGGACTTTTTTTACTTTTATTCATCTTCATCAAGATAAAATTCTTGATAAGAAGCCTTCAAATCATCATAAAATCCCCAGCCAAAATTACGTGTGGTTTTTAACGGTTTTTTGGCACGAGCCTCAAATTTTGATAAAACACCCTCTTTTTCCATTAGTTCTAGTGCTTGGTGATAAACTAATGCCACACTATAATAAAAATTCTCATCAATATCTCCATATTGTCTAGTAAATTCAACGCCTGATTCTGCATAAACAAGCATCAATTCTGCCACTAATTCAGGAGAAACACCCATTTTTTTGAAATCCGAAATAGCCCTTTTGCCATCTGCAAGGCTCAAACGGTCGCCACGTTTAGGAAAAAATGCTTGCACAACTTTATCTTTATATTTAGCAAAAAGTTCGTTTTCATTTGGCGCAACCAGAAAGTCCAAATGCTCTTTTACTGCTTTATTTTTCTTGTATAACTCGCCTAACAATGCAATAAGTTTGTCGTAATCTAATTGTTTGAGTTGTTTTTTTACGTCTGTGAAAGTCATTTTTCTGATTTTTTGATACTGATTTTTTGATACTGATTTTGTGTTATTTCTTTACGTTTCAAACAGTAAAAAATACGTTTGAGTAAGTTTTTTCGTTTACAAGAGGAATGATTAAAGTACATTTGCAGGCTCAATTTACATTTTTCTTACAAAATATAAAAAATATTTTCAAAATATTTCAAAAATATTTCAAAAATAAACTAAAAAAACTTTTTTTACATCAAAAGTTTCCTTAGTTTTGCGTTATCAAAAAAGATAAAAAACAAATTAACACAAAACAAACGCAATAAAGAAAATGGAAGATGTAAAGTTGGATATAAAGTTGGATACAAAATCAGAAATAAAAAACGAGAGTAAAGACCGTATTCTTACCAAATCTTATGAACTTTTTTGTCGTTATGGCGTGAAAAGTATGACAATGGACGAAATTGCCCGAGAAACTGGTGTATCAAAAAAAACCGTTTATCAGTTTTTTGCAGATAAAGATGCGCTTGTATTGGAGGTAAGTCAGCATCATTTTCAATGTGATATGAAAGAAATTGAAGAAATGTTTGCACAAGCTGAAAATCCTATTGATGAAATGATGTCGCTTACCAAACATATGAGAAAAACTCTTACTAATATTAACCCGACCTTATTCTTTGACATAAAAAAATTTTATCCAAAGGCTTGGGATAGCTGGAAAGAACATAAAAACACTTTTATTATGGAACATATCAAAAATAACATCAATAAAGGAATAGAACAAGGTTTTTATAGGGCTGATATCAACGTGGAAATATTAGCCATTATGAGAATAGAACAAGTAGAACTTGGTTGTAATCCTGATATTTATTCACCTAATAAATTTAAAATTATTGATGTGCAAATTGAGTTTATCAACCATTTCATTCGTGGAATTGTAACAGAAAAAGGCTACAAAATGATGGAAGAATACAAAAATAAAATGAATGATTTATTCTAAAATCTTCTTTCTAACACTAAGAACACAAGAAATACAAAGCATCAACAAATCAACTAACTACCACAATGAAGATAAAACTACAATCAGTCAAAAGAGTTGTTAATTCAATCCTAAGACCACACTTTTTGCAAGAACTCACAAGACAATACAGCCAAGAAAGCTATAATAAAGGCTTTCAAATGTCTTTGTCGGCACTATCTGCTGTTGGTGCTGACGTGAAGATAAAAGCAAGAAGACAAAAATAAGTACGAAGCGTGAAGTACAAAGTACAAAGTATGAATACTTAAAGATAAATAATATAATTACAAATAATCCAAACAAATGAAACATTTATTTTTTTCACTTTTTATGTTAATGTGCCTCATACAAGCACAAGCGCAAGAAAAAAGTACAACACAAAATTCGTTTACATTAGAACAATGCCTTGAATATGCTTATAAAAACGCTACGACCATTCGCAAGGCAGAACTTGAAACACAAAATGCAGAATCTCGTGTAAAAGATGTACGCAGTATAGGACTTCCGCAAGTTAATGCAAACGTGCAGTTTATTGATAACTATAATCTGCAAACTAACTTCCTTCCTGCGAGATTTTTTGACCCAAATGCGCCTGCTGATGCACCTCCTGTGGGTGTAAAGTTTGGTACAACTTATCTGGGAAATGCTACTGTGCAAGTAAGTCAGATACTTTTTAATGGTTCGTATATTGTGGGTTTGCAGGCTGCAAATACCTACAAACAACTTGCTGCAAAGAGTTTGGAGGCAAGCAAAATTACTATTACTGAAAATGTTACGAAAGCATATTTATTGCTTATTGTCAATAAAGAACGTATGAAACTGCTAGATAATAATATTTCTCGTGTTGATTCTTTCTTTTCTGACACAAAAAAATTGCAAAAACAAGGCTTTGTGGAGCAACTGGACATAGACAGACTAGAAGTTTCTTTGAATAATATTAAGTCAGAAAAAACTAAGATAGAAGGAATTATCAGACTTTCTAACGAACTTTTGAAATTTCAAATGGGAATGCCCGCCGACAACACACTTGACGTACAAGGCGACATTACCAGCTATCAAATTACCGCTGACAATTCAGAGGAAAAAGCGGACTTCAAAAACCGTATTGAATATTCATTATTAGAAACTAACAACAAACTTTTACTTCTTGATTTGAAAAATAAACGCTGGGGTTATTTGCCAACTTTGACTGCTTTCTGGCAAGCGGGCTACAATACGGGCGTAAATGAGTTTCAACAATGGGGAAATTTTAAAAATAATTGGTTTAGTTTTGGAAGTTTTGGTTTTAGGTTAGATGTTCCTATTTTTAATGGTTTTCAGAAAAAATATAAAATTCAACAAAGCAAAATAGAACTTCTTAAACTTAATGAAGATAAGAAAAGTCTTGAACTTGCTATCAATTTCCAAACTAATCAAGCTAAAATAACACTTGCCAATGCACAGGCATCTCTAGAAATTCAAAAGAGAAATCAGGTTTTAGCTACTGAAGTTTTGAGAATAACAAAACTTAAATTCAAACAAGGTGTAGGCTCTAACATAGAAATCACCAATGCAGAAGCTGCCGCAAAAGATGCTGAAACAAATTATTACAATGCTTTGTATGATGCCTTGATTGCTAAGGTAGATTTGGATAAAGCACTTGGGAAATTAGGAAAAAATAAATAATTTAACTTTTGGAAAGTTTAAAACTTTCCAAAAGTTAAACAAAAAGTCAAACAACAAACAGAAATATCAATCTCAAATATAAATAATAAACATTTTTTATGAAAAATATAGCCTTTTTAATACTTGTTGCTTTGCTTGCTACGGCTTGTGATAAAGGCGCAGGTGAAGACAAAAAGACGCAATTAGAGGCGTTAAGAAAACAACAAAAAGAACTTAATCTTAAAATAGTTCAACTTGAAAAAGAAACAGGACAAGATGCTGCCTCTAACGCTAAGGTAAAACTTGTAGCAGTAGAAGACGTTAAAGGAGGAGATTTTAAACATTTTATAGAAATTCAAGGCAAAATTGATTCTAAGAAAAATGTCAATATCTCGGCGCAAATGCCTGGCGTAGTTACGGCTGTGTATGTGCGTGAGGGTGATTATGTAGGCGCAGGACAAGTAATTGGAATGATTGATGCAGGAGCTATGAATCAACAATTACAAGAGATGAAAAATAGGTTATCATTAGCTAATACTTTTTATGAAAGACAAAAAGCTCTTTGGGAACAGAAAGTTGGCACAGAAATACAGTTCTTACAAGCAAAAAATACAAAAGAAGGTTTAGAATTAAGTATTGTTACGATGCAACAACAAATGTCTAAAACCGCTATTGTATCTTCTATTGCTGGAACTGTTGAAAATGTTTATATGAAAGTTGGAGAGGCGGCTGCGCCTGGTGCGCCTGGTGTGAGAGTGGTGAATATGTCTGATGTGCGTGCCGTGGCTGATGTAGCTGAACGCTATGCGGGTTCTGTGAAAGTTGGAAGTGATGTAATCGTTTATCTTCCTGATACAAAACGTGAGCTAAAAGGTAAAGTAGTATTTTTCAGTCAAGTAATTGACCCCTTGACAAGGAGTTTTAAGGTTGAAGTTGCTATTCCTATTGATGCGAGCATTCGCCCAAATATGGTTACAATAGTAAAAATAGTTGATTATCAGTCTGGTGGTGCAATGACTGTACCTATTAATGTTGTGCAAAGTGATGAAAAACATAGTTTTGTGTTAGTTGCATCAGAAGAAAACGGAAAGAAAATTGTCCGTAAGAAAATAGTGGAAGTAGGGCAAATATATAACCGTCTTGCTGAGATAAAAACAGGGCTTGTAGGTGGTGAAAAGCTCATAACTGTTGGTTATCAAGACCTAAATGATGGGGATTTGATTAAGTTTTAAAGCCCCCAGCCCCGAAGGGGAGCTAATACAACACGTTCTAAATTAAACTACCTTTAAAGTCCCCTTTGGGGGTTTGGGGGCTTATTATTAATAAAATAAATACAAATATGTTAGACAAAGTTAAAGAGTTTTTTGTGTCCTCGTGGGCAATAGAAAACCGCACCGCCATCTACGTAATGACTATCTTACTTTGCATTACGGGCGTGTATTCGTACTTCAATCTTCCCAAAGAGAAGTTCCCTGATATTGTAGTGCCAACTATCTATGTCAGTACAATCTATCCTGGTACTGCCCCAAAGGATATGGAAAACCTTGTTACGAAGCCTATTGAAGAGAAAATTAAATCAATTAGTGGTATTAAGAAATATACAAGTAATTCTTTGCAGAATTTTTCTAATATTATTGTTGAGTTTAATACTAGTGTTGAGGTGGAAGCAGCAAAACAGAAAATCAAAGATGCTGTTGATAAAGCCGCACAAGATTTGCCAAAAGATTTGCCATCTCCTCCAAACGTACAAGAGATAAATTTCTCTGATTTGCCTATTTTGTTTGTCAATATCTCGGGAGATTATGATTTGTCTAAGTTGAAAGCATTTGCAGAAATAGCAGAAGAGCGTATTGAGGCTCTGCCACAAATCACTCGTGTGGACATTGTGGGTGCGAGAGACAGAGAAATCCAAATCAATGTGGATAAATACAAAATGGAAGCCGCAAGTGTAAATTTTGGCAACATAGAACAAGCTGTTGGTGCTGAAAACCGCACCGTTCCTGGTGGAACTGTTACAATGGACGGTGTAAAACGCTCTATCAATATCTCTGGGGAGTTTAAAGACATAGAAACTATACGTAATATGGCTATTACCTCTGCTAATGGTGGCTCTGTTTATTTGAGAGATATTGCAGAAGTAGTTGATAATTACAAAGATAAGGAAAGTTATGCACGTCTTGATGGCAAAAATGTTGTAACATTGAATATTATCAAAAAAGCGGGGCAAAACCTTATTCAGGCATCTGATGGTTGCAGAGAAATTGTAGAAATACTTAAAAAAGAAGGCAAATTTCCTAAGTCTTTGAATGTCGTTCTTACTGGCGACCAATCTCGTGAAACTCGTGTTACATTGCACGACTTGATAAACACCATTATTATTGGTTTTATTTTGGTTGTGTTGATTTTGATGTTTTTTATGGGCGTTACGAATGCGTTTTTTGTGGCAATGTCCGTACCTTTATCTTGCTTTTTGGCATTTTTGATTATGCCGACAATAGGTTTTTCTTTGAATATGATTGTTCTTTTTGCCTTTCTTTTGGCACTCGGAATTGTCGTTGATGATGCCATTGTGGTTATTGAAAATACGCATAGAATTTATGATAATGGAAAAGTTCCTATCAAAAAAGCGGCAAAAGAAGCAGCAGGAGAGGTGTTTTTACCTGTTCTCTCTGGAACGGCTACAACGCTTGCGCCTTTCGTACCTTTAGCTTTTTGGCCAGGAATTATAGGAAAGTTTATGTATTTTTTGCCTGTAACGCTTATAATTACGCTTGTTGCATCTTTGATTATTGCTTATGTTATAAATCCTGTGTTTGCAGTTGATTTTATGCAGCCTCACGTAGATGAGCATACGCTTTCAGAGGAAGAAAAACGCAAAGCTAAAAAAGCATTTTGGATAAAACTTACATTATTTGTGTCAGTTGCTATGATGTTTTATCTTACTAGTTTCTTTGGAATGGGTAATTTAACGGTATTTGTGTTTTTATTGATAATGCTTAATCAGTTTGTTTTGTCAAAACTTGTGAGAAAATTCCAAGAAGCTGGTTGGCCTGCCGTACAAAATGGTTATAAAAAAGTTATTACGTGGGTGCTGGGAGGATATAAGCCTGTATTTTTCTTAGTTGGAACAATGTTTTTGTTAGTTTTTAGCTTTATTTTGATAGGAATAGCAAAACCTAAGATAGAATTTTTCCCAAAAGCAGACCCAAACTTTGTCAATACTTTTATTACATTGCCTATTGGAACAGACCAAGCTTATACAGATTCTTTGACAAGCATTGTAGAAAAGCGAGTAACAAATGTAATGCACAAAAACGGTAAGAAAAACCCATTAGTGGAAAGTATTATCTCAAATGTAACCATTGGTGCAAGTGCAGACCAAAATGATAGAAGTCCATCACCTAATAAAGGTAAAGTTTCTGTTGCTTTTGTGGAGTTTGGTAGAAGAAATGGCGTAAATACTCGTCCTTATTTGGAAGAAGTGCGTGCTGCCTTGCAAGGAATACCAGGTATTGAGATATCTGTAGACCAAGAATCTGGAGGACCTCCTGTCGGTGCGCCTATTGCGGTAGAAATACAAGGAGATGACTTAGATGAACTTGTCGCAACTGGCAAGAAATTCAAAAAATACGTTGATTCTTTGAATATAAAAGGAATAGAAGATTTGCGTTCTGATGTTCAAACGAACAGTCCACAGTTATCTATCCTAATCAATAGAGAGAGAGCAAATAGGGAAGGGCTTTTTACAGGGCAAATAGGTGCAGAGATGCGTACTGCGGTCTTTGGTAAAGAAGTTTCTAAGTACAAAGATGATAAAGATGATTATCCAATTCAGTTACGTTATCAAAAAGACCAAAGAGATAACGTAGCGGCTCTTTTAAACCACAAAATGACGTTTAGAGATATGAATAAAGGCGGAATGCTTCGTCAAGTGCCTGTTTCTGCAGTAGCTGATATGAAGTATGACAACACTTTTGGAGGGATTAAACGCAAAAATGGTAAAAGAATTATTACTTTGTCGTCAGGCGTGATAACAGGTTTCAATGCTAATGAGATAGTTGCAGAAATTGAAGGTTCTTTACCTATGTTTCAGAAACCAGAAACCATTACTATCAAAATGGGTGGAGAGCAAGAGCAACAAAAAGAAACAGGCGCATTTTTAGGGGGAGCTGGTTTAACGGCACTTGGACTTATTTTTATGATACTTGTCTTACAATTTAATTCTTTTGGAAAGCCTATCATTATTCTTAGTGAGATTTTGTTTAGTATTACAGGTGTTTTCTTAGGAATTGCTATCTTTGGCATGAATATTTCTATTATTATGACAGGTATTGGGATTGTGGCACTTTCTGGTATTGTGGTGCGAAACGGTATTTTGATGGTAGAGTTTACTGATATTCTTATTGAGCAAGGTATGGACATAAAAGAGGCTATCATTGAAGCGGGTCGTACACGTATGACACCAGTAATACTTACGGCTACGGCTACTATCTTGGGACTTGTGCCATTAGCGGTGGGTCTTAATATGGATTTTGTAACGCTATTCACAGAACTAAATCCGCATATTTACTTTGGTGGAGATAGTGTAGCGTTTTGGGGTCCGTTATCTTGGACAATGATATTTGGATTAGCATTTGCGACATTCCTTACGCTGATACTCGTACCTGCAATGTATTTGCTTTATGCACGTATGAAGGGACTTAAACAGAAAACTATTATTATACCAAGCAACATAACAAATGAACATTCAAACGGAGTAAAAGTAAGCGAAGTAGAAACGGTTGATTTGGTTACAAAATAAATAATAAACAAAACAAAAAAATGAAAATAAAAAGCAGTTTTCTATGTTACTAGAAACTGCTTTTTGTTTTCTATGTTTTTGATACTGAATTTTTGTTATATTTGTGTATACTGTAAACGGGAAGGATTTCGGAAAACGAATTTTGCATTAGTTCCAGAGGAACGGCATATTTATAGAAATATCATTGTATTTGTATTAAAGCCCCAGCAGAGCGAAGTATTTATAAAACTAGCCCTTGCTAGTGCCGCTCCGCTGGAGCTGAATACATTTTTATGCTGTTTTCTATAAATATGCCAGTCCGCTGGACTTTAATACATTTTCCGAAATCCAAGCCGTTCACAGTATAGAATCAATTAAAGAAATCAAAATAATGCAAATGGAAACAGTTCTGATACAAATAAAAAATAGTAAGGCTTATAAACTTTTGGAAGATTTAGAAGACCTAGATATTATTGCAGTTTTAGAGAAAAACGCAGTAGTAAAACAAAAGCTTTCTGAAAAATATGCAGGAAAACTGCCTTCTGATGTAGCTGACGAACTTCAAAATCATATCAAACAAAGCCGTAACGAATGGAACAGAGAGAATATTTAATTGATAGCAACGCTAAAACTAAAACCTTTACTGCACTTCTTTTACAAAATTTTTCATCTTCTCACTCATAAAACTAGCAAGTTCTCCTTTATCATTGACATAAATAAGATAAACATCTAAATGCAAGGCAGGATTATTAGTAATAATTTCTTTTGATTTATCTAGTCCTACAACCATAAAAACTGTCGCAAAGCCGTCTGCGGTCATTGCATCATTAGCCACGACAGTTGCACTAAGAATATTTTGTTGTGCAGGCTTTCCTGTGGTAGGGTTTAAGATATGTGCAAATTTTTTCCCATCTTTCATATAAAATTTTTCATAGTTTCCAGACGTGGCAAGGGCTTTATTATCCAATAATACAACGGCTTTGGTGGCAGTTTCTCCTTTTTCTGCAAGTATTGGGTTTTTGATGCCAATTCCCCACGTTTTGTTATCTTGATTTTTACCATTGCAGACGACTTCTCCGCCAATTTCAACCATAAAATCAGTAATATTAAGTGTTTTGAGGTAATTAGCCACCACATCAACACTATAACCTTGCGCAATAGCATTAAAATCAAGCGTTATACCTTTTTTTAGCTTTTTTACTGATGTTTTATTGAATGATATTTGTTTAAAATCAACTAATTGTAAGATATTTTTAATTTGATTTTCTGTTAAATCTTGTGCTTTTGTAAAGCCAAAACCATACGCATTGACAAGTGGGGCAATAGTTGGGTCAAAAGCGCCTGCGCTTATCTCAAAAATCTCTTTACTTGCCTTCAAAACAGGATAAAAATAAGGATATTTGAAAGCAATACTATCATTTTCAGCTTTATTAAAGCTAGAAATATCAGAATCTGGGCGGTAGGTGGACAAAGATTTATCAAAATCAAGCAGAATACTGTCTATTTGCGTTTGCAGATTTCTATTTTTATTATCTAAATATTTGATACTAAAAGTAGTTCCTTGTGCTTTTCCCTGCACAAGAAGTAGTTTCTTAGTTTTTGGAACATTATTGATTGTTTTTTCTGATGTATTTTTTCTATAAAGATAAAACGCTCCTAATAAAAGAAGGATAATAAAAGAATAAATAGCATTTTTGGCTCGTGGTGTCATAGTTTTTGTTGTTTTTATTGAAATAAGAGAAAATAAAGGCATTTTGTTTTGATGCAAAAGTAGTTTTTTCTTATGAAAATGCAAAGAAATCTTTGTAAGGTTTATGGTTTATTACGCTTACAAATTCGTATCTTTGTGGCATTATTGAAAGAGAATATTTATCAGAAAAATTTGATACTGAAATTATGGCATACAATAAATTTAAAAAACTAGAAACTTTGTGTACCCAGTTTGGTATCAATGATATTAATAAGGCGTGGCTACCAAAGGTATTTCCTGTTATAAAGGCTAGTAATATAATTTCAGAAGATTTAGAAGATGCGTCAAAAACATCTTTAACGACATTAAAAGCAAAATCAGAATACATAATTGCACCTATTTTGAAAGAACTTAAACGGGTAAATAACCATCAATTTAGCACTTATTCAGGTTTTCAGTTTAGGGTTGATGTGAAAAATAATTTAGGTGGTGTTTGTGATTTTGTTTTATCAGCAGAAATCAATAAACCCAAAATTACTATGCCTATTATATGCGTTATGGGGGCTAAAAATAAAGAAATATCAGAAAGTTTAGCAGAATGTGGCGCAAAAATGTATGCAATGCAAATTTTTAATGAACAAAAAAAACAACCTCGTAAGGCTATTTATGGGTGTGTAACGAATGTTCGTTTATGGTGTTTTCTGAAATTAGAAAATAAGAATTTGCTTATTGATCCTAATTATATTCCGCTCACATTTGCAAATCCTAATGAAGTTTTGGAGGTTTGGCAATGGATTTTAGATAAAAGTTTAGCAAATGAATAAAATTTAGTGAAATAGTGTGTAGTGAAATACAAGCATCTCGCTTAGTAATGAGTTGTAAATAAAATCCTAATTTTGTATTTCTTAGTGCGTACTTAGTTAGGCAAAGACATTGATATTTTTTGTATTAGTTCCAGCGGAACG
>JAYUKY010000074.1:0-40796 GCA_043764015.1 Raineyaceae bacterium
AATGGTATGTCGTGGTCTTCAAATGGGTCATTAGCAATTACTTTGATAGCTGCAAGTTATTACTAAATAATTTGCAACGGAACTTTTACAGCAACAAAATAAATTAAGTGTTCTTCCAGAAGAAATAGGAAAACTTAGAAATTTAGAGAAAATTTATTTGATTTTTAATGATTTACAAAATCTACCCAATTCTATTGGAAAACTTAAAAAAGTCAGAGAATTAAATTTATATGGATTAAAGATAACAAAACTACCAAATTCAATTGGAAATATGACTGGATTATTATTTTTGAATCTTAGCACAATTCCAATAGAAAAATTACCAGCTTTAGTAGAACTTGGGTTGATTTATTGCCACAAACTAGATTTTGATGATGTATTTGCTAAAATAACCAAAATAAAAACCTTAAAACTTCTTAGTTTAGCTGAGAATAAGTTACAGTTTTTGCCTGCCTCCATAAATAATCTGAAGGAACTAACTAACTTAGATTTATCATATAATCAGCTTCTTTTAAATCCGAATATAGGAAATTTAAGGAATTTAAAAACACTAAACTTGGAAGGAAACAGATTAAGCACTCTTCTTGAAGAAATAAGTAATTTAACAAAATTAGAAACATTAAATCTCACCAATAACCTTTTCACATCTATTCCTACATCATTATTTCCTTTTTTGGAAAAACTTGATTATGGGCATTCTGCAGAAATAAGAAAACTTATCAAAAAGTAATTAAGTCAATATAACAACAAAAAAGCCACTTTCTAACCTAGGAAGTGGCTTTTTATTACTCATTTCAGTTAATTAAAACTATTTCTTACTTGCTTCAATTACTTTTTCAGAGATGTTGTTTGGAACAAACTCATAATGAGAGAAAGTAAGTGACGCAGATGCACGACCAGACGTAATAGTACGCAAATCAGTAATATAGCCAAATAGCTCAGAAAGAGGTACATCAGCCTTAATTACTTGTGCATTTCCTTTCGTATCCATACCTTTCATAAGACCACGACGGCGGTTCAAATCACCCGTTACTGGTCCTGTATATTCGTCAGGAGAAACAACTTCAACGCTCATAATTGGTTCCATTATTCTTGGACCACATTTTTTACCAGCTTCTCTAAAACCTGTACGTGCAGCCAATTCAAAAGAAAGCGCATCAGAATCCACGTCGTGGTAAGAACCGTGATATAAACGTACTTTCATAGAATCTACTGGGAAACCAGCCAAAGGACCGTTTTTCATAGACTCTTCAAAACCTTTCTGAATAGCAGGGATAAATTCACGAGGAATAACACCGCCCACAATATCATTGACAAACTCCAAACCTTGTTTTCCATCTTCACGAGGAGAAAGTTCAAAGTGAATATCTGCAAATTTACCACGACCACCAGATTGTTTTTTGTAAACTTCTTTGTGTTCAATAGACTTCGTAAGTGACTCTTTATAAGCTACTTGTGGCGCACCTTGATTGATTTCTACCTTAAATTCACGACGCATACGGTCAATGATAATCTCTAAGTGAAGCTCACCCATACCACGCAAAATAGTCTGACCAGTTTCGTGGTTAGTTTCTACACGCAAAGTTGGGTCTTCTTCAATAAGTTTAGCAATAGCCATACCTAATTTATCCACATCTGCTTGTGTTTTTGGCTCAATTGCATAACCAATTACAGGCTCTGGGAAAGACATTGATTCCAAAATAATTGGATTTCCTTCTGATACTAAAGTATCACCAGTTTTAATGTCTTTAAAACCAATACCAGCTGCAATATCACCTGCTTCTGCTCTTTCTATTGGATTTTGCTTGTTAGAGTGCATTTGCATCAAACGAGAAATACGCTCTTTCTTCCCTGTACGCATATTCGTTACGTATGAGCCAGACTCCAAAAAGCCTGAATACACACGGAAAAAGCACAAACGACCAACAAAAGGGTCAGTTGCAATTTTAAACGCAAGTGCAGAAAACGGCTCTTTTACGTCAGGCTTACGGATAATTATTTCATCTGTATCTGGGTGATGTCCTTCAATAGCAGGCATATCCAAAGGAGATGGCAAAAAGCAACAAACCGCATCTAAAACCGCTTGAACACCTTTGTTTTTGAACGCAGAACCACACATTACAGGCGACATTGACATATCAATAACCGCTTTACGAATAGCTGCACGCATTTCCGTAGGCGTAATAGAATTTGGGTCTTCAAAGAATTTTTCCATCAAATTGTCATCATAAGACGCAACCGCTTCCACGAGATTTAAACGCCATTTGCGCACATCTTCCAACATATCCTCAGGAATTGGAATTACTTGGTAAGTTTTACCTTCGTCTTTCTCATTCCAAACAATGGCTTCATTGGTAATCAAGTCCACAACGCCTTTAAACGTATCTTCCGCACCAATAGGAATTTGCAACGGCACAGGGTTTGCACCTAATTTCGTTTTGATTTCCGTTACTGATTTGAAAAAATCCGCACCTGCTCTGTCCATTTTGTTCACAAAACAGATACGAGGCACTTTATATTTATCAGCTTGTCTCCAAACTGTTTCTGATTGAGGTTCTACCCCAGAAACTGCGCAAAAAAGTGCCACTGCACCATCAAGAACACGCAAAGAGCGCTCTACTTCTACTGTAAAATCAACGTGACCAGGTGTGTCAATAAGGTTGATTTTGTAGCTTTGAGAAGCATCATATACTTCTCCTTGTACAGTAGGATAAATCCACTGTGTCGTGGTTGCAGCAGAGGTGATAGTGATACCACGTTCTTGTTCTTGCTCCATCCAGTCCATTGTGGCTGCTCCTTCGTGTACCTCACCAATTTTGTGAGTCTTTCCTGTGTAGTAAAGAATACGCTCCGAAGTAGTTGTTTTTCCTGCATCAATGTGTGCCATGATGCCAATGTTTCGGAGGAGTTTTAGGTCTGCCATTGTTGTACTTTGAATTTAATTTAGTTGTAAAACTTATTATACAAGCATTTAGATTATTATTCTATGCGGGTATAATTTCGGTGCAAAAGTACAAATAAAAAACCACAATTACAAGTGAGTTGTGAGTTGTAAGTTGTGAATTATGAGTTATTTTATTGATAATGAAGTTGTTATATTCTAAAATAAAATAAAATAATTTTACAAGTGTGGATTATTTACCAAATTTTGCTTTTCCCCTAAAAAATTCGTATGTTTGCGGCTCAATTTTACATAAAACATTACTGTTCTATCTCAAAAATAGATTTATGCAAAAAAAAAATATAGAAAAATCTTGTAAGAAGTTTTTAGAAAATAGTTTATTCCTAATCACTTTTTTAATAATTAGCTTGCTAAATATACCTTTTGCACAAGCACAAGAAGATAAATTTAAGAAAGATACTACCACTATCAAAGGAAATCCTAAGAAGGATAAAAACGCTAAAAATAACCCAAAAGACAACAAGAAAAACCCTTCTGAAGCGTTTGACCCAAAAAAAGAATTATCTATTGTAAGTGAAGATACTACAACTGCTAATGAAGATTTTACTTCTGTTATTCAAGTGTCAGAATTTCTGAAAATTGATTGCGTTTTTGTAAAAGCTGCGGAATATTACTCTGTTTGGAACTCCAAATTTATCAATCCTTATAATATTAAGTCCGCAAAACTGCGTGATACCATTCCTATACAAGTTTTTAACCCTAAAAAAAATCAGCTTTGGGCATCTCCACTAGACGAAATTCTCGTAACATCTCCTTTTGCGTGGCGTTGGGGTCGTATGCACGCAGGTATAGATTTTAATTTGAGAACTGGTTGGCCTGTTTATAGCCTTTTTGATGGTATTGTGCGTATTTCTACGGCTGGAAGTGGTTATGGTTATCACGTAATGGTAAGGCATTATAACGGCTTAGAATCACTTTATGGGCATTTTTCAGCTCTCAAATGTAAAGTGGGAGATGTAGTAAAAGCGGGTCAGCTGATTGGTTTGGGCGGTTCTACGGGTTATAGCACTGGTCCACACTTGCATTTGGAGGTACATTATGCAGGAAATGCTTTTAATCCTGCGGAATTTTTGGACTTTAAAGACCCTAAAAACCTTGTCAAAACGGAAATGTTTTATATTACCTCCCGACTTTTTAGACATAATGGAACAAATTTTGTCAAAAAATATGAACATATAGTAAGACCAGACGACACACTAGAAAAAATTGCCAAACGCTATGGCGTTACAGTATCTTTTCTTATCAATATCAACCGACTAAAAGAAGTGAAAGATAGCAAGGAAAATATAGACCCAAAAGAAGGAGTAGAACTTAAAATTGGTAGCAAACTGAAAATTAAGTAAATTATTTTCAAAAAAGACCTTCAAGGTTTCTGAAATCTTGAAGGTCTAAATTTTTTTTAATTTTATTTTGCAACTTTCTTGGTAGTCAGAATGTTGTCATTATAGGAAATGTAGGAACTAAATCTAATGTTAAACATAAGCAATAATTAGCAATAAAATGAACCTCAAATTAACTTCATTATCTCAAAAAACTATTTTCATATTTATTCTTTCATTGGTGGTATTGACACTAATAAACATAGACGCAAACGCCCAATGCGCAATGTGCAAAGCAAGCATAGAAAGTAGCGACAAAATGAAAGCCTACACAGAAGGCATCAACAAAGGTATTTTATATATGGCAGCTGTTCCCTACATAATGATAGGTGCTGTTGCTTATATTTGGTATAAAAGTTATAGAAAATTTAAAGACAACCAAAAACTAAAAAAAGATGCAAAACGCACCAAAAGTATCAAAATTTCAGGCTATACTGCATAGTAAATGCCCAAAATGTCGTGAGGGGAATATTTTTGTAAGTCCTTTGCTAAGTACCAATTTTGCAGAAACGAATACAAATTGCCCAAATTGTGGTGTACAATTTGAGCGAGAGCCAAGTTTTTGGTCTGGCTCTATGTATATTGGTTATGGTTTTTCTGTAGCATTATGTACGTTTTGCTTTGTTTTTCTGAATGTTTTTTTTGAAGATGCGCCACTTAGTTATTATATAGGAATGATTATGCCCTTGGTTATTGTGATGATTCCTGTTAATTTCCGTTATTCAAGAACGCTATTCTTATATTTTATGGGAAATATTGAGTATCAAGACACAGAGGAAAGTGTAAAATTACGTAGAAAAGCACAATTATAATTGATTTTGAGTTGGCTTGAACTTTCCAAAAGTTTAAAACTTTTGGAAAGTTTTTTAAATTTATTTTACAAATGAAAAAAAATGTTTTTAATATTGCTTTAATGTTATTTTTTGTAACATCTTTTTGTTTTGCTTGTCTAAAAACGGTTACACCAGAAACTCAAAGCACACCTGCAGAACAAGCAGGAGCTATGCGAGAACTTCTTAATCTGTCTGTTGATACTTCTTGTTTGCGTCTTAGTCAAGTAAAACAAATCAATTCCACGACAGGCTACAATGGTAATATTGACGTACAAATTCCTTTTGCGCCATTTATTCAGACGAATGAAACCATTTTATCTGCTAATGTGCGTGCTGGTTTATCACGTGTGGCAAGGTTAAAAACACTTATCAATACAGCAGCTGAAAATACAGCTTTGCTTGTGCGTAGAGACCTTCAAAATGTCGTTATGACCTTAGACGAGGCTGATTTGCCGCCGCTTGTGCTGGCTGATGTGTTTTCTGGTACTTCTTATCTTCAAAGTAAAGTACAACAAATCCCTGCGCCAACAGAAACTAATAATCCTATTCATATTTTTAAGCAAAATTATTTGAGAGAGTTCAAGAAAAAACTGGCTTTTTTGGGTGCTGACACTGCTTTTAGTAATATTATTTCAGAATATAATAGTTTAGCTACAGTTACGGATTTAGATACACTTAATGCACAATGGAAAGAATTTTCTTCTGAAAAAGCTATCTTAGCAATTTTTCTTAGAATGAAAGATACAGAAAAAAACATACGCCAAAAACCTATAAATCATACTACAGTACTTCTGAAAAAAGTTTTTGGATAAGAAAATTTAGATAAAAATTCTGCAGTATCATTTTTATTATTACTTTCTTATAATTTTGTTGTATTTTTGGCACAACTATTGCGAAAGGCTTAGAATAATACAAATTTTTACAATTTTCTATCTATTTCTTACAAATTTTATGAAAAAAGTCCTACTTTCTTTCTGTTTTTTGCTGATTTCTTATATCAGTTTTGCGCAATTAAATTGCTTGCGCCCAATCACCACAAATGACTACAACCAAAAAAAACGTGTAGTTGCGGCTATCTATAATGAAGCTGAAAAACTCCAAAAAGGTATTCAGTTTGTACAAACAAATTGCCTTAGTGTGGTGCAGGTCAAAGATTTTGCGAGTATGTTCAGAAATGATGAAGACCGTTTGCAGTTCACGCAAGAAGCCTACAACAGTACTTTTGACAAAGATAACTTTTACGAAGTGTATGATGCTTTTACAAAGTTTTCTGATGTTTTCCGTTTGCACGACTACGTGCTTGCTAGGCGTTCGGGCATCACAATTCCCATAAATCCAAATAATCCAACCAATCCACCTATTGTTGTTCCTCCAACAACACAAATAGAAATAAATTATCCTCCAAATATTTATTTTCCTTCAATAGCAGGTTATAACGGTAAAAAAAATTGTAGTAATGTTGTTAGTGAGGCTAATTTTGATGCCTATATGCAACAAATAGTGTTTTCTGATACAGAATTCTCAAGGGCTGGTTATATCAAGAAACTTACTAGCCGTAGAGCTGGCGGAAATTGTTTTAGTATTGCGCAAGCCATGAAAATGACTTTGCAATTACCAACAGAAACAACTCGTTTGGACGTTTTGAAGAGTTTATATCCTTATTTGTATGATTTGGATAATATTTCGCAAGCCGTACAGGTGTTTTCTACTCGTGAAAACCAAGATGATTGGTTGGCTTTTATCCAAAATCCAACAGCTAATCCTAATAATCCAACAAACCCAAATGGAAATCCTACAACAGTAAGTTGTGTAGTCACAAGTCAAGAGTTTGATGCTTTGACAACTGTCCTAAATAATGAATATTCTTCAGCAAGTCGTATGATTGTGGCTAAAAATACTTGTCGTAACTTCAAATGTTTTTCTATTGCTCAAGTTCGTGTAATTATAAAGATGTTTAATACAGAATCACTAAAATTAGATATTGCAAAATATTTATATGATTATACTGATGTTGTACAACGCAAACAGTATTTCAGTATTAGTACCGAATTTTATACAAGTAATGCACGTACTGACTTTAGCAATTTTTTAGCAGCTAAAAAATAATTAAAAAATAATTGCCACAAATGTGCAGATAAATGTATTCATCTGTGTATTTGTGGCAACTATTTTTTACAATTCTAATTATAATCCTCTGAAAAGTCTTGCACTTTCGCCCCAAGGAATACGGCTCATCATCAAAACGAAAGAAATACTAAAGAAAATGGCTGCTTTTTTGTGCTTAATAATGTTTTCAGTAGCTTTTTTGGATAAACTTCTGCCAATTTGTGCCAACACAACTGCCAAAATCATTACTGTGATGTGTTCAACTGCCCAGTAGCGCACAGAGGCGGTTTTCATTACATTGACATCTGTTCTGCTGAATGCCTCAAATCCCAGCGGACTATATACAAAGTACAAAATAAGCCCACCAAGTAGTTGTAAGTGCATAAACCCTACAAATGAAGCATTAAGAATATTGTCTTTTTTCTCAAAATTTTTGTTGTTTAGCCAACCTATAAAAGCGTTTGCAATGGCAAAAACTGCCAAAATAACAACTGCCCAACGTGACCAAGAATGAAGGAATTGAATAAAGTTATACATTTTTTTGTGGTTATGTTTGTACTTACGTTTATGTTTTTTGTGAGGGGTTTTCTCCTAAAATTTTAAACAACAAATCCTCTAAAAAGTTTGCAGTAAATTCTGTTTTTATTTCTGGTGTAGAATCCGTGAGTTTTGGCAAAAAATCACTAAAAAATTGCTGATGATGTGCCGTTTCTATGAGTGTGCTACTCAAAGATTTTGGATATTGATAATTAGGATTATACTCACTAATTACGTCTGCAATTTTAGCGCAAAGCTGCTTATACGGCTTAAAAACCTCATTTTTATTGATTTCTTCAACATCTTTCACAAGATAAACTTTGCTACTTTCTGCTATCACAATTTTATTAAGGTTTTTCTTGTTGTAATCCCAATCTGTGGCACTTTCTGGCAACTCGTGGGTGAGCAAATTAAGAATTATTTTGAGTTTTTTTGTGGTATCTGTTACATTTTGCAAACGAAAAACCACCAAAAACTCCATATACGACCAATACCAATTTAGAATATACAAAAGCAAACGGTGTTTGCTTCTAAAATACCTATAAACGGTAGCCTCTGTCGTATCAGCAATGACAGCAAGTTTTTTAAAGGTAAATTGTTCCAGTCCTATTTCATTGATAAGGTCAATACCTTTTTTGACAATATCACGCCCAATTTGACTGTTCTCTGGGTTTCGCAGAAATATTTTGTCATTTACCTGAAATTTTACTTGAAAGTCCATTGAAATAATTTTATAATAATTGTGTGATAATTAATGATAATTAATGATAATTAAATTGTAGCTAATAGTTTATTTTTAGCAAAGATAGTAATTGTTTTTTATGATAAGTAAAACTTTCTTAGTTTTTTGTTAAAAAAACAGAATTTTATGTTTGTTTTTTTCATATATTTACGCCAAGTAATCAAAAACAATCTATCAAAAATAAATTTATCAAAAATGAATAACCAAGAAAAACTTACATCAGAAGACATTTTGTTTTTGCAAAAAAATACAACCCAATACTACAAAAATGTAGCAATAATAGGCGGTTTCATAGCTTTTGTCATTGCTGGGCTTTTGCTTTGGTACAAAAATGAATTTACTTACAAAGAAAACCTAGTATCCGTTTGCGTAGGTTTTGCTATGGTTTTGTATGTCTTTTTCAATGCTTTTAAAGAAAGTCAAAAACTCAAAAAAGAAATTGAAAACGGCTACAAAGAAATAATTTTGGACACAATAACCGTCAAACCATCACCTAAACAAAAATACACTATTATTGTCAGAAACATCACCTACGACCTCGCAAGGGAAGAATATGATAGTTTTGAGGAAAACGACAACATCAGAATTGAAATTACACCCATCACCAGAACTGTCATCAAAATCAGTAAACAAGTATAAAGTTTGAGGTACTTTTTTAATGTAGAGATAAGGCATTGCCTTATCTAATGACAAACAATGTATTTATTTCGCACCTCGTACTTCCAACTTCGTACCTATTTAATGTTCCAATAGCTTCTGCCGCCCAAAAGTCGCATTTGATAAGCTATTTGGTTTTGCCTTAAAAGCGTGTAACTTGTAGGATTTTTGATAGAATAAATAATAGGATTTGGCAAAACTGCCGCAATACGTGCTGCTTCTGTAGGGATAATTTGTGAGGCGTTTTTCTTGTAAAAACGCTTTGCTGCTGCTTGTACACCAAAAGTGTTTTTACCTGTTTCTGCTACATTCAGGTAAACTTCCATAATGCGTTTTTTGCTCCAAATAGTTTCTATCAAAAACGTAAAATACACTTCTAAACCTTTCCTAAGCCAACTTCTGCCTTGCCACAAAAAAACATTTTTTGCAACTTGCTGACTTATGGTACTTGCGCCATATTTGGTTTTACTTGTCTTATTGCGCTCCATTGCACGCTCAATAGCCATAAAATCAAAGCCATTATG
Source organism: Raineyaceae bacterium (assembly GCA_043764015.1). Taxonomy (GTDB): domain Bacteria; phylum Bacteroidota; class Bacteroidia; order Cytophagales; family Thermonemataceae; genus JANYGM01. Next base: position 9,741 of record JAYUKY010000074.1, read on the forward strand.
TGTAGGGAAATTTTGGTCTTCTGATGCAATAACAGCAATAGGCATATCTGGTGAAATATCTTCAATAGGTGTCCAATCATAATAAATAGTAGCTTCACCATTTTTGTCAAAAAGCCCATCTATACTCCTAGAAACCATTGTAAGCGTGAAAAATACAGGGATAAAACGCAACACAATCACCCAAAAAATAGTTATACCAAAGAAATACAACGTAAATTTCAGCAAAAAATGTTTTATACGCTCTTTGAGTGGTTTTTTCTCTTTTGGTGGAATTATTTGCCTTTCTTCTTCTGGCAAAAATTCATCATATTCTTTCATTTATGCTTGTTGCTTTAATTTATATTGTTTCTGTGCCACAAATTTAGCACTTTTTTAGCAAAATCTTTTTAATTTCATAAGAATAACCCAAAAAATCAGCAAAATAATTGCAGGTTTTTGATTATCTTTGCACAAATAAATAACTAAAAACTAAATGAAATTAATTGATAGTCTGCTTTTGTCTGCTGCGGTGGGCTTTTTATTTATAGGTGTTCACAGGATTTTTGTTGATGGAAAAAATAGTTTCTACAATAATTATTGGATTTTTATGTTAATGTTGCTTTGTTTGTATGTTTTTAGCTGGAGAAGGAAAAAAAGAGAAGAACAAAATCTGAAGGATAATAAAAATCAACCAAACCAACCAAAAAATAATCTCAAAACAACTTTAAAATCTGTAAAAAAGAAAAAATAAATTTTAAGAAAAAATCTTATATTTACACAAAATTCTAAGAAAATCAACAAAAAAATCTTTAATTATACTAAAAATTTATATGTATATGAGCAAAAGTTATGACCTTATTGTAGTTGGAAGTGGTCCTGGTGGCTATGTAGCGGCTATTCGTGCCTCTCAACTGGGTATGAGTGTGGCTGTCGTTGAAGCTGCGGAACTTGGCGGAATTTGCCTAAATTGGGGTTGTATTCCTACAAAAGCACTCCTAAAATCTGCACAAGTTTTTGACTACATCAAGCACGCAAAAGATTATGGTATCAATGTTCCTGAGGCTGACGTAGATTTTACCGCTATGATTACTCGTAGTAGGAATGTCGCAGGCGGAATGAGCAAAGGAATTGAATTTCTTTTTAAGAAAAATAAAATTGATTTGATACAAGGTTTTGGTAAGCTCACCGCAGATAAAAAACTCTCCGTAAAAGATGCAAATGGTGTAAGTACTGTTTATGAAGCCAAGAATATTATCCTCGCAACGGGCGGACGTGCAAGAGAACTTCCCAATGTTAAGATAGATGATAAGAAAATAATAGGCTACCGCAGGGCTATGTTTATGGAAAAGCAGCCTAAAAAGATGGTTATTATGGGTTCTGGCGCAATAGGCGTAGAATTTGCTTATTTTTATAACTCTATTGGAACAGAAGTTACCATTGTAGAGTTTTTGCCTCGCATTGTGCCTAATGAAGATGAGGATATTTCTAAGGAATTGGAGAAAACTTACAAAAAATCTGGCATCAATATAATGGTTAATTCGTCTGTTGAAAGCATTGATACGGCTGGAGAAGGCTGTAAGGTGCATATTAAGACCGCAAATGGTATGCAAATAGTGGAATGTGATGTTGTACTTTCCGCTGTTGGAATGTCCACAAATTTGGAGGGCATTGGACTAGAAGAAGCGGGCGTTAAATTTGAAAAAGGGCGTGTTTTGGTAAATGATTTCTCCGAAACTAACATAAAAGGCATCTTTGCAATAGGCGACATCACGCACGGACCAGCTTTGGCTCACGTGGCATCTGCGGAAGGCATCATTTGTGTAGAGAAAATTGCAGGACACCACCCTGCGCCCCTCAATTATGCGAATATTCCTGGTTGTACATATTGTCAGCCCGAGATTGCAAGTGTAGGAATGACAGAAAAACAAGCAAAAGAGGCAGGCTATGAAATAAAAGTTGGCAAATTCCCTTTTTCAGCGTCTGGTAAAGCAAGTGCAGCTGGCGTTAAAGGAGGTTTTGTTAAGGTTATTTTTGATGCAAAGTACGGTGAATGGTTAGGAGCGCATATGATTGGTGCAAATGTTACTGAAATGATTGCAGAAGTTGTGGTTGCACGCAATTTGGAAACCACAGGACACGAAATTATCAAGTCCGTACACCCGCACCCCACCATGTCAGAGGCAATTATGGAGGCTACCGCAGCCGCTTATGGCGAAGTAATACATTTATAAGGAGGTACGAAGTTAGAAGTACGAGGTACGAAGTCATAAAATGTACCTAAATAAAGAACTATTTTCACTAAACGAAAATAGTTCTTTGTTTAATAGCTTAAAATGTGCAAATAAGCATTATTTATGCTAAATATTCTTTTGTTAAACGTCAAACTGTATTAAAAACCCTGAAAGGGTTTAACAATCATAACCCCACGTGAAACGTGGGTAACAACAATAAAGCATTTAACCCACACAAAACACAATGGAAACCATAGAAAATAAATCTCCACAACCAGAAAATAACACAAATACCAGCCCTAACATCTCTGCAGCCAGCGTTTTTAAGATGGCGAGTAGTGCTTTTTTTATTGCAACCTTCCGCCTTATCTTTTTTGTGGTGTTTGGCTTGTCGCTGAACATAGCTATCTTTATTTTTACTTCTAGTTATTTTGATGCGTGGAGAAATAACAGTCTAAATCTCTTGACTAACATTTTAGGATGGATAGTTCCTATTTTGTTATTGTTAGTTTTTCCTGTTTTATTCTACCTTTTAGGGCAAAAACACGCCCTCAAAGCTGCTTTATTTCACGTTGTTAGTCGTTCTAAGGAGTTTTTGTTTGTTTATTTTGCAGATAAATTGTTTGAGTTTATCAACAAAAACCCTAAAACCTCCGCAATGATTCAAGAAGGCAAACTCACAGAAGTAATCACGCAGACTTTGCCTAATTATTTAGAAAAATTGCAAGGTATGTCTTTCGTTTTTAAAGGGATATTCACAAAATTTGCCTCTAAAATTAACTTCAAAGAAATATTTGCTACGGCTCAAACTGTTTTGGGGGCAAACGCCAGCCCAGAAACGCTAAAAAACTTTGTTGCACAAGAGGCTAATAAACGTATTCCTATAGCTTTTTTGTCGCCTGCTAGCTGGGTAGGGTTTTTTATCTTGACTATTATCAATTTATTGGTGTTTGCCGCTATTTATTTGCTAATGAAGGAGAAGATAGTTAGTTAAAATTAACGTAAAATAATAACTCATAACTCATAATTTACAACTCATAACTTAAAATGGATACTTCACACCTAAACAATCCTTGGAAAATACTAAATAGTGTCAATATTTATGATAATCCCTGGATTTCTGTCAAAGAAGATGCCGTACTAAACCCTGCAGGCAACAATGGCATCTACGGAACGGTACATTTTAAGAACAAAGCAATAGGAATTATCCCCTTAGACAAAGATAATTATACGTGGCTTGTGGGACAATACCGTTATCCTCTCAATGAATATTCGTGGGAGATACCTATGGGAGGTGGAAATCCTAATGAAGATTTATTAGTGTCAGCAAAACGAGAACTCAAAGAAGAAACTGGTTTGGTAGCTCACAAATGGACACAAATATTACGCATTCACACATCTAATTCTGTAACTGATGAGGAAGGTTTTGTATATTTAGCAGAAGATTTGCAGCAATACGAACCAGAATTTGAAGAAACAGAAAAGATAATTATCAAAAAAATACTTCTTACTGACGCTATTGAAATGGTAATGCAAGGGAAAATAACAGATAGTATCAGTATGATAGGATTGCTTTTGCTTGCACGTTTAAAAAATATCTAGTAAATAATATTTACCCTTAGTTATTAAATGTAAATTGCCAAATAATTAAAATAAATACCCAAATAATTTTAATTTACTCCCTATTTATTTTAATTATTCCCCAAATAATTTTAATTATTCTACAAATAACTTTAATTTACTCCCTATTTATTTTAATTATTCTACAAATAAGTTTAATTTACTCCCTATTTATTTTAATTATTTTACAAATAATTTTAATTTATTGTCAAATAACATTTAATAATCTACAATAAAATGTTTAATCTTACTTCTCAATACGTTCCAACTGGCGACCAACCTTTAGCTATCCAAAAACTTGTAAAGGGTTTGCTAGATGGAGAACAATCACAGACCCTTTTAGGCGTTACAGGGTCAGGCAAAACATTTACAGTTGCCAATGTTATACAACAAGTCCAACGCCCAACACTTGTACTTAGCCATAACAAAACACTTGCTGCCCAATTATATGGAGAATTTAAGCAATTTTTCCCAGATAATGCCGTTGAATACTTTATATCTTACTATGATTACTACCAACCAGAGGCTTTTATGCCAAGTACAGGCACGTACATAGAAAAAGATTTAGCTATTAATGACGAAATTGAAAAATTACGTTTGCGTGCCACGTCTTCACTACTTTCAGGGCGCAGAGATGTAATAGTAGTTGCTTCCGTATCTTGCATATATGGGATAGGAAACCCAGAGGAGTTCGGTAAAAACGTAATACACCTCAAAATTGGTCAAGTAGTTCCAAGAAATCAATTTTTATATGCCCTCGTAAACATATTATACAGCCGTACAGAAGGAGAATTTGAGCGTGGAAACTTTAGAGTGAAGGGTGATACAGTAGATATTTACGTTGCGTATGCAGATTTTGCCTACCGTTTTCTATTTTTTGGAGATGAAATAGAAAGTATTCAACGCATAGACCCTTCGTCTGGCAAAAAACAAGCTGATGAGAAAGAAGTATCAATATTTCCTGCCAATTTATTTGTAACAGGGCAAGAAGTATTACATCAAGCTATGAATGAAATACAAGATGATTTAGTAAAACAAGTTAAACACTTTGAACGAGAGGGAAGAGAGGAGGAAGCTAAACGTATTTTGGAGCGCACAGAGTTTGATTTGGAGATGATGCGGGAATTAGGCTACTGTTCTGGAATAGAAAATTATTCTAAATACTTTGATAGGCGCACCACAGGACAACGTCCTTTCTGTTTGATAGATTATTTTCCAAAAGATTTTTTATTTATTGCAGATGAAAGCCACGTAACAATGCCTCAAATAAAAGCTATGTTTGGTGGAGATTTAGCACGCAAGACAAACTTAATAGAATATGGTTTCCGTTTGCCTTCTGCCCTAGATAACCGTCCATTAAAGTTTGATGAGTTTGAAACATTGATACCACAAGGAATATATGTCAGCGCAACACCTCAAAAATACGAACTAGAACTATCACAAGGCGTAATAGTTGAACAAGTTATCCGCCCCACAGGACTTTTAGACCCAGAAATATTTATAAGACCCACCGTAAACCAAATAGATAACCTACTTGAAGAAATAGATAATACCATAAAACGAGGTGCGAGGGTGCTTGTTACAACACTTACCAAGCGTATGGCAGAAGAATTGTCTAAATATTTAGACAAAATGGGTGTAAAAGGTCGTTACATTCACTCTGAAGTAAAAACTTTGGAGCGTGTAGAGATACTTAGGGAGCTTCGTTTAGGTGTTTTTGATGTTTTGGTAGGTGTAAACTTGCTTAGAGAAGGTTTAGACTTGCCAGAAGTGGCACTTGTTGCTATTATGGATGCAGATAAAGAGGGATTTTTAAGAGATGAGCGTTCTTTAATACAAACTATTGGGCGTGCAGCACGTAATCAGGAGGGTAAAGTAATTATGTACGCCGACAAAATGACAGGTTCTATGGAGCGTGCTATATCAGAAACAAATAGACGTAGAAAAGTGCAGACAGAATACAATAAAGTTCACAATATTACACCAAAAACTATCCTCAAATCAAAAGAAGCCATAATGGAACAGACAGGTATTGCAGATGCAAGCATATCAGCTAAAAACTATTATGCAGAATCTCTTAAAGAAACACTTATTACTGACCCTATTGTAGCCACAATGGACAAAACAGAACTAGAAAAGCTTGTAAAACAAACGCAAAAGTCAATGGAAAAAGCTGCTAAGGAGCTTGACTTTGTGCAAGCGGCACGCTATCGTGACGAAATTGTAGAACTAAAACAAATGATTAGCAAAAGATGATTTTTAATTGTAAATTATGAATTGTGAATTGTAAATTAAAATACATTGTTTGTTAAAATGTAGGGGCTGGGCTTGCCACTGTCCAATATGCGTAAGCAACACGACAAATAAAATACCAAATAATAATCTTAATACTAAACAAAAATAGTCGTAAGCTATGTTTACGACTATTTTTATTATCAAAAATTACTTTTCTTTCTTAGTTTTTGGAGAATCATCTACATTAAAACCCCATTCTCCTAGCTTTTTAGCATTTTTACTGAACGCTCCTTTAAGAAGTCCTTTGCTTGCACGCAATAATTCGTTGATTATTGGAAGATTTAAGTCCCTTGTACGGTACGCTTCCTCCATTTTGCGTTTAAGTTCTTCTGCTTCTAAATGCTTTTGCAAGCACAAAGCAATATTAGGACCTACCACGTTCCAATCCATATCATCAAGATTGTTGAGAAGGGAACTTGCACCATCTTTTTGGTGCTTTTCATAGACTTTGCTTGCGAGTTGTAGGTTTTCCACTATGTTAGTAGGAATTGCAATGCGACCTTTTGTGGTTTTAGCCATAAAAATTAAGAGATTAGGGTTGATTATATACTAAAAACTCACGAAAGGTAATTAAAAATAAATACAAAACAAATTTTTATGTATATTTTTATAAATAAAAATATACATAAAAATCTAAAACTACTTATCCAAGACTTTTTTCATTTCACTTAACTTCATCATAGCCTCCATTGGCGTTGTAATATTAAGGTCAATGCTTTGCAATATTTCTTTTAATTTCTCAAAATTAGGATTATAAGCATCAAACATTTTCATTTGAAAAAGTTTTTCTTCATTTTTTGGCATATTTTTAAGCTTTTCTGTTTGTTGTTCGTAGGATTTTGATTGTTCTAGGCTCAAAAGTATTTCATTGGCACGTTCTATAATTTCTTTTGGCATACCCGCTATTTGCGCTACGTGAATACCAAAGCTATGTTCACTCCCTCCCGCCTTCAATTTGCGCATAAAAATGATTTTATTCTCAATTTCTTTGATAGAAACATTAAAATTTTTGATGCGCTCAAAGTCGTGAGTTAATTCGTTTAGCTCGTGATAGTGTGTAGCAAACAATGTCTTAGCTTTGGCGTGAGAATGGTTATGTAAATACTCCAATATGCTCCAAGCTATAGAGATACCGTCATAAGTGCTAGTGCCTCGTCCTATTTCGTCCATCAAAATAAGGCTTTTGGCACTAATATTATTCATAATACTGGCAGTTTCCATCATTTCAACCATAAATGTACTTTCACCTTTGGAAAGATTATCAGATGCGCCCACACGTGTAAAGATTTTATCTACAATTCCTATCTCTGCGTGGGTGGCTGGCACAAAACTACCCATCTGCGCCATTAAAGTAATGAGAGCAACTTGTCGTAATAGGGCAGATTTACCAGCCATATTAGGACCTGTAACAATAATTATTTGCTGTGTAGCATCGTCAAGATAGGTATCATTAGGAATATACGGCTCTCCTATTGGTAATTGACGCTCTATGACAGGGTGTCTGCCATCTTTTATGTTAATAATGTCATTTTCTAAGATAACAGGGCGGACATACGAGTTTTTAAGGGCAATTTGTGCAAAACAAAGCAGACAATCTATTGTCGCAATCAGGCGTGCATTATGTTGTATGGGCGCAACAAATTGTGCGCAACGCTCCACTAAAACATTATACAGACGTTGTTCTATAACATTTATCTGATCTTCTGCTGTGAGTATCTTTTCTTCATATATTTTTAGCTCTTCTGTAATGTAACGCTCCGCACTTGTGAGGGTTTGGCGGCGTATCCAGTCAGAAGGGACTTTGTTTTTGTTTGAATTGGAAACTTCTATGTAGTAGCCGTGAACTCTATTGTATTGTATTTTGAGTGAGTTTATTCCTGTGTTGGCTATTTCTCGTTCAAGTACAGTATCTAAATATTCTTTGGAAGTATTTAGAAGATTGTGCAAGTCATCTAACTCTTGGTCGTTGCCTTCTTTTATCATACGCCCTTGATTGCTCAAAACGGGGGCATCATCTTTGAGAACTTTGTTAATTTCCGTTACAAGTTCCTGACAATTTTTAAAGTTATTGAAGATTTTAGCTAGATAGCTGTTAGTATTTTTGTTTTGGGGAGAATTTTCTGCTTTAAAATTATCAGAATTTTTTCCAAAATACTGGTTAAAAATGTTTTGTATTTTGGCTACATTTACCAAAGTGCGCTTTAATGTGTCTGTTTCACGAGGATTTATCCTACAAGCTGCTACTTTAGAAACTAATCTTTCCAAATCTCCTATTTCACTCAAAATATCTAATAATTGCGTGGAAAAATCTTTGTTATTCATCATATCTTCCACAATAGAAAGGCGTTCTTCTATTTTGTCTTTGTCCTTCAAAGGTAAAACAACCCACTTTCTTAGCAGTCTTCCGCCCATACTTGTCTGACACACGTCCATTACACGAATAAGCGACACGCCATTATCTTGTTGTGGCTGCAAAAGCTCTAGGTTTTTTATGGTAAATCTGTCTAACCATACATATTTGTCTTCTTCAAGTCGCCCAAGCGTAGCAATATGACTGATTTGGTTGTGTTCTGTGTCGGAAAGATACTGCAAAACTGCCCCTGCCGCCGCTATACCTGCCTCTAAGTTCTCAATACCAAAACCTTTTAATGTAGAGATGTTGAAATGTGTTGTGATTTTTTGGTAACCAAAGTCTTTGGCAAACGCCCAATCTTCTAAAAAGAAGGTATTAAATTCGTTTCCAAAGACTTCTAAAAATTCCTTTTTAAATGGCTTTGCGACAAGCACCTCTGCAGGTGCAAAACTCTGCAAAAGTTTGCCTATGTACTCAAAATTACCTTGTGAGGTGAGGAATTCCCCTGTTGAGATGTCCAAAAATGACAATCCAATGAGGTTATTATCCACAATACTGGTAGTTTTGCTTTTAGTAAAGTGGACTGCTGCAAGATAATTGTTGCGTTTGCTTTCTAATACGTTGTCATTCATAGAAACTCCTGGCGTGATGAGTTCTGTAACGCCTCTTTTCACAAGTCCTTTGGAGAGTTTTGGGTCTTCTAGCTGGTCGCAAATGGCTACACGTTCCCCTGCACGCACTAATTTGGGCAGATACGTATCTAAACTGTGGTGTGGAAATCCTGCAAGTGGCATATCAGCTGCGCCACCGTTGGAGCGTTTTGTGAGGGTGATGCTTAGGATTTTACTTGCTTTAATGGCATCATCTCCAAAGGTTTCATAAAAATCACCCACTCTAAAAAGTAGTATTGCGCCTGGATATTTCTTTTTAAATAGGGCATATTGCTTCATTAATGGGGTTTCTTTGGTTGGGTTCATTTTGAGGTATGAAGTGTGAGGTGTGAAGTATGAGGTAAATTGTTTGTTGTATTTGTTATTTTAGAACAAAATTAAGATTTTTATTGAAAAAATAAGCGTAGAAGTACATTTTTTGTTACTAAAAGAGGTGTTATTTTTATATTTATGAAACTTTTTTTGGTAAAATACGTTAGAAACTGTATTATTGTGCATCATTGCGTGGCAAAAGATATTCTTACATAATTATTTTTTTAATTTGTATGCGCATAGTTTTGGCACAGTATTTGAAAATCAAGGTTTTGGCTATATTTTTAGCTAAAAACATTTTAATTCATTTAAAACCAAGTTTAATTCTATGAAAAAAGTTATCCTAAATGTCGTATTTGGTCTTTTTGGTGTTGCATTGTGTACGCCAGCTTTTGCACAAGAAGAGGTTATTAGCATCAACCCAGTTGAGAAGAAGGTAACCGTAAATAAAGCATCTGCTGATGCGTGGGCAAACCCTGTGAACAACATTGATGACGTTAAAAAGACGTTCACAAGATACACTAAAGAAACGCTAAAAGTAAAAATGAGAAAAGGGGAAAATGGCTCTTTGGTAGCTGAAATGGCAACTATCCCACAAATTGCCTCTAAACGTGGTGATTTGCACGCTGTATTTACAGAAGAAAAAGGACAAACTCCAGAAATTGCTATTGTCTTTGCAATGGGTTATGATATTTTCTTAAATTCTCAGCAAAATCCTAGTGAAATGGCACTTTTGAAGGAGTTTACACGTAGCTTTTTAGTGTATCACTATGAAAATATCTACAATGACAAAATCAAAGCAAAAGAAGCTCTTATCAAAGATTTTACTAAGCAAATTAGCTCTAACGAAAGAAGCGTAAAAAACACTAATTCTGATATTGCTTCTAACGAAAAGAAAATTGGTAAGCAAAAAGATGCTATTAAAAAAGTAGCTTTAGAGAACAAAAATGTTGAATTGCGCAATAATATCAAGTCTTTCAACGAAAAAAATATGAATTTCAAAAGTGAAATAGAAAAATTGCAGGCTGACATCAACACGTTGAAAGGTAGCTTGGGAAATCTTAGAAAATAGTCATTCAATTACGAATTACGAATTTTCAATTACGTAAATATAAAAAAGCCGTTGTTCAAAACAATGGCTTTTTTATTTCTTTATTTTTTGGTAAGCAATTTCTTTATTTCCTTGTTTTTTGCCACGTCAGTGGCTTTTCTTCCTTTCATTTTGCCTTTGTCAGAAACAAAATTGGGGTCATAGGATTTGGCTACCCATTCTCCTGAAGAATTTTTCGTAAAAACATCTTTTCCAAGTATTGCTTCAACGACTTCTTTTTGTCCTCTTTCTGCTGCCATCATTAGGGGCGTATAGCCGTCATTATTCATTAGGTTTATGCCGCTAGAAGACATAATTTTTAAAGCAAATGCCATATCATTTTTTTCTATTGCCATCATCAAAAGCGTATAGCCATCTTTTTGTCTTTGTGTTTCTGAATTTTTTTCACCACTAAACCTAAAAATCATCTCTGCTTGTTGAGAATTTCCAAGATTGTAAGCCATCATAAACGGATAGTTGCCGTCTTTGTCTGTATAATCTGGTTTTACTTGTTGATATGCTCCTTGCCTAGTTTCAAATAGTTTATAAAGTTCCGCATCATTTTTTTCAATTACATACAACACTTCCTCGTGATAAACTTTTGACTGTCCATAACTTGAGTATTTAAACTCTGTTTTGATGTCTTCATATTCCATTATTTCTTTGACAATAGGAATATCTTTTACCTCAAAGGCGTATTTGAGTACAGAAGTATTTGTTTTTGGGTTTTTATATTTTACGTCTGCTTTGCTTTTTATCAAAGATTTTACTTTTTCCAAGTCTCTTGTCTTGATAGCATTCATCAAAGGAGAGTTCCCAGACACATCTGTAGCATTGGCATTTTCCACACTTTTGTTTGCTTGTTGTTTTTCTCCTTGTATTTTTGCTACTATTGTTTCATACTCTGCAAGTGTTGCAGGAAAATCCTCTAACAATCCACCTTTCCTATTTACTATGTTTAAACGGTCTTTCATATACCAATCATTTCTAACCATTTCTGGATAAAAATTTTCTTTGAAAGTTTTGTATTTAGTTTCAAAACTTTTGCGTATTGCTTTCATTTTAGCCAAGTTGTCATAAATTTGTTTTGGAGCATCTTTGGGAGCATCTTTCTTTGGGATATATTTTTCTGATTTTGTATCATGTTCTATCAAATTGCTGATATTTTGTGAATATTGCTCATATTTTTCACCAATAAGAATGACCTCTAATTGTGTATATTTTTTGCCTGCAATAAGTGCTTCTACCTGCTCTAATAACTTGATGCGTTTTTTGCTATTTTCTGCAGTATTTGCATCTGCTTTAAAGCCTGGTTGTTGTTTTAATTTCCACGTCTCTTGTCTGTAAAGTTGGCTTACTTTCACAAAGAGTTTGAGTTCTTCAACAAATTTTTGGGCTTGTGCTTCTGTATCAAAAACAAATATTTGTTGTGTTTCTTGTATTTCGTTGCCATCTTTTTTGTTGGAAGTATTCCAACTTTCCTCGTCATTAAGGGCGTAAACGCTCACATAAGGGGTTGTTGAATAGTACTTGGTATTGTCTACTGTCAGTTTTTCAGTATCTACTTTTAAAAGTTCTATAACTGAATAAATTTTTGTAGAAGAAGCAAAGTATAACTTCTGCATACTCATACCATAAAACTCTGGCTCATATTCAGCTTCAGCACTTGGCTTCATACGTGTAAAGAATGGCACACTCGGATTATAGGGTGTTTTATTGTTCAAGAGAACATAATCATTGGTGGATTCTATGTTAGAATACTTAGAATTATTAAAACTGATTTTTTGTGCAGATAAATTGCTTGCTAAAACAAAGAAATAAAGCAAAGAAAGAAATATTTTTTTCATTTTGTTAGATTACTTAAATAAAACGACATTGTAAGTCTGTATTCGTGGGGTATAAAACCCTACTTTACTGATTTTTGGTTAATAGTATGCTTTTAACATCAGTAGCGCAGGGTTTTATACCTTTTGATTGATTTTTTGATTATTTTTTTGTGAAGAATAATCTGTATTTTGGTAGTGTCCAATCTTCCAAAGAAAGTTTACCATTTTCTACTGTTGCCTTAAAAGATTTATTTTCTTTTAGCTTGTCTTTGCCATCTTGTACCCATCTTGTGAACTGTAATTGTTGGTTATTTTTGGAATAATCCCATTTCGTATCACCCCAACCAAAAACATTATCTTGGCATTTTTTTGAGGTGAAAGAGATGTTTTTCTCTTTTAGTCCTGTTGTGAGTTTTTGTTCAGCATCTATTTTCATTTGTTTGTCTGTTTCTGAAAGTGTTGCATTACCCGTAAGAATTTCTACACGTTCAAATTTCCAATCACCTATCAAAGATTTGGCGGTAGTTTGTGCCACACCCATCAAAGGCACAAAAAATAGTAGCGAAAAGGCTATGAAGCCTATATAAAGTAGTTTTTTCATTTTGTTTGGATTTGTTTATTGGATTTTTGTCAATTTATTGATATTGAGATGTTTATTCTTCTTCAAAGGTCATTACAGGAAGAGCAATTTTGCTTTTTAGAGCTTTTAACTCTAAATTCCCATTTTTAAGTAATACGAGTGTGTATTCTTCTGTTTTTTTCTTTTTCCCGGAAGTAATAGAGAGAACATCTTTTTTAAGTTTCCACGTAGCATTGGCATCAGAGTCTTCTGTTTTTGGTTCTGCAAGCAAAGTTCCATCTTCTTTAAAAGTAAAACTCATAAATTTTGGTTGAGATTGCAGCACTTGTTTCATCATATCTACCGTTTCTATCTCTTTGGGAGTTAGTTTTCCTTTTTCCTTTTTTGGTATCATAGCAAAATCTACCAATACCCATTTACCAATAAGTGTTTCTTTGGTGATTTGTGCAAAAGTATTGACAGGCAATAAATAGCAAAAAATATGCTTAAAAAAAGTAGTTTTTTCATTGTAATTGGGTTTGTTTGAACTTGATTTATTGAAATTTATTTTATGCGTTTGAATGTTAATTTGCCGTTGAGAACAAGTTTATCCTTTGAAAGAGAGGTAATTACATCATCTTTACCATCTTTTCCGTCATTTCTATGTTTAGAATATTTGATGATATTTCCCACAACTTTATAGCTATAAATATCATCAAAAGGCGTTAAATCCATTTTGCCACTTGCTTTGTAGATGCGTGTCATATAAAACTCATCTTTTTCTTTGTCGTTGTACCATTTTCCTATCAAAAGTTTGGCATCTATTTTGGCATCTATTTTGGCAACTGTTTTGTCTTTTTTAGGCTTTTCCGTTGTTTTGAAGTCTGCTTTTGTCCAAGTTTCTTGTTTGTCTTTGTCTAATTGAATGGTCAATATTTTTTCATTCAAAGTAACAATTTTGTATTCCGCAGGCTCTCCGCCACCCAAAACCCTATAAATCATTTTTCCGTTTTTTATTTGATATTCTACGCCTTGCTCACTACCATCACCATACGTTTTTTCTGCATCATAAAACGCCCAAGGCTCAAAACCGTCACTTTCAGGCAAGACCCAACGCCCTAAAATGAGTTTAGCATAATCAGCATCAGTTTTTGTGGTTGATGGAGTTTCCTTTGAAATTTCTTTTACTGTTTCTTTTTCTGTTTTGGTAGCACTATCTGTTTTTGCAGATGTAGTTGTGTCTTCTTTTTTTCCTTGACAAGCAAACAAAATAGTTGCTAGTGCGAGTGAGAATAGGATTTTTTTCATTTTGGTTTTATTTTATACTTTTAATACGTTCTTCTATAGTTTTCAAAAATGCTTTTGCTTCTTTTACTTGTTCCAAAGGAAAATAAATATTTGCTTGGCAAATGGTACTAATTTGAGGTTTTTGAGCTTGGTTATCTGATGTAGTACCATATTTTATGAAGATAAAAGAATTATTAAATCCTTCTTCCATATTTTTACCATTTTTGGCACAAGTAAAGCCCACAAAATGAAACCCATTAGCAAATTTCTTGGCATCATAAAATTTGACATTTGCACCAGCGTTTTTAATATTTGCCTTACCAAGAAATGCAAGCGGAACTCGTGTTTCTTCAAGAAATCCACTTTGATATTTATATGAATAAATGGTGTCGTTAGTTTCTTTTACATAAAAACTTGAATTGTACTTGTCTTTGTAGGTTTCTTTTGCGCCTTCTAACACAAAATTTTGCCCATTTGCAAGTTTTAGTTTTATTTGAGCAAAAGCACCAAAAGAAGAGAAAAAAAGAATAATTACAAGAGAAAAAGAATGTTTTTTCATTTTGAGTTTGGTTTTAATTAGACCTTCAAAATCCAAATTTTGAAGGTCTAATGAGATAAAAAAGTCTGATGTTTTGGGAATGCTAAAATTAGATATAATCAAATGATTACTAGCATTTTGTATTCATTCACAATTCACAATTAAAAATTCACAATTATCTGATGATTGTTTGTTCTGTGTCTTTCATATCAGCGGTTACAGTCAAAAGCAAACTTCCGCTTTTTGTATAGACTTTGCCACCCACTTCTATTGTGATGGTTGCTGTTGTGTTGCCACTTAATGTTTTGGTTGATTTTCCGCCACCTCTTGCATTAGTGTAATACAAGTCTTGAGATTTACCAGACTTATTTCTGATTTTCACTTTGATTTCATCTCCCTGTGTTTGGGTGATGCTTGTAGTAATGCTATTTTCTGACAAAATAGCTACGTTTTGCACATTTGCAAAGCTGAACATTGAAGCCATAGCTCCAAGAATGATTAAATTTTTCATTGTTTTTTGGGTTTTGATTTGAATTTAAAAAATATTGATTTAGTTGCAGTTAATTATAAAATCATTGTTTTTTGTTTCTCCTAAGTAGAATATTTGTTTTTTGCCGTTGCATTCTACTACTATTTTGTTCCCTAATATTCCTTCATTTGATTGTTTTTTGCCTCCATCAAGTTTATAAACAGTAGCACCAACATTATTATCTTTGTTGTTTCTTTGAGAAAAACTGATGCTTTTTGAGCCATTATTGGTAATTTTGTAAGAAACTGTTTTTTGTGCTTTTACTTTTGTTGTATGAAAAAAAGAAGTGAAAAAAATTGTTAAGAATATTAAAACAGCACTATTGATTAGTTTTTTCATAATTTTGGTAATATTTTGTTTTTCTTTGATACAAATGTAAAGAGAAGTATTTGTAGTTTTATAAGTGTCTTTACCAAACCGCCTATCTACTTTACCAAACTACGTTTCTATTTTGTTTTGTTTTTTAGCATTTTTTTGAATGCTTCTAAATCCTTTTTATTTTTGAAATTACCTACCACAACACCATTCATTTCTTGCGTTTTTTTCTGAACATTAAATTGAGAACATTCTTCAGATTTGTATTTGGAATACATATTTTCAATACTTAGTGTGAGTTCACCTCCAAAACTGCCAAATTCTACATCTTCTAAATATTCCTTTGTGAAATAGTGATAAGATACGTCTGTGGCTGTTTGCGAGGCATCAAGAATTATAGACGTAAGCAAGATATGTTCTGGTTTTTTGATAGCGAAATAAAGAGATTTCCCTTTATCACTATTTTCTTTTTCTGCTATGAGTTTGCCTTCTGCTTTAAAACTTTTTCCTTTCATAAAGCAACCTTCATTAGATGGTTCGTTGGTGAATTTGAAGGTGTTTTGAGCAAAGTTTTTGCTTACCAAAAGGCAAGAAAGGAAGAGTGTTAAAAATGCTATTTTTTTCATTTTGTTAGATTTTTTTGTTTTAAAATACTGATAATCAACGTATTATAAATTTATTTTTAAGGAATTAAATATTCGTACCTCTTATTTCGTACCTTTTCCTAAGAGTTCTTTTTTGAATTTTTCAAAATCTTTACTTGATAGAAATATTCCTATTTGAATTGTGCTTGTTCCTGCCAAATCATAACCGTTTTCGTCAGTTTCACCAAATCCCCAACGCAAAGTTTTTATTTTGTTTTCATCATGTTGCTCGTAAGGAATATTATTAAATTCACTGTTAATTTGATAATATCCTTTTTGATTTTCTACGGGTTTGAAAGTGAGTTTTTTAAGAAGGGTAGGAGAGAGATGATAAAACATAACATCTTTTACATACTTAGGAGCATCTTTATCAAAAAGTCCTCCAGTATTGTACACTCGTGTCAAAATGAATTTGTCTTTTTGTTTTTCCAAGAAAAATAACAATTTACCTTCATCATCTTTGGCTACTAATTTACCTTTGATAGTGAGGGTTTTACCTCTCAAACTTTCATTTGCATAATTTTCGCTATACGTGAGCGTAGGAACTTTTGGTGTTTTTTGAGCAAATAACGCAATACTATTCAATAGTATCAGCAGTAGAATAATTGGTTTTTTCATTTGGGTATTTTTTTGAGTCTTTTGTTTTTCTTTGATACAAATGTAAACGAAAGTATTTGTAGTTTTATAAGTGTCTTTACCAAGCTACCTATCCAATTTACCAAACTACGTTTCTATTTTGTTTGGCTTAGTAACGTACTGCAAATAAAATCCTAATGTCAAAAAGTCTAATTTTTAGGTTACGGTGGCGTGAACGCTATACATAATCCATTTTTTTGCCTTTGATATAAAAAAGTGGCGTTTACGCCACTGCAAATAAAATCCTAATGTCAAAAAGTCTAATTTTTAGGTTACGGTGGCGTGAACGCCACCGCTATACATAATAACCATTTTTTTGCCTTTGATATAAAGAGGTGGCGTTTACGCCACCTACAATAAAAAATAAAACTTGGAAGTTATTTACAACGTATTACTTAGCAAGTGCTATTTTTTGCCAAACTGAAAGTACCTTTTTGTAAAATGAAAGTACCTTTTGGTATAGTCGGCATACCAAAATGAAATATTTAGTGTTATATTTGGTCAAGTATTTAAAACAATCCTTACAAATTCCTGCGCTACGTGAAATTTTTATTAGTCATTTTTTTTATCATTAAAAGTTGGGTTTTTATTCAGGCACAACAACCATATAGCGTTAATTTGAACAAATTAAACGGCTTGCCTTCTGATGCGGTTTATGATATTTTGCAAGATAAAAAAGGCTTTATTTGGTTTGCAAGCAATGCAGGACTTGTGCGTTATGATGGCAAAGAATACAAAATATACCAATCTGCAGAGCAGACTTCTGCCGCAGGAAGCAACATAAAAGAAGATAATTTTGGGCGTATTTGGTACGAAAACTTTGATGGTTATTTGTATTTTGTCAAAAATGATACGCTGCAAAGTTTCAAGCAAAATATTCCTATTGGGTTTTTGCCTTTTGGCATCACCAATAAAAATATCTTTGTAATTCAAAAAAATGGTATTGATATTTACGATATAAAAAATCTAAAAATCATTAAAACAATACCAATAGCCATAAAATCAGCAGAACATTCTAACTCAAATATAACAGATTTTTATTGTATTATTGATGATATTATTTACAGAATAGATGAAAAAATTAACCTTTCCTCTTCTCGTTATTTTGAAGGAAAAAAAGAGATTTTGAAAAAAGTATTTTTTGCAAATGACCAAATTTACGTTATCAGTAGAGATAATGAAAAAAAACGTATTTGTTTTTTCAAAAAAGATATGAGTTTTTCTCATACTATTCCAACGAGTGCCATCACTTCAGTACAAGGAAGCAGTTTTATAGATGATAAATTTTGGATACACACACCCAAAGGAACTTTCGTATTTGATGAAAAAAATAATAAAAATAAAGATAAAACCTTGTTTAACGGTCATTTTGACAAGTATTTAGGAAGTTATTTTGAAGATAAAAACATCTCTTGTGTTATCAAAGATAGGCAAAATAATTATTGGTTTTCTACCACTAATCAGGGTGTTTTTTTGGTGAGCAATTTGCAAAATACTATTTATCCATTTGAGGGCTTTTTGCCTAATAGAATGGTGGCTATCACGCCCAATAAATTTATTATAGGAACAAAAAAAGGTGAACTAATTGCTTGTAATGGCACTTTTGATAAAAAAACTGTTGTCAAAGAAAAAACTGACCATTCAGAAATATACTACCTCAAATACGATACAATACACAATAATTTATTTTATACTGCCAAGCATTTTACGCATTTGCCCAACCTAAATTATGCTGATAGTCGCACTTATACACTAGCACTCAAAGAGATTACGTATATTGATGCCAATTATTATGCTTTTGTGGCGAGTGGATATTGTGGTTTGGTGGCTTTTGATAGTAAAAAAACAGCTCAAAAAAGTGTTTGGGATAGTTTTTATTTCAAAGGAAAAATGTCGGATAAAAATACTGCACCCATTATTACTGATGTACGAGGTAAATCTGTGGCTTATCATAAGCCAAACAAAACCATTTATTTAGCCACTAATATTGGATTATATTTGCAAACGCCAAAAGAAATAAGAGAGCTAAAAATGGAAAATAAACCTTTTTATGCAGCCAAAGTAGTGATTTATGAAGATAATATTTTTACACTCAACACAAAAGGAAATTTGTATGCTATCTTGAATGAGAGAGATTTTGTTTCTTTGAATAATGTCTTTGAGATTAAAGAGTTTGATATTTTGAATATGAAACAGTTTGGAAAATATTTATTTTTATTCACTCGGGAATGGCTCTACGTACTGGATATGGATAAAAACGCTCAAAAACTGCAAA
Source organism: Raineyaceae bacterium (assembly GCA_043764015.1). Taxonomy (GTDB): domain Bacteria; phylum Bacteroidota; class Bacteroidia; order Cytophagales; family Thermonemataceae; genus JANYGM01. The sequence goes on from JAYUKY010000074.1 coordinate 28,901, forward strand.
AAATAAACATCAATATAAATCCGTATGAAATAAATGATTTTTTGATACAAGATAATCTTTTGTTTTTGCTTACTGATAATGGTGTTGTCAAAACGGCAATAAATAACACTTCTCATCAAAATAATAAGATTGTTTTTCAGATAAATGAATTTTTTATCAATGATAAAAAACAAGAACTTCAAACCAAAAAACGCCTAGAATACTATGAAAATGACCTTAAAATACATTTTTCTGTTTTAGATTTTGGGTCTTCTTACCAAAACAAGATTTTTTACCGCATCAACCAAGATAATTGGAAAATGATTGCTAATGAAACTCGTACACTTACGTTTGCACAACTTGCCGTAGGATATTATGAAATAGAATTTAAAGTAAATGAGGAAATTTCTGATATAAAAATAATAGTTGATATTATTGCACCATTTTGGAAAACCAACTGGTTTTTGGGCTTATGTTTTTTGTTGTTTATTGTGTTGATAACCATAATTGGTTTTTTATATTACCGTTTTCAATTAGGGAAAATAAAGGCTAAAAATGTGCTTTTGCAGGAGAAAAACACGCTTTTAAAGGAAAAAATTGATTTGGAAAACAACCTAAATAAATCTATTTTGACTTCTATAAAGGCACAAATGAATCCGCATTTCTTTTTTAATGCGCTGAATACAATACAAGCGTATATTTTTACCAACGACAAGGCAAAAGCAAATAGTTATTTGGCAAAATTTTCTAAACTTACTCGTATTATTTTGGAACAATCAGAAAAAGAAACTATTTCACTTAATGAAGAAATTCAAGGACTTACGCTATATTTGGACTTAGAAAAAATGCGTTTTGAAAATGTTTTTGAGTATAAAATTATTTTTTCAGAGCAATTTGACAACGAAAAAATTAGCAAGGAAATGATAGAAATTCCTCCTATGATTATCCAACCATATATAGAAAATGCTATAAAACACGGTTTGCTTCACCAAGAAAATAACAGAAAATTAGAAGTGTTTTTTGATATTGAACAAAATGAAAATACAGAAAATAATCTAAAGAATAATTTAGAAAATGATACAGAAAGCTATTTAAAAGTGATTATTGATGATAATGGCATTGGTAGAAAACGCTCTTTGGAACTCAATAAAATTAAAAATGAAAAATACCAATCTTTTTCCACAAAAGCCAATCAAAAACGCTTGGAAATTTTGAATAACAAAAACAACAAAAAAATTGCCGTCCAAATAATAGATAAAGTAAGTAATAATGATGTTGTGAGTGGCACAAAAGTTATTATTATTATTCCAATTAAAATTTAATTAAATCTAATCAAAAAACCTAAAAAAATGTATAAAGCACTTATTATTGACGACGAAGAAATGGCTAGAATCTTGCTGCAAAGTATGATTTTGGAGTATTGTGAGGATATTGAAATTGTAGATTTGTGTAAAGATTTGCCAACAGGTGTGAAAGCTATCAGAAAACTGAAGCCTGATATTGTGTTTTTGGATATTGAAATGCCAGGACATAGTGGCTTAGAATTACTGGATTTTTTTGATGCCGACGAGATAGATTTTTCTATTATTTTTGTTACTGCTTATAATCAATATGCTATTCAGGCGTTCAAATTGTCTGCTATTGATTATCTTCTAAAACCCATTGAAGTAGAAGATTTGCAAACTGCAGTAAATTTATTTAAGAAAAACAAACAAAAAGACAAGCAAAAGGACGACCAAAAAACAAATGAAAAATATAGTGTATTTAAAGATAATTTGAAAGATACATCTTCCAAAAAAATGGTACTCAATACACTTAGTAGCATTCATTTTGTAGATATTGCTGATATTCTATTTTTTCAAGGTGATGGTGCATATACAAAAGTTTTTATCAAAGATATGCCTACACTTACTATTAGCAGAGGTTTGAAGAGTTTTGAAAGTGTTTTGGAAGATAGTCCCTCATTTTTTAGGTGTCATAAATCTTACCTTGTCAATTTGAAATATGCCACAGATTATATAAAAACCAATAACGGCTATTTGGTAGTGGATAAAACGCACAAAATAGCTGTTTCATCAGAGAAAATTGCCGTTTTATTGCAAAAAATGCAGGAATGAAAATTCAATTACAAATTACGAATTATCAATTACGTAAAAAAAAACAGAGTATGAAACCCTGCGCTATTGATAATAATCATAAAAGACACTTTAAATCAGTAACGTAGGGTTTTATACCACCCCACGAACAAAAAAATCTTACACTCTGGTTTTATACCTCTTTTTTACCAATCTAATTTTACAAGGTGCATTTTGGCTGTACCAACACTCAAAGCAGTTTTCCCATCAGTTGCCACAATAGAGTATGTGATGTAACTCATACCTTTATAAGTTATTTTTTTCATTTCTGCACCTGTTTGGGCGTTCCATTTTATAAAAATTTCGGCATTAGCTCCGTACAAAAATTTCCCATCATTGCTTATTGTGTAAGAAACAAAAGCTTTATCTTCAAAACTTGAACCAAATGTTGATAATTCTTTGCCGTTGATGCTTCTTTTGAACAGGTTTTTATCATTTTGTACAATATAACTTTTGTTGTCAGGCGTAAAAATAGGAGCAGCAAGATTTTTACCAGCATATTTATCTAACGCTTTGCCTGTTGCAATTTCCCAAACTATAAGCTCTCCATCACTTGCAGAAATAATATATTTGCCATTATCACTAAAAACAACTTTTTTTATTAGTTCCTTTCCGTGTCCTTTCAAGGTGATAATATCTTTTTTGAGAAGATAATCTTTTATTTTTATCACTGTAACATCATCTTTACCATAAAAAGCATACGCAACCAAAGTTGCGTTATTAGCAACAGCCGCCGCACCCATTCCTGTTTCTGCTGCGAGTTTTGTAGGTTTTTCTTGGATAGTAGCTATTAGTGTGAGTGTGCTACTCCAAATTTTGATAGCATTATCATCAGCCACAGACACTAAAACGCCATTTTTGTTAGAAGAAAGCCCTCGCTGACTAATATTCTTTTGGTGCGCTTCTTTTGTAGTTTCCATGGCAACTTTACTTGGGCTTCCTTTAAAATCATACATCAAAATCTTATCATTACTTGCTACGTAAGCATAATAGCCACCACTTGCATCTTTAAACCAAGTAGGGTAAACCATCATATTAGAATCAAAATCTTTTGGTTCTAGTGCGACAAGGGTAGTTTGTGCTTGTGCTTGTGCGCTCAAAATAGCAGACAATACAAGCAAAAAAGTTAAAGTTATTTTTTTCATTGTTTTTGATTTTTATTGATTTTTTTACTGATTTGAAATTGTTTATACGGGCAATATATCCAATATTTTTAGCATTTTGTCTTTTTCTTCTTGTGGAATATGAGTACTATTGATGTCGTTTTTGTAAGCGTGTTTGAGTTGTGCAAGGCTATGATTTAGTTGCATTTGCAGTATTTCCGTTGCATCAAAGCTCAAAAAGCCGCTTAATTTGTAGGCTATTTCCGCAGAAATAATGATTTTACCATTCAAAATATCTTCTATTTGAATGACAGAGATATTTGTTTTTTTTGCCAAATCAGCTACAGAAATGGAGAGTTTTTCCAAATCTGTCTTGATAAACATTCCAGCAGAAAACACACTTAAAATAGCTTTTATATTGATTTTTGAGGTACTAAAAATAGGAGTGTTCATTTTGGTAGAGGTTTTGATGATGATTGAACAAATCTATCAAAAAAAAATACAAAAACAACAAAAAATAAGTTATTTTTGCAAAAACATCATTTAACCACCCTAACCCCTCCTTAGGAAGTAGGGGGATTTTTCAACCGTAATTCGTAATTTTTAATTCGTAATTGCACTAAATTCGTAATTGACAAAATGGCACTTCAAATTGGCGATAAAGCCCCACTTTTTGAGAGTAAAGACCAAAATGGCGCACCTCTCAATCTAGCAGATTTTTTGCACAAAGGCAATAAAATAGTGCTTTATTTTTATCCAAAAGATGATACTTCTGGTTGTACGGCACAAGCCTGTAATCTTAAAGAAAACTACTTTGAATTACAAAGTGAAGGTTATCAAATTATTGGCGTTAGCGTTGATGATGAGAAGAAGCATACAAAATTTATCAATAAATATGAGTTGCCTTTTCCTTTGGTAGCTGATACTGATAAAACCGTTGTAGAAGCCTATCACGTGTGGAAAGAAAAAAGTATGTATGGCAAAAAATATATGGGAACATTGCGTCATACCTTTATTATTGATGAAAACGGTATTATTGAAGAGATTATTGATAAAGTTAAAACAGGAGAACATTCAGCACAAATCCTTAAAAAATAAACTATTTATTTGAGGTAAAGAATATTTTGTATTTAACTCAAAATTCACAACTCACAACTCACAACTAAAAAAGTGAATTTATTTAACAAAAACTATCCTTATCATTTGCCTTTGCTGATTGCTGGGGCAGTTTTATTGTTGTTTCCTGCGCTTGGTGCGGTGCATTTATTTGATTGGGACGAGATAAATTTTGCAGAATCTGCTCGTGAAATGCTCACAAGTGGAGATTATAGGCACGTACAAATCAATTATGAACCATTCATAGAAAAACCGCCTTTGTTTTTTTGGTTGCAGGTGATTTGTATGAAAATTTTTGGTGTAAACGAATTTGCAGCACGCCTTCCAAATGCCATTTGTGGCGTGATTACGCTATTTTTATTCTATAAAATTGGTAAAAAATTGTATGATGGATTATTTGGGTTTTTATGGGCGTTGGCTTATATTGGCTCTTTTTTGCCAAATCTTTACTTCAAATCAGCCATTATTGACCCTGTTTTTAATCTTTTTATTTTTTTAGGATTATATTTTTTGATGCAATCTATTTGGAGTGCAGACCACAAAAAAATGCGTGAAAGTATCAAAAATGCCGTTTTTGCAGGACTTTTCACAGGGCTTGCGGTGCTTACGAAAGGTCCTGTTGGTTTTTTGCTAGTATTTTTGAGTTTTGTTGTTTTTTGGATAAATAAGCAAGAATTTAATAAGATTTCAAAATTATCTTTTGTGCGTGTGGGCAACTGGCAAAGTGTTCTTACGTATGCGCTCGTGGTGTTTTTTGTGTCATGTTTTTGGTTTGCAGCAGACGTTTTTGAGCGTGGAACAGGCTATTTTATAGAATTTATTAACTATCAAATTAGATTATTCACTACGCCAGATGCAGGACACGAACAACCGTTTTTTTATCATTTTGTGGTTGTATTTGTGGGTTGTTTTCCTATGTCTGCGTTTGGTTTAAGGGCTTTTTACTATAAAAATGTACCAGAAAATAATGATGAAACCACCCCCGACCCCTCCTTAGCAAGGAGGGGAGTAATGTCCCCCACCTTACAAGGAGGGGTTAGGGGCGGTTTCGGGAATAGTTTTCGTGTGATGATGTTATGTATTTTTTGGGTGGTGATGATTATTTTTTCTATTGCACAGACGAAAATAGTGCATTATTCATCAATGGCATACTTTCCATTGTCGTTTTTGTGTGCTTATGCCTTGTATCATTTGCTAGCGGAAAATGTGTTTGTAAGCCGTTGGAGTGTGTTTTTTGTTGCTTTTTTGGGTAGTGTTTTTGGACTTGCTGTTACTATTTTGCCTATTGCTTTTCAATATAAAGAAAAGTTTTTTTATTTAATTGAAGATGATTTTGCGGTGGCGTGTTTGTCGCAAGATGTAGTTTGGGGTGGTTGGGAGTTTTTGATAGGAGCTTTTTACTTGTTTTGTGTGTGGCTGGGAGTTTATTATTTTTCTAAAAAAATGCTTCAGAAGGCTATTTTAACACTTTTTGCGAGTACGGCTATTTTCTTATCTATTTTGGCGGTGATTATTGTTCCAAAGATTGAGGCTTATTTCCAGCGTCCTATGATAGAGTTTTATAAAAATCTTGCAGGAAAAGATGTTTATGCTATTCCTTTTCAGTTTAAGAGTTATGCGCAATACTTTTATCAAAAATATCCAAAATATGATAACCCAAAAGCGTATGATTACAAAGATAAAAATAACGTAGAACAATGGCTTTTACGTGGTGCAGACGTAGATAAACCTGCTTATTTTGTTATCAAAGTTAATGATACCTTAGAAATGAAAAAGTACGAAGACACAAATGTAAAAAAAATGTATCAAGGTGGTGGTTTTGTGTTTTATGAAAGGCAATTACAGAAAAAATAGAAAGATTTTTGTATTTCTTATTGCTTACTTAGTGCCTTTCTTTGTGTTCTTAGTGGTAAAAAATTTATCTCTTTTTGACAGGAAAACAATACCAAACATAATAACTAATGCTTACATTGGCATTTTTAATTGGTTTTCCAAATCCTGGGACATCGTAAAGCAAAAATTCTTTGTTTCCTGATGTCCAAAGAGCGGTTTTATAGCGCAAAGTATAACCTACATACAAGTTTTTCCAAATATTAACTTTCATTCCAAAAGTGCCTTCTAACCAGTTGGCACTCACTTTATTAGTCAAATCTTGCGTTGCAACACTAAAAAGTGTATCAGATTTTTCTTGCTGAATATTTTCTGTATAATTTGCGTGAGCATACCTAAAACCAAAAAAAAGTAAATGTTTTTTTACACTTTTTTTGATAACATTATAATCTCCACCAACCTTAAAAAAGAAGGCTTGATTATTATAATTAGTGGATAATTGTGTGTTAGAAGTAGTTTCTTGATACGTTTGTTTTTTTGTAGAAGTACCAATATCAATATTAACTAGCCATTTCCCTAGTTCTGCTTCTGCATTTATTTCTAATAAAAATGGTTGTTTGGGTGCGACAGACAAACCAAGTGCCAACAAATTTGCACCTAAACGGATATTTTCTAGTTTGCCAAACGGACTTTTAAAGCCTTTTTTTGCTTTTTTAGGGCTAATTTTAACTGATGGAATAGTATCATTTTTCTTTAAAGTATCTTTCTGATTATCTTTCAAAATAATAGCTTTTTCTTCTTTTTTAGGGACATTTTGGGCGTTGATATTTTGGCACAAAAACATCATTAAACCACTCAAAAAAGCAATTTTGTAGAAAATATTGAAAGAAATATTAAGCAAAATATTATTTAAAAAAGTAGGTTTCAATTTCAAAATTATCATTGGTAAGTTGTTTAAAACGGACAGAATCAAAAGGAGGAATTCTAGTTGGTATAAGAGGCGTTAAAAAACGGGTTTTTGTGCCACATTCAGGCGAGATAAAGCGCACCTCACGAGTGTAATCCAGCCTAAAACTTGTAGGAATTTCATTCAGACGACAAGTATAAGTAGTGAAATCTGCGCCAGCATTTATTGTAAGTTGTTTTGTGCTGCTAATAGTATCTTTTATATGGAAATCTTTTGAAGTTCCTTCTATTTTAAGATTTTTGACTATCAGAAGTGTATCTTTAAACACAATAGAATCAGCAAAAGTAAGGCGTTTTTTTAGTGTTATCTTTCTTTTAAAGCGTATGAGCGTAGTTTGTTCTATGGCACTACTACACAAATTGCCATCATTGATACAGGCTGACAATGCCAAACACACCAAAATAGACAAAAAAAGAGGTTTTAAGGAGATTTTTTTAGGCACAATAGTTAGAATATTTTTGGTTTTATGGAAATTTTCGTAGGCATTTTACGCATCAAATTTTGTGCAAAAATACGTTATTTCCCTATATTTTCTTACATTTTTGCTAAAAAATACAAATAAACTAAATATTATCTCAAAACCTTAAAATTAACATTGTTATTCCTAAGAAATATTGTATTTTTGCGCAAATATTGTAAAAAAATTCATTCAGAAATCAACCAAAAAATCAACAATGTCAAAAATAAAAGTTGCTATTAATGGTTTTGGACGTATTGGAAGGCTTTCTTTCAAAGCGTTACTACAAAAATCAAACGTAGAAGTCGTGGCTATCAACGACCTCACAGATACGGCTACACTTGCGCATTTGCTCAAATATGACTCTGTTCACGGCAAATTTGCAGGTACAGTTACTCACGAGGCTGATGGTATTGTCGTTAATGGAAATAAAATCAAAATTTATGCTGAAAAAGACCCTAAAAACTTACCTTGGGGCACTTTGGGCATTGATGTTGTATTAGAATCTACTGGGCGTTTTGTTGATGAAGCAGGCGCAGGTGGGCATATTGTTGCTGGCGCAAGAAAAGTAATTATCTCTGCGCCTGCCAAAGGAAATATCCCTACGGTGGTTTTGGGCGTAAATGACAGCATTCTTACAGGAAATGAAACAATTATTTCTAATGCGTCTTGTACTACTAATTGCCTTGCACCAATGGCTAAGGTTTTAGATGATATGTTTGGTATTGAAAGTGGCTACATCACGACTATACACGCTTATACGGCTGACCAAAACCTACAAGATGCACCTCATAGCGACTTGCGCAGGGCTAGAGCTGCCGCTTATTCTATTGTGCCAACTTCTACTGGAGCAGCTAAAGCCGTTGGTTTGGTACTTCCACATTTGAAAGGCAAACTTGATGGCGTGGCTATGCGTGTGCCTGTGCCTGATGGCTCTTTGACTGATTTAACTGTTGTTTTGAAAAAAGCAGCAACCATTGAAGAAATTAATGCCGCTATGAAAACTGCATCAGAAGGTGCTATGAAAGGTATTTTGGAATACGTAACAGACCCAATTGTGTCTATTGATATTATTGGAAACCCTCATTCTTGCATTTTTGATGCAGAACTAACAGCTGTAAATGGTACACTTGTAAAAGTAATTGGTTGGTATGATAATGAGGCAGGTTATTCTGCTCGTATTGCTGATTTGATTACAAAAGTAGGCGCATAACGAGGTACGAAGTTTGAAGTACGAGGTACGAAATAAATAACGCTATAAAAAAGCCTTTCCAAAGTTTGGAAAGGCTTTTTGTTTTCCTAAGCAATATTAGATATTTTATTAAAAATATTTTTGCAAAATATCTGACAATGAATAAGGATATTAAAGATATTATCCTTATGTTTGCACCATTACATTTAACACAAATAAATCCAATTTCTATGAACAAATCCTGTAAAATTCTCCAACGGGGGGTAATTCTCCCCTTGTTAGCGCAAATGCTGACATCACTTGTGTATGCTCAAACTAACTTGTTTAAGCCAATGGAAACGCTTCTAAACGAATCACAAAATGTCAAGTATCAGAAGATACTAAACGCACCGCACCTAAAAAACCATCTTCTTGTAAGAATTGAAAACCTTGCCACAACACAAACGCAGGGTATGCTAAATATAGTCTTGCCTAATGTGGCTTGTGATAATCTCGCTTTTACTGCTAGAAAAGTAGAATACACATCAGAAAATGACTACTATTGGTATGGAGACATACGTGGAGAAGACGAGGGTGCTTGCCTCACAGGTACAATAATGCTTATTGCTAGAAATGGGCAAAAGTATGGGCAAATAAGTCTAGATGAGGGTACTTTTGAATACCAAGAACTTGGAAATAACTTGCAAGTGCTTTCAGAGCATAATAACAATGAACTTCCAATAAGTAAAATATGTGGTGTTGATGAAAAAACACCTGTTGGGATAGACCCACTTGTAGCACGTGGGTCTTGTAGTAGCAATACTATTGCAGATGAGCGTTTGACTGTTTTGGTGCTTTTTACGCCTGCAGCCATTAGCATTGAGCCAGATATTTATAACAGGGCTGACTTAGCAGTTAGACAAACTAATCAAATATTAGCAAATAGTAAAATACTCCCAACAAACGCTAAGCTAATACTCGCAGGTGCATTGCCTTTTAATTTTACGGAAACTAGTTCTAATAGAGCAATAATTACAGATATTATTAGTTTAACCACAAACATAAATGCACAATCAATAAGAGATTTATATAATGCTGATTTAGTTATCTTGATGACTAATGGAAATTATGCTAATAATAGTAAGTATATTGGATATGCTGCAGCAATAGGTCCTAGTAGTCCTGATGCATATGCTATTGTAGAAACGGCATACTCAACTTCTAGGCATCTTACATTTGCACATGAAGTAGGACACTTGTTTGGTGCAAGGCATCAAGATACTTTCCAAACTTATTACCAACGGGCGCATTTTTTCTACACAGGCTTTCTTAATTTAAAAAGAAATATTACTGTAATGCATACTGATTACGAGCCTGTAAGAAGAGTACATCACTTTTCAAATCCTGACGCTGATTACAAAAATAGGGCTACAGGTGATGGAAGCCATAATAATGCCTTAAAAATTAATCAAACAGGGCAAACAGTAGCTAATTTTAGACAAGTAATTTCTGTTATACCTCCTACCTCTTTCAATATAGCTATAACAGCACCTGCTACTGCTATGGAATGTACCTTCGGAATATTTGCTAATGTAAATATCACTTGTGGGTCAGCCCCTTTTAATATAGTATGGGAGAATAGTCTTGATGGCATCACTTGGAACGCAGGTACTACAACACTAACTAATTCCCCTACAGGTACATATAGGTTTAGTGCGCCTTGTCTTATTGCCTCTAATGCGCCTTATTTTGTGCGTAGTACCGTAACAGATGCCAATGGTAATGTGCGTGTAGAAATGACATTAGTAGATATTTTAATGCAAAACATGGGCGGATTACGTACAGCTAGCCAAGAGCAACTTATTTCTTCTATTGCGCCCAACCCTTTTGCGGAAAGTACAGTAGTAAAATTAAATCTGCAAAAAACAGAAACCATACAAATTGAATTAAGTAATATGTATGGTACAATCAGAAGAACTTTGACTACACAAATCTTGTCTGCTGGTGAGCATCAGATTACCATTGCAAGAGCAGACTTACCTGAAGGTTTGTACTCACTCAGGCTTACTACGAGCAATGGCTATGTGGAAACAAAAAATATTATCATCAACCTCTAAATCCCTACGAAAATGAAAAAGATAATTTTGATTTTTACATTGATGCTGGTTGTTTTGGTGGGGTGTAAGAAAAATAATGAGTTCTTAGATTTATTTGGAAAGAATTGGTGGGGACAAGCAACTGCAGAGATAAATGGAAAACAATGGAGCGCAACTGGTTGTAATGGTTTCGCAAAGGGAGATATTATATCTCTGGGCTTCAGCGAAGTAAATAAGCAACAAATACTTAATGATTTTACTATTCTTAGCTTGCCATTAAAATTAGGCAAACAGTTTGTTCCTAAAAAATCAATAAGTTATGATTTACGAGTAGATGGTGATAATGATTTATTATGTGCTATTTATGATAACCTTCATGATGCTGATTCTTTGCAAAACTGGGTAGAAATCACAGAATATAACCCTCAGACCAAAGAAATAAAAGGGAAATTTAGTTGTAATATGCTCATAGACCCAAAAGGAGGTAATGCAGGCGTAAAATGCAATCCCTCAGACCCTGATGTACTTCGTATCAGAAATGGCGTTTTTCATACAAAAATTGTTGATTGATAAGAATAAAACACACAAAAGCCACTCAAATTTGAGTGGCTTTTTGTAGATATTTTGCTATATTTGCTACAAATTAGACAAAATATAGTTAAATGAACATCAAGAAGATAGAAAATCTTATTACTTTGTACCAAAAGTATGCTGGTGGCGTTGTTGATTATCAAAAATATACTTATTATGCCATTACACATCATTCTACGGCTATTGAGGGAAGTACATTAAGTGCCTCACAAGTAATAAATTTGTTGGAATATGACAAACCTGTACCTAATAAGCCTTTTTCAGAACATCAAATGGTTATAGACCACTTTAAAGCAATGCAATTTTTAGATGAATATTTACGAGAAAAAACAACAGAAAAATTTATTTTAAGTATTAGACGTCCTGCGAAAGTCGGACAAGTGTATTAAAGTCCCTTTCCCAGCAGGGGAAAGGGACTTAGGGATTGGGGTTTTAGTCTGAATTGTGTTGA